>CAVTZO010000010.1:0-12492 GCA_963739145.1 uncultured beta proteobacterium
GCTGCCGTCGGCGATCTGCTTTGACTCCGTGATCAAGCTGGCGGCCCCGACCAGGCAGCCGCATCCGATCACGACGCCATTCAGTATCACCGCCTGGATGCCGATCAGGCTGTCGTCGCCGATGGTGCAGCCGTGCAGCATCGCGTGATGACCCACGGTAACCCGTTCGCCGACGATCAAGGGGAAGCCCGGATCCGTGTGCAAGGTGCAGCTTTCCTGGCAATTGCTGTCCTGGCCCAGCGCAATCGGCTCGTTGTCGCCGCGCAGGGTCGCAAACGGCCATACGCTGACGTTGGGCCCGATCGTGACCCGTCCGATCACGACGGCGGTTTCATGGACGAACGCGCTCGGATGAATCTGTGGGATCCAGTCGCCAAGCTGGTAAATTGGCATCGATAATGTCCCCCGCATTGCCGGGCGCGGTTCGCCACCCGACCTGCGAATTGTATCTTCCGTCGGCGCCCGCAGATAACGATTGAATGCTTGGCCTCACGGTGGCGCAGCTCTTCACCATCCATCCGGACAACCCGCAGCTGCGGCTGTTGAAGCAGGCTGCGCGCATCCTGGACGACGGCGGAATCGGGGCCATTCCGACCGATTCCAGTTTTGCGCTCGTGTGCCATCTGGACGACAAAGCGGCGGTCGACCGGATCCGGCAATTGCGCAGGCTCGATGAGCGGCACCTGATGACACTGATGTGCCGCGACCTGTCGGAGATCTCCACGTACGCGCAGGTCGACAATGCGACCTACCGGTTGCTGCGCCAGTCGACTCCCGGTCCGTTCACGTTCATCCTTCAGGCCACGCGCGAGCTGCCGCGGCGCCTTTCTCACCCGTCTCGCAAGACGATCGGGATCCGTGTGCCGCATCACGCGGTGGCGCTCGGATTGCTGGCGCAGTTGCCCGAACCGCTGATCGCCACCACCCTGCAACTGCCCGGTGACCTGGTGCCGATGACCGAGGCCGGTGAAATTCGCCGCCGGCTGCAGCACGAGCTGGAACTGGTGGTCGATTCGGGCAGCTGCGGGATACAGCCCACCACGGTGATCGACCTGACCGGAACGGCCCCGGTCGTGGTGCGTCGGGGGTGCGGCGACCCGGCTGCCCTCGGCCTGGCTTGAGACTTGGCCTCGCGGCGCGGGCAGGCCGGCTGATAGACTGCGTCCGAGCAAAGGTAAGCTTCATTCCGAGCGTTGGCCACCGACCTTCATCCTGATCGCATTGCGGCGGGCCGCGTCATCGCGACCGCGCCGCAATCCGCTGCACGATTCGATGTACGCTGACCGGGTGCTTTCGGGCATGCGCCCGACTGGCGCGATGCACATCGGCCACTACCATGGGGCGCTGAAGAACTGGATCCGCCTGCAGGACGAGCATCCCTGCTTCTTTTTCGTCGCGGACTGGCACGCGCTGACCACCCACTACGAGTCCACGGACGTGCTGGCTGCCAGCGTGTGGGACATGCTGGTGGACTGGTTTGCAGCCGGAATCGATCCATCCAAGGCGACCGTCTTCATGCAGTCGCGCGTGCCCGAGCACGCCGAGCTGTTCCTGCTGCTGGCGATGTCCACCCCGCTGGGCTGGCTGGAGCGGGTGCCGACCTACAAGGACCAGATGGAGCGGCTGCGCGATCGGGATCTTTCCACCTACGGGTTTCTCGGCTACCCGCTGATGCAGGCGGCCGACATCCTGATCTATCGCTCGAATCTGGTCCCGGTCGGCGAGGACCAGGTCCCGCACATCGAGATGACGCGCGAGATCGCGCGCCGTTTCAACCACCTGTTCGGGCGCGAGCCGGGCTTCGAGGAAAAGGCGCAGGGCCGCCGTCAAGAAGCTCGGAGCCCGCCGCAGCAAGCGCTACCTGGAATTGCGGGGTCGCTATCAGGAGCAAGGCGACGAGCAGGCGCTGGAGCAGGGTCGGGCCCTGCTGGCCGAGGCGCAAAACATCTCTCTGGGTGATCGTGAGCGCATGTTCGGTTACCTGGAAGGCACGCGCCGGGTGATCCTGGTCGAACCCGACGCGGTGCTGACCAGTTCGCCGCGGCTGCCGGGAGTGGACGGGCAGAAGATGTCCAAGAGCTACGGCAACGACATCTCGATGCGCGAAGACCCAAAGGCTTTGACCGAGAAGATCCGCAAGATGGTGACGGATCCGGCACGGGTGCGTCGAACCGATCCGGGCGAACCGCAGCGGTGCCCGGTGTGGCAGCTGCACCAGGTCTATTCGAGCCAGGAAACGCAGGAGTGGGTGCAGAAGGGCTGTCGCAGCGCCGGCATTGGCTGCCTCGATTGCAAGCAGCCGGTGATCGACGCGATGCTGGCCGAACAGGAGCCCTGGCGCCAGCGGGCCCAGCCTTACCTGGACGATCCTTCGCTGCTGCGCTCGATCGTCGCCGACGGCTGTGATCGCGCGCGCGCCGTGGCCCAGGAGACGATGCGGGACGTTCGCGAGGCAATGGGTCTTGCCTACTCCTGACCTGTGCTTGCAACCGGCGCCGGCGCGGGACCATGCGGCGCTGGCCTTGCCCTCGGCCTGGGTGCTGCGCTGGTGCGCACGGCTGGCGTCGGGTGCCGAGGTGCTCGACCTGGCATGCGGATCGGGGCGGCATGCGCGGGCCCTGGCTGCGCGCGGCTGCCGCGTCGACGCGGTCGATCTGGATCCGGGGTTCGGGGAGCAACTGGCCGGTGTCGAGGGCGTGCGGTTCCAGGTGCTGGACCTGGAGCACGGTCCCTGGGATTTCGAGGCCGAAAGGTACGACGCGATCGTGGTGACCTGCTACCTGCACCGGCCGCGGCTGCCACTGCTGGCGCAGGCCCTGCGCGAGGGCGGTCTGCTGGTCTACGAGACTTTCGCGGCGGGCCAGGCGCAGTTCGGCCGGCCGAGCAACCCGGACTTTCTGCTGCAGCCGTTCGAGCTGGCGGCCTGCTTCGCGCCGACGCTGCACGTGCTGGGCTTCGAGGACGGGGTGGTCGACCGGCCGGTCCGGGCCCGGGTGCAGCGGCTGTGCGCGATCCGGACCGATCCCATGCGGCTCGATCGGCTCAAGCTGCCGGAGCTCGGCTAGGCCGAGTGTAAACTGGCGCCCCTCCTACATCGCGGTTCGCCATGATCACGGGTAGTCTGGTTGCCATCGTGTCCCCCATGCACGAGGATGGATCGCTCGATTTCGACGCGTTGCGTCGACTCATCGAGTGGCACATCGCGGAAGGGACGAATGCGATCGTGATGGTCGGGACCACCGGCGAGTCGCCGACCGTCGATCCGCAGGAACACGTCGAGCTGGTGCGCACCGCGGTGGAGGTCTCGCGCCGGCGCGTTCCGGTGATCGCCGGCACCGGCGCCAATTCGACTCGCGAGGCGATCGAGCTCACCGAGCAGGCGCGCAAGATCGGGGCCGACGCCACGCTGCAGGTGGTTCCGTACTACAACAAGCCGACCCAGGAAGGCCTCTACCGGCACTTCGTGGCAGTGGCGGAAACGGTCGATCTGCCCGTCATCCTGTACAACGTCCCGGGGCGAACCGTGGCCGACCTGGGCGTCGAGACGGCGCTGCGCCTGGCGCAGGTGCCCGGCATTGTCGGCCTGAAGGATGCGACCGGCGATCTTGCCCGGGCGGGCGAATTGCTGCGGCGCCTGCCGGCCGAGTTCGCGCTGTACAGCGGCAATGACGACTCGGCGCTGGCGCTGATGCTGCTGGGCGGCCAAGGGGTGATTTCCGTGACCGCGAACGTGGCTCCGAAACTGATGCGGCAGCTGTGCGATGCGGCCTTGGAGGGGGATCTGCCGAAGGCGAGGCAGTTGAATGCGCGGCTGATGCCGCTGCACTTGCGGCTGTTCGTCGAATCGAATCCGATCCCGGTCAAGTGGGCATTGCAGCGGATGGGAAAGATCGAAGGGGGTATCCGACTGCCGCTGGTTCCGCTGTCGGCATCGGGGCGCGAGGCGGTGCAGTCGGCGCTGCAGCAGGTCGGGCTGGTCTGAATCGGGAAGGGTCTGGGCGGCATGTCGTATTTGGGGCAGCAGAATCAAGGGTACGCAAACGTCGCGAACACGGGGTCGCGCCACGTGCGCTGGCTCGCTTACGCGCTGTCGGTCGCGCTGGCGGGTTGTAGCTTGTTTGGGTCGAAGTCCGGCTCGGACGAGGCTCCCTACAAGAAAGAGGCGAAGCGCGACGCCCCGCTGGATGTTCCGCCCGATCTGGCGCCGCTGGGCAAGGACGATAGGTTCGGGCTTCCGGAGGGCACTTCGGCCAACGCGCTGCGCTCGGCGGCGACCGCCGGCGCGGCGGCCCAGACCGTTTCGGTGACCGGGGCGCATGCTCGATTGATGCGCGATGGCGCGCAACGCTGGCTCGCGGTCGATGTGCCGCCGGAAAAGGCCTATCTGGTCGTCAAGGAGTTCTGGCCCTCGGTGGGCATGAGGCTGCAGCTCGACGAACCGGTGCTCGGCATCGTCGAGACGGACTGGCAGGAAAAACGTCCCAGCGTTCCGTCGGGGTTGATCCAGCGCACGCTCGACCTGGTGTTGGAATCGGTGACCTCGACCGGCTTGAAGGATCAGTATCGGACGCGCATCGAACGCACTCCGACCAACACCTCCGAGATCTTCATCACGCACCGTGGACTTGAAGAGGTGTATTCGAACAACAACAAGACCACGACGACCTGGCAGCCGCGGGCGCGCGATCCGGAGCTGGAGGCCGAGATGCTGCAACGGCTCCTTGTGCGCTTCGAAAGCGGCGATTCCACGGTGGTGGCCAGCGCGGCCTCGGACAAGTCGGGCGCCACTGCCGGCAAGGATGCGGCCACCGTGACCGTATTGCCGAGCGTCTCGCACGTGGTGAAAGAGAGCGACGGGTCGCATCTGGAAGTGGAGGAGCCGTTTGACCGCGCGTGGCGACGGGTCGGGCTGGCCCTGGATCGCGGCAGCTTTACCGTCGAGGACCGCGACCGCACCAAGGGTCTGTATTACGTGCGTTATCTGGATCCGGACTACCTGGCGCAGCAAAAAGCGAAGCGGGGCTTTTTCGCGCGGATCTTCGATTCGGATCCGAAGGTCGACGCGCAGCAGTTCCGGGTCGCACTGCTGACGGAGGGAGAGCGCACGGCGGTGCGGGTGCAGAACAAGGACGGGCACCCCGAGTCCAGCGCGACGGGCGACCGGATCCTGCAGCAACTTAACGAGCAGATGCACTAGCGGGCCGAGACTAGAAGTTAGATGCTGCGCTTCTGCTGTCTTGGTTCGGGAAGCCGCGGCAATGCCTTCGTGGTCGAAGCGTCAGATGGCCAGCATTCGATCAGGGTTCTGATCGACGACGGATTTTCGCCGCGGGAGCTGCAGCGGCGGCTGGCGCGGGCCGGCGTCGAGGTCGCCTCGCTCGGCGCGATCCTGGTGACCCACGAGCACAGCGACCACGCGGGAGGAGTCGCCTCGTTCGCAAGGCGCCGGCAGCTCAGCGTGTATGCGACCGAGGGTACGGCGGTGGCCGCCGGCTTCGACGGCCGGGTGCACCGCTTGCATCCGATCCGCGCCGGCGGCGCGGTGCAGATCGGGCCCCTGCAGGTGCTGCCGATCGGAGTGCCGCACGACGCCAGCGAGCCGGTGCAGTTCATGTTCTCGGACGGCCAGCGCCGTCTTGCCATCCTGACCGACCTGGGGCATCCGGCCCCATCGGTGACGGAGGCGCTCACGGGCCTGGACGCGCTGGTGCTGGAGTTCAATCACGATGTGGATATGCTGCGCCAGGGGCCGTACCCACCGTTCCTGAAGGCCCGCATCCAGAGCGATGTCGGCCATCTTTCCAACCAGCAATCGATGCAGTTGCTCGAGGCCATCGATCGCAGTCGCCTCGTCTGCGTGATCGCCGCGCATTTGAGTCAGACCAACAACCGCCCGCACCTGGCGCGCGAGGCGCTGCAGCGCTTGCAAATGCCGGCGGCGGTCCGATGCGACGTGGCGGACCAGGCCCTTGGCCTGGCCTGGAAAACGGTGGGGGCCCTGTGAGTGGCCCGCGCAAAGAAATAGGGCCGGCGCGGAGCCGGCCGTGTCGCTTGCGAAGCGCTTACTTCTTCATTTCCTTCGATTGATCGGCCGGCGCTGCCATCGGCGACGCATCCTTGGCGGGCTCCGGAGCGGGAGCGGGGGCGGGCGCAGCCATCGGCGCGGGGGCCGGGGCCGGCGCGGGCGCCGGCTTATCACAGCCGGCCAACATCGCGACCGACAACGATGCAAGGGTCAAGAGCTTCTTCATGAGATTTCCCTTTGAAAAGAAATTTTGAAAAATGACGATTCGACTGCCGCGAAAACTCTGCTTGGCGCGGCCAGCGTCGAAACGAGCAGACGTGACCTCCATCTCCCCAGGCCAATATTATAGCTTGCGCAGCGCAGCAATTGTACGTCAGTCGAAGGGCTGTACCCCTCAAATGTGGGGGTGCACCCAGCCCGCCCGATACCATTCGTAGAGCCGGATCAGCGTCTTGCCCGGCACTGCGGATTGTGAATGAACGTCATCTTGTGCGGAAAGCACCCGACGGTCCGCCAACGACCGCATCCATGCGCGATGCGTCGAATCCTGCAACGACTCCAGCTCGCCGTTGACGGCGAGGGTCCGGTTCGAGTAGAGCATTCGCGTTCGCGGATCCACGCGCAGGCCGTGACGGGCGATCGCGTCGGCGAAGGCCGAACGGCTGATCGGCCGCACGGGCGGCTCGAATGAGACGCGAGGTTTGGGCTCGCTCAGATGGCGCAGCAGCGCCAGCGCCACCTCATGCCGGTGTGGCTGCCGGTTCAGCAACTGACGATGGGCCTGTTCCACCATGCGGGTCGGCAGCCGGGCCGGGTGCGCCGCTGCGGTCGAGATGGCGTCACGAAAGGGCGCCGGTCGGTGCGGGTTGCACTCGGCCTGCAGGTCCGCCCAGATGCCGGCCAGGTCGGGCCACGAGGGGGTCCTGAAGCCGATCGAAAAGGTCATGCACGCGCCTACGGCGACGCCGTCGTGAGCGATGCCGGGCGGCAGGTACAGCAGATCGCCCGGCTCGAGCAACCACTCCTGCTCGGCCCGGAAGTGCGCCAGCCGGCGGATCGGAAGATCCGGCACGACGGTCGGGTCCGGCTTGCATTGGATGCGCCAGCGCCTCTTGCCCACAGCCTGCAGCAGGAACACGTCGTACGAATCGATGTGCGGACCGACCCCGCCGCGATCGCTGGCGTAGCTGACCATCAGGTCGTCCAGCCGCGCATCCGGAACGAAGCGGAAGCGCGCCAGCAGACCGGCCGCCGTCGCCAGGTGGTGGTCGGCCCCTTGCAGCAGCAAGGTCCAGCCTGGTCGCTTCAGCGGCGGGATGCTGCGGCGGCCGAACGGTCCGTGGCGCAAGCGCCAGCGCCGGTCCGCACGCTCGATCAAGCGCGACTCGACCTCGTCGCGGGCGCACAACTCGAACAGCGTGTCCGGCCCAAACGGCGACTCGAATCCGGGCAGCGCCTGGCGGATCAGCAGCGGGCGGCGCTGCCAGTACCGCGCCAGGAACTGCGGCACCGGAAGATTTCCCAACCGCGTGAGCGCGCGAATCGGCTGCAGCCGTTGCGGCAGCTGCGCCGTCGCATGTTCGATCCGGCTCATCCGGCGTCGGGTTGCGAGCGCGCCAGCTCGATCAGCTCGAACACCAGGTCCAGCGCCGCGCGCGGCGTCAGCTGGTCGGCGTCCAAGCCGATCAATCGCTCGTGCACTCGATCCGGCGTGGCCGCAGCCGGAGCCTGCGCGTGCGACGCCTGGAACAGGTCGAGTTGATCGCCGGCGGCGACCGCCCTTTGTTCGAGCTGCACCAGCAGGTTGCGGGCGCGCCGCAGTACGATGCCGGGCACGCCGGCCAGCGCCGCTACCGCCAGGCCATAGCTCTGGCTGGCCGGCCCTTCGCGCACCTGGTGCAGGAACACGACCCTGCCGTTGGCTTCGGCAGCTGCCACGTGGACGTTGGCCACTTGCGGCAGTTGCTGTGCGAGCTGCGTCAGCTCGAAATAGTGGGTCGCGAACAGCGTCAGGCAACGGTTGCGCACGGCCAGCTCATGGGCGATCGCTGCTGCCAGCGCCAGGCCGTCGAAGGTCGACGTGCCGCGTCCGATCTCGTCCATCAGGACCAGGCTCTGTTCGCCGGCAGCGTGCAGGATGGCGGCCGCCTCGGTCATCTCGACCATGAAGGTGGACGCGCCCCGCGCCAGGTCGTCGCTGGCGCCAATGCGCGTCAGGATGCGGTCGATCGGCCCGATGCGTGCGCTGGAAGCCGGCACGAAGCTTCCGCAGTAGGCGAGCAGCACGACCAGCGCAACCGAACGCATGTAGGTCGACTTGCCGCCCATGTTGGGTCCCGTGACGATCAGCATGCGGCGGTTGGCATCGAGCCGGCAGTCGTTCGGAACGTAGACCTGCAGGCTGCGCTCGACCACCGGGTGGCGCGCGCTCTCGATCTGCAGCCCGGCGTCGGGCACCAGCTGCGGGCGCGTCCAGCCGGCCGATGCGGCGTGCTCGGCGAACGCCATCAGCGCGTCCAGCGAGGCGAGCGCATCGGCGGCGCGCAGCAGCGCGGGTACCTGGTCGAGAATCCTGGCAAGCAATCCGTCGTACAGCTGACGCTCGCGTGCGCGGGCGCGCTCCTGGGCGGACAGTGCGCGGTCCTCGAAGCTCTTCAGCTCGGGAGTGATGTACCGCTCGGCGTTCTTCAGGGTCTGACGCCGCCGATAATCGTCCGGAACCTTGTCGGTCTGGCCGTGCGTGACTTCGATGTAGAAGCCGTGCACGCGGTTGTATTCGACCCGCAGGTTCGCGATCCCGGTGCGGGCGCGTTCGCGCGCCTCCAGTTCGACCAGGAACTGACCGGCGTGGTCGCGCAGCTGCCGCAGCTCATCGAGTTCCGGGTCGTAGCCGGTCTGCATTACGTCGCCGTCGCGTGGCGAGACCGCCGGCTCGGCCAGCAGCCCGCGCGTGAGCTCTTCGCCCAGGGCCGGCGGCAAGGCCATTGCCGCGGCGCAGTGCGAGGCGAACGCTGCGCTCAACCGGCCTACGTCGACCTGGATGCGGACAATCCAGGGCAATGCGTCGCGCAGCGCCGCCAATTCCCGCGGGCGCGCCGACTTCAGCGCGACCCGACCTGCGATCCGGTCCAGGTCCGGCAGCTGCGCCAGCGCCTCGCGCAGGGCAGGGGAGTGGGCCGACTCGAGCAGGGCCTGCACGAGCTCGTGACGCGACTCGGCAGTGCGGGCATCGCGCACGGGTTGGTTCAACCACAGCCGCAGTCGCCGGCTTCCCATGCCGGTGCGACAGTGGTCGAGCACGGAAAACAGGCACGGCCCTTCCCGCTCGTGCAAAGGCTCGGTCAGTTCCAGATTGCGGCGGGTGGCCGCGTCCAGTCCGATCGCCTCGGACTCGGATTCGAAGCGCAGCGTGGTGACGTGCGCCAGACGCTGCTTCTGAGTCTGTTCGGCGTAACCGAGCAGGGCTGCGCACGCGGCCAGGGCGGCCTCATGTCCGGCGATGCCATAGGCATCCAGATGCGAAACGCCGAGCAGCTCGCGCAGGCGCTGCTCGCCCAGCGGAGCGTCGAAATGCCATTCGTTCAGGCTCCTTACGCACGCGACGCCCGATACCGCATCGCGCGCCGATTCGGCCACCAGCAGCTCGGCCGGTTCGATCCGGGCCAGTTCCGCCGGCAGCGCGTCCACGCTCGTCTCGGTGGCGCGCAGATCGCCATTGGCGACGACCAGCCAGGCGATCCCGACCCGCGTCGGCTGCCCGCGCCGTCCTGGCAGCAGTGAGATCGCGGCCAGCGAAGAGTCGGCCTTCGGGCTGAGCAGCGCGCTGTCGGTCAGGGTGCCCGGCGTGACGATGCGCACCACCTGGCGTTCGACCGGACCCTGCGAAGTGGCCGGGTCGCCGATCTGCTCGCAGATCGCGACGGACTCGCCCAGCTTGACCAGGCGCGCGAGGTACTGCTCGACGCTCACCGCCGGTACTCCGGCCATCGGGATCGGGGTTCCCGCCGAAGCTCCGCGCGAGGTCAAGGTCAGGTCCAGCAAGCGTGCCGCCCGAGCGGCATCCCCGTAGAACAGCTCGTAGAAATCACCCATCCGGTAGAACAGCAGGTGATCCTGGTGCTGAGCCTTGATGCGCAGGTACTGCTGCATCATCGGCGTGTGGGCTACGCCGTTGATTTCACTTGCCTTTTTGTCCAACATCCAAAGGCTGTCTAATTGGGCTGTCCACGACCGGCACTTCCTTCGACCTCAGATACCGCCTCGTCATGGCCGGGGACGTGTGGCCGGCGAGCGCCTGCGGGTCGAGCATCTGCGCCTTGGCGGCCCGTGAGCGCCATCGCGCGCAGGTCGTGGATGCGGGCATCCTGGACGCCGGAAAGCTCGCATGCGCGCTCCCATTTGTCCCGGATGGTCTCGTAGGCCGGCATACCGCCCGTGCGGCTGTGGAACAGCGTCAGGGCTCTCACGTTGCCACGCAATGTCTTCGCGCGCTCGACGGCGGCGCGCAGATCGAGCGTCCAGCGGACGATCAGCCGAGCGCCCGTCTTGCCCTGGCGGAAGAAGATGCCTTCGTCGCCCAGGTCAGACACCCGCAACTTCAGCACGTCCGACACCCGCTGCCCGGTCAGCCGCAACAGGTCCATGATGACCTGCATCTGCGGGACCGCCTTCTCCCGGATCGCCTCGAACTCTGCCGGCGTGACCAGCCGGTCCCGCCAAGCCTCTGAGTGCCGCTTCACGCCGATGCACGGATTCATCTCGACCAGCTCGGCCTCGAGCGCGTAGGCGAACACGGAGCGCAGGACGGAGAGCATCCGGTTCCCCATGTTGGGGTGGTCTACGTACATGCGCTTGAGCCCTGCGACGTCCTTCGGCCGCACCTGGCTGGGCTCGAACTCCGCCAGGATTTCCTTCAGTTTGTTCGCGCAGACCCGGTACTGGTGCGCGGTCGACTCCGCAACCGTCTTTGTAATGTGCGGGAATGCTTCCTCGATCAGGTCCGCCATGCCACCCGTCGGCGTGGCGATGCGCCGGCCGTACTCGGCCAGGGAGGTGGCGAGGTCAGTCCCGAGCCGATGCCACTTGCCGGACCGGACGAGCCAGTACGCGCCGTGCTTGTGGTACACGCAGGGCGGGAGATGTCGGTCGGCTTTGCGCTGACGCATTCAGTGATTCCCGTAAGACGACGATACTACCGTCCGGCCGCAGCCGGTACGAGATGCCGAGCGCATCGAGCACTCGGCGCTGCGCGCTGCGGCGTGTCCGCTCGGTCAGGGCGGCAAGTTCAGCAGGGCTCAGGAGCACGGCACCGGCCATCCCTTCACCTCTGGTCACGATCTTTGGTAGCGAGGATTCGACACCAGGCATATCAACGGTGTTGCAAGGTGCGCCGTCTGCCTTCGAGTGGCGAGGTCGTGGAATTCATGGACGCTCCCATGCGGACCATGATCTGCTGTGGCTCTGCGGCGGACAAGGGACCCTTTCGGACCGTTCGGTGCGAAAAATCCGCAACGGATGATGGACGCAGCAGTAGGGCAGGCGTCGGCGAAGCGGATCCCACATCCAGCGTTGGAATGCGCGCTCCCTGGCTAGGGTGTCGCGGGCCGGGCTTGGCATGCGCAAATAGCATCCGCCCCCCACGTTTGCAGCTCCGCGTCAGCCTCGCGCATCGTCGCCCGCGCCCGTTTTCGCGCGCCGAGCCGCGACCGCCGGCCGCAGCGCTAACAAAAACAGCCCCAGCCAGGTCGACGTGCCGATCCACCGTGCCGGCAACGGCCGCCAATGCTTCCAGATTCTGTCTACTGATCACGCTGGGGTTTCCGTTCAGGGAGCGGGCGATCTGATTCACATTGCGCCCGAGCGCCGCGATCTGGGATGTCGACGACACAGCGCCTCGCGCATGCCCCAGCGCCTCGCGCATGCCAGCCAGGTCCCTCGCCAGCCCAGGCGGCCGCGGTCCACCTCGGATTCGCGAGTGCCGGCGTGCGTTGCTACTCCCCGCATTGCCTCGCCCACCAGCACAGCCAGATATTCGGAACGACTCAGCCCTTCGCGTCGCGCATCCGGATGCCTTCCTCGCATCCTCCGCGCGCAACCTCACACGCACTTCGAGAACCTGCTACCGGGATTTCTTCGCTCGGCCAGAGCCCTTGGCCCTGGCTGCGAAACTCCCACTCCGCCCTCGCAAGTAGTTCGGGCTCAGCGAGGCTGCGATCGCCTTGCGTGCAAGCACCGATGGAGATACGCCCGCGCGATGCGCGGCTTCGTGCAGGCCCGCCTTCAGCGGGCCAAGGTCAACGCTCGAACTGGCCGACACGCGCACTCTCGCGGGAAAATGTAATGCAATGTCGGCGGCGCAGCCTATCCTGCCTTCGCGCAATTCGCTTCTCTATCAGATCAACGTCAGTAGAACATCAGTGAAAGATCAGCACGGAACGAGGCACATCAGCGAGTTGTCAGCTGGATAT
>CAVTZO010000011.1:0-66287 GCA_963739145.1 uncultured beta proteobacterium
GATTCATCCCAAGCATCTTTGCCGCCAGCTCGCCGGCTTCTTCGGGCGATTTGGCGATCTTGACGCCGCCGCCTTTGCCGCGGCCACCGGCGTGGATTTGTGCCTTGACGACAACCCCGTGGCGCCCTCGTGGAACAGGGCCTTGGCCGCTGTGTCAGCTTCTTCGCGGCTTTCGACCATGTGCCCACGCGGCACGGCCACTCCGTATTTCGAGAGGATGGCTTTACCCTGGTACTCGTGTATTTTCATGTTTTATGATGACCGCGGGCGACTCTCACCCGCTGCTCCGGCTGGGCGCGCCGGATTGTCTGCTCCTTAGAGGATTGCACAAGAGTAACGAAACTGGTGATTGTATAGGACGGGGAGCAGGCAGTGGCTAGTGCGCAGCGCACAGCTCATAAGTTTCGAGTTTGAGTGTAATAGGCCGGACTTGACCTTGCACATAAAGCAACTCTGTGCGTAGGGGCATTGCTTGTTCTAGCTTCCCGGGGTTCACTCCCAGGGAGAGCACGATTCCGAGGTACCGTCTGGAACCCGACGCCGGTGCGGATTCCCGGTGGTCTATCAGGTCGAATCCGCTGTCGTCCTCCGCACGGATCCTTCTATCAGGCGATCAAGGCTGGAATATCGGCCGCGAAAAGCAATGTCCCGCCATCTTTGGCGAAAACTAGCGGCAACTTGGTTAACGGAGGCCGCATGCAGCACAGCAAAGTGCGAGTTGTTCTGAGTTTCGTGTGCGGAGCGGGGGCGCTGGCAGTCTTCCTGGTTGCTTGTTCCCGGGTGGTAAGCGCTCCGGAAGTCACCTTGGTGACCAGAGAAGTTTCATTGGGAAAGATCCACCCTGGCGTAATCCCTGAGAGTCTTGCTGTAAGCCCGGACAGCAAGCACGTGGCTTATGTAGCAAGGCGTGGCGGCAAGCAGTTGGTCGTAGTGGATGGCGTGGAAGGCAAGGAATATGACCGGATTGGGCAGGGCACTCTCGTTTTCAGCCCGGACAGCAAACGCGTGGCTTATGGGGCAAGGCGTGGCGACAAGCAGTTGGTCGTAGTGGATGGCGTGGAAGGCAAGGAATATGACGGGATTGGGCAGGGCACTCTCGTTTTCAGCCCGGACAGCAAACGCGTGGCTTATGGCGGCAGGGCGTGGCGGCAAGCGGTTGGTCGTAGTGGATGGAGTGGCAGGCAAGGAATATGACGGGATTGGGAGGGCGGTCTCGTTTTCAGCCCGGACAGCAAACGCGTGGCTTATGCGGCACAGCGTGGCGGCAAGTGGTTGGTCGTAGTGGATGGTGTGGAAGGCAAGGAATATGACGGGATTGTGGCGGGCGCTCTCGTTTTCAGCCCGGACAGCAAACGCGTGGCTTATGTAGCAGAGCGTGGTGGCAAGCGGTTGGTCGTAGTGGATGGCGTGGCAGGCAAGGAATATGACGGGATTGGGGAGGGCACTCTCGTTTTCAGCCCGGACAGCAAACGCGTGGCTTATGCGGCAAAGCGTGGCGGCAAGTGGTTGGTCGTAGTGGATGGCGTGGAAGGCAAGGAATATGACGGGATTGGGCAGGGCACTCCCGTTTTCAGCCCGGACAGCAAACGCGTGGCTTATGGGGCAGGGCGTGGCGACAAGCGGTTGGTCGTAGTGGATGGCGTGGAAGGCAAGGAATATGACGGGATTGGGCAGGGCACTCCCGTTTTCAGCCCGGACAGCAAACGCGTGGCTTATGCGGCAGGGCGTGGCGGCAAGCAGTTGGTCGTAGTGGATGGCGTGGAAGGCAAGGAATATGACGGGATTGGGCAGGGCACTCTCGTTTTCAGCCCGGACAGCAAACGCGTGGCTTATGCGGCAAGCGTGGCGGCAAGCAGTTGGTCGTAGTGGATGGTGTGGCAGGCAAGGAATATGACGGGATTGGGGGGCGTCTCGTTTTCAGCCCGGACAGCAAACGCGTGGCTTATGGGGCAGTGCGTGGCGGCAAGCGGTTGGTCGTAGTGGATGGCGTGGAAGGCAAGGAATATGACGGGTTCTTGAAGGGTAGTAGGCTGGTCTTCGATAGCCCAAGCCAACTCCATACTTTGGCGATCAGGGGTGGCGAATTCTTGCGCGTCGAGTTAGAGGTCGTCATCGCCTGCGGCTGAACCTTCCGGGGAGTCTCGACCTCACCGGTAGCTTGAGGGGCACAAAACGTGCTGGAAGCAGACGACATGAATTCACTCTTGAACTCAGATGTGGGCGAGCAGCCTGAGCCGGGCACAAAATGTTACGGAGGCGACCTTGGTGGCAACATTTTCCCTGTTAGACAAAAGGGCGTCGTGACGAAGCGGCCCGGTTGGGTTTGGCTTATCTGCATCGTCAACTGCGGTTCCGTCTGCTTGGGTATGCGTTTGTTCTACTTGATATTCAGCGGCAGCATTCCTTTGATTCCGCCGAACTCGACCATAACCGCATTTCCGCTGGATGCGATCATGGTCGCGATAAATCTTACCGTCATAGCTATAGCTACCGTACTCCTTTTTCTACTCAGGAGGCAATGCGTACCGCTGTTCGGGGCCAGACTCATTCTGTTGGTCTTGGAGACGATTTGGCAAGGAGCTACAAAAGATACTCTAGCGGCGTTACCCAAAGGCGGAGGTGACTTGATTGTAATGGCAATCTTACTCCTGTATCACGGTACGTTGGACTGGGCGAAGGCGAGGGAGGCGGCAAGTGCAAGCGTCAGGGCAAGACAAATCGATTGGTATGGGCGCATGGCGAAGGGAATATACGACCACTTCGAAACTAATGCCGATAGGTTTCTTGGGCGACGGGAAATTGGAATTACTTAAATCCGCAGCAGACACCCAGCCATTCAAAAGAAAATGCAGGTCCCTCGGCTTCGTGCGGTCGCTTCGCTCGTCGCTCAGGACGACAGAACAAAAGGTATGATGTTCGCTGGCTGAATGCTGAGTGCTGAATGCTGAACGCTGAGTCTAAAGACTGATAGCTGATCGCCGGCAGCCGCACACTGACAACTGACAACTGGCAACTGATCCCATGCTTCTCGACGCGCTGCACAAAATCGCCAACCATCGCACTTCCCTCACCCGCGAGGAGGCGCGCGAGGTCATGTCGCAGATCCTGCGCGGCGAGGCCACCGACGCGCAGATCGCGGCGCTGCTGGTCGCGCTGCACATGAAGGGCGAGACGGTGGAGGAGATCGTCGGCTTTGCGCAGGCCATCCGCGCCGAAGCCACGCCGTTGCAGACCGAGGACGGCGAAGCGCTCGACCTCAGCGGCACCGAGCGCGATGCGCTGGTGGACACCTGCGGCACCGGCGGTGACGCCAGCGGCACGTTTAACATTTCCACCGCGACGGCGCTGGCTATCGCTGGCGCTGGAGTGCGAGTTGCGAAGCATGGCAACCGCAGCATCAGCTCCAAGTGCGGCTCGGCCGACGTGATGGAGGCGCTGGGAGTCAACATCAACCTGCCGCCGGCGCGCGTCGCTGCCTGCCTGCGCGAGACCGGCATCGCTTTTTTGTTTGCACCGGCCATGCATTCGGCGATGAAGTACGTGCAGCCGGCGCGCCGCGAGTTGCGGCTGCGCACCGTCTTTAACCTGCTGGGGCCGCTGACCAACCCGGCGCGCGCTTCGGCACAGGTCGTCGGGGTGTATTCCGCCGAGCTGGTGGAAAAGCTGGCCGAGGCGCTGAGCGAACTGGGATTGCGCCGTGCGCTGGTCGTCCACGGACGCGATGGGCTCGACGAGATCACCATCTCCGGGCCCAGCAAAGTTGCCGAAGTTCGCAACGGTCAGGTGCACGTGTACGAAGTCGCACCGGAAGATTTTGGCTTGCAACGTGCGCCGCTCGACGACATCGCGGGCGGCGATGCGCAGCAGAACGCGGCCATCATCCGCGCCATTCTCGATGGCGAGCGCTCTTGCCGCCGCGATGTGGTTCTGCTGAACGCTGCCGCCGCGCTGGTCGCCGCCGGACACGCTGATCGCATCGGCGACGCCGTGCCGCTGGCAGCCTATGCGATCGATAGCGGCCATGCGCGCCAGCGGCTGCAATTGCTGGTGGAGTTTACCCAGCAGGGGTCAGGGGCTAGTGGGTAGGGGATAGTGGCTAGGGGCTAGGGGATAGCGGCGGGCGGCCCGGGCTAGAATCTTGAGGGTGTCCTACCCAAGCTGCGATCTGAGCATTTGGCACTCGACTAAGTTGAGTGCCAATCTTGACATCAACCCGCTTTGCTTCCTAGAATAAAAGTGCGGAATTGTATCCTGCTCGTCTGTAAATAATTGCAAAAACGCAGGTTAGCTTCCGCCAGACCTTAATCATGGACGCATCGGCCAACATCGGCAGACGGGAACGCGAGATCCTCACGGCCATCGTGGAGTCCTACATCTCCACGGGTGAGCCGGTGGGCTCGCGCACCCTGGCCCGCGCCAACCCCGAGAACCTGAGCGCGGCTTCCATTCGCAACGTGATGGCCGATCTCGCCGACGCTGGTTTTCTGGAGCAGCCGCATACCTCGGCTGGCCGGGTTCCGACCACCAAGGCCTATCGCTTCTACGTGAAGCAGTTGACCGGGGAAGCGCGTCTGTCGCCCGCCGACGAGAACCTGATCCAGGGAAGCCTGCAAGGTCTGCAGGATGTGCCCGAGTTCATGGAGCGCACTTCGCACGTGCTGTCGCTGATTTCGCACAGCGTGGGCGTTACGGTCAGCTCGGCGCCGGGGCAGCACAACGCGCTGGAGCATGTGTACTTCCAGCGCATGGCCGACAAGAAAGTGCTGGCCGTCGTGGTCATGCGCAACGGCGTGGTGCGCGACCGCGTGCTGCGGCTCAGCCAGGATTTGTCGGTGGCCGATCTGGAAGCGGCCGCGGCCTATATCAATCAGAACTTCCGCGGCTGGGAGATGGAGTCGCTGCGCAACGAGATCAGCAAGCGGATTCAGCAGGAGCGCAGCGAATACGATCGCCTGATGCGTTCGGTGGAGCAGCTCTACGCGCAGGGCGCGCTGGCCACCGAAGGCCGCCGCCCAGGCGGTGTACGTGGAAGGCGCGGCGAACCTGGTGATCACCGAGCAGGACCAGGAGCGCCTGCGCCAGTTGCTGGCCACGCTGGAGGAAAAGCAGCGCATTGTGGATCTGCTGTCTGCTTACCTCGACGTCCGCCAGGAGGCGGTGCGCGTAGTTGTGGGTCTGGAAGACGCCATGCCGCATCTAAGTAATTTCGTACTGATTGGAATGCCGGCGCGCGTAGGCGACGAGGTGATGGGTTCGCTGGCGGTGATTGGCCCGACCCGCATGGATTATGAGCACACCATGACGGCGGTGTCGTACATCGCGCGGCTGTTCGACCAACTTTGGAACGAATCGACGTAGAAATACTTATGCAAGCAAAGAAACACAATGGAAGCTCCAGCGAGGCGGAGTTGGAATCTGGACCACGAACTTCCGCCGGCAGAAGATGAAGATGCGCCCGGCTGCCGCAGGCAGCGCCGGCACGGTCGCACGCGGAAGAGCCGCAATCGGAATTGGAGCGCGTCCGCACCGAACGCGCGGCCTATCTCGATCGCGCGGCGCGCATCCAGGCCGAGTTCGAAAACTTTCGCAAGCGCAGCGAGAAACAGCAGCAGGAGTTCAGGGAATACGCGCTCGCCGATGCGATGACGACGTTGCTGCCCATTCTCGACAGCCTGGATCGCGCGTTGAACACCAAGGCGGCATCGCTGGAGGATTTTCACGCCGGCATCGAGCTCATCGACAAGCAGTTTCATGACGCGCTGGCGAAGCTAGGAGTGCAGCCGGTGCCCGCGCGAGGGCGAACCGTTCGATCCCAATTTGCACCAGGCGATCCAGATGGTGGACACCGATGAGGTCGAAGACAACCACGTGCTCGATGAGTTGCAGCGCGGCTACAAGTTGAAGGACCGGCTGCTGCGTCCGGCGATGGTGCGCGTGGCTCGCCATCCCAAACCGTAAATCAGATTCGAAGAAGGTAAACAGTTCTGGCTACCAACGTAAAACGCGATTACTACGAAGTGCTGGGCGTCAGCCGCACGGCCAACGACCAGGAGATCAAGAGCGCCTATCGCAAGCTCGCTCTGCAACACCATCCCGACCGCAATCCCGACGATCCTGCGGCCGAGGAGCGCTTCAAGGAGTGCAGCGAAGCCTACGCGATTCTCGCCGACAGCGAGAAGCGCGCGCGCTACGACCGCTTCGGTCACGCGGGAGTTTCCAGCGGCCCGGGCGGCAACGGCGGATTCGACACCACGGTGTTCAACGATTTCCACGACATCTTCGGCGACCTGTTCGGATTTGGCGACATGTTCGGCGGCCAGGGCGGACGCAGCCGTTCGCGCGCCCAGCGCGGCGCCGATCTGCGCGAAGATCTCACCCTCGAGTTCGAGGAAGCCGTGTTTGGCGTCACCAAGCAAGTGCAGGTGCGGCGGCTCGAAGAGTGCGACCAGTGCAAAGGCAGCGGCGCGGCTCCGGGCAAGGCGCCCATCACCTGCACCACCTGCGCAGGACGCGGGCAAGTGCGTTATCAGCAGGGCTTCTTTTCCATATCGCGCACCTGCGGCACCTGCCAGGGTTCGGGCAAACTGATCGTCGATCCCTGCACCCAGTGCAGAGGCCAGGGCCGCGTCACGCGCCAGCGCACGGTCACGGTCAAAGTTCCGGCGGGAGTCGAGGAAGGCGCGCGCATGCTGTACTCGGGCGAGGGCGAGGCTGGCGTTTACGGTGGACCTTCCGGCGACCTCTACGTCGTGCTGCACGCCAGGGAGCACGCGTTCTTCGAGCGTGAAGGCAAGCACCTGTATTGCGCGGTTCCAATTTCGTTCGCGCAGGCGGCGCTGGGCACCGAGATTACGGTCCCCACGCTCGATGGCGAACATGTCGCTGAAAATTCCCGAGGGCACGCAGACCGGGAGCCACGTTCAGGGTGAAGAACAAAGGCGTGCCGGTGCTCAACGGACATGGGCGCGGCGATTTGCACGTCGAAGTCAAAGTGCAGACGCCGTCGAAGCTCACCAAGCGGCAGCGCGAACTGTTGCAGGAGTTGCAGAGCTACGACCTCGGTGGAGAACAAGCCCGTCAGCCGCTCGCTGCTGAATAAGGTGAAGGACATGTTTCAGTAGGGAGCAATTAGCTTTTCGCTTTTGGCAATTAGCTTTTCGCGATTCGTGCTCAAGACGAGGCTCGGTGCCGGTGAGTGCGTCGATTTCCCGGCGACTGTCCCTGATAAACGTGCTGGGCTAAAGCTAGTAGCAAAGGCGACTAGCGAAAATCGATCGCCTTGGACAAAGCCCTCCGCATCTACGCGTGGTTCCTGCTGGTGGTGACCGCATTGCCGGCCGCCGCGCGCCTGGCCCGGCCGCGCGAATTGGCGCGCATTGTGCTGATGCGCTATCAGGATCCCAAGCGCCGCAAACGCGCCCGCATCGGCGGACTGATCTACCTGGGATTGTCGCTGCTCGCCATCCCGTTTCTGCTGCGCGCGCAAATGCACCAGGAGCGCTGGCTGGTGATGGCCGTGCTGGTCGGCATGGTTTCGGCGCTGGAGTTCCTGCTGAACAGCCGTCTCTTCAGCGAAGAGGATCTGACCCGCGAGAACCGCGTATTCGGCGGAGTCTACGCTTCCATGGCCATTGCCACTATCCTGTTGCTGATGACGCGATGACCCGACGCCGCTGGATTGCCGACGAGTTCTCCGGCGATCGCGCCGCCTTGACCGGCGCGCACGCCGCGCATCTGTCACGCACCTTGCGCGCACGCGTCGGCCAGCAGTTCGAGGTCGCATGTGGCGATCAAGTCCGGCAAGCCACGGTTTCCAGCGTGCAGGACGAGCGCGTGGAGTTCACCCTGGGCGAAGAAGTCACGGCCCGCGAGGCTGTACCCATCACCCTGTTGCTCGCCGTCTTCAAGTTCGATCGCATGGAGTGGGCGATCGAGAAGTGCACGGAGCTGAACGTCACCACGATCATTCCCGTGATTGCGCGGCGCACCGAAAAGCATCTTGCCCTCGCGGCGGATAAGCGCGTCGAGCGCTGGCGGCGCATCGCCCGCGAAGCGGCCGAGCAGTCGCGTCGCATCGCGCCTCCGGAGATTGCCGATCCAGTGAAGCTGAAGGAAGCGCTCGCTAAGCTTCACGACCGCAACATCCCAGCTGTCATCCCGAGCGAGGACTCTAGTCCGAGTCGAGGGATCTGCGGTCATCCGGGTTGCGATTTGCGAATCGTTCTGGCAGAAACCGAACAGAAGCCACGCTCAGCGAAGTGCTGCGCGCGCGCGACAATGTAACCTCGCTGGCTCTCGCCATCGGTCCCGAAGGCGGCTGGACCGACGGATGAGTTGCAGCTCTTCGAACTGTCGCAATGGCTTGCCGCCTCACTTGGCGATACCATTCTCCGCGCCGAGACCGCTGCGATTTCCGCAGTAGCGATAGCCAGGGCGGAGCTTGGTAGCCAGCTGGGCTGCTCGAGCACCGACATTTTGCGTATCCCGCAATTGGCAATTCTGCGCTCCAACTTTTGGTAAGCTAAACGCCTGGTAAGCTATAGCTTGCGCAGTGTTATGTCTCGCGACCAGACATATACGCGCTCTCAGTTCGAGGTTGGCGCCAGCCAACAAACCTCGCGCTGTTGTTGTTGCCTTTAGCTGATTCTTTGCTCGCCTCCACTGAATCAAACCGTATATCCACTAGCCTCAGGTCAAACTTTTTGGGAGATCGCTATGAAGATTGCGAATGACGTTACGGAACTGATTGGAAACACTCCTTTGGTGCGCCTCAACAAGGTGACTGCCGGCGCGAAGGCCACGGTCGTCGCCAAGCTGGAAAGCCAGAACCCGTGCAGCAGCGTGAAGGACCGCATCGGCGTCAGCATGATCAACGAGGCCGAGCGCGCGGGAAAAATCCAGCCCGGCAAGACCGTGTTGATCGAGCCGACCAGCGGCAACACCGGCATCGCGCTGGCGTTCGTGGCTGCGGTGAAGGGCTACAAGCTGATCCTCACCATGCCCGACACCATGAGCCTGGAGCGCCGCGTGCTGCTGAAGGCCTTTGGCGCGGACATCGTGCTGACCCCCGGCCCCAAGGGGATGAAGGCCGCAATCGCCAAAGCCGATGAACTGCTCGCCAAGACGCCCAACGGTTACATGCTGCAGCAATTCGACAATCCGGCGAATCCCAAGATCCACCTGGAGACCACCGGCCCGGAAATCTGGAACGATACCGACGGCAAAGTGGACATCCTGATCTCGGGCATCGGCACCGGCGGCACGCTGACCGGCGTGTGCGAGTACATCAAGCCGAAGAAGCCGTCGTTCAAGGCGATCGCGGTCGAACCCGTGGAAAGCCCCGTGCTCTCCGGCGGACAGCCCAGTCCGCACAAGATTCAAGGCATCGGCGCAGGCTTTGTGCCCAGCATTCTGCGCACCGACTACATTGATGAAGTCATCCAAGTGTCGAGCGAGGATGCTCTGGCGATGGCGCGCCGCCTGCCCAAGGAAGAGGGCCTGCTGGTTGGCATCTCGTCGGGAGCGGCGGTGGTTGCCGCACTGCGAGTCGCTGAACGCGACGAGAACGCAGGCAAGCTGATCGTCGTGGTTATCCCGTCGTTCGGCGAGCGTTACCTGAGCAGCCTGCTGTTCGAGCAGCTTCGCAACGAGTCGCTGGCCATGGTGGCGGAAGGCGTTTGAGAAATGTTTGCATCCATGCGTGAGGACATCGCCGCTGTCAAGGACCGCGATCCCGCGGCGAAGTCCTCGCTTGAAATCATGCTGCTCTACTCTGGGCTGCACGCGCTGTGGGGCTTCCGCTTCCACCACTGGCTGTGGATCCATGGCTGGCAATTCCCTGCCCGGGCCCTGTCGCAAGTCGCCCGGCTGATCACCGGCATCGAGATCCATCCCGGCGCGCAAATTGGCCGGCGCTTTTTCATCGACCACGGAATGGGCGTGGTCATTGGCGAGACCACGATCGTGGGCGACGATGTCACGTTGTACCAGGGCGTAACGCTGGGCGGCACCGGCAAGGAACACGGTAAGCGGCATCCCACCATCGGCAACAATGTCGTGATTGGTTCGGGCGCGAAAATACTGGGCAATATCACCATCGGCGAAAATTGCCGCATCGGCGCCGGCTCGGTGGTGCTGCGCGATGTGCCCGACAACTCAACCGTAGTCGGCGTGCCCGGCCACATTGTTTTCCGCGAAGGCAAGCGCGTGGTGATCACCGATCCCAAGCAGATCAACGATCCGCTGTCGGAGGCGCTGTCGGCGGTGGCCAACGAAGTCAAGATACTGAAGGACGAAGTGTGCCGCCTGCAAGGGCGTCAGCCGTCCCCGACCCCGACCAACGGCACCGACAAGCTGCAGCAGGTGATCGAGATGGATTACCAGATCTGAAACAATGACTTGCTTTTCGGAATTGCCCGCATTTCGACACCGAGTTTAACAGTTTGCGTTACATATAAACTGGCGTTAAGTGGTGAAAGGAATTCAAGTGCTCCTGGTCGCTCACACCCTCTCGCAAAACGGAGACGAAGAGATCATACACATCATCTCAGCGCGAAAGGCTACGCCGCGGGAACGGAGTATTTATGCGCATGGCGACTAAAACAGTGAAGAGAAAAAACCCGCCCGAGAAGCCCCTCACCGCCAGGCAGAAGCGGGAGTTGGCGGCCCTGGCTGCCCTGCCGGATGATCAGATTGACACGTCAGACATTCCGGAATTGCCGGCGGGTGCGTGGAAGGATGCGGTCCGGGGCAGGTTCTATCGGCCAGTCAAAGAGGTCGTGTCGTTGCGTCTGGACGCAGACGTGGTGGCATGGCTCAAAAAACCAGGAAAGGGTTATCAAACTCGGGCGAACCATGTCCTGCGTCAGCGGATGCTCGCCGAGCTTCGAGGACGAGGAGCCGGGACCCCGTCCAGGTCCCGTCATGCGGTTTGAGGTAGTTGACTGTAGCTGAATTTGTGTCATGCTGTGGGACATGAAAAAGAAGAAAGTCGATCCGCTGGCATACGCCGCCAAAGTGCGTAAGGACGCGGAGCGGATGCAAGCGATGAGTGAGGCCTTCGGCTCCCACGGAAAATTGGCCCCCGAGAAAACCAATCGCAAAGCGACCCGGAAAAACAAGCGGACGTAATGACCCCGTCGGCAGTTTCCCTAACGGCTCGTCTCCGCAGTAATTCGTTCTCCTGAAAATCGCTGGAACCGCGCTGTTTTTCCCGGCCTAGACATCGCTGTCTAAGGAATGTCCCCCAGGGTGTATGGATTCCTCGCCGCAGTTGTCATTACGAGCGAAGCGAGGAATCTGCTTTTGTTCGCGCTGCAACGACCGCCGTGGAAAAAGCAGGTCCCTCACGGCCTGCAGGCCGTTTTCGTCTTGTCAACCGCAGAGGATCGCGGCCGTTTTTCGCCGCGCCATTCAGCACCAAGCGGCAGACGTCCGCGATGTACTCCTCGCTCAGCTGATCGTGGCGAATCAGAAAGCGCATATAGATTGCGCCGTAGAGAATGTCGAGCAGCAGATCGAGATCCAGGTTGCGGGGGAGTTCGCCGCGTTCCATTCCCCGCCGCAGGGTCTGGTAGGCCTCCTGCCGCCGGGGCCGGAGAAAACGTTCGCGAAAGGCTTGGATGAGACCGGGGTCGGACTGGCCGCCGGCAATCACCGCTGACACGATGCGGCCGCGCCGCGACTGAAGTATCGCCAGAAACTGATTCATCTGCCGGCTCATGTCCTTATAGACCGAGCCGCTGTCGGGGAAATGCAATTCCTCTTCCGCGCTGGAGGCAAAGGCGTCCACCACCAGGGCCCCTTTGTCGGGCCACCAGCGATAGACTGTCGCCTTGCCCACGCCGGCGTGGGCGGCGATGGCCTCAATCGAGAGTTCCGCGAAACCGGTGCGCTGCAGCAGCCGGCTGGTGCTGCGCAAGATGGCTTGGCGCGCCTGTTCGCTGCGCGGCCGCCCCGGCAGGCGTTTGCCGCCATGGTTGTTTTCCGGCGACCGTTTTTCAGCAGCGGAAGGGGTTTGCGCCATGCCCCACGATAGCATATATTTGAATCCAATACGTAGCGTATCGAATCGGATTTCTTATGATTCCGGCCTTGGCGCCTGCGGGCGACATGCTCTGATTGGAGTCCTACCCGACCGATGTGGATTGTTGCCCTAGCGCTCCGGCGTCCTTATACCTTCGTGGTCATGGCGCTGGTGCTGATCATCCTGACGCCCATCGTGGTGCTGCGCACCCCGGTCGATATTTTTCTGCCGCGCTCTCTTCGACCGTCAAGAGCAGTACTTCACACGCGCCAAAAGTGTTCTTCGTACCGTCCGGCCAGTCGCGACCGGTTGTCAGTCGAGCAATGATGTCTATTGCAAGGAACGACTTTCCGCTTCCCGGCTCGCCGCTGAACCCGGACAATTGTCCAAGAGCAAGGTAGGCGTACCACAGCCAGTTTATCGGAACAGCTTCGAAGTCGTCGTAGGACTGGAGTTTCCAGTTCTTCGAAAGAGGGTTAGCCGCGGGACACCCCCTGCGAACCCAAATAATCATTATGAGAGAAATCATATTGGTAATGATGATGGTTAGGTAAGTGACGTAATAATTGTTGTTCTCTTAATGATTTTAAATGATGTAGGTAAGGTTGATAGTTCGATTTCACGGTCACATTGTTTTTGGTTATCTAACTACAAATGAAAGTTATTATAGCAAGTCAATGACATCAATCAATGATTATTTTTGTTTTTGTACTTTGCAACTAACTTCATTGATCCTGGTGCTGCTCCGACCACCTAGCCCGCGGCGACCAGGCCACGCCCGGATGGCTGCTGCTGGTGATCGAGTTCCGGGTACATGCCGCCCGCGACGTCGAACTCAGCCGCCGCTACGCGGCGGTTCACGCCCGCACCGTCGATGCGCTGGCCGGCGTGATCGCGGAGATATGGGCACGGGACAGCCGCGGAGCCTGCGATCGCCCCGCGCCGACTGGCCGAGATCATGCTCGCCTTCAGCACCGGCGCCACGCTGGAGCAGGCGGCCAGCCCGGACGGCGATCGGCCCCCGCCGCCAGTTCCCCTGCCCGCAGTTCCGCGCGCTGCCATATGAGCGGGTGCAGCAATTGCTCGAGGCGTCGCCGCGCGGGCGTGTCGCCGAACACGCGCGCCCTGAGCGCGGTCCGGTCCAGCGCTCCGTCGCGGTCGACGATCGCATCGCCGAACTCGGCCCGGATCGCCACCAGCCCCGGCCCGCCCGGCGCGGTCAGCTCGCGACCGATCGCATCCAGATCGATCAAGCCGGCGCCCTGGCCGGCCAGGCAACGGGCCAACGTCGATTTGCCGGACCCGATTCCGCCCGTCAGCGCGATGCTCAGAGTTTCATTCGCCGCAAGCATGACCAATGAACTTCGATCGCTCTCCCCAATGAACAGCGATGGTCGCTCTCCCCCTCCCCTTGGGGAGAGGGGCCGGGGGTGAGGGGCCCACATAGTTTTCTGCCTAATTTCCACCTAACTTTTCAATGCAGGCCGATCAGCGCGACGACGTGGCCGCCGTACATCAGGGTCAGGAATCCGGCCGCGGCCAGGTACGGCCCGAACGGTATCGGGATCTCCCGCCCGCGGCGAGCCAGCACAATCAGGGCGATCCCGACCAGCGCACCGACCAGGGAGGACAACAGGATGATCGGAAGCAGCATCTTCCATCCCAGCCAGGCCCCGAGCGCAGCCAGCAGCTTGAAATCGCCGAAACCCATGCCCTCCTTGCCGGTGACCAGCTTGAACAGCCAGTAAACCGACCACAGCGACAGGTACCCGGCTGCGGCGCCGATCACGGCCTCCGGCAGCGGCGCGAATGTGGCGCGCAGATTGATCAGCAGGCCGAGCCAGAGCAGGGGTTGCGTCAGATCGTCCGGCAGCAAGGTGGTGTCGGCGTCGATCAAGGCCAGCGCCAGCAGGAACGAGGTCAGGACCAGGGCGCAGGCGCCGGCGGCCGACCACCCGAAATGCACGGCGACCCAGGCGAACAGCGCGGCGGTCAGCGCCTCCACGATCGGGTAGCGTGCCGATATCGGGCCGCCGCAGAAGGCGCAGCGCCCGCGCAGGGCCAGGTACGAAACGACCGGAATGTTGTGCACCGCCCGCAGAGGGCGGCCGCACGCCGGGCACTGCGATGCGGGCGTCCATAGGTTGTAGCGCGGCGCATCGGGCTCCGGGCGCCCTTCCAGCTCGGCGCATTGCGCCTTCCACTGGGCCTGCAGCATGCGCGGCAGGCGGTGGATCACCACGTTCAGGAACGAGCCGATCGCAAGCCCGAGGACCGCGGCGATCCAGGGAAATAGGGTCTGGATCTCCGATTCCACGCAACGGCCGGATCAGGACGGCGGCCGCGCCGGGCTCAGACGACCTGGCCGAGCTTGAAGATCGGCATGTAGATGGCGACCACGATGCTGCCGATGATGGTCCCGAGTACGACCATGATCATCGGCTCCATCAGGCTGGCGAGCGCGTCGACCGTTTCGTCGACCTCCCGCTCGTAGTAATCGGCGACCTTGGACAGCATCGAATCGAGCGCGCCCGATTCCTCGCCGATCGCGGTCATCTGGACCGCCATCGGGGGGAAGACGCCGGAATTCTGCATCGACTGCGCCAGGCTCGTTCCGATGTTGACCTCGTTCTGGATCTGGCGCGTCGCTTCCTTGTAGACCGCGTTGCCCGACGCCGGTCCGACCGAATCGAGGGCCTCGACCAGGGGCACGCCGGCTGCGAAGGTGGTTGCCAGCGTTCGGGTCCAGCGCGCGATCGTCGCCTTGTGGAGCAGCTGGCCGACGACGGGCAGGCTTGAGCAGCAAGCGATCGACTGCCATCTGGACCGCCGGCGAGCGCCGCCACGACTGGTACAGGAAATAGACGCCGCCCGCGATGCCAAACAGCAGCACATACCAGTACTTGACGAAGAAATCCGACATCGCGATCACGATCAGGGTCGGCGTCGGCAGGTCGGCGCCGAAGCTGGAGAACACCTGCTTGAACGCGGGGATCACGAAGATCATGATTATCACGGTCACCAGGATCGCGACCAGGATGATCGCGGTCGGATAGAACAGGGCCTTCTTGATCTTGCCCTTGAGCGCAATCGTTTTTTCCTGGTAGGTGGCCAGGCGATCGAGCAGTGTTTCCAGGATACCGGCCTGCTCGCCGGCCGCCACCAGGTTGCAGAACAGCGCATCGAAGTACATCGGGTACTTGCGGAACGCCTGGTTCAGGTTGGTACCGGTCTCGACGTCGGAGCGGATGTCGTTCAACAGCCGCGACATCGACGGGTTCGAATGCCCGCGCCCGACGATGTCGAAACACTGCATCAGCGGCACGCCCGCGCGCAGCATGGTGGACAGTTGCCGCGTGAACAGGGCCAGGTCCTTGCCCGAGATCCTGCGCCCGCGCGGCATCGACTGCTTTTTGATCCGGGTCGCCATGATGCCGCGCCGCCGCAGCGACGCCGCCACCACCGACTCGCCGCCGGCGCGCATTTCGCCACGCACGACGCGGCCGCCCTTGTCGCGCCCTTCCCACTGGTACATGAACTCCCGCACCAGTTCACGCGGGCGAGCTACTGCCCCGGTTGCCATGTTGGTCTCCGTTCCCTAATCGTTCAGTCGTTGGTGCACCCGAGCACCTCGTCGACCGAAGTGACTCCCTGCTTGACCTTCCACAGTCCCGAGATCCGCAGATTGCGCACGCCCTCGACTTTTTCCTGCTGCGCGATCTCCATCCCGCTGGCGTTGCGCAGGATCATGCGTTGGATCTCTTCCGAAACCGGCATCACCTCGTAGATACCCACCCGGCCTTTATACCCCGAGCCCTTGCAGCGGTCGCAGCCCACCGGCCGGAACGCCTGCCAGGTGCCGTCCAGGTCCGCTTCGGTGAAACCGGCGGCCAGCAGCGCCTCGGGCGGCAGATCCGCCGGCTGCTTGCAGTTGCACAGGCGCCGCGCCAGGCGCTGTGCCGTGATCAGGATCACCGAGGAGGCGATATTGAAGCTCGGAACCCCCATGTTGGCCATCCGGGTCAGGGTGGACGGCACGTCGTTGGTGTGCAGCGTCGACATCACCATGTGGCCGGTCTGGGCCGCCTTGATCGCGATGTCGGCGGTCTCCAGGTCGCGTATCTCGCCCACCATGATGACGTCCGGGTCCTGCCGCAGAAACGCCCGCATCGCGTTGGCGAACGTCAGGCCGGCCTTCTCGTTCACGTTGACCTGGTTGATCCCGGGCAGCTGGATTTCCGCCGGATCCTCGGCGGTCGAGATGTTGACGCCGGGCTGGTTCAGCATGTTCAGGCAGGTGTACAGCGATACGGTCTTGCCGCTGCCGGTCGGGCCGGTGACCAGCACCATGCCGTACGGGCCGCTGGATCGCGTTGAGCAGCGATTTCCTTCTGGTCCGGGCTCGTATCCGAGCGCGTCGACGCCCAGCTTGGCCTGCGACGGCGTCGAGGATCCGCATCACGATCTTCTCGCCGTACAGCGTGGGCAGCGTGCTGACCCGGAAGTCGATCGCGCGCTGCCCGCTCAGCGCCAGCTTCATGCGGCCGTCCTGCGGCACGCGCCGTTCGGAGATGTCCAGGCGCGAGATCACCTTGATGCGCGAGATCAGCCGTTCGCGGATCGCCAGCGGCGGCTGTGGCGACCTCGCGCAGGATGCCGTCGACCCGGAAGCGGATGCGGTAGAACTTCTCGTACGGCTCGAAGTGCAGGTCCGAGGCGCCCGTCGCCGATCGCATCGAGCAGCAGCTTCTGCAGGAAGCGCACGACCGGCGCGTCGTCGACCTCGGCCGAGGCGGCCTCGTCGCCTTCCTGTTCCGGGCTCTCGGCCAGCAGGTCGTCGAAGCTGACGTCGTCGTCGATCAGCCGTTCGAGCGACTGGGTGGCGGTTTGCGTGGTCGACTCGATCAACGCGCACCAGCTTGTCGTGCTCGACCACGACGATGTCGACCACCAGCTGCGTCTGGAACTTGATCTGGTCCAGCGCCTGGTAGTTGGTCGGATCCGATACGCCGACGGCAAGCCGGTTGCCGCGCTTGCGCAGCGCCAGTACGCGCAGCGAAGCGACCAGCTTCTTGTCGATCGTGTCCTTCGGCAGCTGGTCGATGTCGATCGCCGCCAGGTCGAACATGGGATGTCCGAACGTTTCGGCCGCGAAGCGCGCGATTGCGGTCGTGCGTCAGGCCGATCGACTCCGCGATCCCGATCAGCTCGTCGATGAACAGCGTATTGCTCTGGGTGGCCTTGCGTGCCAGCGCCTCGGCGCGATCGGGCGCAGCCTGCCCTGCTGGACCAGTGCACGGGCCAGCCCGGTGAGCGCGCCGGCGGCGGCGGACGGACCTTGAGTGACAGCAGACATCGTGGGCGTTGGGGCGTCAGGCGGAGCTTAGCGCGCGCACCCACGCGTTCGAACCTTAAAGATGGTGCCGGTAGGCCCCGGAATTGTAAAGCTTACATCCCACAAAGGTGGGCTTGGACAGGCCGAAAGGGCGGGCTCGCGGTGGCCATGAGCTGCCATCAGGAGGCGGCCGTATCGCGGATCAGCCGCACGCTGCGAACCGCCTGGTCCTGGACCTGCACGATCTCCAGGTCGCAGCCGGGCAGACGCAGGCAGCAGGGGCCGTCCGGTATCTGTTCGAGCCGCTCGAGCATCAGTCCGTTGAGCGTCTTGGGCCCGTCCAGCGGCAGCGACAACCCCAGGCGGCGATTGAGCATGCCGCAGCGACGCTGCGCCGTCCACGACGACCTGGCCGGACGGCGCCCCAGCGCAGTGCCCGATTGACCGGTTCCGGGGACCTGGCGTCGTGAACTCGCCGATGATCTCCTCGACGATGTCGTCGACCGTGACCAGTCCCATCAGTTCGCCGTATTCGTCGACCACCAGGCCCAGTCGCTGGTGGTTGTCCTGGAACATCTGCAGCTGCTGCAGAAGCGAGGTGCCGGTCGGGATCTAGTAGGGCGCGGACAGCACCTCGCGCATCGTTTCGTGCGTCGCAGGCCCGCTGGACAGGACCGCCAGCAGCTTGCGCACGTGCAGCACGCCCACCACCCGGCTGATGTCGCTCTCGTACACGATCAGCTTGTTGTGGTAGCACGGGTCAGCTGATCGGTCAGAACCGATATCGGCTGCTCGATGTCGAGCGCCTCGATCGTGGCGCGCGGCGTCATCACGTCGTCGACCGTCAGCTGCTCCAGGTCGAACAGGTTCAGCAGCATGCTGCGGTGCTTGCCGCGGATGAAGCTGCCGCTTTCGAGCACCGCGGTGCGCATCTCTTCCGGCGTCAGCCGGCTCGACGCGCCGCCCGGGGACTCGGGGATGCGGAACACGCGCAGGATGGCGTGCACGAAGAGGTTCACGAACCACACGATCGGAGTGGCCAGCCAGAGCAGGAACTCCAGCAGCGCGCTGGACAGCAACGCCAGGGTTTCCGGGTAGGTGGCGCCGATCACCTTGGGGGTGACCTCGGAGAACACCAGGATCGCGAACGCGATCAGCACGGTCGCGATGGCCAGATTCCAGTGGTGGTTGCCGAAATAAAACAGCGTCAGCGCGGTGAACAGCGCCGTGATGGCCGCGTTGGCCAGGGCGTTGCCGATCAGGATCACGCTGAGCAGCCGATCGGTGCGCTCCAGCAGCTTCTGGGTGCGTCGCGCGGCCACGCTGCCCTGGCGGGCCAGGTGGCGCAGCCGGATGCGGCTCAGCGCCATCATGGCGGTCTCGGCCATCGAGAAGAAGCCCGAGATCAGCAACAAGGCGACCAGAGCGGCGACCTGAGCCCATGGCGGAAGGTGTTCCACCGCGTCTCAGTTCCGGTTCCGATCGGCCGCGCGGGCCGCAGTCTTCAATGGAGCGCCGGGCGGGCGCCCGGGCGGGAGGAAAAGCGGTGGTCGGGGTGAGAGGATTTGAACCTCCGACTCCTGCGTCCCGAACGCAGTACTCTACCAGGCTGAGCTACACCCCGTGCGGCGGCGGACCACGGCGGATACGGCATCGGCCGCTCGGGTGGTGCCCGGAAATTTCAGCGGTCGCGCCGCATTGCGAACGAAACCAAGTCTAGCAGACGGTCCCGATACACCGACGCCGGCAACGCGCGCGCCGCCTCGATCGCGGCGGCCGATTCGAGCTGCGCGCGCCGGCGCGCGTATTCGATCGAGCCGTGCACGTGCACGATGCGCGCGATCTCGGCGAAGTCGCCCTGGCCGTCGCGGATCGCCTGTTCGACCTGCGCGCGCTGGCTCGGATTGGCCTGGCTCAGCGCGTGGATCACGGGAAGCGTGGCTTTGCCTTCGCGCAGGTCGTCGCCGACCCGCTTGCCGATTTCGTGGGGATCGCCGTCGTAGTCGAGCACGTCGTCGATGATCTGGAACGCCGTTCCGAGCGCCGCGCCATAGCGGGCGCAGGCCTGCTCGACCGCCGGTTCGGCTCCGACCAGCACGGCGCCGATGCGGGCGGCGGCCTCGAACAGGGTGGCCGTCTTGCACTCGACCACGCGCAGGTAGCGCGCCTCGTCGACGGTCGGGTCGTGGATGTTCAGCAACTGCAGCACTTCGCCCTCGGCGATCCGGTTGGTGGCGTCGGCCAGGATGCGCATCACGCGCATGTTTTCGACGTCGACCATCATCTGGAACGAGCGCGAATACAGGAAATCGCCCACCAGCACGCTGGCGCATTGCCGAATGCGGCGTTGCTGGTCGGTCGTCCGCGGCGCAGGTCCGATTCGTCGACCACGTCGTCGTGCAGCAGGGTCGCCGTGTGGATGAACTCGATGACCGCGGCCAGCACCGTGTGCGCCGGCCCGTGATAACCGAGCGCGCGCGCCACCATCAGCAGCACCGCCGGTCGCAGGCGCTTGCCCCCGGCACCCACGATGTAGTCGCCGATGGTGCCGATCAGCGCGACTTCCGAACGAAGTCGCTCGCGCACGATCCGGTCGACCGCCAGCAGATCGGACGCGATCGGCGCCAGCAGCTGCGCCAGGTCATCGGTCGAGGCGGCGGAGGCTTGCGGTGCGGAGGCGATCGACACAGGTTCTCGGAGGCGGGCCGCGAGGGTGGCCGCGATTTGACTGATTATTATATTGAGCCTGTGTGCCGGTTCGGGCGATCCGGACCGCGCATTGACGCCGGATCGCGGAAAATGCGACAATATCCGGCTCAGCTGGGAACGGTCGCGGCGGGTTGCTTCTGAAGCCGCCCGCATCGCAAGTCAGGGAATAAAAATCATGTTCGCGGTCATCAGAACGGGCGGCAAGCAGTACCGGGTCAGCACGGGCGACCGCCTGAAGGTCGAGGCCCTGCCGGTGCAAGTGGGCCAGCAGATTGCGCTCACCGAGGTGCTGGCGCTGGGCGAGGGCAGCGAGCTGCGGCTGGGCGCTCCGCTCGTGGCGGATGCTTCGGTCATGGCGACGGTGCTGTCGCACGGGCGGCACCCCAAGGTGCAGATCTTCAAGATGCGCCGCCGCAAGCACTTCCAGAAGCACGCCGGCCATCGACAGGATTTCACGGAACTGCAGATCGACCGCATCGGTTGAAGTATCGGCTGTACTGAGGGGCTGTACCGAGCGGCTGCACTGAGCAAGGTTGCAATATGGCACACAAGAAAGCAGGCGGTTCATCCCGTAACGGACGCGATTCGCAGCCGAAGATGCTCGGCGTGAAGGCCTATGGCGGCGAATCGGTCAGCGCGGGCAGCATCATCGTGCGCCAGCGCGGTACCCGGGTGCACGCCGGCGAAAACGTCGGCGTCGGCCGTGACCACACCTTGTTCGCGCTGGTGAACGGGACGGTGCGCTTCACCGTCGGCGGGCGGCACAACCGTCAGCGCGTCAAGATCGTACCCTTGCAATAGGTCCCCGGCGCAGGCGGGCAAACCGCGCGCCGGCAATCACCGTTCGGCCCGGGTGCGAGAGCTCGCGGCCTTCCGTTTCGGGTCCGTGTCCGTATGAAGTTCGTCGACGAAGCGCGGATCGAGGTGATCGGCGGCAACGGCGGCAACGGCTGCATGTCGTTTCGCCGGGAGAAGTTCGTTCCAAAGGGCGGCCCGGATGGCGGCGACGGCGGGCGCGGCGGGGACGTCTGGGCCGTGGCCGACCGAAACCTGAACACCCTGCTCGACTACCGCTACACGCGCCGCCACCAGGCCGGCAACGGCGAGCACGGCACCGGTTCGGACTGTTTCGGGCGCGGCGGGCACGACATCGAATTGCGCGTTCCGGTCGGCACCCTGGTGTTCGACGAATCCGACGGCTCGGTGGTCGCGGACCTGGCCGTGGACGGTGAGCGCGCCATCCTTGCCTCCGGCGGGCGCGGGGGCCTGGGCAACCTGCACTTCAAATCCAGCACGAACCGCGCGCCGCGCAAGCGCACGCTGGGGGCGCCCGGTCAGGCGCGCCGCCTGCGTCTCGAATTGAAGGTACTGGCCGACGTGGGCCTGCTGGGTGCACCCAATGCCGGCAAATCGACACTGCTGGCGGCGGTTTCCAATGCCCGCCCCAAGGTGGCCGACTACCCGTTCACGACGTTGTATCCGCATCTGGGGATGGTGCGTCTGGAGCACGGCAAAGGCTTCGTGCTGGCGGACCTGCCCGGTCTGATCGAGGGAGCTGCCGAAGGGGCCGGCCTGGGTCACCGGTTTCTGCGGCACCTTGCGCGCACCCGGCTGTTGCTGCACGTGATCGACATCGCGCCATGCGACGGCTCGGTCGATCCGGTCGCGCAGGCGCGCGCGATCGTCGCCGAGCTCAAGCGCTTCGACTCCGGCTTGCACCGCAAGCCGCGCTGGCTGGTTCTGAACAAGATCGACGCCCTGCCGCAGGAACAGCGCGCCGAGCTGGTCGCCGAGATCGGCGGGCGCTTGCGCCGCCGTCTGCGCACCAAGGCCCCGGTGTTCGCGATCTCGGCCGCCACCGGCGAAGGGTGCCGGGATCTGATGTGGGCGATCAACGACTTCCTGTCGCGCGCGCGTCCCGCGGCCGAGTCGCAGGAGGGCGCCGTCGACGTGCGCTTCGAGCCCGCGCCGGCAGCGACGTGATGAACGCGGGCCGCTCGGCACTGGCGGGCGCGCAGCGCGCCGTCGTCAAGGTGGGCAGCAGCCTGGTGACGGACGAGGGGCGAGGTCTGGATGCCGGCGCGATCGCGCGCTGGGCGGCCCAGATCTCGGCGCTGCATCAGCTCGGCAAGCAGGTCGTCCTCGTGTCCAGCGGCGCCATCGCCGAGGGAATGCAGCGCCTCGGCTGGCGCCGGCGCCCGCAGCAGATCCACGAGCTGCAGGCCGCTGCCGCGGTCGGACAGATGGGCCTGGCGCAAGCCTATGAATCGGGATTCGCCGCGCACGGGTTGCGCAGCGCGCAAGTGCTTCTCACCCACGCCGATCTGGCCGACCGGGCCCGCTATCTGAATGCGCGCTCCACGCTGGTGACGCTCCTGAACCTGGGGGTGGTTCCGGTCATCAACGAAAACGACACCGTGGTGACCGACGAAATCAAGGTCGGAGACAACGACACGCTGGCCGCTCTGGTCACCAACCTGGTCGAAGCCGACGTTCTGGTGATCCTGACGGATCAGAGCGGCCTGTACAGCGCGGATCCGCGCGTCGATTCCTCGGCGGTGCTGATCGAGCAGGCGCAGGCCGGCGACCCGCAACTGGAGGCGATCGCTGGGGGCGCCGGCAGCGCGATCGGCTCCGGCGGCATGCTGACCAAGGTTCTCGCGGCCAAGCGCGCCGCCCGCAGCGGAGCCACGACCGTCATTGCGAGCGGCCGCGAGGACGATGTGCTCGTGCGGATGGCCAACGGGGTATCGATCGGCACGACCCTGACGGCGCGCGATCCCGTGCTGACCGCGCGCAAGCAGTGGCTGGCCGATCACCTGCAGCTCAAGGGCCGCCTGCTGGTGGACGCCGGGGCCGCGCGCGCGCTGCAGCGCGAGGGCAAGAGCCTGCTGCCGATCGGTGTGCTGCAGGTCGATGGCGAATTCGCCCGGGGCGACGTGGTGTCCTGCGTCGGGCCCGACGGCGCGGAGGTCGCTCGAGGCCTGGTCAATTATTCGAGCTCCGAAGCACGCCAGATCGCGCGCAAGCCGAGCCACGAGATCGCGGCCACGCTGGGATTCATCGAGGAGCCGGAGTTGATCCACCGCGACAACCTCGTGGTGCTGTGAGGCGGGAACCCCGACAGCCCGCGAAACCCGCGGCGAGGGGTCCCGCTCATTTGCACGCCGCGCCCTTGGCCGGCGCGCCGATCAGGACTTGCGCTGCTCCGCACGGAACACGTACTGCGACAGTTCCGCCAGCGCCTGCTGGTACACCGCGCGTTTGAATTCGATCACCGAGTCCTGCGGGACCCAGTAGTCGTTCCAGCGCCACGCGTCGAATTCGGGCTTTTCGCTGCGGCGCAGGCACACGTCGCATTCGCGGCCGACCAGCCGCAGCAGGAACCAGATCTGCTTTTGCCCGCGGTAGTTGCCCCGCAGGTCGCGCCGGATCCACTGCTCTGGCACTTCGTAACGCAGCCACTCGCGCGTGCGCGCTACGATCCGCACATGATCCGGGTACAGTCCGATCTCCTCGTACAGTTCGCGGTACATGGCCTGCTCGGGGGTCTCGCCGTGCTTGATCCCCCCTTGCGGGAACTGCCAGGAGTGCTGTTTTGCGCGTTTTCCCCAGAATACCTTGTTGCGGTCGTTGAGCAGGATGATGCCGACATTCGGGCGATAGCCTTCCTTGTCCAGCATTCCATCACCTGAAGCTATATCATCTGCGGCCGATTATAGGAGCCGTGCGGCGCGGCTCAAACGTGATCCGCATGGTCCAATGAGCCGCTTTATTCTCGGATTTCACCGATGCGAGCTTCGCGGTTCTTCATTTCGACGCTGAAGGAGGCGCCGGCCGACGCCGACGTCGTCAGCCAGCAACTGATGTTGCGGGCCGGCATGATCAAGAAGCTCGCGGCCGGCATTTACACGTACATGCCGCTCGGGTTGCGCTCGATCCGCAAGATCGAGGCGATCGTTCGCCAGGAGATGAATCGTGCCGGCGCGATCGAGCTGCTGATGCCGGTCGTGCAGCCGGCAGAGCTCTGGATGCAGAGCGGGCGCTGGGACAAGTACGGTCCGGAGCTGCTCCGGCTGAAGGACCGCCACCTGCGGGATTTCGTGCTGCAGCCGACGTCCGAGGAGGTTGTCACCGACATCGTGCGGCAGGAAGTCCGCAGTTACCGCCAGCTGCCGGTGAATTTCTACCACATCCAGACCAAATTCCGCGACGAGCGCCGGCCCCGGTTCGGGGTGATGCGGGGGCGCGAGTTCACGATGAAGGACGCGTATTCGTTCGACCGCGACGAGCAGGGCGCGCACCGCAGCTACGACGCGATGTTCGCCGCCTACCAGTGTATTTTCGAGCGCATGGGACTTGATTTTCGAGCCGTGTCGGCCGACACCGGGGCCATCGGGGGAACGCGCTCGCACGAGTTCCAGGTGATTGCCGACACCGGCGAGGACCGGATCGCATACAGCCCCGAGGGCGATTACGCCGCCAACGTCGAGCTGGCCGAGGCGCTGCCGCTGCTTCAGGCGCGCGCCGAGCCGGCGCAGGCGATGCGCAAGGTGGCCACGCCCGGCTGCACACGCTGCGAAGACGTGGCCGCCCACCTGGGAGTTCCGATCGAGCAGACGGTCAAGGCGGTGGTGGTGGCGGTCGAGCCCGGCAAGGACGCCGACAGCGGCGGGGCCGGCCCGCCCGAGATCTGGATGCTGCTGGTGCGGGGCGATCACGAATTGAACGAGATCAAGGCCGGCAAGCTTGCGGGCATGGCGCGCGGCTGGCGCCTGGCGAGCGAAGAGGAGATCGTGGCGCACTTCGGATGCCCGCCGGGGTACCTGGGCCCTGCGTCCCCGCGCAAGCCGGTGCGGGTGATCGCGGATCGGACCGTGGCCAGGATGAGCGATTTCGTCTGCGGCGCCAATCAGGCGGGCTACCACCTCGTGGGTGTGAACTGGGGCCGCGATCTGCTCGAACCGGAGCTCGTCGCCGACCTTCGAAACGTGGTCGCCGGCGACCCGTCGCCCGACGGCAAGGGCCGGCTGCAGATCCAGCACGGCATCGAGGTCGGTCATGTCTTTTACCTGGGGTCGCTGTATTCGGAAAAGCTGGGGGCGAACTACCTGGACGAGCAGGGCCAGTCGCGCCCGATCGAGATGGGGTGCTACGGCATCGGCATCACACGCCTGCTGGGCGCAGCGATCGAGCAGAACCACGACGAGCGCGGCATCATCTGGCCGGTCCCGGTCGCGCCGTTCGAGGTCGTGATCTGCCCGGTCAACTACCCGCAGTCGACGCCGGTGCGCGAGCAGGCCGACCGCCTCTACCAGCAGTTGTGCGAGATCGGCGTGGACGTGCTGCTCGACGATCGCGGCGAGCGCCCCGGTGCGATGTTCGCCGATGCCGAGTTGATCGGGATTCCGCACCGGATCACGGTCGGCGAACGGGGATTGAAATCCAATCAGCTGGAGTATGCGTCGCGGCGCGCTCTTCAGCCCTCGATGATTCCGATCGCCGATGCGGTGGCGTTCATCCGAGAGCGGCTCGATCGCTGAGGGGCGGCGCGCGGCGCTGTGCGCCGCCGTCGCCTTGCCATGGGCCCTGGCTGCGCGGCCGGCACGGGCCGGAGCCCAGGCGTACGAGCCGCTGGCCGACGCGGTTCGCACCGCGCTGGCGGCGCGCATCGCCGACACCGCCCCGCCTCAGCGCAAGTTCGATCGGGTCCAGGACCGCGTCGCGTTCGTCGACTGGCTGGCCGAGATGTCTCAGCGCCTGGCTCCCATGGAGCGCGAGTACCGCTTGCGCGTCGACCTGCTGCGCACGCTCGACTACGAGTGCACGCGCGCCGGCTTGGACCGCCAGATGGTGCTGGGGCTGATCCAGGTCGAAAGCGCGTTTCGCAAGTACGCGATCTCTGCGGCCGGCGCGCGCGGCTACATGCAGGTGATGCCGTTCTGGACCTCGTTGATCGGCGATGGCGACGCGCGCCGCCTGTTCGAAATGAGAACCAACCTGCGCTATGGCTGCGTGATCCTGCGGCACTACCTGGACGCGGAGCAGGGTGACCTGTTCCGGGCCCTCGGTCGCTACAACGGGAGCCTCGGGCGCCCCGAGTACCCGCAGGCGGTGCTGGCGGCGTGGCGCCGTCAATGGAACTACCTGCCCCGCTCCCGCCAGGACTCGTGACGCGCGCGCAACGTATTGCGACCGCTTTCGATTCCGCTTGATCCACGTCAACCGAGCCCATGCGCAGGGGTCGGACACTCAGACATCCGTTTCCCTAAAATTGGGCTAAGCCCTTCGGCAGAGACGGGTTCGCGACAAGCGGGTGAGGGCACCCGGATCGGCTGGGCTTACCCTGGCAAGCTGTCCTTGCTCACAACAATCCAATCGGTGCTTTCTGGCCAAGGAGAGTGCAGTGTCTACGTTGAAAGTGGCTTCAGTCCTGGTGGCGGCGGTTGCCGGCACCATTTCCGCGACGGCGCATGCCGCGGACGGTGACTTCGATCCGTGGGAAGTCCGAGCCCGGTTCGTGCGCCTCGATTCGAGAGCCTATTCCGACCCGATTCCCGCGCTCGGCCTTCCGGGCGACGCCGTCAATGTCCACAGCAAGAATCTGCCCGAAGTCGATATCTCGTATTTCTTCACGAAGAACATCGCGGCCGAGCTGATCCTGACTTATCCGCAGAAGATGAACGTCTCGATCGACGGCGTCGGCATCGGCCCGATCGGGCACGTCTCTGCGCTCCCGCCGACGCTGACGGGGCAGTACCACTTCAACCTCACCCCGGCGTTCGATCCCTACGTGGGTGCGGGGGTCAACTTCACCTGGCTGACGAACGTGGACCTGGTCGTTCCCGGCGCTCCGCAGCTGAACCTGACGACCAGCAAGACCAGCTTCGGCGGCGCCTTCCAGGTCGGGGCGGACTACAAGGTCTACAAGAACTGGGTGCTGAACGCCGACGTGAAATACGCGTGGATCAGCTACGAGCTGAAAAGCAACGGCAACGACGTCAGCACGCTGAAGGTCGACCCCTGGCTGCTGGGCGTGGGGATCGGCTACAAGTTCTGATAGGGCCCCTCGTGTCAGGCAGGCACGCGATCGAGCGCGTGCGAAGCGCCTCCCTCCGGGAGGCGTTTTGTATCGAGCGCCCGGCGCACGCCCGAGGGCGTTGGCCGCCCGCAAGCGGCCTGCGCCCTCGATTTATTTGCGCGGCCCGCCCGGCAGGCCGCGCGGCGCGCCGCCAAGGGCTCCCAGCGCTCGCATCATCTTGCCGACGCCGCCCTTCTGCATCTGCTTCATCATCGCCTGCACCTGCTCGAACTGGGCCAGCATCCGATTGACCTCCTGCACCGGCACGCCGGCGCCGGCCGCGATGCGCCGCTTGCGCGAAGCCTTGAGCAGCTCCGGTTTGGTCCGTTCCAGCGAGCGTCATCGAGTTGATGATTCCTTCCAGGCGGCGCACCTGGCGATCCGCGTCCTGGCTGTTGACCTGGCCCGCCGCTTTGGCGAACTGCGCCGGCAGCTTGTCCAGCAGGTTGCCGACGCCTGCCCATGCGCCGCATCTGGATCACCTGCTCGCGAAAATCGTTCAGATCGAAGCGCGCGCCCGAGCGCATCCGGTGCGCCAGCCGCTCGGCCGCCTGCACGTCGATCGCCTTGTGCACGTCCTCGACCAGCGCGACGATGTCGCCCATGCCCAGCACGCGACCGGCCATGCGTTCCGGATCGAACCGCTCCAGGCCGCCGAGCTTCTCGCCCACGCCCGCGAACTTGATCGGCTTGCCGGTCACGTGACTGACCGACAGCGCGGCGCCCCCGCGCGCGTCGCCGTCCAGCTTGGTGAGCACGATCCCGGTCAGCGGCAGGCGCGCGGCGAAGGCCGAGGCCGTGTTGACCGCGTCCTGGCCCAGCATCGAGTCGACCACGAACAGGGTCTCGGCCGGCGTCAGCTCGGAGTGCAGCTGCGAGATCTCCTGCATCATCGGCTCGTCGATGTGGGTGCGGCCGGCGCTGTCGACCAGCAGCACGTCGAAATAGTGGCGACGCGCATACGAAAGCGCCTGGCGCGCGATTTCGACGGGCGGCGTGGAGGCCTCGGCCGGGAAGAACTCGGCGCCGGCGGCGTCGCTGACGGTTCGCAACTGGTCGATGGCCGCGGGCCGGTACACGTCGGTCGACACCGTCAGCACCTTTTTCTTGCGCTCCTCGACCAGCAGGCGGGCGATCTTGCCGCAGGTCGTCGTCTTGCCGGCCCCTTGCAAACCGGCCAGCAGCATCACCGCGGGAGGCTGCACCGCAAGGTTCAATTCCCGCTGCGCGGCCGGCAGGTCGGCGCCCATCAGGCGCGCCAGTTCGCGGTGCACGATGCCCACCAGCGCCTGGCCCGGGGTCAGGCTGCCGGTGACCTCCTGCCCCAGCGCCCGCTCGCGCACGCGCGCGACGAAGTCGCGCACGACCGGCAACGCGACATCGGCCTCCAGCAACGCCAGCCTGACCTCCCGCAGCATGTCCTGCGTGTTGGCCTCGGTCAGGCGTGCCTGGCCCCGCATCTGCTTGGCGATGCGCGCCAGCCGGTCGGTAAGTTGCTCGAGCATGGGATCTAGGGGCTCCGAATCGGCCGCATGGTATAAGAATCGCCCTATGGCAGGGCCTGAATTCTACGTTTTTGCCGGCTTCTCGACCGCGCTGCTGTACCTGGCGATCGCCGCGCTCAGCTGGGTCCAGCTCAGCGGCGACGGCTCGCCCGACCGCAAGTTCGGCCTGGTCACGGCGCTGATGCTGCCCGCGCTGGTCGGCCACGCGATCGCGCTGGGCCACTCGATGTTCGGCCTGGGCGGCCTGCGTTTCGGCTTCGCGCACGCGCTGTCGGCGACGATGCTGATCAGCGGCGTGCTGCTGTGGATCGAGGGTTTCTTCGTCCCGCTGCGCGGCCTGTACCTGCTGGTGGCCCCGATCGCGGCGGCGACCGTGATCCTGCCGCCGTTCTTCCACGGAGCTTCGCTGGCTGCGGAGGGCACGTCGCCGGCCCTGCAGCTGCATCTGAGCGTGGCGATACTGTCCTACAGCATACTGACGGTCGCGGCGCTGCACGCGCTGTTGATGGCCTCGGTCGACCACTATCTTCATGAACCGTCGGCCGACCCGGGCCAGGGCCTGGCCCGCTTGTTTGCGCGTCTGCCGCCGCTGCTGGCGCTGGAGTCGCTGCTGTTCCGGCAGATCGCCGTCGGCTTCGTGCTGCTCAGCCTGACGGTCGCTTCCGGAGCGATGTTTTCCGAGGAACTGTTCGGGCGCCCGCTGCGCTTCGATCATACGACCGCGCACAAGATCGTTTTCACGCTGCTGTCCTGGGGCGTGTTCGGCGCCCTGCTGACGGGCCGGGTGGTGTTCGGCTGGCGCGGTCGCACCGCGTTGCGCTGGACCTTCATCGGGTTCGTGATGCTGTTGCTCGCGTACGTGGGAAGCCGGTTTGTCGTGGAAGTCGTGTTGCAAAGATCCTAGGGACGTCGGGGCATGGCGCGCCTGCTGTTCTGGATGCTGTTGGCGGTTCTGGTCTACGCGGTGGTGAAGAACCGGTCCGCCGCGGGTCGCGTGGGCCGCAGCGCAAGGCCGCCCGAGGCCATGATCAGCTGCGCCGCCTGCGGTCTGAACGTGCCGCAGTCCGAGGCCGTCGCGCACGACGGCCGGTGGTACTGCAGCAAGGAACATCTGGAGCGGGCCCGCGCCGCCCACTGAGATGCCGGACCGTCCGCTCAGCGACGATCGGGCGCCGGCCGAGCGCCCCGAAGGCGGACCGCCGCTTGCCGGTGGCCGCACGCTCGTGAACCTGTTGCAACCGTCGGCCGATTCGCCGATCGACGCCGCCTGGCCGACGCTGCACACCTTCGCGCTGGTGCGCGTTCTGGTCTCGACCGCGCTGTTGCTGGCGGTAATGATGTTCGGCGCACCGGTGATTGGCCATGCGCTGGGTGCGGACCCGGGCCGGATCGTGAGCGTGCTGGGAGCCTATTTCGCGCTGTCGATCTGCCTGCTGGCCTGGGCCCTGCTGCACCGCAGCCGCTTCGGGTTGCACGTCTGGGCGCACCTGGCCGTCGACCTGGTGCTGATCTCGATGCTGGTCGTGCTGGGCGGTGGAACGCGCAGCGGCGTGTTCATTTTTTACCTGCTCCCCCTGGCCGAGGCGTCGCTGTTCCTTGCCAGCGTGGCCGCGTTTTTCGTCTGCTCGATCGCTGCCCTGGTGCTGCTCAGCAACGAGGTGTCGCGCGTGCTGGGCAGCGAGCCGGGCGAGGCGCAGCTGTTTCAGGCCGGCGTGGTGGGGGCCGCGCTGTTCGGAATCACGGCGCTGCTGCGCCTGCTGTCGACGCGGCTGTCGCGTCAGGAGCAGCTCGTTCGCGCGCGCGGCCGCGAGCTGGACAGCCAGCTGCAGATCAATCGCCTGGTGATCTCGCACATGGAACAGGGCGTGCTCGTGGTCGATGCCCTCACCCGCGTGCGCGCCAACAACCGGGCCGCGCGGGCGATGCTCGGATTCGATCCGGAGGCTCAGCTCACCGGGCGTCGCCTGCTCGAAATGACGCCCACCCTCGAACTGGCGAGCGCCTTCCAGGGCTGGCTGGGATCGGTCGAGCGGGGCGGCGTCCCGGCGCAGTCGGACGTCGTGATCCGGGGCCGGGATGCGGCGCCGGCCGGAGCCCAGCGCCGCCTGCGCGTGCGCTTCGCCCGCCCGGCCCGCCAGCCTTCCGACGAATACGTGATCTTCCTGGAGGATCTGCAGTCGATCGAGGAGCGCGCGCAGCGCCTGAAGCTGGCGGCGATGGGACGGCTGACCGCCTCGATCGCGCACGAGATACGCAACCCGCTGGCGGCGATCAGCCAGGCGGGACAGCTGCTGGCCGAGGACGTGCGCGACCCCTTGCATCAGCGCCTGGCCTCGATCGTGCGCGAGAACACGCAGCGGCTGAACCGCCTGGTCGAGGATGTGCTGCGGGCGGCGCGGCGCGATACGCCGCTGTCCGACGAGTTCGATCTGGCCCAGTTTTGCGCGGCCTGGCTGGCCGAGTTCGCGCGCGACCGGGGCCTGACCGAGGAGGCGATCCGGCTGGTGGCGCCCTCGGGTCTGGTCATACGATTCGAACAGAACCAGTTGCGGCAGGTGCTTTTCAATCTGGCCGACAATGCGCTGCGCTACTGCTCGGGGCGCACCGGCAGCATCGAGATCCGGGCCGAGGCGCCCGTGGACGCGGCCACGCCGGCGCGCCTGTGGGTGTTCGACGACGGGCCCGGAGTGGCGGCGGCCGACCGCGAATCGATGTTCGAGCCGTTCTTCACGACTCATACAAGAGGTACCGGTCTGGGCCTGTTCCTGGCGCGCGAGTTCTGCGTGGCCAACGGCATGGATCTGATTTACGCCGCGTGGCATCCGCCGGCGGGGCCGGCGCGATTCGGCTTCTGCCTGCGTTTTGGACCGCCCGAGACCCAGTACGAGAAGGAGCCCGATTTCATGGATACACTGCCGGCGAGATGAATACGGCCCAGGGCTCCGAAGCCGACCCATCGGCGCGTGCGGGCGCCGGCGCGCCTCGGGCGCCGGCCGTGCTGGTGGTCGACGACGAAGCGGACCTGCGCGATCTGCTGAGCCTGACGCTGGTGCGCATGGGCCTGGATGCCGACAGCGCCGAATCGCTGGCGCGCGCGCGCGAGTTGCTGGCGAGCCGCTTTTATTCGCTGTGCCTGACCGACATGCGGCTGCCGGACGGTTCGGGGCTGGAACTGGTGCGCGAGGCGCACGGCCGGGGCGGGCCGAAGATCGCGGTGATCACGGCGTTCGGGAGCGCGGAAAACGCGGTCGCCGCCCTGAAAGCCGGAGCGTTCGACTACCTGACCAAGCCGGTCGACCTCGATCAGGTGCGCCTGCTGGTGCGGTCCGCATTGCGCGGCGCCGCCGGCGGCGGAAAGTTCGCGGATCAGGATGCAGCGCCGGAGCAGGGCGCGCTGGCCCGCCTGATCGGCACGTCGGACTCGATCGAGCAGCTGCGGGGCATGATCGGACGGCTCGGGCAGAGCATGGCGCCGGTTTCGATCTTCGGGGAATCCGGCAGCGGCAAGGAGCTGGTCGCGCGCGCGATCCATGAAGCCTCGGCGCGACGCGACATGCCGTTCGTTGCGGTCAACTGCGGCGCCATCACGGAGAACCTGATGGAGGCCGAGTTCTTCGGGTATCGGAAAGGAGCCTTCACGGGGGCCGAGCGCGACCGGGACGGTTTCTTCCAGGCCGCCGCGGGCGGCACGCTGTTCCTGGACGAGATCGCCGAGTTGCCGCTCGGCATGCAGGTCAAGCTGCTGCGGGCGATTCAGGAGCGCCGCGTGCGCAAGGTCGGCGCGACGGCCGAAGATCCGGTCGATGTGCGGATCCTGTGCGCGACCCATCAGGAACTGCAGAAGCTGATCGCCAGCGGCCGCTTCCGGCAGGACCTGTTTTACCGGCTCAACGTGATCGAGCTGCGCGTGCCCAGCCTGCGCGAGCGCGCCGGCGACATTCCGGCCATCGCCGATTCGATCCTGCGGCGGATCAGCGAGCGCGCCGGGCTTGCGCGCACGCGCCTTTCCGGGGGGGCCGCGCAGGCGCTGCAGGGCCAATCGTTTCCCGGCAACGTGCGCGAGCTGGAAAACGTTCTGGAGCGCGCCGTCGCGCTGGCGCCCGGCGTTGAACTGCAGGCGAGCGATCTGCACCTTCCGGAGCCGTCGGCGCCGATGCCGCCGGCCGAGCCGGTCACGGTGCCGGTCGCGCCATCGGTGGCCGCGGGCAAGCCGGTGCCCGAAGCGGCGGTCGAAGCCGACCTGCCGAGCGACCTGGAGGCCTATCTGGGAGTGGTCGAGCGCGATGCCATCCAGGCTGCGCTGGCGCGCACGGGTCACAATCGCACTGCCGCGGCCCAGCTGCTGGGCATCTCGTTCCGGCAGATGCGTTACCGGATGCGTCGACTCGGATTGAAATGAGAAAGGGCCCGGTGCCCGGCGCCACCCAGGCACATCCGGACGATCGGTTCGTGATCGACGCGACAGGCTGGGTATCGTCAGCGCGCCGCCTGCCTTCGCCGAACCGCGATGCCAGGCCGCCCGACGCCCGCATCGAGCTGCTGCTGATCCACAACATCAGCCTGCCCCCGGGCGAGTTTGGCACCGGGCAGATCGAGCGGCTGTTCACGAACACGCTGCAGCACGACGCGCACCCGTATTTCGCGACGCTGCGCCAGCTGCGTGTATCGGCCCACTTCCTGATCGCCCGCGACGGGCGCCTGACCCAGTTCGTCGGCTGTGCCGAGCGCGCCTGGCATGCGGGCGAGTCGCTGTTCGAGGGTCGGCCGCGCTGCAACGATTTTTCGATCGGGATAGAGCTCGAGGGAACCGACACGCTGCGGTACGCCGAAGCGCAGTACGACGTGCTGGGGCCGCTGGCGCGGGCCCTGTTTGCGGCCTACCCGCTGCGTGCGGTGCGGGGACACGGCGACGTGTCCGCGCCGCGCAAGACCGACCCCGGAGCCGCCTTCGACTGGCGGCGCTTTGCGAGCGCGCCGGGGATCGACCCGGCCGCCTTCGCACCCGAACTACTGGGCTGAGTCGCTGGCGTTTGTCTGCTTCGGCGGCCAGGGCCGCCTTCGCACCTGAACTGCTGGGCTGATTCGCTTTCCTGTGTCCGTTTCGGCTGACAAGGCAAGGCTTGAGCCGGGTCTTTTCGGCTGATCCGATCGCCCGCGGCCGGGCCGGCGTGTTTGCTGCTGCGCAAGAAAACTTCATCTTGCCGCGCTCAACGCGATCCCATAAGATGCGCCCACAACACGTTGTGCCAAATGAGCTCGATACCACAATATATTGTACCCGGGGCCAGCGCGCCCGCATCGCTGCGCGATGCTGGCGCCGTGCGCCGCGGGCGCAGGAATCAGGCACGGCCCGCGCGGATCGCTTCCCACCGCTTGTGGTCCCGCATCGGGTTGAGTTTTTCCCTGGATGGAAGCCGACTCGTCCGGACGGTCGGCGCACGGTGTGAGGAGATTTGAGATGCAGCCTTCCACTCAGCAAGAAGGAGCGGCCGGTGTCGACCGGATGCTGGGGGCCCTCGGTGGTGTGCCTTGCGAGCAGTCGCTGGCGCGGCCGCTCGCGAACTCGCTGGCCGAGTACAAGGTGATCCGCCGCAACGGATCGGTGGTCGGCTTCGAGCCCGGCAAGATCGTGGTCGCGATGAGCAAGGCGTTCATCGCCGTGCGCGGCGGCCAGGGCGCCGCATCGGCGGCGATCCGCGAACAGGTCGAGACCCTGACTTCGTCGGTGGTTTCAACGCTGCTCAGGCGCCAGCCGGCCGGCGGGACCTTCCACATCGAAGACATCCAGGATCAGGTCGAACTGTCCCTGATGCGCGCCGGCGCGCACGACGTGGCCCGCTCCTACGTGCTGTACCGGGAGCGGCGCGCCCAGCAGCGGGCCCTGCAGCGCGACGGGCAGCAAGGCCAGCCCGGTGAGTTGCGCGGCGAGGCGCGCAGCGAACTGCAGGTGGTCGACGGGGAGCGCCGCTTCGCGCTGGACCGGGCCGCCCTGAGGGCGCTGATCCAGTCCTCGTGTGCCGGGCTGGATCCGGCCGTGTCGGCCGACGCGGTTCTGGACGAAACCCTGAAGAACATCTACGACGGAGTGCCGCTGGCCGAGGTGCACAAGTCGGCCATCCTGGCGGCGCGCGCCTTGATCGAAACCGACCCCGACTACGCCCGGTTGAGCGCCCGCCTGCTGCTGCACGCGATCCGACGCGAAGTGCTGGGCGAAGAGGCGGACCAGGCCTCGATGGGCTGGCGCTATCCCGCCTGCTTTCCACAGTGCATACGACTCGGCATCGAAGCAGGTCGCCTGGACCAGCGGCTCGCCGCCTTCGACCTGCCCCGGCTGGCCCAGGCGCTGCGTCCGGAGCGGGACCTGCAGTTCACTTACCTGGGGCTGCAGACCCTGTACGACCGCTACTTCCTGCACCACGACGGCCGCCGCTTCGAGCTGCCCCAGACCTTCTTCATGCGGGTGGCGATGGGGCTGGCGCTCAATGAGGCCGATCGCGAGGCCCGGGCCATCGAGTTCTACGAGGTTCTGTCGAGCTTCGATTTCATGTGTTCGACTCCGACCCTTTTCAATTCGGGAACCTGCCACGCCCAGCTGTCGTCCTGCTATCTGACCACGGTGGCGGACGACCTGGATTCGATCTACGAGGCCATCAAGGAAAACGCGTTGCTGGCCAAGTACGCGGGCGGCCTGGGCAACGACTGGACGCCGGTGCGGGCGCTCGGTTCGCACATCCGGGGCACCAACGGCAAGTCGCAGGGGGTGGTGCCCTTCCTGAAGGTGGTCAACGACACGGCGGTCGCCGTCAATCAGGGCGGCAAGCGCAAAGGGCGCGGTCTGCTGCTACCTGGAGACCTGGCACCTGGACATCGAGGAATTCCTCGAATTGCGCAAGAACACCGGCGATGACCGGCGCCGGACCCACGACATGAATACGGCCAACTGGATCCCGGACCTGTTCATGAAGCGGGTGCACGAGGACGCGGAATGGACCTTGTTCTCGCCCAGCGATGGCCCGCATCTGCACGAGCTGACCGGGCGCGCCTTCGAGCGGGCCTACGAGGCGCTACGAGGGCAAGGCGCAGCGCGGCGAGCTGAAGCACTTCCGCAAACTGCCCGCACGCCAGCTGTGGCGCAAGATGCTGACCATGCTGTTCGAGACCGGGCATCCCTGGATCACCTTCAAGGATGCGTGCAACCTGCGGTCGCCGCAGCAGCACGTCGGCGTCGTCCACAGCTCCAACCTTTGCACCGAGATCACGCTGAACACCAGCGACACCGAGATCGCCGTGTGCAACCTGGGCTCGGTCAACCTGCCGGCGCATCTGGCGCCGGGCGCCGACGGCGCAATCGGCCTGGACCACGCGAAGCTCAAGCGGACGATCGGCACCGCGATGCGGATGCTCGACAACGTGATCGACATCAACTATTACGCGGTGGACAAGGCCCGCAACGCCAACTTCCGACATCGGCCGGTCGGCCTGGGCGTCATGGGTTTCCAGGACTGCCTGTACCGGCTTGCGATCCCCTACGCCTCCGCCGCAGGCCGTGCAGTTCGCCGACCACAGCCAGGAAGCCGTCTGCTTCTACGCCTACTGGGCCTCGACCGATCTGGCCGCAGAGCGGGGGCGCTATTCGTCCTACTCCGGTTCCCTGTGGGATCGCGGCATCCTGCCGCAGGACACGCCGGGGCTGCTGGAGGCCGAGCGGGGCGGGTACGTCGAGCTGGACGGTTCGGCCAGCCTGGACTGGGGCGCGTTGCGCGGACAGGATCGCGCGTTTCGGAATGCGCAACTCCAACTGCGTGGCGATCGCTCCCACCGCGACCATCTCCAACATCGTGCGGCGTATCGGCCAGCATCGAGCCGACCTTCCAGAACCTTTTCGTCAAATCGAACCTGTCCGGCGAGTTCACGGTGGTCAACGAGTACCTGGTGCGCGAACTGAAGGCGCTGGGAATCTGGGACGAGGTGATGGTGGCGGACCTGAAGTATTTCGACGGCAGCCTGGCCCGGATCGACCGGGTCCCGGGCGAGGTCCGGGAGCTGTTCGCCACGGCCTTCGAAATCGACGCGAAGTGGCTGGTCGAGTGCGGCGGCGCGGCGCCAGAAATGGATCGATCAGGCGCAGTCGCTCAATATATATATGGGTGGAGCCTCCGGGCGGCAGCTCGACGAGCTGTACCGGCTGGCGTGGATCCGGGGGTTGAAGACCACGTACTACCTCAGGACGATGGGGGCGACTCACGCTGAAAAGTCGACCACCCGGACCGGTGAACTCAATGCGGTGCCGATGCAATCCACCGATCCGGACGGGCGCGTGTGTGCGCTGAAGCCCGGTCAGGCCGGTTTTTCCGATTGCGAAGCCTGCCAGTAGGCCGGCATCCGAATCCGATCACAGGAGCGACGATCCATGCTTTCCTGGAACGAGTCGAACCAATCTGGCGCCGCGGCGGCACCCGGCTCAGGTGCCTTGTCGGCCGGAGCGCGGCCGATGCACACGGCGCCCGAACCCGACGCCGAAGCGGCTGGCCGGCCGAAGGGGCGGGTGCGTGCCGAGGACAAGCGCATCATCAACGGCCACACCGACGTCAATCAGCTCGTGCCGTTCAAGTACAAGTGGGCGTGGGACAAGTATCTGTCCGCCTGCGCCAATCACTGGATGCCGCAGGAGGTGAACATGGCGCGCGACATCGCGCTGTGGAAGGACCCGCGACGGGCTGACCGAGGACGAGCGGCGCGTCGTCAAGCGCAACCTGGGGTTTTTCGTCACGGCCGATTCGCTGGCCGCCAACAACATCGTGCTGGGAACGTATCGCCACATCACGGCGCCGGAATGCCGCCAGTTCCTGTTGCGCCAGGCCTTCGAGGAGGCGATCCACACCCACGCCTACCAGTACATCGTCGAGTCGCTCGGCCTGGACGAGGCGGAAATCTTCAACGCCTACCACGAGGTGCCGTCGATCCGGGCCAAGGACGAGTTCCTGATCCCGTTCATCGACACGCTGACCGACCCGTCCTTCAGGACCGGCACCCTGGAAGCGGACCAGACGCTGCTGCAGGTCGCTGATCGTGTTCGCCTGCCTGATGGAGGGTCTGTTCTTCTACGTCGGCTTCGCGCAGATCCTGGCGCTGGGCCGCCAGAACAAGATGACCGGGGCCGCCGAGCAGTACCAGTACATCCTGCGCGACGAGTCCATGCACTGCAACTTCGGCATCGACCTGATCAACCAGATCAAGCTGGAAAACCCGCGGCTGTGGACGTGCGCAGTTCCGGGCCGAGATCCGCGAGCTTTTCGCGCGCGCGGTCGAGCTGGAATACCGCTACGCCGAAGATACGATGCCGCGCGGGAGTGCTCGGGCTGAACGCTGCCGATGTTCAAGGCCTACCTGCGCTACATCGCGAACCGCCGCTGCCAGCAGATCGGCATCGAGCCGCTGTATCCGAGCCGAGCGAAAACCCGTTTCCGTGGATGAGCGAGATGATCGACCTGAAGAAGGAACGCAACTTCTTCGAGACGCGCGTGATCGAGTACCAGACCGGTGGCGCGCTGAACTGGGAATGATCGAATTGCGGGCACATTCGGGGCGAATGCACGTGATCGATCGCAAGATTTTTTTGCGAACAGCACGAAAGCACGCAAGAATATCTTGCGATGTTGTGCGATTCAGAGTTAAAGTGCGCCCTGTGTTTGGTTGCTCGATCGAATGATCGATCACTGAATTGAAATTGAACTCGGACAGTCATAGTCGACGGTTCGCCGCCAGCAGTCAGGAACCCAAAGCAGCGCACGGGTCTTGCGGGGACGCTTCTCCCCCGAAACACTCAGCCCGTCGCAGCGCTTGCACCCGTTCCGGTTCCGCCCGATATCACGCGAATTTTCCCTCCGGCCCCCGCCTTGGCGGGCCGGTATTTCGTGCGTGCGCTCTGCCGCGCCCGCACCGTGCCGAATTCATCAGCGTCAGCGGTCAGTGCACTGACCGTTCCGCGCTTCGCTCGGATATGCGCCATTCAAAACGCATTTCTGGGCATGTCGCGGCGACAGAGCCTCCGCATGCGCCGATGAATCGCCCGGCCCGCCGCAATCGCGACGGCCGGGTTTGTCTAACCATCCTCAGTCAAACCCTTTAGGAGATTCATCATGGCAACAGCCAAGAAGGCGAAGAAGGCAGCGAAGAAGTCGGCCAAGAAGTCGTCGAAGAAGTCTGCCAAGAAGAAGTCTGCGAAGAAGTCTGCAAAGAAGGCTGCGAAGAAGAGATCAGCCACCAAGAAGTCGGCCAAGAAGGCCGCAAAGAAATCGGCTAAAAAAAAAGTAGCTAAAAAGGCTAAGAAGCCCAAGAAGGCCGCTGCCAAGAAGAAGCCGGCTGCCAAGCCGGCAGCTCCGGCGGCCCCGACCGCTCCGGCCGCTCCGGCGGCCACGGCGGCTCCGGGTGCCAAGACGGCGCTGAATCCGGCAGCGGCCTGGCCGTTCCCGACCGGTAGCCGGCCATAGCAGCTGGCTGCAGTACCTGAGGCGTCGCACTGCGACGCCTTTTTTTGCGCCATTACAATCGGCGCGGTTCCAGCCGGCGAAGGTCACATGCTGCTTCTCGGGATCGTCCATCTGTTGCTGAACACGGCTGCCGCCTTGCTCGGGGGCGCGCTGCTGCTGCGCGTGTACCTTTCCTGGCTGCGCATCGCCGGCCATAACCCGCTTTACCAGTTCTCCTTGGCGCTGACCGAGTGGCTGGTCAGGCCGTTTCGAACGCTGCTGCCGGGCCGGGCCCGGGTCGACTGGCCCTGCGTGGTCGCGGCGCTGGTTACCGCGCTGGTTTTCGTGGTGCTGATGCGGCTGATCGGAATCGGCAGCGCGCCGGATTGGGCGCTGGTGGTGCCGCAGGCAGTGGGACTGATCGTGCACTGGGCCCTGTACATGCTGACCGTGCTGGTTTTCATTTATGTGCTGCTCAGCCTGGTCAACCCTCACGCGCCGCTGGCGCCGACGTTCGACCTGCTGACCCGGCCGCTGCTGGCGCCGTTCAGGCGCACGCTGCCTCTGGTCGGCGGCTTCGACCTGTCGCCGATCGCCTTCCTGCTGCTGGTCCAGATCCTTCTGCTGGTCCTGGACTGGGCCGGTCTCTAGGCCCGGCCCGTCGATCACCAGGGCCGATAGCCGAACGCCTCCAGGAAGCGGTCCGCGATCTGGGCCCGGGAAGGCGTGTGGCGCTGGGCGCCGGACTGCTCGATCTTGAGTGCGCCCATCACCGCGGCCAGGCGTCCCGTGGTCGGCCAATCCAGGCGGTGGGTGATGCCATACAGCAGGCCCGCCCGATAGGCGTCGCCGCAGCCGGTCGGGTCAAGCACGGCGCGCGCCGGCGCGACCGGGATCTCGAGAGTCTTGCCGTCCGCATGGATGCGCGATCCCTGCGCTCCCAGCGTGACGACAACCGACTTCAGGCGCCGCGCCAGCGACCGCAGGTCGCAGCCGGTCTTGGCGGCCAGCAACCTGGCCTCGTAGTCGTTCAGCGCCAGGTACTGCGCCCGATCGATGAACCACTGCAGTTCGGCCGCTTCGAACATCGGCATGCCCTGGCCGGGATCGAATATGAACGGCAGGCCCAGCTCGCTCATCTGCTCGGCGTGCAGCAGCATCCCTTCGCGCCCGTCCGGGCCGAGGATGCCCAGTTCGAGGCCCTCCGGCTCGATCCGGTTCAGGTGCGAGTGCGACATCGCGCCCGGGTGGAAGGCGGTGATCTGATTGTCGTCCAGGTCGGTCGTGATGAAGGCTTGAGCGGTCAACGTTCCCGGAACCTGCCGCACGAACCGGCGATCGATTCCGAACCGGTCCAGGTGATCCAGGTAAGGCTGGCTGTCGTCGCCGACCGTCGCCATCGGCAGGGGCGAACCGTCCAGCAGGGCTAGGTTGTAGGCGATGTTGCCGGCACACCCGCCGAATTCACGGCGCAGCGTCGGAACCAGGAACGACACGTTCAGGATGTGCACCTGGTCGGGCAGGATGTGATCCTTGAACCGACCGGGAAACACCATGATCGAATCGAAGGCGAACGAACCGCAGATCAGTGTGGACATGGATTTCGTTTCGATGGAGCGGGGTCTTTGCCCGGGACCGGCGCGCGGTCACAGATAGAACGGATACAGCACGAAGCCGGCTGCACTCAGCCCCCGGGCCTCGAACACCAGCCGCACCGACAGGTCCGACTCCGGTGCCAGGCCTTCCTCGATCCTGGACGACGGTTCGCCGGTGGAGGCCAGGTAATCGGCCGGCAGGAATACCTTGCGGGCGATGGTCCGGTTCTGGGTGTCGGTCAGGGTGACCTCGAGTGCCGGCAGAGCCATGGTGAAAGGGGCGCGGTTGCGAATCGCCGCGTTGAGCTCGATCACGTCCGTGCCCGGCACCGCCGCCAGGTCCGAGCCGACGATCGTCAACAGGTCCGCATGCGCGGGCCAGTCGACGCTGCAGCCATAGACATCGCAGGCGCGTACCAGCAGCGGGCGCAGCGAAGGCCAGGCCTCCAGCGCATCCTCGCGCAGCGCCAGAGCGAACTGCGCCGCGGCCGCCAGCGCGAGCGGCACGCAGGCGGCCGCGAGAATCCGGCGCCGGCGCCGCTGAAGGCGTTGACCCTGCGCCGACAGGAAGGACGGCGTTGCCGCTTCCAACCCCTCGGCATCCGTTTCGGGCGGCGAACCGTCGTCGCGGCCGAGCATGTCAATGTACGGTTCACGCCGGCGGGCGGCTCCGGGCTCGGAGTCGAGCGGGCCGGGCATCGGCACGAACTGCTCGTTCACGCCGAACAGGGTCGGCACCGACAGCTCGGCTCCTTCCTCGGCCACCGCCCGCTTGCGGCGCCCGCGCTCGACCACGCGCGCCCGCGCAGCCTGCTCGGCCGGGGCGACCGGTTCGCGCGGTTGCGCCACGGGCGCCGGCGCTGTTGCCGCCCGCGCTGCCTGGACCGGCGCGGCGGGCCCCGGGTGCGCAGCGCCGCCGAGCGGCGCATCTTCCGTGACGCGCAGCAGCGCATGGTCGTCCACGTAGATGAGACTGCCGATCGCGTCGAATACCTTCCGACATTCGCCGCAGCGAACCAGCCCCCCGCGCAGTTTCAACTGGTCCGCGATCACGCGGAACAGCGCCCGGCAGTGGGGACAGCGCGCCGCCAGTGCCATGGTCAGGGGGCGCTTCGGCGCCCGGTCAGGCAGACCCAGTCGCCGTCAGCCGCCCAGACGGCAAGATCCAGCCGCGCATCGGTCGCGCGGTAGGCCTCGACCAGCGCCTCGACCTGGCGCACGAGCACGCCGGCAAGCACCAGAACGCCGGCATCCGCCAGGTGTGCGACCAGGGCGGGTGCCAGCACGATCAGCGGATTGGCCAGGATATTGGCAATCACCACATCGAATCGGCCGTTCAAAGTTTCGCTACTCAAGCGACCCGGTGCAGTGTAATCGGCCTGGACCGCGTTGCGACGCGAGTTCTCGCTCGCCGCCCGCAGGGCCAGCGGGTCGATGTCGACGCCGCTGACTTTCGCCGCGCCGAGCCTTGCGGCGGCAATCGCCAGGATGCCGGAGCCGCACCCGTAGTCGAGCACGCGCATGCCGGGCCGCACGTGGGCCTCCAGCCACTGCAGACACAGGCGGGTGCTCGGGTGCGATCCGGTGCCGAAGGCGAGCCCCGGATCCAACCGCAGGTTCAACGCCGACGGATCGGGCGGTTCACTCCACGACGGGACGATCCAGAGGCGGCCGATCCTGAGCGGCTCGAACTGCGCCTGGCTCGATCTGACCCAGTCCTGTTCGGTGAGTCGGCGTACCGCGACGATGAGCGGTGGCGCCAGCGCGAGAGCCCCGGCCGCCTGCGAAAGGACCTGCTCGGGACTCTGGTGCGGTCCGAGCAGCGCGCGCAGCCGGTTGCGCCGCCAGAGCGCCTCCGGATCGCTGCCCGGCTCTGCGAAAATCGGCCGCTCCGATGCGCACTGCGCGTCGGCGTCCTCCAGGCTCACCGACAGCGCACCGGCCTCCAGAAGCGCGTCGGACAGCGCCTCGGCCGATCCGGCGTCGGCCAGCACCTCGAACTCGATCAGGCCGGCTGCGCCTTCGCATCCGTCAGGATCGGGGTGCGTGGATGGCGGCCAGCCGCTGTTCAAGGTAGTGGATGCTGGTGCCGCCCTGGACGAACTTCTCGTCCAGCATCAGCTCGCGGTGCAGCGGGATGTTGGTCATGATGCCTTCCACGACCATCTCGGACAGCGCGATGCGCATCCGGGCGATCGCCTGGTTGCGCGTGTCGCCGTAGCAGATCACCTTGCCGATCAGCGAATCGTAGTGGGGCGGGACGAAGTAGCCGGCGTAGACGTGCGAATCGACGCGGACGCCGGGGCCTCCGGGCGCGTGCCACGCGGCGATGCGGCCCGGGCTGGGCGTGAACTTGAACGGGTCCTCCGCGTTGATACGGCACTCGATCGCATGCCCGCGCGGCACGATGTCGCGTTGCCTCAGGGCGAGTCTTTCGCCGGCGGCGACCCGGATCTGCTGCTGCACGATGTCCACCCCGGTCACCATCTCGGTGACCGGATGCTCGACCTGGACCCGCGTGTTCATCTCGATGAAGTAGAACTCGCCGGCCTCGAACAGGAACTCGAACGTGCCGGCGCCCCGGTAATCGATCTTGCGGCAGGCTTCCGCGCAGCGCTCGCCGACGCGCTCGATCAGCCTGCGGGCGATGCCGGGCGCCGGCGCCTCCTCCAGGATCTTCTGGTGGCGCCGCTGCATCGAGCAGTCGCGGTCGCCCAGCCACACCGCGTTGCGATTCTGGTCGGCCAGCACCTGGATCTCGATATGGCGCGGATTCTCGAGGAACTTTTCCAGGTAAACGGCCGGATTGCCGAAGGCGCTCTGCGCCTCCTGGCGCGTCATCCCGACCGCGGCCACCAGGGCCGCCTCGGTGTGGACGGCGCGCATGCCGCGGCCGCCGCCGCCGCCGGCAGCCTTGATGATCACCGGGTAACCGATCGAACGGGCGATCTTGACGATGTCGCGGGCCTCCTCGGGCAGCGCGCCCTCGGAGCCGGGCACGGTCGGCACGCCGGCTTCGACCATCGCCCGCTTGGCCGAAATCTTGTCGCCCATCAACCGGATCGAGTCGGGCCGGGGTCCGATGAAAACGAAACCGCTGCGTTCGCAGCGCTCGGCGAAGTCGGCGTTCTCCGAGAGAAAGCCGTAGCCGGGGTGAATCGCCTCGGCGTCGGTGACCTCGGCCGCGCTGATGATGGCGGGCACGTTCAGGTAGCTGTCCTTGGACGGGGCGGGTCCGATGCAGACGGATTCGTCGGCCAGCTTCACGTACTTGGCGTCCGTGTCGGCTTGCGAGTGCACGACCACGGTCCGGATGCCGAGCTCACGGCAGGCCCGCTGGATGCGCAGCGCAATCTCGCCGCGATTGGCGATCAGGATCTTTCCGAACATCGGCCGGGCTAGAGGATCACGAACAGGACCTGACCGTATTCGACCGCCTGGCCGTTTTCCACCAGGATTTCCTTGATCGTTCCGGCCACCTCGGCCTCGATCTCGTTCAAGAGCTTCATGGCCTCGATGATGCACAGCGTGTCGCCCGGCTTGACCGCCTGGCCGACTTCGACGAACGGTTTGGCGCCCGGCCCCGGGCCCCGGTAAAACGTCCCGACCATCGGCGACTTCACCGGGTGGCCTATGGGTTCTTCGGGTGCCGGCGCTGCCGATGCCGGCGCGCTTGCCGGCGACTGCGCCGGGCTGATCTGCAGGACCGGAGCCGCGGCGGCGGGTGCCGGTGCGCCCGTCTTGACGATGCGCACCTTGTCCTCGCCCTCGGTCACCTCGAGCTCGGCGATGCCGGACTCCGCCACCAGGTCGATCAGGGTCTTGAGCTTTCGAAGATCCATGGTCATTCAGGTGCGGCCGACCCGGGGAACTGCATAGGTCGCGGCGAACTCCAGCGCAAGCCGGTATCCGGCCGGACCGAGTCCGACGATCGCCCCCACGGCCAGTTCGGTCAGCATCGACCGGTGCCGGAAGCGCTCGCGCCGGTACACGTTTGAAATGTGCACTTCGACGAATGGGATCGCGACCGCGGCCAGCGCATCGCGCAGCGCGATGCTGGTGTGGGTGAATGCCCCCGCGTTGATGACGATGAAATCCGTGCCGTCGCTGCGCGCCGCGTGCAACCGATCGATCAAGGCGCCCTCGTGATTGCTCTGGAAGGTCTGTACCGCGACCCCCAGCGCCGCGGCGGCCTGCGACAACTCACGTTCGATATCGGCCAGGCTCGCGCGGCCATACACGGCCGGCTCGCGGGTGCCGAGCAGGTTCAGGTTCGGTCCGTTGACTACGAGGATCGAGCGTGCCACGAGGGGATCGTTCGCCCACCGGCCTTGCGTTGGCAAAGCCAACAGAAGGCGACAGTTGTTCTAAGTAAGCGGCGAATTGTCTACAATTCGTCCAGATTTGTCCAGTCCGCCGGTACGGGCCGCTTTAGCCCGGGCTCTGGCTTGCGAAGGGTAGGATCACCGGGTGCCGTGCTCGGCCACCCATTGACGCACCTCGCGCTCCTCGATGCGACCCGAGTGTTGCTCGACGATCAGGCCTTCCGGGGATATGAGCGCAGTATAAGGCAGCACGGGCTCAGGGTTTCCCAGGTGCTGAGCCAACTCCATGCCGCCGAATCCGGCGGCGAGCAGCGGAATCCGGATCCGGTGTTCCGTGCGGAATTGCCGCACCTTGTCTGCATCATCCACGCCGATGCCGATCACCGCGACGTTGCGTGGGGCAAACTCATCGGCCATCTTCTGCAACTGCGGCATCTCCTCGATGCAGGGAGCGCACCAGGTCGCCCAGAAGTTCACGATCAACAGTTTGCCCTGCCAGGTCTTCAGCGGCCTTTGCACGCCGTCCGCGTCGGGCAGGCTCAGTGCAAAAAACGACTGTGCGGCCGGATCCAGCTTTGGCGTGGCCTGCTGCCGCCAGCTCCAGACGGCACCGGCGGACAGCGCCACGGCCGCGCACAGCGCCACCGCGATCAGCGCAGCGCGCCATCGCAAACCTTGCGGTCGCTCAGCCATCGTCATCGGCGCCCGCGCCGCGCGGCAGGGCGGTCTCGGCCAGCAGGCGCTCGACCATCACCGCGCTGGCACGCCCGGCCCGCTCGACCGGGTGCAGTTCCGGATCCTTGGGACGACCGGCCGGCGCCACCCGCAGTGCGACCGGATCCATCACGCTGAGCGTGATGATGACGTCGTCCTCGATCGCGGCGTCGGGCGGCGCCGCAACCTGCAACTCCAGGATCTCCTGCGTGGTTTCGGCATTCGGACCGGGCTCGCGTACCTCGAACGAGCGCGAGTCGTTCAGCAGGAAGATCTCGACGTCCTTCGCGCTGTCGGCGTACAGGTTCAGGTGGATGCCGGAAAGGCCGGTAGCTGTCCCGTTCAGCACCGCGCCGATCAGGTAAGGGTTGAACGCCGACAGTTGCCGCATCCATTGCAGCGCCAGGCGTCTCAATGCGGCCAGTTGCAACGGTTGACGGTCGGACGCGAACAGCCGCAGGTAGCGTCTCAATTCGGCCTCGACCAGCGGGTTGTCGGGCATCGCGCTGCGAGTGCCCGCCGCATCGCCGAGCACTTCGCGCACCGCCCTGCGCTTGGCCGTCGCGTAGTCGCATCCTTCCTCCGCGATCCAGCGCGCCGCGGCCGCGGCCACGGCGGTTTTCAGATCATCGCCTCGGGCGGGGCTTCGGGCCGGGTTGTCGGTCATGGTTTCGCTGGCCTCGAATGGAGGCTGACAATGCTACATTCTTGCGCCGCAACAAAACAGGCGGCTCTCAATGTATCTGCACATCCTCGGCATCTGCGGCACGTTCATGGGCGGGCTCGCGCAACTGGCGAAGGCCACCGGGCATCGCGTGACCGGTTGCGACGCGGCCGTGTATCCGCCGATGAGCGAGCAGTTGCGCCTGGCCGGCATCGAACTGATCGAGGGGTTCGCTGCGGACCAGCTGGCTCTGAAGCCGGACTGCTTCGTGATCGGCAACGTCGTGACGCGGGGCAACCCGTTGATGGAGGCGATCCTGGACAGCGGCGCCGCCTTCACATCCGGACCGCAATGGCTGCACGAGAACATACTGGCGCAGCGCGATGTGCTGGCCGTGGCCGGGACGCACGGCAAGACGACGACCGCTTCGATGCTGGCCTGGATCCTGCAATGCGCCGGCCGTTCGCCCGGCTTCCTGATCGGCGGAGTGCCGTCGGATTTCGGAACTTCGGCCCGCCTGGGCGACGGCGCGGCGTTCGTCATCGAGGCCGATGAATACGACACCGCGTTTTTCGACAAGCGCAGCAAGTTTGTCCACTATTTCCCGCGCGTCGCGGTGCTGAACAACCTGGAGTTCGATCACGCCGACATCTTCGCCGATCTGGCCGCGATCGAGACGCAGTTTCACCACCTGGTCCGCTGTGTGCGGGCCAGCGGGCGCCTGATCATCAACGGATCGGACCCGGCGCTGGCGCGGGTGCTGCAGCGAGGCTGCTGGACCCCGGTGCAGCAATTCGACGATCCGTCCGGCTGGCACGCCGGCCGTGTCGAGGAAGCGGGCCGGCACGAATTCGACGTGCTGTGCGGTCAGACGGATCACGGCCGCCTGCGCCTGCCGATGACCGGCTGGCACAATCGATGCAATGCGCTGGCGGCCATCGCGTGCGCCGAGGCGGCCGGGGTGGAGCCCGCGCGCGCGATCGAGGCGCTGCAGACGTTTTCCGGAGTGCTGCGCCGGATGCAGGTGAGCGGCATCGTCAACGGCGTGACCGTGTACGACGACTTCGCGCACCACCCGAGCGCTATCGCAGCGACGCTGGAGGGGCTGCGGCGGCGCATCGCGCCGCCGGGTGCGCCTGCTGCGGCGCCGGCCGCGCGCGTGCTGGCGGTGTTCGAACCGCGCTCGAACACGATGCGGCTCGGTTCGATGCGGCAGGCGCTGGTGCAGAGCCTGCGGCTGGCCGATCAGGTGTTCTGCTACGCGCCGCGGCAGGGGCGTCACTCCGTGGCCTGGGACGCGAACGAGGTTCTGGCCGACCTGCGCGGCGCGCTGGCGGTTCAGGACCCGGCGCAGCTGGCCGAGCGGGTCGCGGCGGCAACCCGGCCGGGCGACCACGTGGTCGTGATGAGCAACGGCAGCTTCGACGGGATGCCGCGCAGGATCCTGCAGGAGCTGCAGCGGCGCACGCCTGCGGTTGCGGGCGGCCGCGAATGATTCTTTACCTGCACGGATTTCGCTCCTCGCCCCGGTCCAGGAAGGCCGAGCGGATGCGAACGGCGATGGCCGCGCGAGGGCGGGCCGGCGACTTCGTCTGCCCCCAGCTGCCGGCATCGCCGCGGGCGGCGGTGAATGTCGCGCTGGGGGCCGCCGCGCTGGAGGATCCGGCCAGGCTGGCCGTGGTCGGCAGCTCGCTCGGGGGCTATTACGCCACCTGGCTGGCCGAGCAGCTCGGGTGCCGGGCCGTTTTGCTGAACCCGGCGGTCGATCCGGCGCTCGATCTGGCTGCTCATCTGGGGCGCCAACCGGTGTATTTCTCGGATCAGACGATAGAGCTTACGGCGGATCATCTGGCGGAGCTGCGGGGGATCGATACGCCCCGGGTCACGCGCCCCGAGCGCTATTTCCTGGTGGCTGCGACCGGCGACGAAGTGATCGACTGGAAGGCCATGGTCGCCAAGTACGCGCTGTGCCGCCAGCGCGTGATCGAGGGCTCGGACCACGTGCTGTCCGACTTCGACCTTTACCTGGACGAGATTCTCGATTTTTGCGATCAACCGACTTGAACAAGGCGCAACGATGAAATTGAAAGGAAAGGTGGCCGTCATCACCGGCGCCGCCCAGGGCATCGGCTATGCAACCGCTCGAAAGTTCCTCGACGAGGGGGCGTCGGTCGCTTTGGTCGATCTTTCGGACGAAGCGCTGCAGAGCGCGCGCTCGCAATTGAAGGTCAACGGCGAGATCATCGAATCGTTTGCGGTCGACGTGACCCGGCGCGATCAGCTCGACCGCATGGTCGATCGCCTGCGCGGCCGCTTCGGCCGCATCGACATCCTGGTCAACAACGCCGGGATCACGCAGGATGCGCGAATCCAGAACATGACCGAGGAGCAGTTCGACCGGGTTATCGACGTGAACCTGAAGGGAACGTATAACAGCTGCAAGGCGGTGCTTGCGCCCATGCTGGAGCAGGGCTCCGGCGTCATCTTGAACGCGTCCAGCGTCGTTGGCATTTATGGAAACTTCGGACAGACCAACTATGCGGCCAGCAAGTTCGGCGTGATCGGATTCGTCAAGACCTGGGCCCGGGAGCTGGGGCCCAAGGGGATCCGCTGCAACGCGGTCTGTCCCGGATTCATTGCGACCCACATCCTGGAGACGATTCCCGAGCGGGTGCTGAACCAGTTGAAGGACCGCGTGCCGCTCAAGCGGCTCGGGCGTCCCGAGGAAGTGGCCAATGTCTACGCTTTCCTCGCCTCCGACGAGGCCAGCTACATCAACGGAGCGGTGATCGAGGTCGCCGGGGGACTGACCGTCTGACCTGCCAACACCCTCACCCCCGGCCCCTCTCCCACTGGCGTGGGACAGGGGAGCAGTTCCTCGCCTCGCCGCTGGCGTGGGATAGGGGAGCAGTTCCTCCCCTACCCCGCTTGCGGGAGAGACCTCCCCAGCATCCGCCTCTGGCGGGTTCTTTCCCGGAACCATGGTTGCGGGGTAGGGGCCGGGGGTGAGGGTGTTGGCGGGTGGGCACAGACGAGCTTGATCGAGGTGACCTGAGCGGTAGCTATGCACCTGCTGTTCGAGGATGAGGGCGACCTGAAGGTCGGCGCCGTGCTGTCGTCGACGGACGCCTCGTTTCAAGTCGAGCTGCCCGGAGGCCGGCGCGCGAAGATAAAGTCCGGCCATGTGCTGCTGCGCTTCGAGCGCCCGGCCGGGGCCCAGCTGCTCGAGCAGGCCCGCCTCGAAGCCGCCTCGGTCGATCTGGATTTTCTGTGGCAATGCGCACCCCAGCAGGAGTTCGATTTCCAGGAGCTGGCGCGCGAGTATTTCGGCCATGAGCCGATGGCGGTCGAGGCGGCGGCGATCCTGCTCAGGCTTCATTCAGCTCCCGTGTACTTCCACCGCAAGGGCAAGGGCCGTTTTCGCCCGGCTGCGCCCGAAGTGCTGCGCGCCGCGCTGGCGGCGCTTGCAAGGCGACGTGAACAGGATGAGCAGCGGGCGCATTACGTGGTCGAACTGCTGGCCGGACGGTTGCCGGAGCCGATCCGCTGCCTGGGTGCGGGCCTGCTGCTTCGGCCGGACAAGAATTCGCCGCCGTACAAAGCGGTCGAGCAGGCCGCGCGCGAACTGAAGATGACCCCGGTGCGGTTGCTGCTGGCGCGTGGATCGATCGCGTCGGCGTACCACTGGCATCTGGAAAGCTTTCTTGCGCGCTGCTTTGCGCGCGGGACCGCGTTTGTCCCGGTTCCGGCCGATCCCGGCCCGTACGGCGAAGCGCTGCCGCTGGCCGCGGTCGAGGCGTTCTCGATCGACGATTCCTCGACCACCGAGATCGACGATGCCTTCTCCGTGTCGGCCGCCGCCGGTGGACGCCTGCGGGTCGGAATCCACATCTGCGCTCCGGCCCTGGCGATCCGGCGCGACGATGCGCTGGACGAACTGGCCCGTTCACGCATGTCGACCGTGTACGCTCCCGGCATCAAGATCACGATGCTGCCCGACACCTGGATCGCATCCTTCTCCCTGGACCAGGGCCGCACCGTGCCGGCGCTGTCGCTGTATATGGACGTCGACCCGCGCGAGATGACCGTCGAGTCCACGGTCAGCGTGCTGGAGCGGATCCGGATCGGGGCCAATCTTCGCCACGACGAGCTCGCCTCGGCGGCCACCGAGCAGGTCCTGGGCGGGCCGGATCCGCAGTTGCCGTTCGGCGCGCAGCTGGCGGCGCTGTGGCGCCTGTCCAACGCGCTGCTCAAGCGCAGGGAGGCGGCGCGCGGGCGCCCGGAGGCGAGCGGGCGCGTCGACTACAGTTTCGAGCTGCACGGCCAGGGCGAGCAGGCGCAGGTGTCGATACGGCCGCGCCTGCGCGATGCGCCGCTGGACCGGATCGTGTCCGAATTGATGATCTACGCGAATTCGCACTGGGGCGGCTGGCTGGCGAAGCTGGGTCTGGCCGGCGTGTACCGCTCGCAGTCGGTCGGCCGGGTGCGCATGTCGACCGCTCCGGCGCCTCACGACGGCCTCGGGGTTGCACATTACGCGTGGTGCACTTCGCCGCTGCGCCGCTACGTCGATCTGGTCAACCAGCGTCAGTTGCTGGCCGCGGTGACGGGCGATCCGCCCCCCTACGGCCGCAACGACGCGCAGCTTTTCGCGGTGGTTTCGGCTTTCGACGCCGCCTACGGCGCTTACGACGAATTCCAGCAGGCGATGGAGCGCTACTGGTGCCTGCGCTGGCTCGACCAGAACGGGACCCGGCGTTGCCGTGCCACGGTGCTCAAAGGCGATCTTGTCAGGCTGGATGGCTTGCCGCTGGTGCTTCGGCTGCCGGGATTACCGTCGTTGCAGCGGGGTCGATGTGTCGAGCTCGAAATCCTGGGGCAGGATCTGCTGGATCTGTCGCTGGATGCGCGCCTGCTTCGGGTGCTCGACGATTCGGTCGAGCAAGGGCCCGACGAGGAAGATGCGGTGCTCGATCCGGCGCGGTTCGCCGTCGCGGCGGAAATGGACGCAGCGGCCGCAGCGGCGGCCGAGCAGGGGCAGGACGAAGCAGCAACGGGGCTGCCTGAGCATGGGATCGCGCAGTCCGGGGCGAGCGGCCGCGACGGCGGTACGCTTTAGGCTGCGAAGCGGCGGCGTGCTGGATCGATTGGAAACGCCGACGGGCGGGATGTTGCACCGAGGGTGAAGGATGCAGTGGATCGAGTCTTCGTTCGATGACCGCGTGCTGATGGCGGCGCTGATGGCGTCAGCCGGGGTGCACGCGCTGGTGCTGGCGGTGCGTTTCGTCGACCCGGACCTGCTGCGAGTGCGCCAGTCCGATCCGGCGCTCGAAATCGTGCTGGTCAACGCGAAAAGCCCGGCGCGTCCCTCCAAGCCGCAGGCGCTGGCCCAGGCCAACCTCGAGGGGGGCGGCAACAGCGACGCCGGTCGCCGCACCTCCCCGCTGCCCGACCTTGCCGAGCAGCGCGACGGCGAAACGGTCGATCTGGAGCGTCAGCAGGTCGAGCGTCTGGAGCAGGAGCAGCGCCAGCTGCTGGCGATGGTGCACAAGATGAGCACCACCGCCTACCTGGTCGATCCGAGCAAGGACAGCTCCACCGGCGCCGCGCATCGCGACCCGTCCCGTCAACAGCTGGCGCGCATGCAGGCGGAGATCGCCAAGGAGATTTCCGATTATCAGCAACGGCCGCGTCGACACCATTTCATGCCCAGCACTTCCGAATACCGGTTCGCCCGCTACTTCGAAGACTGGCGGGCGCGGGTGGAGAAGGTGGGCAACGAGAACTATCCGGACGAAGCGCGCGGCCGCATCTACGGCAGCCTGCAGATGACCGTCGTGATCGACCGCAATGGAACCCTGCTGGACGCGATCGTCGAGCGTTCGTCCGGCTCCCCGGTGCTCGATCGGGCGGCGCGCCGAATTGTTAAGCTTGCTGCCCCTTACCCGCCGTTTCCGCCGGAAATCGCGCACGACACCGATCTGCTCGAGATCACGCGCACCTGGATGTTTACCAACGACCAATTTGGGACGCGCGCCGTCGCCGATGCGACGCCGGGGAGCCGTTAGCCGATGGGCAAGCTTGACCAGTACGCCGTGGTCGGAAATCCGGTAGTGCACAGCCGCTCGCCGGAAATTCATAAGCTGTTTGCCCAGGCCACGCGTCAGTCGATCAGCTACGAGCGGCTGGAGGGCCCGCTGGACGGGTTCGAAGAGTTCGCGCTGGGACTGCGCGACGCCGGCTACCTGGGACTGAACGTGACCATCCCGTTCAAGCTGGACGCTTCCAAGCTGGCCGATTCCCTGACCGCGAGGGCGCGCCTGGCCGGAGCGGTCAATACGCTGAAGTTCGACGAGGACACGATTTACGGCGACAACACCGACGGCATCGGGTTCGTGCGCGACATCGCGAACCGGCTCGGATTCAAGGTGCCGGGCTCGGCGATCCTGGTGCTGGGTGCCGGGGGCGGCGTGCGGGGTCTGATCGCGTCCCTGCTCGAGGAAAGACCGAAGTGGATCGCGGTGGCCAACCGAACGCACGGGCGGGCCCAGGAACTCGCGGACGAATTCGGGGTCGAGGCGATCCGTCTCGATGAGATCCCGGCCGAGCACTTCGACCTGATCGTCAACGGAACCTCGAGCAGCCTGAATCACGATGCGCCGGCGATTGATCCGGAGACCTTCGACGACTGCGCGCTCGCCTACGATCTGGTGTACGCGCCGGAAGCGACGCCCTTCATGCGGCTGGCGCAGCGGGGCGGTGCCCGCGCCGTGGCCGATGGGCTGGGCATGCTGATCGAGCAGGCGGCCGAGTCGTTTCTGTTCTGGCGTGGCGTGCGCCCGGACACCGCGCCGGTCTATCGCGAGCTGCGTCGGATCCTGGACCAGTCCCGCGCCCGCACGGCCACGTGAATCGCGCCGACCTCGGGCGCTGGCTCAGGAGGGCCGTGCTCCTGCTGGTGGTGGTGCTGGTCGCGGTTCAGTCGTGGTATCTCGGCTGGATCGTCTACTGGAAGTGGCACAACCCCAGGGTCACCGCGTTCATGCTGCAGGCGCAGGAGCGACGGGCGGCACGGCATCTGTCGGCCGGCCTGTCCCAGCAGTGGGTCGGGTACGAGCGCATCTCGGGCAACCTGAAGCGGGCCGTCGTGGCGGCCGAGGATGCCCGCTTCCTGGAGCACGAGGGCGTGGACTGGGAGGCCATGGAAAAGGCGTACGAAACCAATCGCAAGCGGGGGCGCGCCACGCACGGCGGCTCGACGATCTCGCAGCAGCTGGCGAAGAACCTGTTCCTGTCGGCGCACCGCAGCTACCTGCGCAAGATGCAGGAGCTGCTGATCACGTGGATGGTGGAGTCGGTGTGGAATAAACGCCGCATCCTGGAGGTCTATCTGAACGTGGTCGAATGGGGCGATGGCGTTTTTGGCGCGCAGGCTGCGGCCCGGCACTACTTCGAGGTGGACGCAGCCTCGCTGTCATCCGAGCAGGCAGCCGAAATGGCTGCCATGCTGCCCGCACCGACGCTGTTCGACCATCACCGCGAGGCCCCGTTCCTGCGCCAGCGGGCCGATTCGATCCTGCGGGAGCTGCCGGCGGCGCAGATTCCATGATTTCGGCGTTGGGAACAATGAACCGCGCGACGAACAGCGTCCAGTCCTCGGCGAGCGACCCTTCGGGGCGCTACACGCGCGTTGCGGTCGTGCTGCACTGGCTGCTGGCGGTGGCCATCGCCGCCGGGTTCGTGATCGGCTTGCTCATGGCCGATGCGCCGGTCTCACCCGCGCGGGTGCGCTGGATCAACTATCACAAGTGGACGGGGCTGACGATCCTGGGGTTGTCGATTCTCCGGCTGATGTGGCGCTTGCGGCACCGTCCGCCGGCCCTGCCCGGATCGATGCGGCCGTGGCAGCGCGCGGCCTCGGCGTGGGTGCACCGGTTGCTGTACCTGCTGTTCTTGATCGTCCCGGTGGCCGGATGGGCGTACAGCACGGCGGCCGGTTTTCATGTGACTTACCTGGGCTGGTTCCAGCTGCCCGACCTGGTGGCGAAGGACAAGGCTCTGGCCAGTTTGCTGATCCAGGTTCACGCGACGCTGGCCTTTACGCTCGCCGGGCTGGTGGGCGTGCACGTGGCGTCCGCGGTGAAGCATCACTTCGTCGACAGGGATGGCCTGCTGTGGAGGATGGGGCTTCGTAGGCGGGCGTGACCTGTTTCAGGCGGTCCGGTGCCCGGCGCAGCGCCGTCGCGCGCAGTTTGCCCACGGCGCCGCGCCGGGCACCGGACCGCCTGAAACAGGTCACGCGCGCCGCGAAGGAAACTCCTCCTCGATGTTGTCCTTGTAATAGCTCGCCGGCGCCGAGCTCGAAAGGAACCGTCGGGCGATCTCCGCGCCGACTCCGGTGTGTTGCAGCACCGAGCCGTTGTCGAACTCGATCTCGAGCACCCGCGCCGCGGCATCGTAGCCGGCGGAGCGGATCGCCCCGCGCCGGATCGGCTTGCGTTCGATGCTCATGACAGCCCCAGCTCCCGCCAGATCGCCTCGACGCGCGCCGTGACCGCCGGATCCATCTCGATCGGCCGTCCCCAGGCACGGTCGGTCTCGCCGGCCATCTTGTGGGTCGCGTCGATGCCCATCTTGCTGCCCAGTCCGGCCGTCGGGCTGGCGAAGTCCAGGTAGTCGATCGGCGTATTTTCCACGATCACCGTGTCGCGCGCCGGATCGACCCGGGTCGTGATCGCCCAGACGACATCGCGCCAATTGCGCGCGTCGATGTCCGGATCGGTCACGATCAGCAGCTTGGTGTACATGAATTGCCGCAGGAAGCTCCACACTCCGAACATCACGCGTCGGGCGTGCCCCGGGTACTGCTTGCGCATCGTGATCACCGCCAGCCGGTAGCTGCATCCTTCCGGCGGCAGGTAAAAATCGACGATCTCGGGAAAGGTCCGCCGCAGAATCGGCAGGAAGACCTCGTTCAGCGCGACCCCGAGAACGGCTGGCTCGTCCGGCGGCCGGCCCGTATAGGTCGAGTGATAGATCGGGTCGCGGCGCATCGTGATGCGCTCGATGGTGAAGACCGGGAACCGCTCGACCTCGTTGTAGTAGCCGGTGTGGTCGCCGAACGGACCTTCGAGCGCCGTCTCGTAGCCGGCATTGGCGGCGCTGATCTGGCCGTCCCGGTTGGACGGGTCCGGCAGGATCGCTCCTTCCAGCACGATCTCCGCCGACGCCGGGACCTCCAGGTCGCCGCCGATGCAGCGGGTGATTTCGGTCTTTGCGCCGCGCAGCAACCCGGCAAACTGGTACTCCGACAGCGAATCCGGCACCGGCGTCACGGCGCCCAGGACCGTGGCCGGGTCGGCGCCCAGGGCCACCGCGATCGGGAACGGCTCGCCCGGCCGGCTGAACCGGTGATCGCGGAAATCGAGCGCCCCGCCCCGATGGGCCAGCCAGCGCATCGCGACCTTGTTGGGGCCCAGCACCTGTTGCCGGTAGATACCCAGGTTCTGGCGCTTGCGGTGCGGGCCCCGGGTTATGACGATCCCCCAGGTGATCAGGGGCGCGGCATCGTCCGGCCAGCAGGTCTGCACCGGGATCCTGCCGAGGTCCACGTCGGCACCTTCCCATATGATCTGCTGGCAAGGCGCCCCCCGCACGGTGCGTGGCGTCATGTCCCAGAGCGCCGCCTTCAGCATCCCGACCTTGCCGAGTGCGTCGCGCAGCCCGCTGGGCGGTTCCGGCTCTTTCAGCGCCGCCAGCAGCTCACCGATCTCGCGCAACCGGTCCAGGCGCTCGCCCCCCATTGCCAAGGCGACGCGTTGCGGGGTGCCGAACAGATTGGTCAGGACCGGGACCGAGCTGCCGGTGGGGCGGCGGAACAGCAGCGCCGGCCCGGCCTGGGCCAGAACCCGCCGGCTGATTTCGGTCATCTCGAGGCGCGGAGAGACTTCGTGATCGACGTGGGTCAGCTGCCCGAGTCGATCCAACGCCTGCAGGAATTCCCTCAGATCACTGTACTGAATCACCGTATCCGGATGGCTCGAAGTTGTGGAGAGGCAACGCAAACGTGGAATAGCAAGCGCACACTTACTATTCAATTAGTGACTGTAATTCATTGATTTGAAAAGACATGCATCCGCAGCATGTCCAACGGTCCGACGAACGGTTGGTTTGAGCCCGTTTGATGGAATACAATTCTTGCACCGCAGCAAAGGGTTTTCGATTGACGGGTCCTTGTGAGCGGATAGAATCGATTGAGATGATTCGCTGTCGGGTGCGACGTCCCGGTGACGTCTGACCCCGTGGGGGACGCGACAGCGACACGAGTCGGGCCGGGCAAGATGGATCGCTGATCGATCCTCGATCGCTCCGGCCAAGCTGGCCCGGTGGCATGCCGAGGCCGTGGGCTATTGGAGCCCGGTTCATTCGCTGGCGAACCGGTTCGAAGAATCTTGTGTAAGCGAGCGCCCGCTTTCTTAGGTGGGTGTCGATACTGCCGCAGGAGGGCTTCATGCGTGACTCCAAGGGCAGCAGGGTCCGCCAAGGCATTGATTGGGTGGAGGCTGCCGCAGATCTGGCTGGAAATGGGTTGACCATGTTACGGCGATTGTCCGAGGCCGTGGGCACGTTCACGGTTGTGGCCGGTGTGGCCATCGCAACCATGCCGAGCGTGCGGGAGCCTACCGTGCAATTGATGCATGGCTGGTTCTCGCCCACTGCGCTCGAGTCCGACGAGTCCGCCAGCGACGAGTCGGCCGCCCCCCCGGCAGACGGCCCCGCCGCTTCGGTGCGCTGGGTGCACCTGGAAAAGACCGAGGCGCAAGTCGCGCAGTACCTGTCGCGCCGTTATCACGTGGCCGACGAGGCCGTGCGCCCTCTGGTGCTGGCGGCCCGCGACGCGGGCCAGGAGACCCAGCTCGATCCGCTGCTGATCCTGGCCGTGATGGCGGTCGAGTCGAGCCTGAACCCGTTTGCCGAAAGTCCGGTGGGGGCGCAGGGGCTGATGCAGGTGATGACCAGCATTCACACGAGCCGGTACTGGCTCGGCGGAGAGCAGCACAACGCGCTCGAACCGGTGGTCAACATTCGAATGGGCTCGGCGATCCTGAGCGACGCGATCCGGCGCGGCGGCTCGATCGAGCGGGGCCTGCAGCTTTACGTCGGGGCGGGCAATCTGCCTGACGACGGGGGATATGCCTCCCGCGTCATGTCCGAAATGTCCCGCTTGAAGATCGCGGCGTCCGGAAACGTCGCCGCAGCACTTGGGGCCAGCGCACGCCCGGACGGCAAGACGGTCAGCACCACGGCGCCGGCTCCGCTGGCGCCCTCGACGCCAGGCGCGTCGGCCTCTTCTTCCTAGCCGGTCCGGGCAGGACTGCCGCGCCGCGCGTTCAGCGCGGAACTCCGGCTTTTCTCAATGTTGGTGTAAGCGCACGCTTCTCAGCGGCGCACGGGCAAAAAAAAGCCTGTCGACCGAGCGCACCCAAATTCGGCTGAGGAGGGAGGGAGGAGAGGCACCGAGTTGGGGCTTAACGCGCTCAGGCCTAGTGACAGGCTTAAGAGAGCTTTAGAAGAAGTATACTCACGTTATCTGCAAAGTCAAGTTGCGTCCTGGACAAACCTACACAATTCGCATGAACAATCGGTTGGCCCAAAACCCGCTCCCATGGACACGGGGCAAATTCGCATCCCGGTCTACTGCGAAGATGGGCAAGTAAGCGCCGGCTGCCGAACGCTGCTGAAGCGGCCTCTCGCACTGCGGGCAAGGAGGCATTCCATTCGATAATGGACCTCTCTGCTCAGAGAGGTCTGAAATGCCGGATCAACAAGAAGCTGACCTGCGCCGTTCGGCCTTGGATTATCACGAGTTTCCGACGCCGGGAAAGATCGCGATCAATCCAACCAAACAGCTGACGAACCAGAGCGATCTGGCGTTGGCCTACACGCCGGGTGTCGCGGCCGCGTGCGAGGCGATCGTGGCCGATCCGCGGACGGTCGCGCGCTACACGGCTCGCGCGAATCTGGTTGGCGTCATCACCAACGGCACGGCGGTGCTCGGCCTGGGTCCGATCGGGCCATTGGCTGCCAAACCGGTGATGGAAGGCAAGGCGGTCCTGTTCAAGAAGTTCGCCGGCATCGACGTTTTCGATCTGGAAGTTTCCGAACGGGATCCCGAGCGGCTGATCGAGATCATCGCGGCCCTGGAGCCAACGTTCGGCGGTATCAACCTGGAGGACATCAAGGCCCCGGAGTGCTTCATCGTCGAGCGCCGCCTGCGCGAGCGCATGAAGATCCCGGTGTTCCACGATGATCAGCACGGCACCGCGATCATCGTGGGCGCCGCCGTCCTGAACGGATTGAAGGTGGTCGGCAAGGAACTGGCCGCCGTCCGCCTCGTGTGCAGCGGCGCCGGCGCGGCGGCGCTCGCCTGCCTGGACCTGCTGGTCGACCTGGGATTGCCGCGCTCCAATATTTTCGTCGCCGACATCGAAGGGATCGTGTACGAGGGCCGCACCGTCCTGATGGATGCGGAAAAGGCGCGTTATGCGCAGCGCACCTCGGCCCGCTCATTGTCGGACGTCATCGAGGGAGCCGACATCTTCCTGGGCTTGTCCGCCGGCCGCGCGCTTTCGACGCAGCAGGTGGTGAAAATGGCGCCGCGCCCGCTCGTCTTCGCGCTGGCCAACCCGACGCCCGAAATCCTGCCGGAGGAGGTCCGATCGGTACGGGACGATGCGGTCGTGGCCACCGGGCGTTCGGACTATCCGAACCAGGTCAACAACGTGCTTTGCTTCCCGTTCATCTTTCGTGGCGCGCTCGACGTCGGCGCCACCACCATCACGCGCCAGATGGAAGTGGCGGCCGTGCATGCGATCGCGCGCCTCGCGCGAGAGGAAGGCAGCGACGTGGCGGCCAACGCCTATGGCGCCTCGCAGACGACCTTCGGCCCCGAGTACCTGATCCCCAGGCCGTTCGATCCGCGCCTGATGCTGCGCATCGCGCCCGCCGTTGCGCAGGCCGCCATGGAAAGCGGAGTGGCCACGCGGCCTCTGGCGGACCTGGACGCCTACCGCGAGCAGCTGCAGCAGTTCGTCTATCACTCCGGCACGTTCATGAAGCCGATCTTCGCGTCCGCGAAGAAGGCCCAGGCTGCGGGCCGCATCACGCGGGTCGTCCTCGCCGAGGGCGAAGAGGAACGCGTCATGCGCGCAGCCCAGGTCGTGATCGATGAGGCGCTCGCCCGTCCCGTGCTGGTGGGCAGGCCCCAGGTGATCGAACGGCGGCTGGAACGCTTCGGGCTGCGCATGCGCGCCGGCGCCGATTTCGACGTGGTCAATCCGGAGTTCGACGCGCGCTACCGCGATTACTGGCAGACCTACCACCGCCTGGCGGCGCGCCGCGGGATCACCGAGCACTACGCGCGCGTCGAGATGAGGCGGCGCCACACGCTGATCGGATCGATGCTGGTGCACAAGGGCGACGCCGACGGCATGATCTGCGGCACCTTCGGTACTGCCATGCTGCACCTGAATTACATCGATCTGGTGATCGGTCGCCGGCCCGATGCTCACATCTATGCGGCGATGAACATCCTGATGGTCCCGGGACGGCTGCTCGCGCTGGCCGACACGCACGTGAACCTCGACCCCAACGCCGAGCAGATTGCCGAGATCACCGTGATGGCGGCCGAGCAGCTGCGCCGGCTCGGCATCTCGCCGCGCGCGGCGCTGATATCGCATTCGAACTTCGGAACCAGCGACGCCGCGTGCGCGGTGAAGATGCGCGATGCGCTCGCGCTGGTGCGCGCCCGGGACCCGCAGCTTCCGGTCGACGGCGAGATGCACGCCGATTGCGCGGTCGACGCGTCGATCCGCCGGTCGTTGATGCCTTTTTCGACGCTGAGCGGAGACGCGAACCTGCTGGTCTGCCCCAGCCTGGATTCGGCCAACATCGCCTACAACCTGCTGCGGACGATCTCCGGCAACAATGTCGCGGTGGGCCCCATCCTGCTCGGTTGCGCGCGCCCCGTGCACGTGTTGACACCCTCGTCGACCGTGCGGCGCATCGTGAACATGACCGCCCTGGTCGCCCTGGAGGCGCAGGCCGCGTCCTGAGGTCCGACTCGACGTCACGGCCAACGGCAAGCGCGCCTCCATGACGGATCGACTGCACGACCGGGTCCGGCTTCGCACGTCGCCGGCCGCGTTGATCCTGACCGGGGGCGGCGCGCGGGCGGCCTATCAGGTCGGCGTGCTCAAGGCGGTGGCAGCGCTGCTTCGCGACGCACGACGCGGGCTGGATCCGAGCATTGCGCAAGGGCACAACCCGTTCCCGATCCTGGTGGGCACATCGGCCGGCGCGATCAATGCCACCGCGCTCGCGTGCCGCGCCGACAATTTCCAGGAGGCGGTGGCCCAGATGGTGCATGTCTGGGAGAACTTCCGCGCCGACCAGGTCTACCGCTCGGACCTGATCGGCGTGCTGCGCACGGGAGCGCGCTGGCTGTCGCTGATGTCGGTCGGTTGGCTGGTGCGGCGGTCGCTGCGCCTGCGGCCCAAGTCGCTGTTCGACAACTCACCGCTGCGCGACCTGCTGGGCCGGATGATCGAGCTGCAGCGTCTGCAGCGCGGCCTGGAGCACGGGCACCTGCGCGCGCTCGCGGTCGGCGCCTCCAGTTACAGTTCGGGGCGGCACGTCACCTTTTACCAGGCGCTCAACGATTACGGGATTCCGAACAAGCTGCAGCGCCTGTACGTGCGTTGCTCCATTCAGCTCGAGCATCTGCTCGCCTCCAGCGCGATACCGTTCATTTTTCCGGCCGTCGCACTGGATCTGGCGCAAGCGGGCGCCGGCGGCGTCGAGCACTTCGGGGACGGTTCGATGCGCCAGCTCAGCCCGATCAGCCCGGCCATCCACCTGGGCGCCGAGCGCGTACTGGTCGTGGGCGTCGGACAGATCGGCCACCCGGGCCTTTTGCCCGGGGTGGACGGGGCCGCGTACCCGACGCTGGCGCAGATCGGGGGGCACGCGATGTCGAGCATCTTTCTGGACGCGCTGGCCTCGGACATCGAACGGCTCGAAAAGATGAACCAGATCTCGTCGGCGCTGACACCTCAGCAGCGGCTGGCGGTCGGGATGCGGGTGGTCGAGACGCTGGTGATATCGCCCAGCGAGCGCCTGGATGGAGTGGCTGCCCGCTACGTGCCAGCGCTGCCGGCTCCGGTTCGGGCGCTGCTCGAGGTGCTCGGCGCCCATCGCGGCGGGGGCGCCGGCCTGGCCAGCTATCTGCTGTTCGAGGCGCCCTATACGCGCGCGCTGATCGATCTGGGCTACAACGACACGATGTCCCGGCGCGACGAAGTGATGCACTTCCTGACCGAGCGGCAGGAGTCCAGTCCGAGCCAGGCCTCTCGGGTCGTCGTGCTGTGAGCGCCGCAGACGCGGATCGCATTGATAATCGATCCGGGCAGCTTGCACCACCCGCGTGCCGCCGCGTGTCGCTCGACCGGTCCGCTTGACGACGATTAACTCGGACCCGGCCAACCGGTTCATATTGCTTGCAGTGACCGGGAGCAAACCATGATGAGCACGAATGTAGGCGGTATCGACCGCGTGCTGCGAATCGCCGTCGGCCTTGGGCTGATGATTGCCGCCGCGCTGGGAGTGATCGGCGCGTGGGGCTGGATCGGTGTTGTGCCGCTGGCCACGGGCGTGTTTCGCTTCTGCCCGGCCTACCTGCCGTTCGGCGTCCGCACCTGCGCGAAAGAGCCTGCCGCCTGATTCCCGTGCGCCGGACCCGGCGCCCGGCTTCGGCGCCGGGCACCTCGCCATGGTGAGCGCGGGCCGACCGATCTAGCTGAACTCGCCGTTCAACGCGAGCCACGCCGCCACCGCGGCCAGGCCCGCGGTTTCCGTGCGCAGAATGCGTGGCCCCAGCGAGACCGGCACATACCCGGTGCGCACGGCGCGCTGCGTTTCTTCGGCTTCGAATCCGCCCTCCGGTCCGATCGCCAGCGCCGCGCTGTGGGGCGCCGCCGGCGCGCGTGGCAGGCCGCCGGATGCGGCCGGATCCAGCACCCACTTCAGATCGGCATCGACGGCCAGCTGCAGCGCCTCGTCCAGCGACGATGTCGCCAGGATGGCGGGCGGGCGGTTGCGACCGCACTGGCCGCAAGCGGCGATCGCCAGCTCGCGCCAGTGCAGCAGCCGTCGTTCGCGCCGGGCCGGCTCCAGCCGCACGGTGCTGCGGGCGGCCGCCGTCACGACGATGCGGACCACGCCGAGCTCGACCGCCTTTTCGATCACCCAGTCGATCTTGTCGGAGGTGGCCAGCGCCTGGATCAGCGTGATGCGCGAGGTCGGCTCGCGCTCGATCGGGTCATACCCGATCACCTCGACCTGCCGCAACCCGGCGCCGGCATCCGGGCCAACCAGGCGGGCGCGGTATTCGCCGCCCCGTCCGTTGAAGAGCACGATGGTGTCGCCTTCGCGCAGGCGCAGCACGGTGAGCGCGTGGTGCGCAACCGCGGCAGGCAACGGGACGCGGGTGTCGACCGACAGCGCGTGTTCGACGAAGAACCTGGGCGCCGGCACGCTGCGTCAAATCCCGGCCGGCCGCCTACGCGGCCAGGCGGGCCGCCCGAGTCTTGTCGGCCGCCGCGTCGGGTCCGGTCAACCAGCCCACGAAATTCGGCAGAACGAACAGGGCCCCGTGCACCTGCTCGTTGTAATACTGAAGATCGGCCAGGCCCCGCTCGCGCATCCGCGTCGCGATCAGTTCCGCGCCGACGGAGCGCGGGTCGGGCCCGTCGCTGGCGACCGCCAGGCACCACAGCGAGCCGTACAGGGGGATGTACAGCGACATCGGGTGAACCTGCGCGAATACGCGGCGCAGATCGCGCGCGTTCTTCACCACCGTCGATTGCTGGTACACCGGCGAACCCAGGTGCAGTGTCAACATGCCGCCCGGGTTCAACAGCGCGCGACACATCCGGAAGAACTGCTCCGAATACAGGTGAAAGGCCGGCGTATCCGGATCGGTCAGGTCGAGCACGATCAGGTCGAAACGCTCCTCCATTGAACGCACAGTGTCGAAGCCGTCCCCGATGTGCACGCTCAGCCGCGGGTCGTCGAATGCGCCGCGGTGGATCTTGCCCAGATACCGCTTCGAGATGTCGATCACCGCCTGGTCGAGCTCGGCCATCACGATCCGCTGCACCGACGGGTGCTTCAACAACTCTTCGCTGGAGCCCCCGTCGCCGCCCCCGATCACCAGAACCGATCGCGGATCCGGGTGCGTCAACATCGCAGGGTGAGTCATGCACTCGTGATAGAAGAACTCCTCGCCCTCCGAGGTCATCAGCCGACCGTCCAGCCGGAACAGCCGCCCGAACTGCGGCGTGTCGTACACCTCGATGCGCTGGTGCGGCGACTGCAGCGTCTGCAGCCGCGAGGTTGCCGTGAAGCCATAACCCGCATTCGCGTTCAGCCAGTCGAAGACCAGGTTGTCGGGCCTCACGGCGCTCGGCGCGCCGCCCGCCGCCGTCGCCACGCCGGCCTGGACCGAGGCGGCGAGGTCTCCGCGCTCGATCCGATTGACGTTCTGGCTTGCTGGCCGGAACGTCACCCGCAGCGTGTCGAACAGCTGTTGCGCCTTGGCACAGTTGTCGGCGGTGAAGTTGCACACGTAAACGTCCAGCGTGACGCCGCGACGTTCCGGCCAGGTATGCACCGCCAGATGCGATTCGGCCAGCAGCAGGGCACCGGTGATTCCGCCCGGTTTGCCGTCGACATCGAGGAAAACATGGAACTTCTCGTCGACGACCGTCAGACCCGAATCGACGGTGCGCTGCCGGCACAGCGTGGCGAGCGTTTCGAGGTCGGTCAGGAACGCGGCAGAACAGCCGCAATCGAACAAATCACCAGTCAGGTGCAAGCCTTGCATCGCTACCCCCTGCAGGTCCGCCCAATCGACCTGAATCACGGCTGTGAAACCGCAACCCATCGGCTCGGGACCCGCTCGCTGGTGCGCGGCGCCGGGTCTGTGCGGCGCACAAGGCGCCGCGTCGATTGGCTCTGGCGGGGGATAAGCGCCTGCCGACTGCGATAAACCAGGCTGCCCGTTGCTTCCAGTGCTGTCCGAACCGAAATTTCGGACGCGAATCGTAGAACAAAACCGAGGCAAATGAAAGAGTTGCCCGTACCACGCCAAGTCATGACGAAGCTCAAACCTGGACGCATTCAGGTACCGGATACTCCCGGAGAGCGGCAAGACCCGCTTGATAAAATGGGCCGCTTTTCCCTCCAACGCTCCAACGTTCAAGACGAGCTCCGATGACCGCTTCCCTTCCCACCGTTGCGCTCGAGCGCGACATGTGCAATGCCATCCGCGCCCTTGCCATGGACGCTGTCCAGAAAGCCAATTCGGGCCATCCGGGCATGCCGATGGGCATGGCCGAGATCGCGTATGCGCTGTGGACGCGCCATCTTCGGCACAACCCGACCAATCCGAAGTGGCCCGATCGGGATCGCTTCATCCTGTCCAACGGCCATGGCTCGATGCTGCAGTACGCGCTGCTGCATCTGACCGGCTACGACCTGCCGATCGGGGAGCTTGCCGAATTTCGCCAGCTGCACAGCCGCACGCCGGGCCACCCCGAATTCGGACTGACCTCGGGGGTGGAGACGACCACCGGCCCGCTGGGGCAGGGCTTGGCCAACGCCGTCGGAATGGCCCTGGCCGAACGGCTGCTGGCGGCGGAGTTCAATCGACCGGGCCTGGAGATCGTCGGCCATAACACCTACGTGTTCCTCGGCGACGGCTGCCTGATGGAGGGCATTTCCCACGAAGTGGCCTCGCTGGCCGGCACCTGGAAGCTGTCCAAGCTGATCGCCATTTACGACGACAACGGGATCTCGATCGACGGCGAGGTGCGCCACTGGTTCACCGACGACACCGCATCCCGATTCCGCGCCTATCACTGGAATGTGATCGGGCCGATCGATGGCCATGACGCGGCGGCCGTGGACGTCGCCATCGGCGAAGCCAGGCGCTCGGATCGGCCGACCCTGATCATCGCGCGCACGGTGATCGGCAAGGGTTCGCCGAACCGCGCCGGCAGCGAGAAGGCGCACGGCGAGGCGCTCGGCGCAGCCGAGATCACGGCAACCCGCCAGGCGATCGGCTGGCCGCACCCGCCGTTTCATGTTCCGCCCGAGATCTATCGCGCCTGGATGCGCGCGCGGCCGGTGCGGAGCGGGAACGCGCGTGGCGGCAACGGCTGGAAGAGTATGCGGTCCGTCATCCGCGCGAGGCGGCCGAGTTCGTGCGGCGTACGGCGGGCGACCTGCCGGCCGATTACGCGCGGACGGTGCACGAAGCGGTCGCGGCCGCTCAGGCCAAGCGCGAAACGATTGCGACCCGCAAGGCGTCGCAACTGGCCCTGGAAGTGCTGGGCGAAGCCGTGCCGGAACTGATCGGCGGGTCGGCCGATCTGACCGGCAGCAATCTGACGCGTTGGAGCAAGGCGGTAGCGATGCGCACCGACGCCGAGTTCGTCCACGGGCGCCATATCAACTACGGCGTTCGTGAATTTGGGATGAGCGCGATCATCAACGGCATGGCGCTGCACACGGGCCTGATCCCGTTCGGCGGAACGTTCCTGACCTTCTCCGACTACTCGCGCAACGCGCTGCGCATGGCGGCGCTGATGAAGATCCGGTCGATCTTCGTGTTCACGCACGATTCGATCGGGCTGGGCGAGGATGGGCCGACGCACCAGGCCGTCGAGCATGCCGCGAGCCTGCGCCTGATTCCGAACATGGACGTGTGGCGACCGTGCGATCCCGTCGCATGTGGCGATGCC
>CAVTZO010000012.1:0-92603 GCA_963739145.1 uncultured beta proteobacterium
TTCGCTCTGCTACTATTCTCCCTATGGCTGAGGATCGCACGTACCCCCAAGTCGGGAATTCGTTGAGCACGCCAGGCCAGTTGAAGGGCATGGACGCCTATCGCGCTCTTTACAAGCGCGCCGAGGAGCAGCCTGCGAATTTGAGCGCTTCCGCGGGATGGATCGCGATCGCCGCCTTCGTCCTCCATCTCGCCTGGCCATCAGGCGAAAACTACCGTCAGGGCCCCGCACCAGGTCTGGATCAGAGCGTCGGGTCTTCAAATTCTCCTCCTGCATCCAGTCCGGCAAACTTCCCCGGTGCCGCTTAAACCCGGAGTCGAAGGCCCACGCATCTGGCGGGCCTCGCAGGATTTCTTCGACAGTCCAGACGCCACCGAATTCAACGTCGGGAAGACATCCCGCGATTCTCCAGTGCGCGAAAGATCCTGCGTGCTACGGCAGCATATCCGCATCCTTCGGCGTCAAGTCCAATCGGCTGGAGTTCGTGCTTCAGCGACCGTCCCCGATCCGCTTCATACTCGTCTTCGCCTGGTTACCGATACTTCGATACAGGCTATACAGAGAGCCGCTTCTCTCGCCGGTTGGGACTTCGCCACTCAGTGGCTTCCCGTGGAACGACGGTCTGGATACAGAGCGAGAAGGATCCCGCGAAGCGTCGCGAACAGCGCGACGTAGTCCGCGAGCTGCAGCGTCAGCCCGGTCTTCTGATTTTTCGTCAACACGATGAGAGCGCGGCTTTTTTCCCCGAAGACGATCCGCATCACGTCAACCCGCGAGTCCTGTTTGTCTTCCTAGTTGGCGAAACCCCAACCGCTGGTGTCAATCCTGCCCCGTTCCAGTTGGCACGCGCGTACATGCGCGCTTTAGGCGAAGGGGATACCGTGCGCCTCTTTGAGCCCCATGTTTTCCGGATCGTTCTCCAGCCTTGGCGACATTGATCTCTGAAGACAGGGGAGCTGCAGCGCAAAAACAATACATGGTTCGGAGCGGCACCGCTACGAGTTTAACCGCGGAGTCCGCGTTTCTCGCCCAGACCAACGGCTTCATGGATTTCAAGAGCGCGAGCGCGAATACCGAAGACCAACGGGATTTCTTTCGCGATATTCTGGCGGGCTATCAAATCCGCCCCAGCGAAGCCGCGATTCTTGTCGAAGATGAATCCGGCTATGGAAGCGGCATCGAAAAGTCTGCCAATCGCGAAAAAGAACCGATCAGAGTCTTTACCTTTCCTCGTGATATCGCTCACCTCCGAAACGCATACCGCGAGGCCGTGCTGGCCTCCAAATCCGACCCGCGCACCGCACCGAGCATCGATTTCTCTCTGAAAGACACCGACAGCGGAGAAGACAGCATCGCCACATTCTCGCCAACTCAGACGCCCCTTTCCCAGAATGTCGTCATCACCCAGATTACGTCTGCGATTCGACGGGACGGCATTCGTATCGTTCAAATGAACGCGACCAATGTGCTCGATCTGCTCTTTCTCGCGCGCGTCCTGCGCCGCGAGTGCCCGGATACTCGCATCCTCACCGTTAACTCCGACCTGCTCTTTGTCGAAGCGGCCCGCGAAGCCCCCTCCCCGGGCTTGCTTGCGATCTCCACGTACCCCCTTTCCCCCACACTATCCGGACCGGGAACTTGCAACAGAGCGTAATTCAATCCGACTCCAACGCGGAAGGCGTACTGAACGCGAGCTTGCTCCTCCTCAACAAGAGCGAAAAACCGGCCCCTTCCGGCCCATGGGACTATAATTGGGCCTCCCCACCCAATCATCCCCTGCATCGCCCTCCTCAATGGCTTCTCGTCCTCGGTCGTGAAGGTTCCTCTCCCGTCCGCGTATGGCCCGGCCCGGCCGACTCCAAGTGGTTTGACGCGGGATCGGACAGTTCGGAGATCGTGCTTTACCCGGAACCGCCGCCCGAGTGGGCCTTGCTTTTGGCTGGAGTTGCGTTGTTGAGTCTGGCCCTGGGGCTATGGATCGATCAATTGTGGCATCATCCGGATTGGCTGGTGGATGCCCGGCTTGACCCACCGGGCCGCGGCGGGGATGCCGGCGCGGTTTCTACATTCTCGCCGTAATGATCGTCTGCGTCTCGGCCCAGGCGCTCATCTGTTTGCCGGTATTCCGGAACGTCACGGTAGATTGGTGGAAGCTTATCGACTGGTGGCGGCTCTTCTTTGTCCTTGGCCTGATGTCATCCATGCTTTGCGGCTGGAAGCTGCGCAAGTCCCATCGGTGGCATTTCTGGCTCGCCTTAGCGGTTGCCTGCCTGTGCGCACAATTCCTTCAGGACGGTCGCATCTTTTTATGGATCGCTCTTCGCACTTCTTGGCGCGCTGCCGCTCGTTTCTCTCGGCTGGAGGATCGTCGGGGAGCTTGACAAGCCCAGAACGATATTCTCCGGCCTGCCTGATCGGCGCTACCGGGTGTTTTATGCAACGGTGGCACTTCTTGTCCTCGCCGGATTCGGTATCGGCCTCTGGGTATGGTCCTGTTTTTTCGCTGCCAACCAATCGGTGTTCTTTTCGTTGCGCGCGGTCGGGCTTGGCTTCGGCGTTCTTCCCTTTTGCCGGCCATTTGCGCCGCCGCCGCTCTTGCGCTTTTCGCCGTGGTTCAAATCACCCGGTTGTTCATGGCAAATTACCAGCAACCCGAAGTCATCACTAAGGATGTACACAAGACGCTTCAGTGGCAAATCGAGAAAGCTCACGACAGCTTCAGAGACTCCCTGCTGTCCCCTGTGGGCTTCTGGAAGCTGAAACAGATGCAGTATTGTGGCGCGGCGCTTCTCGGAACCGTCCTGCTTTTCTTCAGCTTCCAGGCTTGGCACGGGTTCAGAGCCCTCGACAGCCTGGCTTACGACGCGCTCAGTCTGCCTCTTCAGTTCGGCGTCCTGGTAGGATTGCTGCTTACGTGCTGGCAGGTTTTCGTCCTTTGGAATTTGCTGCGGTCGTTTCTGGTCTCGCTGGAATCGATTCCTCTGGCCCACGCATTCCTCCCGCCCAGCCGTTCGGGTGGCGGCCGCCCGATTTGGGTTCGACATCTGAATCTACAGTCGCTCGATATTCACCTGCGCAAGCGGATCGTTCTCCATGATCTTGCCCGGTTGGTGCCACCTGGGCCCGGGCCGTCCAGGGAACACACGTGGTACGACGAATCACCAGGCGAATAGACGCGCTGGTTAATTTTCAGGCTCCCTCTCTCCCTGAGGAGAGAAAAACGCGGAAAGAAATTCTTCGCCGCCAACGTTTGCTGCGGAATCAGAGCAAGCGTATCGCCGCCGCCATGTTGGCGAGTGATATTGCGACCCAGTTGAAAATGAGTCCCCAGGGCGGGGAACTCGACGCCGAAGACACTGCGAAGCCAGTCGGATTCAGCGGTGACCACGGCAGCCGGGGGGATCTGTGTCAGGCCTTTGTCGCCTTTCACTACGCTTCGTTTCTGATCTATGGAGTGCGCCAGATTCAAAATTTGCTGGTCTTTCTGTCGCTCGGGTCGGTTCTTCTGCTGCTTTCGCTCAACTCTTATTCCCTGCAGTCGCCTCAACTGATCAATCGATTGCTGTTGCTTCTCTTCGCGTTGATCGGTGTGGTCATGTGGAACTGCCTCACCGGTATGGAACGCGATGCGATTCTCAGCCGCATCAGCGGCAGCCAGCCGGGTCAACTCAACAGCGCATTCTATTTCAAAATCGCCGGTTATGGCGCTCTTCCGCTCCTTAGCCTGCTTGCTTCTCAGTTTCCGTCGATCTCGAACTTCCTTTTTTCAGTCGGTGGCCCCCACGCTTCAGGGCCTCAAGTAAATCCAGATCGGAAGAGGTACCGCGCGCATTGGTTCTCGTCTCGGCGTTGCTGGTAGTGAGTGTGCTCCTCTAGAGGGTGCTGAAAAGTAGTCGCTGAAATTCTACGGGCAAAGGGTTGTCGTTTGGTATCAGCCAATCTCTTCAATTTGCTGGCGGAATAGAGCAAAAGTTTCCTCGGGTAACTTCTGTTGCAATCCCACTCCAGACTCGGTTGCGTTTCGACGGTTAGAAGCGGTTGTCGTCAAGCGCACAGTGTTCCATCTGTCATCAGATCGAACAGGCTGTCGCAGCGGCTGGTCCACGCACCGTGCAAAAAAATGACCGCCGGCGCGATCACCATCAGCCATGCGACGACGCACGCGCTGTTGATGAGCCATGTGTAGATAAATTCGACATCTTTGTCAATCGTCTCACCAGCAAACGCGCGCTAACCGATCATAGGCGGGCTTCTGCGTCGTCAGCCGGCAGAACACGATATTCTGCGGGTCCTCGCCGTTATTGACCCCAGCCCGTCGCCACCCTATAATTGCTCTCTGTCGAGGGAGAAAATCAGACCGGAAATTTATGACCTTAGGCCTGCAAAATCTCAAGCACATTGTGGTCTTGATGATGGAAAACCGCTCGTTTGACCACATGCTTGGCTCGCTGAAAGCCGCGGACCCGCGCATTAATGGCCTGAGCGGGAACGAGACGAATCCGGACACCACCAACGAACCCGCGCCCGTGAAGCCGCTGGCCCGGTGGATGTCGCAGCTCGACCCCGATCCGGACCATCACTTTCCGGCCGTCCACAAGCAGCTCTTTTACGGGACTCCCTATTACACGGGCACGGGCGGCCCGCCGGGGCCGCCGTCGATGAATGGCTTTGTGCAGAGCTACTTCGATCAGCAAAAGGATGTGAATCACTCGCGCGAGATTATGTACTATTTCACCCCGGATAAGCTTCCAATCCTGACTTCGCTGGCCAAGAGCTACGCGCTTTTCAACGGCTGGTTTTCGTCCATTCCGGGTCCCACGCTCTGCAATCGCGCCTTCGCTCACTACGGAACTTCGTTCGGCCAGGTGAGCATGGATGTCTTTTACTACAACAAGCAGTATCTCAGCATCTACGAACGCCTGGCCAATGCCGGGCACTCGGCGAGAATTTATTACTACGACGCGGCCAGTTCGAGCCTCGAAGTCGTCAATCTGCTCCAGAATCAGCCGGCGCTGTTCGGCACCTACGGTCAGTTTCTGCAGGATTGCAAGTCCGGCGCACTCCCGCAATACAGCTTTGTCGAACCGAACTATACTGACCACTCAGGTGACGATGCCGCCGAGATAATTGCATCCGACCAGCATCCCGATCACGACGTGCAGCAGGGGGAAGTGTTCATCGCCACGGTATACAACGCGATCCGGCAGAATCCCGATTTATGGCAAACCACCGCACTGCTGATCGTCTACGACGAACACGGCGGGACCTACGATCACGTGCCGCCACCCTCGTGTACGCCCGATGGTTTCAGTGCCACGCCGGATCAGACGGGAGTTCCCGGCCTCACCTTCCAGTTCGACCGGCTGGGACTGCGCGTGCCTGCGATTCTGGTTTCCCCGTGGATTGCGAAAGGCACGGTTGTTCCAGGACCGGAGAGTGGCCAGCCGGCTTTCGAGCATGCTTCGATTCCGGCAACCGCGACCTCATTCTTTCTCGGCGAGTATGCAAACAGGTCGCCGCGGGAACGACAGGCGCGGACGTTCCTCGACCTGCTCACCGACGAGATGCGGTCGGAAGCCGATTGCCCGGTGTTTGGAATAGGAGATTAGGAGGAATCTGTCATGGCAACGCCCGCGAATATCATTCACGTTCCCAAGCCCAGCCGCAGCGCCTATAATCCGGATCGGCTGCTCAGCCGCAACACTCTGGTCCAAGCTCAGGTAAAGCACTTTGAGGAAGCAGACAAGCAACTTCCCCCCGAGCTGCAGACCGGCGAAGACATCAGCTCGATCATCACGGAAGGACAAGCGGCCGACTACATCCGGAAGGTGACCCAAGCCATTCATAAGGGCGGGGGACGCACCGGGAAACTTCAGAGCGCAAAGTGAGACGCGCAGCGGGACGGGCGTTACTTTGCGTCGTGTTTGCGTGGCGGTTGCCGGCGCAGGAGACCAAATTAGAAGCCGATTTCCGGCGCGAGGGCATGGACTTCGATATGGCCTGCCTGCATGCCACGGGTTCGCTGTTCAGCGCCATCCCAGGTTGCGCACAGCTTTTCTTCACGGATTCGCCGCTACACATCGCGGTGGGGAGCCTCGCTCCGCAGAACGGCTTCGGCGTGGGTCCGGCGCTCTCGCTCCATTACACTCCGAATGAAGACTGGCGCCTGTTCTGGGACTTCGACGCGGTCGCGACGCCAAATCTCTCGTGGCGCGCGGGCGGTTATATGACTGCGGTTCTGATTCGCCATCCGAAGCTCGTGGTGCTTTCGGGCGCCGCCGCTTCGAAGAAGCGCAAGGGGCCCGTTATTGAAGAAATGCCCGCTTTTCACCTGTACGCGCAAAGCATCTCGTTGAACAAGCTGACTTATTTTGGTCTCGGGCAGCAAAGCGCGGTGTCGGGCCAGTCGTTTTACGGCATGCGCGAGACGATTATGGGAGCCAATGCTGTCGTGCCCGTGTTCGCTCCTTTGGGCCTGTCTATATTTGTCGAGGGGAACGGGCGTTCAACCGCGATCAGGGGCGATCAGGGCGAGACGAGCCCTTCAATTGCGCAGTTGTATACAAATGCGACGGCGCCGGGCTTGGACCACCAGCCTGTGTATGCACAGTTCGGAGAGGGCGTCCGGATGGCACCCGCACTTGCGAATGGTCATATCCGGTTGAATTATTCAGTCGGATTTCAAGAGTGGATAGCTGGACCTTCCGGTTCGTTCAGGCGCTTCAATGCGGATCTGACGCACACGTTCCCGCTGTATAGCGCTATGCGTTCTCTAAACCCACAGGAGTTTAACGGGCCGGACAGTTGCCGGCAGGATGTAAACGCAACGAAGTGTCCCGCGATCACGCGGAATCTGGAGGGCAGTTTCAGCTTAAGATTCCTGTACACCGCGTCGTTTATTCCGGCGGGAAATTCGGTGCCGTTTTATTTCGATCCGACACTCGGCGGCTCGGATGTCAATGGCAACACGCTGCTGGGGAGCTATGCGGACTATCGTTTTCGCGGGCCGGACCTGATGCTGCTGCGCGGAAGCTTCGAGCATTCGATATACAAGTGGCCCGTCGGCGTGAAGTTCGTGGTGGATGAAGGCCGGGTCGCGCTCACGCCAAGCGATCTGGGGCCCGGCCATTTGGCGCACAGCTACTCGGCAGGGCTGACACTTCACGCGGGCGGACTCCCACTGATCGATCTTCTCTTCGCATGGGGAGGGCACGAAGGAACCCACACAATTGCGAATGTCAGCAATTCGCTGCTGGGCGGAGCGTCCAGGCCGCCGCTTTATTGAGGATCAGCCCCTGACCTTCTTTACTCGGGGTGAGCTTTTCGCCGTTGAGCCAGATGCCGAAATCGGGGCGCAGCGGTCGTGCGGTACGGAGAACCCGTTAGGTAAAAATATTCATGCGGCGCGAGCATAGAACTTCAACAAACCTCCGAGCCGCTGGCGGCAGTGGATCTCCGGGCCCGTCTGTTCAACCGGCGGCATCAGCAGCTGGTTGCCCTTGCCCTGATGATTGCGCTCCAGATGATAGTGAGCCGCATATTCGGTCAGGCTGCGATGCAACGGTCCTTCGCCCATCAGAACCAGTTTGGAAAGACACTCCTGTTTGACGGATCGGACCCAGCGCTCCGCATACGCGTTCAGATTCGGACTCTTGGCCGGGAGCATGATCGGTTTCACGCCTGCCGAACTCAGCACGGATCGGAAAGAGAAGCAGAACTTCTTGTCCCGGTCGTGCAGAAGGTATCGGCATCGATTCAGATAACCCCAGCTTTCCTGGGTCGCGCTCCGGGCGATCTGCTCCATCCATTCCTGGTCCGGATGGCGGGTGATCCCGGCGATGGTGATCCTTCTTGTCTCCAGATGAATAAAGAACAGCACATAATAGGTCACAAGGCCCCGCCACTTCAGAACCTCGACCGTGAAGAAGTCCGCTCCGGCCAATACGCTCATGTGCGCCGCCAGGAAATCCTTCCACGACATCGTGCGGCCGCGCCGGGGAGCCGGAGCAATGCCGTGACGACGCAGAATATTGCCCACTGTCTGATCCGAAACCGTGTAACCCAGATTGGCCAAAGCACCGACGATGCGGTCATAGCCCCAGCCTGAGTTTTCCCGCGCCATCCTGACGATCAGAGCTTCCAGCTTTTCATCGACCCGTGGCCGTCCGGGATACTGGCGATGTCTGGAGCCATCGAATTTTTGCGCAATCAGCTTCCGGTACCAGGCCAGGATCGTGTCGGGTTTGGCCACACAGGCGATTTCGCGCAACGCCTTCCTGCCCACGCGCTTTCCGATCTCGGCCAAGGTGATCCGCTCCGGATCGGATAGTCGCAACCGGGTCGGCAGCTTCATTCGCAGGATCCGGTTTTCCGCCGCCAGATACTCGTTCTGCAGAAGTAGTTCCTGATTCACCGAGCCGGTCACATAGGCCAACAGCCGCAGCCATTTGCTGTTCTTCATCGCCCGTCTATCTTACTCGATCCTCGAATGTTCCAGTTTCTTTACCATACGGGCTGTCAGTAGTGAACAGTGGAGGCCCCTCACGAAGTTAGCGAGCGCGTGAAACTGGAACTCTGCTTGCGTTCCATCGGGTCTCCGAACGGCAAAAACTCCGCGTTGGCTGCCGTGCCGAATAAAAGCGTCCCACTGGATGTTTACATCGGCAGCACGGGCGCCATCGATAAACTCACTCAGTTGATGGCCCACAACCTCAGATCGCGGCCTCCCGTAAAGCCTGCAGGCTGCCTGGTTCGCATCCACATATACGGCCGAATCATCCGCGATCAGCACGCCAACGTCGAGGTTGTCGAAAAACTTCTCCAGATAATCGAATCTTTCAGACATGCGTAACCGGCTTCAAGTCTACCGCCAGCCAGGGCGATAAGCGCGGAAAGCCATTCGATTCGATCAACTGAAAACAGCGGTTCGGTCAACAAATATAGACGAACTTCAGAAACAGGAGACTAGCGGCGCCCTCCACCGCCGCGGTACCCAGGCAGTGCACGTTCTCCGGCGCCATTGTGGCTTGGTGCTGCGACCACGTGGCCGCGGCCGTCACGGGCCTCATTCCCCTGGAAATGATTGAATGCCTCCGCATCACGTCCGGGTAGCGGGCCTTTGTATCCATGATGCGGATCGAAGCGGTTATCCACGTGGCCATGAAAACCCGCAGGGCCGTGGAACCACGGGCCTACACCGATAAATACGCCTTCAGCAAACCAATCCGGTCCGTAGTACCCATACGGAGCACAGTTGTACGGCGCGTAATCGAAATATCCATATGGACAGACGGGCGCAACCCCGATATTCACACCTACTGAGACCTGTGAATGTGCAGGCTTCACAGAACTAAACGCTGCCAATACGATGGCAGACAAAACAGCTGATTTCCAGAAGGTCATAGCATTCTCTCCTTAAAACGTCGTCTTTGGCTGCTGCTCAATTAAGATTACCTGAATAGTGCACTGCGCGGGCGGCGTCCGCTCAAGAATAGGATCCGGCTTTCTGTTCTGCTCGGCTCCCGCTATATAGTCAAAGGGCGTAGGTTGCCAAAATGCCGCAGTCTTTATTTTTGCCGCCTCAGCCATTTCTGGTTCCGACAGCGGCGCCATAGCCCAATCGTCGATCACCAGGACATCGCGGCCTTCATTCTGACGCACGAGGCTCAGTCAACCAAAGGTGCACGGCTCGACGGAGAGGATGAGACGTTTCCCTCGAAAGGGCACAGGACGTACCAATCTTACGTATTCATGGTTCCAGTACAGGGTGCGGAATTCATTAGAACATTTTGATGTGAGGGTAGGACAGCACCGCGGAGTGAAAGTCACTGCGGGCACACAGGCCGGAGCGACCGGCCCGCGAGCGGTTATCTCCAGATGACATCAATGGTATCGCCGTGAATCCGCCTGTGCCGTTCCAGTTCCAGTCGGGCAATCTCGCAGTCGATTCCGGCTTCATCAGCGGCTGTTCTGAGCCGAATGTACTCGGAAGCGACTACTGTGTCACGAAGGTCATCGAGCCTTTGAAGCGCCGTGGCATAGCCACTCTCCAGTCTCTCATACTCCGTTATCAGGCGGTCGCATTCAGGACACCGCATCGAGAATCAGCATAACGCCGATCACAGTGAATCGCGCGGCCAAATCCTGGCTTTACCGGAAGCGCTCATCTAATGCGTCAACCAAAGATGCGCGGCAAACAGAGACTCGGAGAGTTTCGCGCTCGAAGACATGACGGCCAGCCGGTGCAGGCAAGTGGCCGGGCGCTGTTGCGATGTCTTGAGAGCGATCAACATTCCGGCAGTACTGCGCATTTTTCGCCAGTAAATGTCGCTGTTGTGTTAACGCATTATAAAAAAGGGCGCCCTGGAACTCTCAAGTTCCCTGGATCGCGGGCGATCCGGGATTCGCCGACAGTAGAAATCTGACTAGGCAATGTGCTGAACGGGAGTATGCTTGAGTCGCAATGATCTGCTCCGAATGCTCCCGGCTGACAGCACAAGCCGACACCCTAAAGTGTGCTGAAACTGTCGCGTATGACGCGATGCTCGAATCCAGCCGAGGGCCGACGCCGGAATTTTCGGCGGACGCGGCGGCGCGAGCGCGGCACGGTCCGACCATCGCCGTCACAGTGACGTCTCCGGCTGCACGGCGGGCATCATCTGCAGGGGCGCTTGCACCGTGATTGTCCAGGCTCGCCTGCTCCAGCCGCTCCGCGGTCGCGTTGATCTGTGCGATCTGGCTGCGCAGTTCACCGCGCAATTGCGCCGACTCGCGGTCCGACTGGCTTGCGAGGTACTGTGACAGCACGAACCCGGCCACTGCCGCGGCGACCAGGAGCAGGAGCACGGCCGCCACCGGGCCACGGCGTGACTTCTTGGTAACCGGTACGCCGCGCGCGCGCGCCGACACCTCGTTGCGCCAGGCCGCACGCAGCTGGATCAAGGCGCCAATGACCGTGCCGGTGGCGGCGACGGCCGCGGCGGTGACTCTGTCGTCGAGATCGAACAGGTTCATGAGTCGATCCGAAAGGATTACCTGACCGAATCGAGCGGCCCCACTGGCACGGTTTGCCGATTCTGGCCGATGGCGAATCCGGTCGAACGGCCGATTTTCGGCCGCCGGACGCCGGTATTAGGACTTCTCGCCTGGGCGGAAAGGGCGTTGCTGCCCGACCGCGACTCGGGGCATCTCCTGCGCGAGGAACTTGTCGATCGGCTCCCAGTAGTGCGTGTACCAGCCGCGGGCGAGGTGCGCCGCTTGCCCCTGGGGGAAGCCCTGGTGGTCGAACACGAGACGGGTCGCCTGGCCTTCATCGCTCAGCGCGAACCGGGCGATCGAATACTCGCCCGCGTTCCAGCCGCCCGCGCGCCAGACCTGAACGATCCGTTCGTCGCTGACCAGCTCGACCTGCAGTCCGGTGATATACCCGCCGAACAGCGTGAAAGACCCGCCCGCACCCGGGCTGATCTGTGTCGGCGCCGCCCCCGGCGCCGACAACAGTCTCATTCCATCGCTCAGGCGCGTGATCCGGTCGAATTGTGCGGTGTCGGTGAGCGCGCGATAGACGCGCTGTCGGCTCGCCTTGAACAGGATCTCCTGATGGATCGCTTCCGATTCGCGCGAGATTCCGTCCTCATTGGTCTGCGCTTCACCGGCCGCCGCGCGGGCGGTTGCTGTCAGGCCGAGGCCCCAGGACAGTGCCATGCATCGAAGGGCGAAATCCCGGCGGGACGCGGCGGCCAAGTTCATCGAACGCACTCCTCGAGCAATCGGCCATCGCGGTGGCCGGGTGGACAGGCAGGATTCCGGTCCCGCCGCGGCGCAACCGGCCATGACCCAGGCGCCTCAGCCGCCGGGCAGCTGGTCGAGCTGATCGGTCAGCTTGGCCAGCTCCGAGCGAAACTCCTCCAGCCGCCGGCGCATCTGCTCGACCACCGCGGCGGGCGCGCGCTGCACGAACGATGCGTTGGCGAGCTGGTTCTCGCACTTGGCGATCTCGCCCCTGACGCGCGCGATTTCCTTGCCCAGGCGTTCGCGCTCGGCGCCGACGTCGACCTCGACCTTCAGCATCAACCGGTAATCGCCCACCACGGCCACCGGCGCCGGGGCGGTGCCCGAGGCGGCCAGCGTGTCGACCCGTTCCACCGTGGAAATGCGCGCCAGGGCGGCGATGTAGGGAACGAACGGCTCGGTGCGCGCGTCGCGCGGGCTGAGCGCGAGCGGCACGCGCTGGCCCGGCGAAAGATTCATCTCGCCGCGCAGGTTGCGGCAGGCATCGACGATCCGCTTGAGCAGCGCCAGCTCGGCGTCGGCGGCCGCGTCGACCTTCGCCGGATCCGGTTGCGGGAACGGCTGCACCATGACCGAGGTCTCGTCCGAGGCCGCGCGCCGGGCCGCCTGGACCGACACGCGCTGCCACAACTCCTCGGTGATGAAGGGCGCGATCGGATGCAGCAGCCGCAGCGCCGCCTCCAGCACCTCCAGCAGCGTGCGGCGCGTGGCGCGCTGCTGCGCCGCGCTTGCGGAGGACAGCTGCACCTTGGCCAGCTCCACGTACCAGTCGCAGTACTCGTCCCACACGAACCGGTAAAGCGCCTGCGCCACGTTGTCGAGCCGGTAATCGGCGAAGCCGCGCTCGACCTCGCCTGCCGTGCGCTGCAGTTCGCCCGCGATCCAGCGATCCGCGAAAGAGAACTCGAGCGGCCCGTCGGCGAAGCCACAGTCCTGGTCCTGCGTGTTCATCAGGACGAAGCGGGTCGCATTCCACAGCTTGTTGCCGAAGTTGCGATAGCCCTCGCACCGCTTGAAATCGAAATTGATGTTGCGTCCGAGCGTCGCGTACGCTGCCATCGTGAAGCGCAGCGCATCGGCGCCGTACGCCGGCATGCCGTCCGGGAACTCCTTGCGCAGGCGGGCCGCCACCTTGGGCGCATCCTGTGGCCGGCGCAGCCCGGTCGAGTTCTTGCGGATCAGCGCGTCCAGCGCGATGCCGTCCAGCAGGTCGACCGGATCGATCGTGTTGCCCTCGGACTTGCTCATCTTCTTGCCTTCGGCGTCGCGCACGATGCCGTGGATGTAGACGTCGCGGAAGGGCACCCGGCCGGTGAAGTGCCGCGTCATAACGATCATGCGCGCCACCCAGAAGAAGATGATTTCGTGGCCGGTCACCAGCACCGAGGACGGCAGGTACAGCTCGGTACGCGTCGCGGTCGGCGCCCGAGGGCTGCGGCCACCCCAGCGTGGAAAACGGCACCAGGGCCGACGAATACCACGTGTCCAGCACGTCGGGGTCGCGGCGCAGCGCGCGGCCGCCGGCCAGGGCGCGCGCATCGGCCTCGGAGTGGGCCACATATATCTGACCCTGCTCGTCGTACCAGGCGGGAATCTGGTGGCCCCACCACAGCTGGCGCGAGATGCACCAGTCCTGGATGTTTTCCAGCCACTGGCGGTACACGACGCGCCACTGGTCCGGGAAAATTCGCACCGCCCCGCTGTCGACCGCCTCCAGCGCGATCTGCGCCAGCGACTTGCCGGCGCAGTCGCCATCCGGGCAGGGCCGGCTCATCGCCACGTACCACTGGTCCGACAGCATCGGCTCGACCACCTCGCCGGTGCGGCCGCAACGGGGCACCGTCATCCGATGCGCCTTCTCCGACACCACCAGGCCGGCGTCGCGCAGGTCCTGCAGCACCGCCTCGCGCGCCTTGTAGCGGTCCAGCCCGCGGTACTTGGGCGGGGCGTTTTGGTTGATCGTTGCCGTCGCGGTCAGGATCGGGAGCGCAGCGAGGCCGTGACGCTGCCCGAGCGCGAAGTCGTTGAAATCGTGCGCCGGCGTGATCTTCACCGCGCCCGTTCCGAACTGCGGATCGACATAGGCGTCCGCGATGACCGGAATCGTGCGGCCGGTCAGCGGCAGGACCACTTCGGTGCCGATACTCGCCTGGTAGCGGGGATCGTCCGGGTTGACCGCCACCGCCATGTCGCCCAGCAGCGTTTCAGGACGGGTGGTGGCGACCACCAGCCCCGTGCCGCCGTCGGCGCCCGGATAGCGGATCTCCCAGATCCGCCCGTCCTCCTCCTCGCTTTCGACTTCCAGGTCCGACACCGCGGTCTGCAGCTTCGGATCCCAGTTGACCAGGCGCTGGCCGCGATAGATCAGCCCCTGCTCGTGCAGGCGAACGAAGGTTTCGACGACCACGCGCGAGCGGGGCTCGTCCATCGTGAAATAGGCGCGCTCCCAGTCGCACGAATCGCCCAGCCGCTTCATCTGCTCGAGGATCGTGTCGCCCGAATACTGCTTCCACTGCCACACCGTTCGACGAACTGCTCGCGCGACATCTGGCTGCGCGGCTGGCCCTGCTGCTCGAGCTGGCGCTCGACCACGATCTGGGTGGCGATGCCGGCGTGGTCGGTGCCCGGCAGCCACAGCGTGTTGTGACCCAGCATGCGGTGATAGCGGGTCAGCGCGTCCATGATCGTGTGCTTGAACGCGTGCCCCATGTGCAGGATGCCGGTCACATTGGGCGGCGGCAGCTGGATTCCGAACGCGGGCCGCCCCGGCGCAAGGCCCGCGCGGAAATAGCCGCGCGCCTGCCAGATCGGGTACCAGCGACGCTCGACCGACTGGGGCTCGAAGCTCTTGGGCAGCGCGGACTCGCGCTCCGAAACGCTGGACGGCATGTGCAATGCGTTCGCCCGTCAGCGTTTCTTGCCGCGCAGTCGGGCGAGCTCGGTGTGCACGGCCTGATCCACGATCTCGCGCAGCGAGGCGGCCAGCGCCAGCCGCGTGTCGGCCGCCAGTTGCGTCACGGCCTGCTCGATCGCTTCGTTCATCCGGCTGCGCACGATGGCGTCGATCTGCTGAGGCAGCGAATCCACGATCGACAGCAGAATCGACGACCTGAGCTCCAGCTCGATGCGCGACCAATGACTGGCGGCCGCATCGACGGTTGCCATGGCCGGCGGTGCAGAAGCGGCGCTCGGCCGCGGCGTGGTGGCCACTGCGGCGATGGGCGCGGGCGCGGCGGCCGGCGCCGCCGTCTGCCTTGCCGGCGGCGCCGCCGCCTGCCTGGGCAGCGTCGTGTCGAGCGACAGCTCCAGCGCGGGCGCGACGGCCGGCGGTCGCGCCGGGGGTTGTGCCGGCGCGGGTGCCGGGAGTTGTGCCGGCGCCGTCGCCTCCTTCGCCACCGACGTGTCGAGCGACAGCTCCATCGGCAGCGAGGTGTCGAACTCGAGCGGAGGCAGGGTCAGGCGCTCGGTCAGCACCGGGATCGAGGCGTCGTCCGGCGCCTCCTCCGGCGACACGGTCGACTTGTGTGCGGTCGGGCTCATGCAGCGGCGATCGGGTGCGAACGGGGCGCGAACCCGCGCTCCCGATAGGTCTTGAAGCGGATGCGCGCGCGCGCCCGATCGTCCTCTTCGTTGGACACGATCTCGATAACGCGCTCGAAGCGATCGAACCAGCGCTCGAATTCGGGCGCCGCTTCGTCGTCCAGCAGCAGCAGCATGTCGCGCGCCCGATCCCGCAGCGCGGTCATCGAAAGCCATACCGGGGTGCGATCGGCCAGCTCCGAATCGGCGTACACGTGCGGCAGGAAGTCGAGCGCGGAAAAGGTCCACAGCGCCGAATCCAGGCGCGTAAGCCGCTGCGCGTCGCGGCTGAATACCAGGACCGTTCGGCCGTTTCCGAGTGCCTTGCGCACGACGCGGCAGGCGTGGATCAGCGGATGGTCCACGTTGACGTGAAAGTCGATCGCGACCCGCGAGCCCGGCGCTGGCGCCGGACCGCCGTCTGCCACCTGCGCCGCAGGGGCGGCCGCAGCGGCCGAGCCGTCTGGAGCCTCACTCATCGCGTAGGGGTCAACCGTTTCGCTCACGGCCGATTATCGTTCAGCCCGTGCCCGCGTGTCACGGCACGCCGCAGGGCCGCGCCGCTCAAGCGGCGGCGCGCCCGAGCAGGAACTGGGTGAGCAGCGGCACGGGCCGGCCGGTGGCGCCCTTGGCGCTGCCGCCGCGAAACGCGGTGCCGGCCACGTCCAGGTGGGCCCAGCGCATTCCCTTGGTGAAGCGCGCCAGGAAGCAGGCGGCCACGACCGATCCCGCGTTGCCCCGGATTCCGATGTTGGCCATGTCCGCGAAGTTCGACTTGAGCTGATCCTGGTAGTCATCTTCCACGGGCATGCGCCAGGCGCGGTCCGAGGCGCGCTGGGCGGCCTCCATCAGCTCGGCGGCCAGCTCGTCGTCCGGACTGAACAGTCCCGAATGCACGGAACCGAGCGAAACGATGATGGCGCCCGTCAGGGTCGCGATGTCGATCACGGCCGCCGGCTTGAAGCGCTGCACGTAGGTGAGCGCGTCGCACAGGATCAGGCGCCCCTCGGCGTCGGTGTTCAACACCTCGATGGTCTGGCCCGACATCGAAGTCACGATGTCGCCGGGCTTGCTGGCGCGGCCCGACGGCAGGTTTTCGCAGGCCGGGATGACCCCGACCACGTTGATCTTCAGCTTCAGCTCGGCCGCGGCACGCAGCGTCCCGAGTACCGAGGCCGCGCCGCACATGTCGAATTTCATTTCATCCATTTCGCCGGCCGGCTTGATCGAGATGCCGCCCGAATCGAACGTGATGCCCTTGCCGACCAGGGCGATCGGATCGGTGAAACCGCTGCGGCCGGCGCCCTGGTAGCGGGCCACGATCAGCCGTGGCGGCTGGTCCGAGCCCTTGGCCACCGAAAGGAAGGATCCCATCTTGAGTGCCTCGATCTGGCGTCGGTCGAGCACTTGCACGCGGATGCCCCAGTCCCGCTGCAGCTTGCGCGCCTGCTGCGCCAGGAAGTCCGGCGTGCAGATGTTTGCCGGCAGGTTGCCCAGGCGCTTGGCCAGGTCGACGCCGTTCGCGATGGCGCGGCCCTCGACAAGCCCCGCTTCGAATCCGGGATCGCGCTTGTCGAGCAGCAGGTGGATGCGGGCCAGGCGCGATACGTTCTCGTCCTTCTTGCTCTTGAGCTCGTCGGAGCGGAACGGAACTTCGCGCGCCGCGGTCACCAGCGCCGAGGCATGCCAGCGCGCATCGCGTCCCTTGACCCGCCATTCGGAGGCGGCGATTGCGAGCGACGTGCTGCCGGGTCCGGCCGCCTTGACGGCGGTGCGCACGGCGTCGGCATACGCGCGGTCGCCGAACTCGTCCGGCTTGCCCAGCCCGACCAGCAGCACGCGCGCACTGGCGACCCCGGGCAGCGACCTGAGCAGCAGCGAGGTGCCGCGCGCGCCCGTCATGTCACCGCTGGCCAGCGAGGCACGCAGTGCGCCGCGGGTTATGCCGTCGATCCGGCGGGCCGATGCGGTGGGCACGCCGTCGGCGAAGACGCCGACCGCGACGCAGTCGGCCTTGAACGCCTCGGGTAACGCCATCTTCGTGTTAAATTCCATGGGCTGGTGTCCTGTGGTGCCTCAGTGTGGTTCCAACCGCACGATCCCCCGACTGTTCACCCAACGATGCGGCCGCAGTGCAACGCGTCATCGCCGAACGCAGACCGTGCGGCAACCGATACGGAAAAACCATTGAAAGCGGCGCAGTATAGCGGCCGCGCGGCCCAATGATCTTCCGGCGCGCGATCGCACGCGAGCTCGGCAGCACGGCGGGCGCCGTGTTCACGGTGCTGTTCTGCATCCTGTTTTCGGTCGGCTTGGTGCGCATCCTGGGCGACGCCGCCAACGGCGAAATCGACAGCGCGGCGGTCGCCTCGCTGCTTGCCCTGACCGCGCTGACCAACCTGCCGGTGGTGCTGACGCTGACGATATTCGTGTCGGTGCTGATGACCTTGTCGCGATCCTTCCGCGATTCGGAAATGGTGGTGTGGTTCGCGTCGGGGCAGAGCCTGCTGGCGTGGGTGCCGCCGGTGATCCGGTTCACGGTGCCGGTGGTGCTGATGATCGCCCTGCTCACGTTGGGGGTGGCGCCGTGGGCCAACGGGAAGATCGCGGAAAGCCGCGCCCGCTTCCAGCAGCGCGACGACCTGAGCAAGGTGCTGCCGGGCCGGTTCGCCGAATCCAGCTCGGCCAATCGCGTCTTCTTCGTGGAAACGGTCGACCTGGACGGCGCGCGCGTGCGCAATGTGTTCATCGACCACCGCACGCCAACCGAGGAAAGCGTGATCGCGGCGGCCGAGGGCGAGATCCAGATTCAAAGCGACGGCTCGCGCCTGCTGACGCTGCGGCAGGGGCGCCGCTACGAGGGGCAGCCCGGCATGCCCGGGTTCCGGGTGGTCGAGTTCGGGCGCTACTCGATTCCGCTCGATCAGCCGGTCCAGGCCCCGTTTTCCCCGTCCGCGGCGCGCGCGCTGCCCACGGCGGACCTGCTGCTCGAACCGACCCCCTTCCACCAGGGCGAATTGCTGTGGCGCCTGGGCCTTCCGATCGTTGCCACCGTGCTGGCCCTGCTGGCGGTGCCCCTGGCGTTCGTCAATCCTCGCGTCGGCCGTTCCGCCAACCTGATCGCCGCGGTGCTGCTGTTCGTGCTGTACCTGGACGGCATCCAGATCACGCAAGCCTGGGTTCAGCAGGGGCGGATCGGCTTCGCGCAGGCGGCGTGGCTGCCGCATGCGATCGCCTTGATGCTGGTGGCGGCGCTGTTCGTGCGGCGGGTGTACATGCAGCGCTGGCTGCCGCGCTGGGTATGGCCGCAGCGCTGGAAGGGCGCCGCACCTTGAAAACGCTCAGGCGCTATGTCTGGCGCGAAATCGTCGGCTCGACCTGCTTCGTGCTGCTGGCGCTGGTGGCATTGTTCGCGCTGTTCGACCTGATCAGCCAGTTCGACGAAGTCGGCCGTGCGGGTTATCGGATCGGCCAGGCGCTGGCGTTCGTCGCGCTCCTGACGCCTTCACGCACCTACGAATTGATGCCGATCGCGGCGCTGATCGGAACCATTTACGCGCTGTCCAAGCTCGCCGCCAACTCCGAGTTCACGATCATGCGGGTCGCCGGCCTGAGCACGGTCAGGCTGGCCGCCACGATCCTGCAGGTCGGCATCGCCTTCGTCGTGCTTACCTACCTGTTCGGCGAGGCGGTCGCGCCGTCGGCCGAGGACCTGGCGCGGCGCCTGAAACTGCAGGCGACCGGCTCGGCGCTGGCGCAGGAATTCCGATCGGGCGTCTGGGTGCGCGATGCGATCGCCGACGCGGGCAATGGCGAACAGCGCCTGCGCTTCGTCAACGTCAACCACGTCAACACCGACACCTCGGTCGATCATTGGCGGATTTACGAATTCGATCCGCAGATGCGCCTGCGCTCGGTCAGCACGGCCGCCAGTGGCCGGTTCGTGCACGGCCAGGGATGGGAACTGTCCGACGTGGTCGAGACCTCGATTCCGGCCCTGGTAGCCAGCGACACGTCGCCGACCGCCCAGCGCACCGAGGTCGTCCGCCAGGAGCGGCGCTTGTGGCACTCGGGCCTGACCCCGGAGATCTTCGGCGCGCTGCTGCTGCAGCCCGAGCGCATGGGAGCCTTGAACCTGTCGCGCTACATCCACCACCTGTCCGAAAACCGCCAGCGCACCGACCGGTTCGAGATCGCGTTCTGGAACAAGGTGTTCTATCCGCTGGCGATCCTGGTGATGATGGCGCTCGCGCTGCCGTTCGCGTACCTGCACGTGCGCGCCGGCTCCACGAGCTTCAAGGTGTTCTCCGGCATCATGATCGGCGTGATCTTCTACACGATGAACAAGCTGTTCTCGCACCTGGGTCTGCTGAACACCTGGCCGCCGATCGTGGTCGCCGCGCTGCCCGGCCTGCTCGCGCTGTCGGCTGCGCTGGCGGCCTTGTACTGGGTGGAGCGCCGCTGAGACGCCGGCGTTCCTCTTCAATCAGCCGAACAGCTTGCGCAGTTCGGATTTCAACAGCTTCCCGGTAGCCGTGTGGGGCAGGTTCTCGGCGATCACCACCTCGTCCGGCTCGCACCATTTGCTCACCTTGCCGCGATAGAAGCTGCGCAGCTCCTCCGCGGTCACGCTCATGCCCGGCCTGAGCACGGCGATCACGACCGGCCGCTCGCCCCATCTCGCATCGCAGCGGCCGATCGCCGCCGCCTCCTGCACCGCCGGATGGGAGACCGCAATGTTCTCGAGTTCTATCGAGCTGATCCATTCGCCGCCGGACTTGATGAGGTCCTTGCTGCGGTCGACAATCTGCATGAAGCCGTCACCGTCCATGGTGGCGATGTCTCCGGTATCGAACCAGCCTGCTTCCTCGTGCGCGGTCGCGCCGTCAAGGCGGAAATAGCTGCCGCACACCCAGTGTCCGCGCACCTTCAGCTTGCCGAAACTCGCGCCGTCGAATGGCAACTCCTTGCCATCGTCGTCCACGATCTTCAGGTCCACGCCGAATGGCGGGCGCCCCTGCTTGCACGCCGCCGCCGCCCGCTCCGTCGCCGGCAGCGCCCGGGTCCTGGCCTTGGGCGTATTGATCGTGCCGAGCGGACTTGTCTCCGTCATGCCCCAGGCGTGGATCGCGCGCACTCCATGCCGCTCGAATGCTTCCAGCATGGCCGCCGGGCAGGCCGAGCCGCCGATGATCACGCGCTCCAACCTGCCCAGGCCCTGGTTCGAGGCCTGGATATGATGAAGCAGGCCCATCCATACCGTGGGCACCCCGGCCGAGACCGTGACGTCCTCGGTTTGGATCAATTGCTGCAGATTGACGCCATCGAGCTGCGGACCGGGAAACACGAGCTTGCAGCCGGTCATCGGCGCGGCGAAAGGGATGCCCCAGGCGTTGACGTGGAACATCGGAACGACCGGCAACACCGCCTCGGCAGCCTTCAGCCCGAACACATCGGAAAAGTTGATCGTCATGGCATGCAGCACGCTGGAACGATGGCTGTACAGGACGCCGCGCGGGTTTCCGGTCGTCCCGGAGGTGTAACAAAGCGAAGCGGCGGCGTTCTCGTCGAGTTGCGGCCAGCTGAAGTCGGCCGATTGCGCGGCCACCAGGTCTTCATAGCAAAGAGCGTTCGGAAGGGCGGTCGCCGGCATGTGGGCGCGATCGGTCATCACGACGAAGCCGCGCACGCCGGTCAATTGGTCCGCCAGCCCTTCCAGCAGCTTCACGAAGGTGAGGTCGGTAAACAGGTACCGATCCCCGGCGTGCTGGATGATGTAGGCCAGCTGCTCCTTGAACAGGCGCGGGTTGATGGTGTGGCATACGGCGCCGAGGCCGGACACCGCGTAATAGAGTTCGAAATGCCGGTAGCCGTTCCAGGCCAGCGTGCCTACGATGTCCCCTTCGTTCACTTCGAGCGCGCGCAGGGCGTTGGCCAGCTGCCGCACGCGCCTGGCGGCGTCGGCGTACCCGTAGCGATGGATCGGGCCTTCGACGGTCCGCGAAACGATCTCGGTATCGCCGTGATACCTGGTCGCGAAGTCCAGAATCGACGGGATGGTCAACGGCAGGGCCATCATCTGTCCGCGCATGATTTCTGTCCGTTTCTCAGCCCGAAAATTCCTGGTCCGTGATCGCCCCCAGGCTCGCGCTTGAAACCAGCCGCGCGAACTTGGCCAGCACCCCGCGCGTATAGCGCGGCGCAGGCCGGCTCCAGGCCGCCCGCCGCCGCTCCAGTTCCGGCTCCGCCACGTTCAGCTGCAGCAACAGCCGGTCGGCGTCGATCGTGATCGAGTCGCCTTCCTGCACCACACACAGCAGCCCGCCCACGTAAGCCTCTGGCGAGACGTGGCCCACGACCATGCCCCAGGTTCCCCCCGAGAAGCGGCCATCGGTGATCAGTCCGACGCTGTCGCCCAGCCCCTTGCCGATCAGGGCGGAGGTTGGCGACAGCATCTCGCGCATGCCGGGGCCGCCTTTGGGCCCCTCGTAGCGGATCACGATCACGTCGCCGGCGCCGATCCGGTCGCCCAGGATCGCCTGCATCGCCGCGTCCTCCGAATCGAATACGCGCGCGGGTCCGGTGATCGAGTTCTTCTTCAGCCCCGTGATCTTCGCCACGCAGCCTTCGGGCGACAGATTGCCTTTCAGGATCGCCAGGTGCCCCTGGCGGTACAGCGGATCGCCAATCGGCCGGATCACCTTCTGATCGGCACGCGGTTGCGCCGCAATCGGCTCCAGCTCCTCGCGCCACCGTGCGGCCCGTGATCGTCATGCACCGGCCATCGAGCAGCCCGTTTTCAAGCAGGATCTTCATCACCTGCGGAATGCCGCCGGCCTGGTGCAGGTCGGTCGTGACGTACTGTCCCGAAGGCTTCAGGTCGCACAGCACAGGCACCCGCCGGCGCACGCGCTCGAAGTCGTCGATCGTCCAAGGCACGCGGGCTGCCTGCGCGATGGCCAGAAAGTGCAGCACGGCGTTGGTCGATCCGCCTATCGCCATCACCACGCTGATGGCGTTCTCGATCGACTCGCGCGTGATGATGTCGCGTCGGCTTCAAGCCGCGGCGCACGGCGGCCACCAGGACCTTGGCCGATTCGACCGTGCTGTCGACCTTTTCCTGGTCCGGGTTGGCCATGGTCGAGGAATACGGCAGGCTCATGCCGAGCGCCTCGAACGACGAGCTCATCGTGTTGGCCGTGAACATGCCGCCGCAGGACCCCGAGCCCGGGATGCAGCGCCGCTCGATCTGCTTGAAGTCCTCCTCGCCGATGCGCCCGGCGGTGAACTCGCCGACCGCCTCGAACGCCGAAACGATGGTCAGGTCCTCGCCCTTGTAGTGGCCCGGCTTGACGGTGCCGCCGTACACGAAGATCGCCGGCACGTTGCAGCGTGCGATCGCCATCATGGCACCCGGCATGTTCTTGTCGCAGCCGCCGATCACGATCAGCGCCGTCCATCCACTGGCCGTTCACGCAGGTCTCGATGGTGTCCGCGATCACTTCGCGCGACACCAGCGAGTACTTCATGCCTTCGGTGCCCATGCCGATGCCGTCGGACACGGTCGGCACGCCGAAGACCTGCGAATTGGCGTCGCACTGCGCGATCTGCTCGATCGCCGCGTCGGCCAGGCGCTGCAGCCCGGAATTGCACGGGGTGATGGTCGAGTGCGCGTTCGCCACTCCGATCATCGGGCGCTCGAAGTCCTGGTCGCGGTAACCCATCGCGTAGTACATCGCGCGGTTGGCCGAGCGGGCCACGCCCTGGGTGACGTTGCGGGATCGATCGTTGTGCGGCATATCGGGTCCAGCCGGATGAGGGCTGCCTGCGGTGAGGGTTTGTGGCATGGGTGCTGCCGGGCGCGGTTGGGCACCGCGGACCGACGTCACCCCTACAATCGCGCATTTTATGGGCGTTCGCGATATGGTTGACATCACCCCCTCACCCCTTCCCCCTCTCCCTCGAGGGAGAGGGGAAATGTCGAGCGGGGAAATGCTCGTCGAGCATTTCCCGGACGCTCAATAGGAGCCCGCGCCCCGCCATGCTCGTACATCCCCAGTTCGACCCGGTTGCCTTGAGGATCGGGCCCTTGGCCGTGCGCTGGTACGGCCTGATGTATCTGGTCGGTTTCATGATCTTCGCGTGGCTGGGCCGGCTGCGCGCGCGCCAGGCGTGGCGCAACATCAGCGTGCAGGACGTCGACGATCTGCTGTTCTGGGGCGTGTTCGGAGTGATCCTCGGCGGCCGCCTCGGCTACGTGCTTCTGTACAAGCCGGGCGATTACCTCGAGCATCCGCTCGAGATCCTGATGCTGTGGCATGGCGGGATGGCCTCGCACGGCGGCATCATCGGCGTGATTCTCGTAATGTGGCTGTTTGCGCGATCGCGCGGCAAGCCGTTTTTCACCGTGAGCGATTTCGTGGTGCCGCTGATTCCGCTGGGCCTGGCTGCCGGGCGGCTGGGAAATTTCATCAACGGCGAGTTGTGGGGCCGTCCGGCCGACCCGAACGTCTGGCCCTGGGCCATGGTGTTCCCGCAGGCCCACGACGGCGGCATTCCGCGCCACCCCTCGCAGCTGTATCAGTTCGCGCTGGAAGGCGTGCTGCTGTTCGTGATCCTTTGGTTGTACACGCGGCGACCGCGCGTGGCCGGCACCGCCTCGAGCCTGTTCCTGATCGGCTACGGAACGCTGCGCTTCATCGCCGAGTTCGCGCGCGAACCGGACCAGTTCCTCGGCCTGCTCCAATGGCAGCTTTCGATGGGACAGTGGCTGTCGCTGCCGATGATCGTCCTGGGAATCGTGATGATGGTGCTGTGCCTGAAACGGGGCGGGCAGCCCCAGGCGGCCGGAAGCTGAACAAGGTATGAACAACGCGAACCTGTACGAGCTGATCGAGCAGCGAACGCCGGCCGACCGGTCGGCCGATTGCCTGAGGCTGCCGGGCGGGCGCGTGCTTTGCTGGCGCGATCTGCACCTGGGCGCCGGGCGCATCGCGGCGCTGCTCGCCGGACTCGGTCTGCCGCGCGGTTCACGCCTGGTCGCGCAGGTGGACAAATCGCCCGAAGCCCTGATGCTTTACCTGGCGACCCTGCGCAGCGGGCTGGTGTACGTGCCCTTGAACGTCGCGTACCAGGAAGCGGAGCTGCGCCACTTCGTGGACGATTCGCAGCCGTCCGTTCTGGTGACCGGCGCGCGCCGCGCACCGATGGTGAGCGCCCTGGCGGGCAGCGCCGCCTGCTACACGCTGGACGAAGATGGACAGGGCTCGCTGATGCAGGCGGCCGGTGCCTTCGACGGGCAATTCCCGACCGTGCAGTGCGATGCACATCAGCCGGCCGCGATCCTGTACACCTCCGGCACCACCGGGCGCAGCAAGGGGGCCGTGCTCAGTCACGGCAACCTGGCATCGAACGCGCTGATACTGGACGAGTACTGGGGCTTCCGGCAGCGCCGCGAGCGGGGCGAGCGCGACGTGCTGCTGCACGCGCTGCCGCTGTTTCACGTGCACGGGCTGTTCGTGGCCTGCCACTGCGCGTTGCTGTCCGGCTCGACCATGATTTTCCTGCCGCGCTTCGAGCTCGAACCGGTCCTGCGCGAATTGCCGCACGCGACCGTGATGATGGGAGTGCCGACCTACTACACGCGCCTGCTGCAGGAGCCGGCGTTCGACGTGCGGGCATGCGGTTCGGTGCGCCTGTTCGTCTCCGGCTCGGCGCCGCTGCTGCGCGAGACCTTCGAGGAGTTCCGGCAGCGTACCGGCCACACGCTGCTCGAACGGTACGGCATGTCCGAGACCCTGATGCTCAGCTCCAATCCCTGTTCCGGCGATCCCGCGCGCGACCGGGTCGCCGGCACGGTGGGGCCGGCATTGCCCGGCGTGCAGATCCGGATCGCCCGCGCCGATGGCACCGGGCTGCCGACGGGCGAGGTGGGCGAGGTCCAGGTGCGCGGCCCGGGCGTGTTTTCCGGTTACTGGAGGCGGCCCGACAAGACCCGCGAGGAGTTCACGGTCGACGGCTTTTTCCGCACCGGGGATCTGGGTTGCTACGGAGCGCCGGGTACTCCGGCGAACTACCTGAGCCTGGTCGGCCGCTCCAAGGACCTGATCATCACCGGCGGCTACAACGTGTACCCGAAGGAGGTCGAGGGCTACCTGGACGAAACGCCCGGGGTGGCCGAATCGGCAGTGGTCGGACTGCCCCATCCGGATTTCGGAGAAGCGGTGTGCGCCTTCCTGGTTGCGGACGGGTCGGTCCAGCTGGATCCGGCACAGGTCATCGGGCGGCTGAAGGACCGGATAGCGCATTTCAAGGTGCCCAAGCGGATCTGGCAGCTGCCGGAGCTGCCGCGCAATGTGATGGGAAAGGTCCAGAAGAAGGTGCTGCGCGAGCAGTACGCGCAGACGTTCACGAAGTCGTGAAACGCTGAGCGCAGGGATTTCACGGCGATCGGGGATGCGGTCAACGTCGCGGCCCGCCTGCAGGACCTGTCCAAGTAGCTCGGCTACCCGGTTCTGATGACGATGGCGGTTTTCGAGCGCCTTGGTCCCATGCTCGAGCCCGATCCGGATTCTGCCGATGCGAACCTGCGCGAGCTCGGGGAAGTCGCGCTGCGCGGACACTCACCGGTTTCGATCGCCGGCTGGCGTCCTTCAGCATGAGATCGGGCGTGAATCCCGGCGGCCCCTCGTGTGCCGGGCCGCGATTTGCAGCACGCGCGAGTCACCAGCCCGTGGTTACCTTATAAACTGCAGGCGATGATCCTCACGACAAGCCTGATCGGTCGGATGGCGCTGGGCACACTGGCGCTGGCCCTGATCGCGATCCAGGCGCAGGGGGCGGAACCGGCCCCCGCCCCGCAGACCGTGCACGAGGCCGCGCCGGTGAAGGTCGCCAATCGCACGGTCATCATCCTGCACGGCCCGGTCCTGGGCTATACGGCGAAGGAGCGCGCCACTTCCACCATGGAGCGGATCGACCAGGCGCTGGCCGCCGAGAACCTGCCGGCCGTCTCGATGGAGGAAGCGGAGTCCGGCACCAGCGTGCTGCTGGGCGGCAGTCGCATGTTCACGGTGCTGAAGATAGACGTGGACGAGGATTCCGGCGAGACGACGCAGCTGGTGGCGCGGGAGGCGACCAAGCGACTCGAGAGGGCCATTGGCGAACGACGCGAGCAGCAGACGCCGCGATATGTGGCCACGGCCGCTGCGCTCGCTGCGGGGGCGACGCTGATCTACGGGGTGATCCTCTGGCTCCTGTTCCGCGGCAACCGCTGGATCCACGGGCGGTTTTCGCCTGCAGCAGCGGCGCGTTCCGCGAAGCTGCGGGTGGCAGGGGTGCAACTGCTGGACACGCGCAGCGTGCTGATCGTCACGCGCCGCGTATTCACGCTGGTTGCGTGGATCGTCGCTCTTGCCCTCGCCAGCGGCTGGCTGACCTTCGTGCTGGTGCAGTTTCCTTACACCCGGCCGTGGGGCGAGGGCCTCGAAGGCAACCTGGCCGATCTTTTCAAACAAGTCGTGCTGGCGATCGCAAACGCGATGCCGGGCTTGCTGCTGGTCGCCGTCATCTTTCTTCTGGCACGGACCTTCATCCGCAGTGCAGCCGTGTTTTTCCGCCGGGTTGAGGACGGCAAGGTCGAGGTCAAATGGATAGACGCCGAAACCGCGCGGCCGACACGACGGATCTTCAACTTCGTTGTCTGGGCGTTCGCGCTGGCTATGGCCTACCCCTATCTTCCGGGCGCCAGTACCGACGCGTTCAAGGGGCTCTCGGTGCTGATCGGGGTGATGGTTTCCGTCGGTGGGGCGGGCGTGGTGGGACAGGCGTTCAGCGGCCTTATCCTGATGTACATCAAGGCGTTCCGTCCGGGTGATTACGTGCGAATCGGGGACGTCGAGGGCACCGTGATCGAGCTGGGCACGTTCACAACGCGCATCCGGACCGGCCTGGGCGAGGAGATCACGCTGCCGAATTCGAGCGTCATGAACACGACGACCAGGAACTACTCGCGCGCGGTTCCCGGCACTGGCTGCCTGGTGCATACCGCGGTCACGATAGGCTATTCGACCCCCTGGAGGCAGGTCCATGCGATGCTCGAGGAGGCGGCACGCAGGACCGCGGATATCGCCCGCACCCCGGAGCCGTTCATACGGCAGACAGCGCTATCGGATTTCTATATCGAGTATCGGCTCGTCGCCTACACGCCGCTCGCGAGCGCGGAACAGCGCGTGGATGCAGTCAACCACCTGCACGCGAACATCCTGGACGTGTTCAACGAGTACGGCGTGCAGATCATGTCGCCACACTACATGACGGATCCGGCCCATCCGCTGGTCGTGCCGAAGAACCAGTGGCACGCAGCGCCGGCGCCGTCAAAATAATAAGAGCGCGATCCGGGACGAAGCGCAGTTGCGCTCGCCCGCTTCGACCCCCGGGGCGAGTCTCCATGCGATTTTCCAAAGGATGGCCTACAAATTCCGCCGCAGGTTCCGCCAGTGCGCAAACGATCGATCCGTCTCGTCCACGATTCGCAGTGCGGGCGGCGCGCTACAACGAGGCGATCCGCTGGATGACGGACAATTTATCATCCGCGAGTTGCTGAAGATCCTCGGCGCGGATTCGCTTTTCCCTGACAAGCCGCCCAAAGACAAGGAGCAGCTGCGAGTAGCGGAAGTCATATTTGCGCTCGATCTCGCGGCGCTGGTCAAGCAGCAGCTCGGCAATCGCCCACATCTCATCGAGCGTCGCTGCCGCAGCCGCACTTTTTTTGAACGCAAGAAGAAGCTCCGACAGTTCTGCTTGAAGCGCGGTGTCAAACACCCGACGCGCCACCTTCCTCTCTGTCTGCGTCCATTTCCCCTCTTGCATCGCCTGTCACCCTGCGTGGCCGTGCCGTACGGCGTCGAATCGTAACTTTCAAATGCGCCCTCCGGACTTCTGCAGGGGCTGTGGCCGCTTCCCCTCAGTCAGCGGACTCGACCCCTGCAGCCCGAAAGCCGACCCACTTTCAACTAATCGACCCAAAGCCGTTTTCCGCGATCCCTGCCTACAGGGGCGAAGCAGGCTAAGGAAGAATCACATGCAAGAAGAAGCCAACTGCCACGGAAACCGCAACGAACAGGACTGTTGAAATTATGTAGGCGGTCCAGAATGCCTGCGGAGCCGTATTTCGGCATACGGTGTCAAGTCCGACTCGAATTTGACCGCTGCGCAGCGGATACCCAACGACAATGGCTGCAAAGAACAGCCACCCGCCGACAATGAGGTAAATAACAATTCTGGGGGTCATGCGCCGATTGTTTCAGGGATGGACCACGATACCTTCGCATTCGGAGAACCACAGCATTTTGCACCTGCCGCGCTCCACGTTGCCGAGCAAATCGCACAAAATCAACGTTGACAATCGCGCCGCACCTGCGACCGCACTGCACCCCATTCCGGACCGCCGTAGCGCGCACCGATACCGGCCGCGTTTTCGTAGTCCCGACCCCAAGAAGTCCTCAGGTAACGCCCGCTCTGCGCAAGGTCGTCGAACATGGATGCGGTTCTATCCCACTAGACTGCACCAGCCCGTGTGACGTTCGCTGATTATGATTCCCGCCGCGTCTACGTCGAATACTTGAACGCAATTCGCCCCAGACTTGGGCAGTTCAAATTTGTATTCCTGCATTTCGCCGCCTATTGAAGTGATTAACGAGGGCATCCCATTTAATTTCACAAACTCTGATATCGGATGACCTACCCAGCTATTGTTTGCGTGGTCCCAGGATTCAAACAGCGCGCAACCAGATGCCTCTGCAATCAGCGTGACCGACACAAGCCAGCGAAGAAGCAATCGCTCCATGACGTTGAAAGCTATCCGAGGAAGATCTGGAAAGGTGCTGATTCAAAGAAAAGCACGCAAAGTTGAGAGAGACATCCGTCGAGCCGGGTGAAGTACTCGGCGCCCGCTTTGCCGACATTTGAATCAAGGCTTCGATGCCCGGACATGGCCGATAGCTCGCCTACCCGAATGAACGCAACGGAGCCTTGGGTAACACGGATGGCGCATCGCTGGCGAGTGAGTAAACCTCAAGACCACTGAGCATGCCCGCGCTCTCGTAGATGAAAGCCCCAGCTGGGGCGTCCAGCGGGCCGCAGAGAAAGTCTCCGAGGATATGAACTCCCGGAGGCGCCGGCGGACGACCTCTGATTTGGAAACGGATGCTCGCGCAGCCGCAAGGACAGCGCCATGGCGTCACCTCCGCGACGTCGAGCTGCTGGAGAAATTCCCGAGCCTCGGGAAATCCGTTCTCGAGCATGCTGCGCGCGTTGAGGATCCGTCCGGAGGGCACCACCCTTCAGGGCAGCGCGGCGATGCGCGGCACCAGTGCTTTGCAGCTTCAGGCCGAGGGTCCGACCGGCAGCCGGCTCACCCGGGACGCACTGCGCTTTTGCTGGAGGCCGCTTGGCGGGCATTGGAGCTACCGGGTTCGACTGATCGACGACGATGGCTTCGTCGTGTTCGAAGCGAGCACGCCGGACTCGCGCCTCGAGTTGCCCGCCGACATCGCGCTTGAACCCGATGCGCCTTATCTGTGGCGCGTGCTGGCCATGGGACCGAACGGGCAGTCGGCCGAGGCGGCCGGGCAGTTCCGTCGCCTTGACGCCGCCAGCGAACAGGCACTGCTTCAGGCCGAGTCCGCGCTGGCGGGCATGGATGCGACGGAGCGCACCCTGGTGCGCATCGCCCGGCAGCAGCGGGGTGTTGGGTCCGGCGCGCAATCCTGCCCGCGCTCCGGCCCCGATCAGGCGACTGTGAATCGAGCAGCCGCCGAATGACGCGCCGATCGGTGGCAGCCGCCGGCGCGATCGACTCTACAACATCGTGGAAATGATCTTCCATTCGCTCGCCGTGACAGGCGTGATCGACAGGCGATTGCCCTTCTGAAGTACCCGCATTGCCGAAAGTTTCGCATTGGCCCGAAGGTCAGCAATCGAAACGAAGCGCGTCTTTCTTCGAAAGCGCACATCCACCTGAAACCACCGCGGTTTGTCTCGCGTCGCTGCTTCGTCGAAGTACCCGCTGCCCGGATCGAATTGGGTCGGATCAGGATATGGTTTGCTGCAGACCTCCACAACTCCATAGATGCCGGGTTCCTTGCAGCTCGAATGGTAGAAGAAGCACGGATCTCCGATTTTCATTTCGCGGACCATGAAATTTCTCGCTTGATAATTTCGAACGCCAAACCAGCCGACTTTTTGCTCCGGCGAGGCAACCAGATCGTCGATGCTGAATTCCGAGGGTTCGGACTTCATCAACCAATACTTTGCATCACGTGGCACCAAGGACACTCTCCGTCAGGCGGGTCGTCGTAAGGATGTCTCCAGGATCGCAGGCAATCGTTTCACCGGCGGATATTCTTTGCCAGCTGCCAGGCCAGCGCCGCCAGCGCGGCAACAGCGAGCAGCAACACGGCCCACAACGACCAGCGCCAGCGCTCCTGGTTGCGCGCCGACTGCGCAGCGCGCGTGGCGGCCCGCGCCGCGTCGACCGGCGCGGCCTCAGTGAGCGCGGACGGCAGCTGCACGCCGGCAGGATCCTCGCGCGACAGCAGGTCGGCCAGATTCAGCGTCGGGCCTTGCTCCGCTCCTTCGTGTCCGACCGCCAGCTGATAGGGGCCGGGCGCGCGGGCCAGGAAGGCCAGCCGCACCGGCCGCCATTCGGCCTCCACGCTCGGAGGCGGACCCTCGTAGTTCCGCGGATCGACCACCTTGAGCTGCAGCTGCGCCGGGCGCCCCGGGATCGCAAACGGCGGGTTCTCGACCGACTCGCCGGAGCGCTCGGCCCGGTACACCGGCAGCCCGCCCATGCACTTGAACCAGGGCTGCGGCGGCGTGCGATCCGACAGCTCGTGCAGAAGGTGTCGGCGGCTTGAAAGCGCAGCGTCGAACTGCGGGCACAGCAGATCGACGCGCATCGCCTGATTCGCTTGCGGCGCGTGAATCGCGATCCGGATCAGCGGCAGGCCGACCGGCACATCGATCAGCCAGCCGCCGTCCTGCAGCGCGACCAGCCGCAGCGGCGTGCGCAGCGCCGGCGTGACCGGGGCCGCAACCCGTTCGCTAAAACTCGCGGCATCCAGCCTGGGCGCTGCGCCCGGGGGCCACAGCACGCGGGCGAATGCGGGCGGATGGCTCAAGCCGAAGCTCGCCCGCTCGATCACGGTCTCCCCCAGCTGGCGGTTGCGCGCCAGCGGTCCGCTCGAGATCAGGCGCCAGGACACCAGGTCGTCGCTGCCGGAGAGGGTCACCGTGTTCGCGTAGTCCGGCGCGTCGGCGCTGAAATGCAGGCGCAGCTCGCCCTGCTTGTCCTTGAGCGGCCGCAGGTCCAGCAGGTAACCGCCCGGCTCGCTCGGCTCGTTGGGCGTGGCGGCCCCGGGGGCTGGCCCGATCTCGAGCACGGTGCGGTCCTGGTCGCGCACAAGGCGCAGCGCGTACTCGGCCAGCGCGCGATCCCGCGCCTGCGGCGAGCCCGGCAAGGGCGCCATGCGCAGCGCAAGCGGTGGCCCGTGCCCGGCTTCGGCGGGCGCGGCAGCGGGCAGATGCGCGACCGGCAGCGCCTCGCCGTTTGCGTTGAAGATGCGCAGATCGCGCAACCCGGACTGCTTGGCCGCCAGCAAGGCGTCCTCGCCGAGCTGCAACTGGTGCAGCCCTTCGCTGCGCTCGGTGGTCAGCGAGGCATGCCAGTCGAAGTCGTCCGTGCCCAGGTCGCGGGCATGCGCACCGGCGGCAGCGACCAGCGCAAGCACACCCGGCAGGATTGCGCACCGATTCATCGTGTGGGCCCCGTGTCGGCCGCGCCCGCTGCGGCGCGGGCCGGCGGCACCGGCGTCAGGTAACCGATCAGCATGATCAGCAGGCCGACCGCGAGGAATGAGACGATCCGCTCCACGGTTCCGCGCCCCGACAGATCGACCAGGAACAGCTTGACGACCACGGCGCCCAGCAGGCAGGCCCCGGCGATCCACAAGCGCCGCAACGCCATCCGGTTCGCCACCAGCATCGCGATCATTGCAAAAAGCGTCCACAGGATCGACAGGCTCGCCTGCACCAGCAGCGAGCGGCCCCATTGCTGCAGCGACCAGTCCACGCCCGCAGTGAAATGCAGCGCGCGCAGCAGCGCCAGGTTGGCGATCAGGAATACGCTTGCGCACAGCACCGGGTCGGCCAGCTCCGGCACGCGCCCGAGCTGGCGCCAGCGGATCGCCGCAACCAGCAGCAGCAGCGAGGCCACGTCCATCGGATTGAGCAGCGGCAGCGCGGGCAGCGGCGCCGGGTCCCCCGCGGTTCCCAGGCCGGCGAGCAGCAGCCACAAGCCGGCGAAGACCACGAGGCCGCCCGCGCCCACCCCGGCGTAGGCGGCCGGCGCGGCGCTGGCCGGCCAGCGTGCCGGCTGCATCGTGGCGAACCACAGGGCGGCGGCGGCCATTGCACCCCAGCCGGCGTGGACCCATCCAGGGCCGGCCACCGTGGCAAGCTGCACGGTCCACTCGGCCGCGAGCATCGCGGGCAGCGTCCACAGTCCAGCCACATGCAACGCGGCGATCGCGTCTTGCGGCAGTTCTCCGCCGCTGCGGGACGCCTGACGGAAGCGTGCGTAATAAGCGACCCAGGCGATCGCCCAGGCCGGCGCCCCGTACAGCTGGCTCGGGGCCTGGTTCGATACGACCGCCTGCGCGACCACGTAGGCGCCGAACACCAGGTGGCCCGCGTGAAATGCCCACGCCAGCCGCTGCGGCCAGCCCCAGCGCAGGCGCGTCGCCAGCCAGCCCAGCCCCAGCGCGGAAAACGCAGCGAGCACGAGCGCGAGCTGGGCCACCGCCATCGCCGGCTCCTCTCGCGCCACGGACTCGGCCAGCACCGCGAACAGCCAGCCGAACACCGAGAGCGACAGCAGCACCGCGGCCGCCGTCCTGCGCTGGGCATCGCGACCCAGCGACATCAGCGAAGCGGCCAGCGCGACGGCGGCGGCGGCCAGTCGCGCCATCACGGCGGCCGCCGCAGATCCAGGATGAGCCGGCGCGGCCGCCACGGCGGCCACCATCGCCACGACGACCCACGCGAACGACGCGACCCATTCCGCGCTCAGCCCGGGTCCGGCCTCGCCGGCCACCGCGCGCCGGTCCGCGGCCGCCAGCGCCAGCGCCAGCGCCCCCCACGCGCAGACGTACAGCGGGTACGCGAACGGCTGCCAGAGCAGGGCACCGGCCCAGGCCCAGCCGATAAGGCGCATCAGCCATGCCAGCCACGCGCGCGGCAACCCCGCCGGCGCGGTCCAGTCTGCGGCAAGGTCCGACTGCAGCAAGCGGCCCGTTGCAAGCGCCGCGGCGGCCAGCACCGCCAGGTTGAGCGTGACCCCAGACCACTGCGGCGCAAGGCTCGCGTGGCCGTCGACCACCGCCTGCGCCAACGCCCCCGCCGCCAGCGCCTGCAGCGCCAGGCCCGCCAGCAGCGGAAGCGCGCGCCGCTGGCGCAATCCGACCCAGGCGGTCGCAATGCCCTCCAGCGCCCAGGCCGCCGCGGTCCACTGGGCGCTCGCTGCCAGGGGCACGGCCAGCGTCAACAGCGCCGCGCCGATCCCGAAGTTGGCCTCGACCAGCAGTTGCAAGGCCGCCCCGCGGCGGCGTAGCAGCGCAGCCGACGCCGCCAGGTAGACCGCCGAACCGGCCAGCGCGGCGAACGCCAGCTGTATCCCGTGGGTGAAGCGCGTCTGGATGCCGAACGCGACCAGCGGCAGGGCGAACACCAGCGTCGTGTCGAAGCGGCCTCTCCTTTCCGAGGGCTGGCGCAAGGCATGCAGCGTCGCGACCGACAGGAACAGGATCCAGAAGCAGGCGAGGAAGCCCTGCCCGATCGCGAAGTCGGCCGGCGAGTAGTGCTGGACCGACCACAGGCCGCTCACGCTGAACGTGAACGTGAACGCAATCCAGTTCAGCTCGCGCCAGGCCCGGAACCAGGCCACCCCGAGCACTCCGAGGTCGAGCAGCAGGTAAAAGCCGAACAGCAGTTCAATGCGTCCGGCGCCGGTCGAGATCAGCAACGGAGCGGCGAAGCCACCGAGTGCTCCGAGTGCGGCCAGCGCCCGGGCATCCTGCAACACCGCCAGCAGGCCCGACAGGATCGCCAGCATCGCCATGAACGCGAACGCCGCGCCGGCTGGCAGCACGCCATACAGGCGCAGGGACGCGAACGCGGTCAGGTAAAGGATGCCGATCGCGCCGCCCTGCATCGTCATCGCGAAACCGGGCCGGTGCAGGCGCAGGCGCCACCCGATTGCAAGGAACGCCAGCCCGCCCAGGGCCACGCCGACCAGGCGCACCTCGATCGGCACGTGCGTGTGCTCTGCCACGTAGCGCAGCAGGAACGCGACGCCGACGAAAAGGATCAGCAGGCCGATGCGCGCAACCGTGTTGCCGCCGAGAAGCCAGTCGCGCGCGACCGCGCCCCATTGCGTGGCCGGCGACTCGCCCCGGGCAGGCGGCGTGCGCTCTTCCGGTGGCTCGGACGGCGCCTGCGCATGCCCGGTGGGCCATGGAGGCGGCGGCGGGACCGGCGGGGCGGCGGTCGGCACGCGCGCAGCGACCGGCTGATCCGCAACGCGGGGGGCCGCCGCCAGCGGCTGCGTCGCAACCCACTCGCTTCCGGTTCGCGAGGTCGGCTCGCTCGCGGCCGTGGCTTGCGCCTTCGGCGGGGCGGCCGGCTTGAGGCGCGCCACCTCGCGCTCCAGATGCTCGATGCGAAACTCGAGTTCCCGAAATCGCTGCTCGCCGCTGGAACCGCTTCCCGCACCCCGCGCAGTGCGGATGCCGGCGCCCACCAGCGCGCCCAGCAGCGTGCCGAGCGCGTAGTTTCCGTGACCCATCAAAGCACCGGCGACGGTGCCCACGGCCGCACCGATCCACACCGGGGCCCAGGATGGCGCAGTCGCCGACCCCGAGCTGCCCGAAGGGCTCAATGAACCCCCGGTCTCGGAAGTCTCATGGTCGGTGGTGCTTCAAGCAGGATGAGACGGCTGTGAACGCGGCGCGTGTGCTCAAGGGGGTGGAGGCGCAGTTTCGCGAATCATCGCTTCGCGCCGCCGTAGCCGGCGCGCCTCGCAAGGCGCGCCGTGCACCGCAGCCCTGTCTCGAAGCTCTTCGCTTCCGAAGCCGACTTCGCCCGCAACCTAGGTCGCGTATCGAAGCGGCGTTCGTGAATAAGCCCCCGCGCGTGCCGCCCGGCCTTTGTCCTGAACCATCGGCTCAGGGTGGTCGTTGTCCGCGACGTTTAGGTTCAGCAGACGCGTGCCGATCGCACCGCGACGCGAGCTCAACAACCTTGCGCATTGCGCATCGGTTCAAGGAACTAGAGGCCTTTGCGCGTACACCGCAGGGAGAGGGCATTCTAACGCGCCGGCCATTCGAGTTGGAACGAATATGCCGGTCAAAACAGCCTTTCCTGCGGCGCCAGCATTTCGCTGGCCATGTCATTGAGTTCGCGCAGCCGCCGGCGCAGGTCGGCGACCGGAACATTGTCGGCGCTTCGCATCCCGAACAGCTCCTGCGCCAGTTGCAAGGCGACCAGCACCGCGATCCGGTCCGCGCCCAGCACCTTGCCGCCGTCCCGCACGCTCACCATCTTGCGGTCGACATACTGAGCGCACGCGAGCAGTTCGTCGCGTTCCTGGGGGCGGCAGGCGACTCGATACTCGCGCCCGAGGATGGTCACGGTGAGCTGTTCCAACTCCGCCACGACCCGTTACCCCATGAATCGCAAGGCGATTGTCAGCGACCGTTGCCGCGCATTTCGCCCGGCAACTCTTCGATCAGGCTGTCCAGCCTGCGCGTCGCCGCCGTCACGCGCTCGTTCAGCGTGGCGAGCTCGGACTGCGATGACGCCAGCTGGCGGCGCAGGCTCTGGTTTTCTTCGCGCAACTGGCGCACGTGCACCGCCAGGTCCCGCATCTTGGCATCGAGCGCGTCGAGTTCTTCAAGCATGGAGAAACCATGTTAGCACTCATGGCCCGCCTGATACACTTTGCGCGCCTACGGTGCCGCCGCAGCGGATCCGGCCATCGGGATTTTTCTCCCGGCGGACGATCCGACCGGCGGTGAAACGGGAAACAGGGACGCGCGGCTGCATCGCGCGGCAACCTGTGCTGCCCCCGCAACGGTAAGTGAGTGCCGCCCCGGCGGCGCCTTCGTCGATTGCCACTGCGATGCCTTCTGGCTGCGCGGGAAGGCGACGAAGCCTCTCACAGCCCGGAGACCGGCCGCGGGTACGCCACGTACGTGTCCTTCGCTTTTCTCGAGGGGCGAGCGCGGCGGCGTTCCGGTTGGACCGCCTCGGGGTGCAGGCGTGGGGCCGGCGGCGCCTCCACGCGCATCGCTGCTCTCATCCTCACGCCCGCTCGCGGCTCATGTGCATGTGCCGGCGGCGGGCCGGCGGAGGAAAGGGCACCATGAAACACGGCAGGCTTTGCGTGCGCGCCGGACTGTGCGCGGCGGCGACGGGCGTTTTTCCCACCCTGATCCAGGCCCAGCAGGTACCCGAGACACCCAGCGTCGTGGTGACGGCGGCGCGCCTGGAGCAGCCGCTGCAGGACGTCGTGCCCGATACCACGGTGCTCACGCGCCAGGACATCGAGCAGGCACAGACCACGGACCTGGTCGAGCTGCTCGCGCGCCAGGTCGGGATCGAGTACGCACAATCGGGCGCACCGGGCAGCCAGGCGTCGATCTTCATGCGCGGCACCAACTCCAACCAGGTGCTGGTGCTGGTCGACGGCGTGCCGCTGAACAGTGCGCTGGACGGAGCGCCCGCGTTCGGCCGCATGACGACCGACTGGATCGAGCGCATCGAGATCGTGCGCGGCAACCTGTCCAGCCTGTACGGTTCCTCGGCTGTCGGCGGCGTGATCCAGATCTTCACGCGCGCGGCCGCGGAGCCGGGCGCGCGGGCCTATGCGGAGATCGGGGAGGGCGATACGCGGGCGGCGAGCGGTTCGGTCACCACCGAGCTGGCCGGGGCGTCGCTGACGGCCAGCGCCGGCTGGCGCGAGCAAAATGCGGTGTCTGCGGTCAACGCCGCTCAAGTGCGGGTCAATCCGGCAGGTTTCGTGCTCGGCGCCAACCCTGGGACCGACCCGACGCGCAATGTCGACGGCTCGCTCACGCTGTCGCGTCGCGACGATGCCAATGAACTGTCGGCCTGGACCTGGGGCAGCCACAGCGACACCAGCTTCGATTCGATCTTCGATGGACCGACGGCCACTCACGCGGAAAGCGCCTCGTTCGATGCGTGGGGCGCGTCGTACCGGCGCCTGATCGGCGCCTGGACCCACGTGGCCCTGAGCTACGGGCAGTCGCAGGACAGCTCGGTCGATTCCGCCAACGTGCCCGCGTCGTTCACCTCGGGGCAGTTCGAGAGCCACGATCGGCAGGCCACGCTGCAGGTTGACTCGCGTCCGATCGAGCCGCTGCAGCTGCTGGGCGGCGCGTCCCGCCTGGACCAGCGCGGCGGCACCAACCAGTACGATCCGACCTTCTCGAATCTGGCGTTCACCTCGTTCGAGCGACGCATCGATTCGTTCTGGCTGGGCACGATCGGCAAGGCGGCCCAGCAGGAGCTGCAGCTCAACGTCCGGCACGACCAGTACTCCGACTTCGGCGGGACCACCACCGGGCTGGCCGGATGGGGCTGGACGCTGGCGCCGCAGTGGCGCGTGCTGGCGCAGTGGTCGACCGCGTTCACTGCGCCCAGTTTTAACGAGCTGTATTACCCGGGATTCGGCAACCCGAACCTGAAGCCTGAACGGGCCCGCACCGAGGAACTCGGCCTGAAATGGACCGCGAGCGCGGTACGTGCCGGCTTGACCCTTTACCGCACCCGGATCGACGAGCTGATCCAGGCGGCTGCGCCCACTTTCATCGCCACGAACATCGGGCGGGCCATGATCAACGGCGCGGAGCTGCAGGCTGCGGCGACCGCCGGACGCTGGTCGATCGGAGGCAACCTGGGGCTGATGAACGCGCGCGACGCGGACACCGGCCTGGCCCTGCTGCGCAGGGCCCACTACGTGGCACGCGCCACCGCCGCCTGGAGCACTTCGCTGTGGCGCGTGGCCGGCGAGGTGTCTCGCTCCGGCACGCGCGACGACTTCGACATCAACACCGGCGATCGCACCCAGCTCGCGCCCTACACGCTGGCGCGTGTGACGCTGGAGCGCGCGATCGGCAGGCGGGTGCGACTGCACCTGCGCGTCGACAACCTGCTGGACAGCCACTATCAGCTGGTCAATGGCTACAACACGCTGCCGCGCCTGGTAATCGGCGGCGTCGAGGTCAGGATGTGAGGAGCCGCCGCCTCAGGCTGTGGCTGTTCGCGCTCGCCGCGTGCGCTTCGCTGCCGCTGTCGTTGATGGTCGGCAGCGTCGCCCTGGATCCGCTCTCGGCCTTCAAGGGGCTGCTGGCCCCGCAGGCCGCTTCGCTGGCATCGGCCATCGTCGCCCTGCGGTGGCCGCGGGCCATCACGGCCGTGGCGGTCGGCGGCCTGTTGTCGTTGGCCGGGGGTCTGTTGCAGGCTCTACTGCGCAACCCGCTGGCCGATCCCTACGTGCTGGGCATTTCGGGCGGCGCGGCGTTGACCGCGATGCTGGCCATCGCGCTGGGCGCCGGCGCCTTCGCGATCCACTGCTCCGGGGTGCTCGGCGCGCTGGCGGCGCTGGCGGCGTTGTTCCTGCTGGCCCGTCGCGCGCTGTTCGGCACCGAACTGCGCTCGGGCGAGTCGGCGTCCAGTTCGATCCTGCTGGTGGGCGTGATGATGGCGTCCTTCGGCGCCGCGGCGTTGAGCCTGGCCCTGTCGCTGGCACCGGCCGGTCGCCTGCGGCCGATGGTGTTCTGGCTGCTGGGCGACTTGAGCGCAGCGCTGGACCCGGCAGCCGCCTGGCTGAGCGTGGCGGTGCTGGCCGTGTGCGGCTGGGCCGCGTGGCGCGACGCGGCGGCCTTGAACCTGATGCTCCGAGGCGACCTGCAGGCTTTCACCCAGGGCGTCCGGGTGGACCGGGTCAGGCGGCGCCTGGTGATCGTGGCGTCGGTCGCCACCGGTTGGGCCGTCGCGCTGGCCGGGGCCATCGGCTTCGTCGGGTTCGTCGCACCGCATCTGGCGCGCTTCGCTGTGGGCAACGACCAGAGGTTCGCGCTGCCGGCCGCGGTATTCATCGGCGCCGCGCTGCTGGCCGCCGCCGACGTGGCGGCCCGCACCGTCGCCTCGCCGGCGCAGCTTCCGGTCGGAGTTCTGACCGTGATGATCGGCGTGCCGGTTTTCCTCTGGCAATTGCGCAGGCAATGACCGCATCGACGCTGGAGATCCGCGACCTTTGCCTGCGCGCCGGGGACCGGACCCTCGTCCAGGACCTGTCGATCCGGCTGGCCGCGGGGGAGCGCTGGGTGCTGGTTGGACCGAACGGCGCCGGCAAGTCGACCCTGCTGGGCGCGATCGCGGGAGCACGCCACGTGCAGGCCGGCACGATCCTGATCGACGGCCGCCCGGTGGCACGCTGTCCGGTCGAGGAACTGGCCGCGCGGCGCGCACTGATGAACGACCACTGGGTCGATCCGTTTTCGGCGACCGTGCTCGAAACGGTGCTGACGGCGCGCTATCGCTTCGGAGCCGAGGAGGGCGCGCACGATGTGGCGATGGCGGCCTTGCACGAGATGGGCTGCGCGCATCTGGCGCAGCGCGACGTGCGCGGCCTGTCGCGCGGCGAGCGCCAGCGGGTGGCGATCGCCACTGCGCTGGCCCAGGACACGCCGGTGCTGTTGCTCGACGAGCCGACGTCACACCAGGACCCGGGCCACCAGGCCTGGGTCCTGGCGAAGCTCGCGGCGCGCAAGCACCACACGCTGATCGCCGCGCTGCACGATATCAACGCGGCAGCCCGCTTCGCCACGCATGCGCTGCTGCTTTCGGGGGCCGGCGGGTGGCGCGCCGGCCCCCGCCGCGAAGTGCTGACGGCGCCCGCGTTGTCGGCGCTGTTCGACGCTCACATCGAAGTCGCGCCGGCCGGTCCCACCGAGGTCTTCTGGGTGCGGCAGGATCCTGACGAAACGCAGGGGTGATCGCCCCTCGCCCGCGCAGCGGGAGAGGGAAGTGTTAACCATCAGCCCGGCCGGACAAGGGCGGTGGCAGTTACGGCCCGCTCGCTTTGCGCGCGGCCTCGACCCGTTCGCACAGCGTCGCCACTTCCTGCAGCATGCGCGGCGTCGGGCGCGCCATCCGGTCCGCGTCGAGCGTGTAGAGCTGTCCCTTCGCGACTGCCGAGACGAACGGATAGCGCTTCCAGAAATCCAGAGCGCCGCGATCGACCGCCCCCGGCTCGTCGGTCAGGATGATCTGGGGATCGGCTGCAATCACGGCCTCGGGTGAAACGGCCGGCGCCAGCGTGGACAGATTGTCGAATATGTTGTGCGCTCCGCACAGCGCAAGCGCCTCGCTGACCACGTGCCGCCCCGACAGCGTCATCAAGGGCTGCGCCCAGACCTGGTAGAAGGCCCGAACCGGGCGGCGCGCCGCGAACTGCGCGCGCAGCTGCTGCAGCCTCGAACGGAACTGTTGCGCTTGTGCCGGCGCCTGCTGCGCGCCGGTCAGCCGTCCGAGCCGCTCGAGCGAGCTGGCGATCGATTCGAGCGAGGTGGGTTCGCTGACGTAGACCCGAACCCCAAGCCTCTTCAAGGCGTCCTGGGTGGCCGGTGGGAAACCGCTGCCCCACACGAACACGAGGTCCGGATGCAGCGACGCGATCCGCTCCAGGTCGACGCCGCCCGCGCCTGCCACGACCGGGATGCGGCCCGCTTCGGGCGGATAGTCCGAGAACGCGCTGGTGCCGACGATCCGGTCCCCGGCGCCGATCGCGAACAGCTGCTCGGTGATCGACGGGGCCAGGCTGACGACCCGGGCGGCCGGCTGCTGCAAGGTGACGACCGATCCCGCATCGTCTACGACCTCGATCGAAGCCGAAACCGCTGCCGCGTGCGCCGTGCACAGCGCCAGCAGTGTGCACAGGGCCGCGCGCGCGTTCCGGCGCTGCATCAAGGACGCTTGAAGCGCGACAGGCCGTTGGCGGTCGGGTCGGTGACGAAGCCGATGCGCTGCAGACCGGCCCGTTGCGCGGCCGACATCAGCTGGGCCACGAATTCGTAACGCACCGCGCGGTCCGCCCGCAAATGCAGTTCGGGTTGCGGCGACATGCCGGCCGCCTGCTTCAGTCGCGCGTCCAGCGCATCGGCATCCAGCGCGGTTCCGTTCCAGAACAGCGTGCCGGACGCGTCGATCGATACGTCGATGGCGTCCGGTATCGGGCTGGCCGCAGCCGCCTGGACCGCCGGCAGATCGAGCTTGATCGCGTAGGTGAGCAGCGGCGCGGCGATGATGAACACGACCAGCAGCACGAGGGTCACGTCGACCAGCGGCGTGACGTTGATCTCGGCCATCGGCTCGAAAAGATCGGCGCCTTGCCGGAAGCGGCCAAAGGTCATCATGCGGTCGTGGCCACCGGGTCCTGGGCGGGAGCAGCCGCTGCCGGCGCGGCCAGCAAAGCGTGCAGGTCGTGCGCGAAGCCGTCGATCTGCACGATGATCAGCCGGTTGGCGCGCGCGATGCCGTTGTAGGCCAGCACGGCGGGTATCGCCACGCCCAATCCGAAGGCGGTCATGATCAGCGCTTCGCCGACCGGCCCGGCCACCTTGTCGATCGAAAGCGAACCGCTGGAGGCGATGTTCAGCAGCGCGTGGTAGATGCCCCAGACCGTTCCCAGCAATCCGACGAACGGGGCCGTGGCTCCAACCGACGCCAGCAGGGTCAGGCCCGATTCGAGCCGGTGCGTCGCCGCCTGGATCGCCTCGCGCAGCGCGCGCGTGAGGCGGTCCGCCCGCGCGTTCCAGGCGGACGGGCTGCCGCCCGCGTCCTGGCGTGCCGCTTCGATGGCCGCCCTGGCCAGCGGTGCCAGCAGCGCCTCCGAATCGCGCTCGGCCAGCGCGATCAGCGCCCGGTCGATGGAGGGCGCGGACCAGAATATATCGAGCGAGCGCACCGCACGGCGGGCCCGTACGTAGGACCAGGTCTTCAGGAAGATCAGGAACCAGCTCGCCAGCGACATCGCGAACAGCAGATAGACGTTGGCCCGGATCAGGCCGTCGGCCTGCATCCAGAAATGTCCGAATCCGAACGACTCGTTCACCGGTCCGGCACCTGGATCAACCGAGCCCGAGCACGTCGCGCATGTCGTACAGGCCCGGCTCACGCTGCGCCAGGAAACGCGCCGCCCGCAGCGCGCCCAGCGCGTACGTCATCCGGCTCGATGCGCGGTGCGTGATCTCGACGCGCTCGCCGGTTCCGGCGAACATCACCGTGTGGTCGCCCACCATGTCGCCGCCGCGAATCACCGAGAAGCCGATGGTGCCCGGCTGGCGCGGACCGGTCACGCCGTGCCGTGCATGGACAGCCACCTTCTGCAGCGAGTGACCCTGCGCGCTGGCGACCAGCTCGCCCAGGCGCAACGACGTGCCGGAAGGAGCGTCCACCTTGTGGTGGTGGTGCGCCTCGATGATCTCGACGTCGAAGTCCTCCGACAGCATCCGGGCTGCCAGCTCGGCCAGCCGGAATGCCACATTGACGCCGACGCTCATGTTCGGCGAGAACACGACTGGCACGCTGCGGGCCGCCTGCTCGATCTGGCGGCGTCCCGCTTCGTCGAAACCGGTGGTTCCGATCACCGCGCGCACGCCATGCCTGACGCACGCCTGCATAAGTTGAAGGGTGGCTTCCGGTCGGGTGAAATCGATCAGCACATCGGCCTGTTCGATCGACGACACATCGCTCGTGATCGTCACCCCGGTGTGCCGGCCCAGGAACATCGCGCAATCCTGGCCGATCTGGGCAGCGCCGGCGCGCTCGAGCGCGACGGCGATCGAGAAATCGTCCGTCGCCGCCAGTGCCGCCTCGATCAACATGCGGCCCATGCGGCCGCCGCACCCGCGATCGCCAGTTTCATCGAAGGCCCGACCTACTTGTTGGGCTCCGGCGGCGTTGCCTGCGGGGCCGGTTCCTTCGGTTGGGGGTTCGGCTTGATCTTTACTTTCAGAATCAGGTTGTCGGCCATCGATTCCGGCGGCATCTGGTCGCTCGTGAAGTGATCGAGCCGGCTGTCCTTGAAATACACCACCAGGCTGCGCTGCTGGGCCTTGCCCAGGCGCGGCTTCAGGTAATAAAGGTAATCCCAGCGGTCCGGGTGAAACACATCGGCCAGCAGCGGAGTTCCAAGCAGGAATTTCACCTGGTCGCGCGTCATGCCTTCCCGCAGTTGCTCGACCATCTCTCTCGTGATCATATTACCCTGCTGCACATCGGGGCGATAGGGCGAGGCCCAACCGGGCAGGTGAGGGGCGATCCAGCCGCATCCGGCCAGGGCGCAGATAAGGGCCATCGGCACGGCGTGGCGCCCGATGCGCCTCAGCCGGCCGGGGCTCGCCGGGGACGGGCGGCCGCCGCCTGCGGTTCGAAGGCGTCCCGACAGCCGTAAGTTCGGCTCCGGTTTGACATAGGTCGATTTTATTGTCCACATTTGTGCATATGATACCGGCCTGAATGATTACAGATCGGGCAGGCAGAAAAACGCATCGGGATCGGCAGACCTGAAGGTCAGCGGGCTCAAGGCTACGGCCCCACGCCTGAAGATCCTCGAGATTTTCCAGAAGCGGTCGACGGAGCCGGATGCGGTGCGCCACATGAGCGCCGAGGACGTGTACCGCTGCTGGTGGCCGAGCATGTGGACGTCGGCCTGGCCACCGTTTATCGGGTGCTGACCCAGTTCGAACAGGCCGGGTTGCTGTGCGCCGCCATTTCGAGGCCGGCCGCGCGGTGTTCGAGCTGAACGAGGGTGCACACCACGACCACCTGGTGTGCCTGACCTGCGGGCGGGTCGAGGAATTCGTCGATCCGGAGATCGAACAGCGCCAGAAATTGGTCGCCGCCGAGCGTGGTTTCGAGTTGCAGGATCACGCGCTGGCCCTGTACGGGGTCTGCCGCAAGCCCAACTGCGGGCACAACGGCGGACACAACGGCGAGGGCCGGTAGGCCTCGTTTCCTGCCCCCCCCCGGTGCAAATCCGGGGGGCGCATCACTTTTTCGGCCGTCTGCGCTAGTGCGCCAGCATTTCGCGCGCATGCTTGCGCGTCGTGTCGGTGATTTGCTGGCCGCCCAGCATCCTGGCCAGTTCCTCCACGCGCCCGGCGCGGTCCAGCAGGCTCGACGCCGGAAACCGGCTTCTGGTCCAGGCCCTGGCGTTTGGTCACCACCAGGTGACGGTCGCCGTGCGCCGCCACCTGCGGCAGGTGCGTCACGCACAGCACCTGGCGAAGCTGTCCGAGCTGCTTCAAGCGCCGGCCGACCACGTCGGCCACCGCGCCTCCGATTCCGGCATCGACCTCGTCGAAGATCAGCGTCTGGACCGGGGTGGCCGAGGCAGCGATCACCGAGATCGCCAGGCTGATGCGCGACAGCTCGCCGCCCGACGCAACCTTGGCCAGTGGCCTGGGTGCGGCGCCGGTGTGGCCTGCAACCTGGAAGCCGGCACGCTCCAGCCCGGACGCGGACGGCTCCGCGGCTTCCAGCTCGACCGCGAACCGCCCGCCGGCCATCGCAAGGTCCTGCATGGCGCGCGTGACTTCCCGGCTCATGTTCACGGCCGCCCGCTGCCGCCCCGCCGACAGTTCAGCGGCGGACGCGCCGAAGCGCTGCTCGGCCGCCGACTCGGTTTGCCTCAGACCCTGTAGGTCGGAGGCGGCCGTGAGCGCCTGCAGTCGGGCCTGGGTCTGCGTCAGCAGCTCGGCCAGCCGCTCGGGAGGGCTGCGCAGCTTGCGCGAAGCGGCGTGCATCGCCGCCATCCGGGACTCGACCTGGGCCAGCCGGGATTCATCCAGGTCCGCATGGTCGAGGTACTGGTTCAGCTGGCGCACTGCTTCGTCGACCTCGTTGCGGGCCGATGCCAGGATGTCGAGCACCGGCGAAAGGCGTGCATCGAATCCGGCCAGAGGCCGCAACCGGCTGTCCGCTGCGTTGATTCGCGCCAGCGCCGCGAACTCGGCTTCGGCCAGAGCGTCGATCGCCTCGTGTGCCCCTTCCATCAGGCCGGCCGCGTGCGACAGCCGCTTGTGCTCGGACGTCACGCGCTCCCACTCGCCGGCCTCCGGAGCCAGCTCGGTCAACTCTTCGGCGACCCACGCCAGCCGCTCGCGCTCGCTGTCGGCGCTGGCGGACGCGGACTCGGCGTCCGTGCGCGCCTTGCGCGCGCGCATCAGTTCCGAATAGGCCGCCGCAACGGCGCGCGCCAGCGTCTGAAGCTGGCCGTGCTCGTCGAGCAGCTGCAGCTGGGCGGGTGCCCGCAGCAGCGACTGGTGGGCGTGCTGGCCATGAATGTCCACCAGCGTTTCGCCCAGTTCGCGCAGCTGGGCCAATGTGACCGCGCTGCCGTTGATGAATGCGCGGCTGCGCCCGCCCTGATCGACCGTGCGACGCAACAAGGTAACGTCGCCTTCGCCGCCCAGCCCGGCCTGCTCCAGCCAGCTCGCGCCGCGCGGATCGACCCGGAATTCGGCGGCGACCTCCGCCCGGTGCGCGCCTTCGCGGATCACGCCCGCATCGGCTCGCTCACCCAGCGCCAGTTGCAGCGCATCGATCAGGATCGATTTGCCGGCCCCGGTTTCCCCGGTCAGAACCGTGAAGCCCGGCCCGAAATCCAGTTCGAGCGCTTCGACCACGACGAAGTCGCGCACGGACAGGGTCAGGAGCATCGCAGCGACGCTTGCCGGATACGATAGAGGCGAACCCCGGGCCAGCCCATGGGCCTTCAGGCTCGCCCGTAAGGTTCGCCGGACAGCACGTTCCAGTGCAGCTTGCGCCGCAGGGTCTCGAAATAGTTGTACCCGACCGGATGCAGCAGCGTCACCTTGTCCGGGCTCAGGTGCGCTCGCACGACATCGCCCGACCGCAGCGGGGAAAACAGCTGCATGTCGAAATGCGCGCTCGCATCCCGCATCTCGGTCAACTCGATTTCGACCACCACCGTATCGGGCAGCGTGATCGGCCGGTTCGACAGCGTATGCGGGGCCACCGGCACCAGGACCAGACCGGCCAGCGACGGATGCAGGATCGGCCCGCTGGCAGACAGCGCATAAGCGGTCGATCCGGTCGGCGTGGCCAGGATGACGCCGTCGGCGCGCTGGTTGTACATGGTGGCGCCATCGACCCGCACCGTGAAGCCGAGGATCCCTCCGGCGGTGCCGTGCGACACGACCACGTCGTTGAACGCGCGGCCACGGTACATGCTGACGCCCTCGCGCAGCACTTCGGCCTCCAGCAGCGACCGGCGGTCCGACTCGAAGCGGCCGGCCAGCATTTCGGACAGCACGTCGTGCATGTCCTCCAGCCCGATGTCGGTGATGAAGCCAAGCCGGCCGAAATTGATGCCGATCAGAGGCAGCCGGTAGGACGACAGCTCGCGCGCGATGCCCAGCATCGTGCCGTCGCCGCCCAGCACGATGCCGACGTCGGCCTCCTGGGTCAGCGCCGACATCGGATGGCCGGCGAATTCCTTCAGATCGACCGAATCGCGAGTGTTGGCCTCGATCATCGGTTTCAGCCCGGCCTGCTCGACCAGGCGCACAATGTGCAGCAGCACCTGCTGCAGGGCGGGCCGATTGCCCTCCGTTCGCGGCTTGGCGAAGATGGCCACGTTGCGGAAGGGCGTGATCATGGCTCGATTATGCAAGAAAAGCGCACGGCGGCGACATCCCACGCAGCACTGACAATGCCGCGCGCGCTTCGTAGAATGTGACCCATGCTGGACAAGCGTTCGCGACTTCTGCTGAAGCGACTGATCGAGCAGTACATCGAGGAAGGTCAGCCGGTCGGTTCGCGATCGCTGTCGAAGATCTCGGGGCTGGAGCTGTCCCCGGCCACGATCCGCAACGTGATGGCCGACCTGGAGGAACTGGGGTTCGTATCGAGCCCCCACACGTCGGCCGGCCGCGTGCCCACGCCGCGCGGCTACCGGTTCTTCGTCGATGCGCTGATGACGGTGCAGCCGCTGCAGGCCGAGCAGACCCAGTTGATGCAAGGACAGCTGCAGGTCGCCGAGCCGCAGCGGGCGATCCAGAACGCCGCGCAGGTGCTGTCGAGCCTGTCGTCGTTCGCCGGCGTCGTGCTCTCGCCGCGGCGCACCTCGACCTTTCGCCACGTCGAGTTCCTGCGACTGTCGGACCGCCGCATCCTGATGATCGTGGTGTCGCCCGAGGGCGATGTGCACAACCGCATCCTGCTCACCGAGCGGGCCTACTCGCAGGCCCAGCTGATCGAGGCGGGCAACGCGCTGAATCAGCAGTTCGCCGGCATGAGCTTCGAGGACGCGCGCGCGAACCTGCGCGGCGAGCTGGGCGAGCTGCGTCAGGAAATGGCGGACTTGATGGAGGCGGCCGTGCAGGCCGGCGCGGAGGAGGTCGAACGCTCCGATCCGGTCGTGATTTCGGGCGAACGCAATCTGTTCGGCGGCGCACGATCTGGCGGCCGACATGGACAAGCTGCGGGCGCTGTTCGATCTGTTCGAGCACAAGACGCGCCTGCTGCAGACTGCTGGACGTGTCGGGCCGGTCGCAAGGCGTGCAGATCTACATCGGCGGCGAGTCGGACCTGGTGCCGCTGGACGAGTTGAGCATGGTCGTCGCGCCGTACGAAGTGGACGGCAGGGTGGTCGGCACGCTGGGCGTGATCGGCCCGACCCGGATGGCCTACGAGCGCGTGATTCCGATCGTCGACATCACGGCCAAGTTGTTGTCCAGCGCGCTGTCGCGCGAATAGCGCCCATGCGATTCGACGCAGGCGCCCGGCGCGCCGACGGCGGGGTCGGGCGGTGCGCCGTGGTCCTGATCAATCTGGGCACGCCGCAGGCGCCCACCGCGGCCGCCGTGCGCCGCTACCTGCGCGAGTTCCTGTCCGATCCGCGCGTGGTCGAGTTGCCGCGCTGGCTCTGGTGGCCGATCCTGAACGGGCCCGTGCTGGCGCTGCGGCCGCCCCGATCGGCCGCCAAGTATGCGTCGGTCTGGACCGCCGAGGGTTCGCCGCTGCTGGTCGGCTCGCGGCGCCAGGCCGAGGCGCTCGGCGCGCAACTCGCGCAGCGCGGGCTGGATCTGGACGTGGCGCTGGCGATGCGCTACGGCGAACCTTCGATCGACGCGGCGCTGGGACCGCTGGGCACGCGCGGCGTCAACCGGATCCTGCTGTTGCCCATGTATCCCCAGTATTCGGCGACCACCACCGCCTCCGCCATCGACGGCGTGAACCGGGTGGTCGCACGCATGCGCGATGTGCCCGAAATCCGGTGGATCAAGCAATTTCCGGACGACGCCGGCTACATCCAGGCGCTGCGCGCCGGCGTGCTCGCCCACTGGGAAGCGCACGGCCGGGGCGACGCCCTGCTGATGAGCTTTCACGGGCTGCCCCGCCGCAACATCGACCTGGGCGATCCCTATCACGACCAGTGCCAGCAGACGGCGCGCCTGCTGGCCGCGTCACTGGCGCTGGGCCCGACCGACTTCAGTGTCAGCTTCCAGTCCCGTTTCGGGCGTGCCCGCTGGCTGGAGCCGTCCACCGTCGACACGCTGCAGCGGATGGCACGCGGCGGCGTGCGCCGCCTGGACGTGATCTGCCCGGGATTCGTCGCTGACTGCCTGGAAACGCTGGAGGAAATAGGAATCGAGGGCTCGGCGCAGTTTCAAGCCGCCGGCGGCCAGCAGCTGCGCACCATCGCCTGCCTGAACGACAGTCCGGGTTTCATCGCCGCGCTGGCCGACCTCGTGGAACGCAATGTGCAGGGCTGGCCGGTGCGCCGCTGACCGGGAACCAGGACGGACGGCTACCCCTGTGAATCCCGGATCAGGCGGCCGTTCTCGACCCTGACCCGCATCCCGACGATCGGGCCCGGGTCGCCCGGCAGGCCGACCGTGCGCAGCTGACCGTTGTCCAGGCGCACGTCGACCTCGTAACGCTTGGTCGCGCGCACTTCCTTCTCGACCTCGTGCCCCGCCACTGCTCCGCCGACCACGCCCAGGATGCTCATCGCGCCCTTGCCGTGACCGCTTCCGAACTCATGGCCCACCAGTCCGCCGATGACGCCGCCGGCCACAGCCCCGACCCCGGTCCCCTCGCCGGGCGTCTTCACGACCCTGACCCCGGCTACGACACCGCAGTCGTTGCAAGCCGGGGCCGGCGGCGGCGGTGCGGCCACCAGGTCGGGGGGAACCCCTGGCGGGGTTCCGCGCGGAGGCGCCGGTGGCATCGTCCCGGCCGTCGTGCCGGGGGTATACGCATCGCCGCCCGTGGCCGGGCTGAGGCTTTCAACCCGGTGCGCCGAAACCTGGTTGGTTATCAATACGATGGCGCCCAGTACGCTCACCACGATGACGGCGGCAGCGGCCATTGCCAGCAGCGGGTGCAGCCTTTTCGGCGTCGACGTGATTTCGTCCATCCGAAGCTCTCCATGAGGCCAATCGGTAAATTGTGCGCGATCGGATCAACGGCGCACCTGGCCTTTCGGCTGACCAGGACCATGGGCCCATAAGGCCGACGGGCCCTCACGGGTTTTCGGGTGTGTTGTGGGCTTGAAATTCGAAACCCCTGCCCCAACATCGAAAAAGCCGTTGAGTTTCATATATTTGGAAGAGGGGAGCAAGATCTTGGAGCCCGAAACCGGACCCGAGGGGAAGTCGCTGGCGGCTGCGAACGACGATGCGGCGCGCCAGCAGCCGGCGCCTGGAGCGGACGCGGATCCGCAGGCCGAGTTGAAAGCCGCACGCGAAAAAGCGGCTGAGAACTACGACCTGTACCTGCGGGCGCGGGCCGACGTGGAAAACTCGCGCCGGCGGGCGCAGGAAGAGATCGCGAAGACCCAGAAGTACGCGGTCGAATCGTTCGCCGAGGCGCTGGTGCCGGTTGCCGACAGCCTGGAACGGACCCTCGAATCGAACTTCGCCGACCCCGACAGGCTGCGCGAGGGCGTGCAGATCACGCTGCAACTGTTGCGCGCGGCTTTCGAGCGGGCGCGGCTCACCGAAATCAATCCTGCCGGCGAGAAGTTCGACCCTCACCGGCACCAGGCCGTTTCCACGGTTCCGTTGAGCGCCGGGCCGCCCGGGGCCGGGCCCAATCAGGTGGTTGCAGTACTGCAGAAGGGCTGGATGATCGCCGATCGCGTGTTGCGGCCGGCGCTGGTCACCGTCACGCAGAGCTCTTGAAACAGCGCTGCCGGGCACCAGTTATGGTTGGGCAAGGTGGTTAACGCAGGACATCGAAGCGACCACGAACCGTCGCAGCACATTTGAACTGAGGAAAAGCCAGATGGGCAAGATCATCGGAATCGACCTGGGAACGACCAATTCATGCGTCGCCGTTTCCGAAGGCGGGCAGGTCAAGGTCATCGAGAATTCGGAGGGCGCACGCACGACGCCTTCAGTCGTTGCCTACATGGACAACGACGAGATCCTCGTCGGCGCTCCGGCCAAGCGCCAGGCGGTCACCAATCCAAGGAACACGCTGTACGCGGTCAAGCGCCTGATCGGCCGCCGTTTCGAAGAAAAGGAAGTGCAGAAGGACATCGCCCTGATGCCGTACAAGATCGTCAAGGCCGACAACGGCGATGCCTGGGTCGAGGTGCGCGGCAAGAAGGTCGCGCCGCCGCAGGTTTCGGCCGAGGTGCTTCGCAAGATGAAGAAGACCGCCGAGGATTACCTGGGCGAGACGGTCACCGACGCCGTGATCACCGTGCCGGCCTACTTCAACGACTCGCAGCGGCAGGCCACCAAGGATGCCGGGCGCATCGCAGGCCTGGACGTCAAGCGCATCATCAACGAGCCGACCGCGGCGGCGCTCGCGTTCGGGCTGGACAAGAAGGAAGAGCGGGGCGACCGCAAGATCGCGGTCTATGACCTGGGCGGGGGCACCTTCGACATCTCGATCATCGAAATCGCCGACGTGGACGGCGAAAAGCAGTTCGAGGTGCTTTCGACCAATGGCGACACCTTCCTCGGCGGCGAGGATTTCGACCAGCGCATCATCGATTACGTGATCACCGAGTTCAAGAAGGACCAGGGCGTCGACCTGGGCAAGGACGTTCTGGCCCTGCAGCGCCTGAAGGAAGCCGCCGAAAAGGCGAAGATCGAGTTGTCGTCGTCGGCAGCAGACCGATATCAGCCTGCCGTACATCACGGCCGACCAGAGCGGGCCCAAGCACCTGAACATGAAGCTCACGCGCGCCAAGCTGGAAGCGCTGGTCGAGGATCTGATCCAGAAGACGATCGAGCCGTGCCGGATCGCGATCAAGGACGCGGGAGTCAAGGCCTCCGAGATCAACGACGTGATCCTGGTCGGCGGCATGACCCGCATGCCCAAGGTGCAGGACACGGTTCGCGAGCTGTTCGGACGCGAGCCGCGCAAGGACGTCAACCCGGACGAGGCGGTTGCCGTGGGCGCCGCGATCCAGGGCTCCGTGCTCACCGGCGAGCGCAAGGACGTGTTGCTGCTGGACGTGACGCCGCTGTCGCTGGGCATCGAAACGCTCGGCGGCGTCATGACGAAGATGATCCAGAAGAACACGACGATCCCGACCAAGTTCTCGCAGGTCTTTTCGACCGCGGAGGACAGCCAGCCGGCGGTCACGATCAAGGTGTTCCAGGGCGAGCGCGAGATGGCGGCCGGCAACAAGCTGCTGGGCGAATTCAATCTGGAAGGCATTCCGCCGGCGCCGCGCGGCCTGCCGCAGATCGAGGTCGCGTTCGACATCGACGCCAACGGCATCCTGCACGTCGGCGCCAAGGACAAGGCGAGCGGCAAGGAAAACAAGATCACGATCAAGGCCAACTCGGGTCTGAACGAAGAAGAGATTCAGCGGATGGTGCGGGATGCCGAGGCCAACAAGGCCGAGGACCATCGCCGCTTCGAGCTGGCGCAGGCCCGCAACACGGGCGACGCCACCGTGCACCAGATCCGCAAGGCACTGACCGAGCACGGCGACAAGATCGATGCAGGCGACAAGGGCAAGATCGAAGCGGCGATGAAGGAGCTTGAGGAAGCCTTGAAGAGCGACAGCAAGGAGACGATCGAGGCCAGGACGCAGGCTTTGACGGCTGCCTCTCAGAAGCTGGGCGAGAAGATGTATGCCGATACGCAGGCGCAGGCTGCAGGCCCGGGCGATGCCGCTTCGCAATCGGGCGAGCCCGAGAAGAAGTCCGGCGACGACGTGGTCGACGCCGATTATCGGGAGGTCAAGCGGGGCTGAACACCGCCACGCGGGTTCAAGCGGTCCGCCGCTCGGTGCCAGTCACCGCGCGGCGGACCGCTTCAGTTTGTCAGACAGGATATGTCCAAACGAGACTTCTACGAGATCCTGGGGATCGCCAAGAACGCCTCCGAAGAGGAGATCAAGAAGGCATATCGGAAGCTGGCGATGAAGCATCACCCGGATCGCAATCCGGATGATCGACACTCCGAGGACAAGTTCAAGGAAGCCAAGCAGGCTTACGAGATCCTGTCGGATGCCCAGAAGCGCGCGGCCTACGACCGCTTCGGCCATGCCGGGGTCGATCCGAACGCGGCAGGGGCCGCCGGTGCCGGCATGGGTGGTTTTGCCGAGGCCTTCGGCGACATCTTCGGCGACATCTTCGGCGGCGCGGCCCGGGGCGGACGGCGGCGCAGGGGCGTTCCGCGGAGCGGACCTGCGCTACAACATGGAGATCGCGCTGGAGCAGGCCGCGCACGGCTTCGAAACCGACATCCGCGTTCCGGCCTGGGATCACTGCGAGGTGTGCGGCGGCAGCGGCGCGCGTCCTGGCACCAAGCCGAAGACCTGCGGCACCTGCGGCGGCTCAGGCGCGGTGCGCATGACGCAGGGGTTCTTCTCGATCCAGCAGACCTGCCCGACCTGCCACGGCAGCGGGCGCGTGATCCCCGAACCCTGCACCAGCTGCCACGGCGATGGGCGCGTGAAGGGCAACAAGGTGCTCGAAGTGAACATTCCTGCCGGCATCGACGAGGGGCAGCGCATTCGCCTGGCCGGCAAGGGCGAACCCGGCATGAACGGCGGACCGCCGGGCGACCTGTACGTGGAAATCCGGATCAAGCAGCACGACGTGTTCCAGCGCGACGGCGACAACCTGCACTGCGAGGTGCCGGTGTCGGTGGCGACCGCGACCCTCGGCGGCGACCTCGAAGTGGCGACGTTGACCGAAAAGGTGAGCATCGCGATTCCCGAGGGCACGCAGAACGGCAAGACATTCCGGCTGCGCGGCAAGGGGATCCGCGGGGTGCGATCGAGCTACCCGGGCGACCTGTACTGCCACGTGCGCGTCGAGATTCCGGTGCGCCTGACCGAAAAGCAGAAGAAGCTCCTGCGCGACCTGGACCACTCGCTGAAGGAAGGCGGCGCCAAGCATTCGCCGCAGGCGCGCTCCTTCATGGAGCGCATGAAGGGCTTCTTCGCGAACGAGTAGGGCGCGGCCCTCACCGACGGGCTGAACGCTTACTTCGCCTTGCCAATATCATGCGCGGCGTCGAGCCGGGCTCGCAGGATGCGTGCCCAGCTCGACGCGATCGCCCGCGCCTCCGATGTATTCACGTCGCTGCTGGTGAGGGTGAGCGCGGCAACCTTGCGCGAATCACGGCGATCGTAAACGCGCGCAACCACCTCGCCCGTCTCGGAGTCGTACAACTCCGCCACGATCGTCATCTCGCCGGCCGATACCGTGTAGACCCGGGAGCGGCCAGGTGTGACGTTCGGCGCATTCACGTAGAGATTGATGATGATGGCCCTGACACGCAACACGTCCGGGCCCGGCGCGTCCACGACCTGGTAGTTTCCCTTTGCCTGCAGCTCGTTTACGAACTCCTCGCGGACGATATTCGCAACGCCCGTCCGGATATTCTCGCGCTCGGTGTCGCTGAGCTTGATCCGGGACCCGGTCTTGTCGGGATTCCAGTCCTTGTGGAATGCGACCTCGACAGGATCGATCGACACCTTGGTGTAGACGGCGAGCGTGGCGCCCGGACGCGCATAGGCGAGGTCGATGCCCTTGACGCTGACCTTTTGCAGTCCGTCGTGGCTCATCAACTCTTCGAGATCTGCCCCGGATGCCGGGATTGCGGGTCCCGCCACAAACACCAATGCCAGCAGGCTCACGAAACGAACGGATCGGATCATGTTCACGGTGGCCTCCTTGACGTCAAGTTCGCTGACTGTGCCCTTGACCGAAACGCCCGGTCAGCTCGGAACGTACGCCAGGCGCACGTACAGCGGCGCGAACGGCTCGGCCTGCGTCACCTCGACCAGGTTCTCGCGGGCCAGCTCCAGCAGCGCCAGGAAATGCACCACCAGCACCGAGACCCCCTGCGCCGGGTCGAACAGGTCGCAGAACTCGGCGAAGCGCCGCCCCTGCAGCCGCTTCAGGATCATGCTCATGTGCTCGCGCACCGACAGCTCTTCGCGCGCGATGTGGTGATGCGCGGTCAGGCGCGCGCGCCTGAGCAGCTCGAGCCAGGCGCGCTGCAGGTCCGCCGGTTCCACCGCGGGCAGCCGCTGCACCAGGGTCTGTTCGATCAGCACCATCGAGCTGGCGAAGTCGCGTCCGAGCCGCGGCCGCTCGTCGATCTGCTGCGCGGCGAGCTTGATGCGCTCGTATTCGACCAGCCGGCGCATCAGCTCGACGCGCGGATCCTCGACCTCTTCGCCGGTGTCGGCCTTGCGCACCGGCAGCAGCATGCGCGACTTGATCTCGATCAGCAGCGCCGCCATCAGCAGGTACTCGGCCGCCAGCTCCAGGTTGCGCGCGCGGATCTGTTCGACGTAGGCCAGGTACTGCTCGGTGAGCGGCGCCATCGGGATGTCGAGCACGTTGAAGTTCTGCCGGCGGATCAGATACAGCAGAAGATCCAGCGGACCCTCGAACGCCTCGAGAAAGATCTCCAGCGCATCGGGCGGGATGTACAGGTCCTGCGGCATCGAGAACAGCGGCTCGCCGTACAGGCGCGCCAGCGCCACGCCGTCGACCACGTTCGGCGTCAGCTCGGCGCCGGCGGCGAGCTCGGCGGGAAGATTCAGGTTCGGTGCAGGATCGTTCATCTGGGTCCGGTTCGCGGCGGCCGTCCCCGTTGCGGGACGGCGGTCGAGGATTCATCCAAGGATACCAAGGGCGCAGCGCCCGCCGGTAGCCCCGCGCCTCGTGCTCAGCGGCCGAAGGCGCGCTCGAGCGCGGCGTAGCAGCGACGCTCCGGATCCGTCAGAGCCGCGAGCGCGGGGCCCGCGAGTCCCGGCCTCAGCACATGCCACTTGCTGGCACGGTCCGCGACGCGCAGCGCTGAGGCCAGGCTGTCCTCGAGCTCCCCGGTCTGCGAACCCGAGTGCAGCTCGACGGCCCGGCGCACCGGTGCAGGAAAGTCCCACTGTCGGGCGATGCGGCCCGTAAGCGCCGCCGCCGCATCGCGCAGGGCATCGTGAAAGCCTTCGGTGTCGGGCGGCCGCGCTTCCTGGTAACCGGTGTCGAGCAGACGCAACGCAGGGATCAACCCGACGTTGGCGACCAGTCCGGCCAGGTAGGCATGAAACCGGTCGGCGCGGTCGCCGCAAATTTCGACACAGGCGTGCGAGCACTGCTCTGCAAGGTCCCACAGCCGGGTGCCGGCGATTCGACTGAAGCGGCCCTGCCGCAGGCTGAAGATGGGACGCATCGCGGCGCCGGTCACGAGCTCGATCAAACCGCGCTGCCCGAGCATGATCATCGCCTCTTGCAGGTCGGTGATCTCGCGGCGGGTGCGGTACCGGGGCGAATTGGCCATGCGGACGACCTCGCCGACCAGGGTCGGATCGCGCGCCAGCAACTCGACGATCTCCTGCGCCGGAACCTCCTCGCGTCGGACCAGACTGATCAGCCGGGGCAATACGACCGGCAAGCGGGGGACCAGGTCCGAATCCTGGCCGCTCGTGGCCGCCAACTGGATCAGCTCGATGGCGCGTCGTTCGAACGATTCGGGCGCGTCGCGGCGCAGCTCACCGACGCCGAGCAGGGCCGCCGTGAAGCGCCGATCCACAGGCTGATCGAACCCTGGACCCATCACCCCGGCCGGCTGTTCGGAGCTCGGCTCGATTTCGGATTCGGCCGGCACGGGGCGGGCCGCCGGGTCGGGCGGCCGTCCGGCTTCCCGGGGCGATGCTTGCGCCGGATCGGATGCAGCCACCACGGGCGCCGGGTCCCGCCCCAGCAGTCGGCGCAAGGATGCGAACAGGGCCACGTTCATCCCGTCCCGAAGCGATCAACCGTCCGCATGTCTGCGGTCCCTCAGCAGAACCAGCCGCTGCTTTGCGGCCGGCCACTGCGGCGCCACGATCGAATAGCGTGCCGAGTCGCGCGGGGTGTAATCGGCTGCCATGCGGTGGGCGCGCAGAATTCCCTCCAGGCGCGCGCCGATGCGTTCGAGCGCCGCGCGCGAGCGCTCGTTGCGCGCATCCGTATGGAAACACACGCCCAGTACCTGCCATTGCTCGAAGGCATGCGTGAGCATCAGCAGCTTGGCCTCGGTGTTCGCCGCTGTCCGGATCTCGGAGGCCGCAAGCCAGGTGTACCCGATCTCGCAGACATCGGGGTCGGTGCGCCCGTGCGAGGGGTGGCTCGGCGGCCAGGACCAGCGCGCGAGCTCGAAAAAGCGTGTGGAGCCGATCACGACGCCGTCGGTCGCGCGAACGATCGCGTACGGCACCGCAGTGCCGGCGTCCTGCCAGGCCAGCGCGGTCTCGATGTATCGGGCGACGTCGGCCTGGCCCTGCGGCACCAGGCTCCACCGATACAGCGAAGGATCGGCTGCCGCGGCCGTCACCAGCCTATCCAGGTGCCGCAGCTCCAGTGGCTCCAGGCGGATGGCCCGCCCCTGCAGGCCCAGGGCCCCGGTCCTCACGGCTCGCCTGTGCTGCGGGCACGCAACGCGCAACCGCCGCTTCGCGACGCCGGAGCCCGGGCCGGCGGCGGCGTCATCGGCCCCCCGCGACATCGATGATCGTCCCCGTCGAATACGATGCGTCGTCCGACAGCAGCCAGAGAACCGCCCTGGCCACCTCCTCCGGAGTTCCGCCGCGCTTCATGGGTATGCCGTCCTTCATCCGATCGACGCGGCCGGGTTCGCCGCCACTTGCATGAATGTCCGTATAGATGATGCCCGGGGCCACGGCGTTGACCCGGATGCCCTCGGCCGCGACCTCCCTGGCCAGGCCGATCGTCAGCGTTTCCACCGCCGCCTTTGACGCCGCGTAGTCGACGTACTCGTCCGGTGAGCCCAGGCGCGCTGCACGAGACGAGATGTTGACGATGGCCCCGCCGATTCCCCCGTGGCGGGTCGACATGCGCCGCACCGCTTCGCGCGAGCAGATGAAGCTGCCGACCACGTTGGTGGCGAAGACCCGGGTGATGCGTTCGGAATCCATGTCCTCGACCCGGGCCTGCCTTTGCAGGATTCCGGCATTGTTGACCAGCGCGGCCACGCGCCCCAGCGACGAATCGACCTGCTCGAACAGGCCGATCACGTCCTTCTCGACCGCGACGTCGGCCCGGACCGCGATGGCGCTTGCCCCCTGGGCGGCGATCGATGCGACCACCTCGGCAGCGGCCTTGCGGTCATTCAGGTAGCTTATGCAGATGGCGTACCCTTGCGTGGCGGCGAGACGGGCGATTGCCGCTCCGATGCCTCGGCCACCGCCGGTGACGATCATAACTTTCGGCGGACCCGGCAGGGATCGAATCGGCGAAGCGTCGGGACCGGTCATCATCGCAACATTGTGCCGAGAACCGGGCCGGAAATGAAACGCCCCGCAGCGCAACCGACGGATGATCGAAAGCAGAACGGAACAACCGGCTGAGGGCGCGGCGCGCCTGCCGCTGCGACGCCTGCACCGGGCCCCCGAGCCCGACAGCGTCGCTGCCCTGCTGCAGGCGGCCCGGCTCGATCCGCCGCGGGCCGTGGCGGCGCAGCAGATGGCGCAGCAGCTGGTGGCCCAGTTGCGCCGACGGCGTCGTACCGGTGGCGTCGATTCGCTGATGCACGAATTTTCGCTGTCGAGCCAGGAGGGCGTTGCGCTGATGTGCCTGGCCGAGGCCCTGCTGCGCATTCCGGATGCGGCAACCGCCGACGCCCTGATCCGCGACAAGCTGGCCGCCGGCGACTGGCGCGCTCACATCGGCCGCGGCCGGTCGCTGTTCGTCAATGCGGCCGCCTGGGGCCTGATGATCTCCGGCGAGCTGGTGGCCACCCACAGCGAGGAAGGCCTGGGGGCCGCGCTGGGGCGGCTGATCGCTCGCGGCGGCGAAGGGCTGATCCGGCGCGGCGTGGACCTGGCGATGCGCCTGCTGGGACAGCAGTTCGTGCTGGGGCGCACGATCGAGGAGGCATTGCAGCGCGCCCGCGCGTGCGAAGCCCGGGGCTACCGGTATTCGTTCGACATGCTGGGCGAGGCCGCGCTGACCGCGCTGGACGCCGAGCGGTACCTGGCCGACTACGAGCACGCCATCGAAGCGATCGGGCAGGCCAGCGCCGGGCGCGGCGTGGACGAGGGCCCCGGCATCTCGGTGAAGCTGTCGGCTCTGCACCCGCGCTATGCGCGCAGCCAGCGCGGGCGTGTGCTGGCCGAGCTGGCCCCGAGGCTCACGCATCTGTGCGTGGCTGCGCGCAACCGGGGCATCGGGCTGAACATCGACGCCGAGGAAAGCGAGCTGCTCGAACTGTCGTTGGACCTGTTCGCACCGTTGGCGGCGCACCCCGCCCTTGGCGACTGGCGCGGCCTGGGTTTCGTGGTGCAGGCCTACCAGAAGCGCGCGCCTGCGGTCATCGATCTGCTGGCCGACCTGGCGCGGCGCCACCGCCGGCGCCTGATGGTGCGCCTGGTCAAGGGGGCGTACTGGGACAGCGAGATCAAGCGAGGCCAGATCGAGGGTCAACGCGACTTTCCGGTGTTCACCCGCAAGTACCACACCGACGTGTGCTTTCTGGCGTGCGCCAGCAAGCTGCTGGGTTACGCCGATCGCCTGTATCCGCAGTTCGCCACCCACAACGCGCTGACCCTGGCGACCGTCTGGCAGATGTGCGGGAACGCCGGCGCCGCGCAATGGGAGTTCCAGTGCCTGCACGGCATGGGCGAGGCTCTGTACGACTCGCTGATGGACGAACCGGGTGGCCCCGACGCCCAGGCGATTTCGTGCCGGATCTACGCGCCGGTCGGCGGCCACGACACGCTGCTTCCGTACCTGGTGCGGCGCCTGCTGGAAAACGGCGCCAACACCTCGTTTGTCAGCCAGGTCGCCAATCCGGATCTGGACCCGTCGCAGTTGCTGGCCGATCCGGTCGAGCGGGTGGTGCGCGCCGCGGGCGCGCCGCACCCGCGCATTGCGCTGGCGCCCGCGCTGTACGGGCCGGACCGGATCAATTCGGTCGGCCTGGATCTGAACGACGAGGACACGCTGGAGTCGATACAGCAGGGGTTCGACCGGGCAGCCGGGCGCTCATGGCATGCGGGCGCGAGCGGCCCGGCCGGCGCCGCACGCGCAATCGCCGACCCGGCCTGCCGGTCGCGAGCGGTCGGAACCGTGCAGGAGGCGAGCAGCGCGCAGCTCGAGCAGGCCCTGGCGGCGGCACACGAATTCGCACCGCGGTGGGCACAGGTGCCCGCGCCCGAGCGGGCTGCCGTTTTGAGGGCCGCTGCCGACCGGTTCGAAGCCGAGCGCCTGACGCTGATGTGGCTGGGCGTGCGCGAGGCCGGAAGAACCATCGGCAACGCGCTGGCCGAAGTGCGCGAGGCGGTCGACTTCTGCCGCTATTACGCCGATCAGCTCCGGGTCGGGGCGCCGCTGCCGGGCGAGCCGTTGGGGCTGGTAGCCGCTGTCTCTCCGTGGAACTTTCCGCTGGCGATTTTCGTCGGGCAGATCGCCGCGGCGCTGGCGGCGGGCAATGTCGTGATCGCCAAACCCGCGCCGCAGACTCCGCTGATCGCTGCCGAGGCGGTGCGCCTGATGCGGGAGGCCGGGGTGCCGCCGGGCGCGCTTGAGCTTGCGCCCGGCGATGCGCAGGTCGGCGCGCGCCTGGTGCGCGATGCGCGCGTGCGAGGGGTGCTTTTCACCGGTTCGACTCGTGCGGCGCAGGCGATCGACCGCGACCTGGCGGCGCGACCTGATGGCGAGCCGGCCGTGCTGGTGGCCGAGACGGGTGGGCAGAACGCGATGATCGTCGACTCGAGCGCTCTGCCCGAGCAGGTCGTTCGCGACGTGCTGGCCTCGGCCTTTGACAGCGCGGGACAGCGCTGCTCGGCGCTCCGGCTCCTGTGCCTGCAGGACGACGTGGCGCCGCGGATCCTGCCGATGCTGCGCGGCGCGGCCGCCGAGCTCAACGTCGGCGATCCGGCGCGACTGGCCACCGACGTCGGGCCGGTGATCGACGCGGCCGCGTTGCGCGCGATCGAGCAGCACATCGAAGGCATGCAGCGCAGGCACCGGGTCGACCGCATGGCGCTGACGGCCGAGTGCGCGCAGGGAAGCTTCGTTGCGCCGGCGATCATCGAGATCGAATCGGTCGAGGAGTTGCGGCACGAGGTGTTCGGGCCCGTGCTGCACGTGCTGCAATTCCGCCGCGACGACCTGAACGACCTGATCGACGCGATCAATGCGACCGGGTACGCGCTGACGTTCGGGATCCACAGCCGGATCGACGAGACGATCCGCATGGTTGCCTCGCGCATTCGCGCCGGCAACGTCTACGTGAACCGCAACATGATCGGCGCCGTGGTGGGCGTCCAGCCGTTCGGAGGGGAGGGTTTGTCCGGCACCGGCCCCAAGGCGGGCGGCCCCTGGATGCTGCCGCGTCTCAGAACGGGAACCGACAGCCAGGCGCTTGCGCCATGGCAACCGACTTCGCGCGACGAGGCCCCGCCCGAGCTGGCCGCGCTTGCGCGCTGGGGCGCCGATCGGACCGACGGAGGGCTTGGCGACGAAGTGGTGCGCCTGTGCGAGCGTTATCGCGCCACGACCCCGATCGGCTGCCGCCACGAGCTCGTCGGTCCGACCGGCGAGACCAACGTCCTCGATTACCGGTCGCGCGGGCGGGCGCTGTGTCTGTGCGCCGATCCGGCCGCTTGTCTGCGGCAGATCGCCGCTGCGATGGCGACGTCGAACCGGGCTGTGCTGGTGGATTCATCCTGGGCGCGGGCGCTGGCCGCGCAGCTGCCGCCGCAGGTTGCGGAGCGCATCGACTGGGTCAAGTCGTGGGAGTCGGCCGATTTCGAAGTGGCGCTGATCGATCGCGCGCTGCCCGCCGGCGCGATGAGGCAGCGGCTGGCGCAGCGCGACGGCCCGCGCGTACGCATTCTGCGGGGCGGTCCGGAATACGGCCTGCAGTGGATGGTGGCCGAGCGGGTGGTCAGCACCAACACCGCGGCGGCCGGCGGCAACACCAGCCTTCTCACCCTCGACTAAGGACCCTCACCCCCGACCCCTCTCCCGCAGGCGGCAGAGGGGAGGAACTGCGGTCCGTCCAGGCAGACAGGGAAACGTTGGCTCGTCGAGGCAGACAGGGCGTTGGTTCGTCGAGGCAGACAGGGCACGTCGGTTCGCCCGGTCAAGGTGAAGGCGTGGAAGAAGCCGGACTCGATCGCCCCTCGCCCGCGCAAGCGGGAGAGGGGCGGGGGTGAGGGTGTGCTGTTCAGGCCGGAAACTTCGGCTTCGGCTGGTAGACGTACCCCGGCATCTTCACGCTGGACTGCTCGAACCGCGCCTGCTCGTCCGGATCCAGGTCCTTGTCCCACCAGATGGCGCGCGCCTCGCGCTGCTTGCGCTCCAGGTCCGGCTTGCGCTGCTTCATCTCGCGGATAAAGCGCGTGATTTCCGACTCGTATATCTCCGCCATGTCATCCCTGCCGCGCGCGGTTGCCGTTGCCTCCCCTCTCCCTTTAGGCACAGGGGCCGGGGGAGAGGGTCCCCCGTAAATTTTTTGGACCCGATTTGCTACTTTACCCGCATGCCGGGCTGCGCGCCCGCGTCCGGGTCGAGCAGGAAAATGCCCGGTCGCCCGCCGGCCTCGTCTCCCGCCGCCAGCACCATCCCCTCGCTGACGCCGAACTTCATCTTGCGTGGCGCCAGGTTGGCCACCACCACCGTGAGCCGCCCGACCAGGTCGGCGGCCTGGTACGCCGATTTGATGCCCGATAAGACCTGGCGCGATCGTCCGTCGCCCAGGTCGAGCGTGAGCTTCAGCAGCTTGTCGCTGCCTTCGACCGCCTCGGCCGTCGTGATCCGCGCGACCCTTAAGTCGACCTTCGAAAACTCGTCGATTCCGATCGTCGTCGGCACGGCGCCCGGTGCGGCGGCGACCGCTGCCGGCGGTTCCGGCGCTTCGAACAGCGCCGCCACCTGCTTGGGGTCCACTCGCGCCATCAGGTGCCGGTAGGCGGCGATGCGGTGCCCGGCCGGCAGCAGATGCCGCGCGTGCGCCCATTGCAACGGTTTGACCTGCAGGAAGACCTCGGCCTCGCGGGCGAGCGCCGGCAGCACCGGGGCCAGATAGATCGTCAGCAGCCGGAACAGGTCGATCGCGACGCTGCACACCTGGTGCAGTTGCCCCTTGGCTTCCGGACTCGCGCTCCTGGCCAGTTCCCACGGGCGGCGCGCGTCGAACCACTCGTTGGCGGCATCTGCCAGGGCCATCACCTCGCGCATCGCCTTGCCGAATTCGCGCGCCTCGTAAAGCGCGGCCAGCTCGTCGGCGCGCCCCTGAACCGTCGCGAGGATGGGCTCGGGCCCGGCGCCACCGGCCGCGCGCACCTGCCCCAGCGCGCCGCCGAAGGTCTTGTGGATGAAGTTCGAAGCGCGGCTCGCGATATTGACGAACTTGCCGACCAGGTCGCTGTTCACCCGCGCGGTGAAGTCCTCGGCGTTGAAATCGATGTCCTCGACATGCGAATTGAGCTTGGCCGCGATGTAGTAGCGCAGCCACTCCGGATTCAACCCCAGGTCCAGATAGCGGAGCGGATCGATGCCCGTGCCCCGGCTCTTGGACATCTTCTCGCCGTTCACCGTGATGAAGCCGTGCACGTACACCCGGTCCGGAACCTTGAACGGCGCGCCGGCGAACTTCAGCATGGCCGGCCAGAACAGCGTGTGAAAGTAGATGATGTCTTTGCCGATGAAATGGATCTGCTCGGTGGCCGGGTCGCGCAGCAGTGCCTCGAAGTCGATGCCGCGCAGTGCGCAGTAGGCCTTCAGGCTCGCCAGGTAACCGACCGGCGCGTCCAGCCAGACGTAGAAGAACTTGCCGGGCGCATCCGGTATCGGAATGCCGAAGTACGGCGCGTCGCGCGAGATGTCCCAGTCGGCCAGACCCCGGTCGCCCTCGAGCCACTCCCGGGCCTTGTTCGCGACCTCGGCCTGCAGATGGGAGACCCGGATCCACTCGCGCAGGAACTCGATGCAGCGCGGGTCCGACAGCACGAAGAAATAGTGCTCCGAGCTCCTCAGTTCGGGCTTCGCGCCCGACAGTACGGAATACGGATTCTTCAGTTCGGTCGGCGCGTACACTGCTCCGCACACTTCGCACGAGTCTCCATACTGGTCCGGGGCGCCGCAGTTCGGGCACTGTCCCTTCACGTAGCGGTCGGCCAGGAACATGCCCTTGACCGGGTCGAACAGCTGCTCGACCGGCCGGATCGCGATCAGCTCGTTTTCGCGCAGGCGCACGTAGATTCTTTGTGACAGCTCGGTGTTTTCCGGGGAATCGGTCGAGTGCCAATGGTCGAACCCGATGCCGAAGCCCTGCAGGTAGCGCGAGCGGCCGGCCCCGACCTGCGCCACGAATTCACGAGGCGACAGCCCCGCTTTCTCGGCTGCGATCATGATCGGGGCGCCATGGGCGTCGTCGGCACCCACGAAATGGACCGTGTGACCCAGCATCCTCTGGAAACGGACCCAGATGTCGGCCTGGATGTATTCCATGATGTGGCCGATGTGCAGGGCGCCGTTGGCGTACGGCAGTGCGGTCGTGACGAATAATTTCCGCGGATTCATGGGAGGATCGGGCCTCGGCGGCCGGCGCTGCGTTGGCTGAAGTATGCTTTGCAATTGACCATTCTACGGGGTGAGTGAGGTGCTCGATCCTGCTCGAGTCAATCAGGTGCTCTCGTCGGTTATCGATCCGAACACCGGGCACGATTTCGTTTCCTCGCGCGCCGCGCGCAACGTCCGGGTCGACGGTCCGGCCGAGGCGCCGCGGGTGCGGCTGGATGTGGAACTCGGGTACCCGGCGGCGAGCCAGTTCGAACCGATCCGCGCGCTGATCCGCGACGCGCTCACGCAGGCCGGGGCGGCCGAGGTCGAGGTTGCGATCGCCTCGAAAATCGTGCCCCACACCGTGCAGCGCGGGCTGAAGGTGATGCCGAACGTGCGCAACATCGTGGCCATCTCGTCGGGCAAGGGCGGGGTGGGCAAGAGCACGGTGGCGGCCAACCTGGCGCTGGCGCTGGCGGCCGAAGGCGCCCGGGTCGGCGTGCTGGACGCCGATATCTACGGGCCCAGCCAACCCACGATGCTGGGCATCTCGGGCCGGCCTGAAAGCCTGGACGGCAAGACGATGGAGCCGCTCGAGAACTACGGCATCCAGGCCAATTCGATCGGGTTCCTGGTCGATGCGGACACGCCGATGGTGTGGCGCGGGCCGATGGTGACCAGCGCGCTGCAGCAGCTGCTGGGGCAGACCAACTGGAAGGACCTGGACTACCTGGTGGTGGACATGCCGCCCGGCACCGGCGACATCCAGCTCACGCTGGCGCAGCAGGTTCCGGTGACCGGCGCGGTGATCGTGACGACCCCGCAGGACATCGCGCTGCTGGACGCGATGAAGGGGCTGAAGATGTTCGAGAAGGTGGGCGTGCCGATCCTGGGCATCGTGGAGAACATGGCCGTGCACGTATGCTCCAATTGCGGCCACGCCGAGCACATCTTCGGCGAGGGCGGAGCCGAGCGGATGGCGCGCCAGTACGATGTCGAGCTGCTCGGCTCGCTGCCGCTGGATATCCGAATCCGCGAGCAGACCGATTCCGGGCGGCCGACCGTGCTGGCCGAGCCCGACGGCCCGATCGCCACCCAGTACAAGGCAATCGCGCGACGCGTCGCGATCAGGATCTCCGAGCGCGCCAAGGATCTTTCGTCGAAAATGCCGTCGATCAAGGTCTCTAAGACCTGAATCGCTGTTCAAGCCGGTTTTCAAAAGATGGCATCCGCACGACGCTGGTCCGCCCAGGCGCTCTCCAAAGATGGAAAGCAGCCGATCGAGGGAAGTATCTGCGCCACGGTCTGGCCGACCTGCGCGCTGGCTTCCGAGGCGCGGTGGTTCGACGAGATGTATCTGTGGACCGAGGGTTTCCGGGCCTCGACCACGCAACGCGCGCAGATCCAGATCTCCGCGCTGGAGAATGCCTTCTACATGCTCGAAAGCGAGCAGGTCGAGCAGGTCGGTGTCACGCTCTCGTTCGGCACGGTCGAGCGTTTCCTTGACCCGGTCGTCGCCGTGTTCGAGGCGCACGCATTGCTGACGCACCGCGTCGTCGTGATGCTGCGCGGATCGGTCGAACGGCTGCGCTCGCGCTACCGGGTGCGCGCGTTCATCGAGCATCTGCGCGGCCAGCAGGCCCTGGTCGGATACCGCATCCCCAGTGCGCGAATTGCGACGGAGCTCAAGGCGCTCAACTTCGTGCAGCCCGACTTCGCCAAGCTGCTCGCGCCCAGCTCGCGGCGCATCGAGTCCTGGCAGGATCTTGTGCTCGAGGCGCGAGTGGCGGGCGTGCCGCCGGAGTGGATGATCGTTTCCGGCCTGGAGAAGCCGGAGCAGGTCGCGCTTGCCCGGCAGGTGGGGATCCCCTTCGGCCAGGGCAGCGCCGTGCACCCGCCGTACGCGCCGGACGTGCAAACGCCGATCGACACCACGGTGTTCGAGAAGGAAGGCCTGCTGTTTCCGGATCTGTTGCTGGTCTGAGCGGCACCGGCCTCGAGAAATGAAATCGGGCGGGCCTAGAAGAGGCGAGCCCGCGGCGGCTCACCCGTCACAACCGTGCGCTACGCGACCTCATGGCTTTGGCTTCGCCTAGTGCCGATTCGGCGGCTGGAATGTCGCCGCTCCTGAGGCTGTGGTCGGCGAGCTGCCGGTACGTGAGCTCGCGGTCGAGCAGGAAGTCGCGCGCGGATCGTTCCGCGTCGTCCGTCGCCGCGCGCGCGATCTCGACGGCCGGCTGAATCTGGCCCGAGGCGAGTTTCATCAGCGCATCGTCCAGCGCGGCGTCCGAGGTTTCGAACAACGCCGGCGGCAGGTCACGCGCTCCGGCCAGGACTTGCTTCAGATTCGAAATGCGGGTCCGCGCGGCCGATATCGCCTGCTGTGCCTGCTGGACCGCAGCCGACGGCGGGGTGGCCGCGGCATGATCCTGGGCCGCCGCGGCTGCGGGGTCGGTGCGCGCCCGGTCGCTGGCCGACCGGTCGTGGATTCGCGACCCGCCAAAAAGAACGAGTGCCAGTGCGCCGGCTCCGGCAAGGCAAATGCGCGTCCAGGACCGGCGCAACCCCCGGCCGGACGCGGGCGCCCGTACGGCACCCGGATCGCCCGTCTTCGCCGACGCTTTCGGCTCAGGTTGCGCTGGCCTGCGGTCCGCCCGGGGCGGGTGCGCCTCGGCACGCTGGAGTCTCAAACTCGCCCGGAAATCGGCGATGGTGCGGGTGCGCCGCTCGGGGCGCACGGCCAGGCCTGCGTCGATCGCGGTGAGGAACCCGTCCGAATAGCGGCCGGCGCCGACGACGGCCGCCGCAATGCACTCGTCCTTCAGCATTCTTGCCGCCGCCGCCGGAGGCGCGCGGCCGGCCACGCAGTAGTACAGGACCGCCGACAACGCGTACACGTCGGTCCACGGGCCCTGGCGCAGGGAATCGACCTCCGCGTACTGCTCGATCGGCGCGAACCCCGCTTTGAAAAAGACCGTCAGGTTCTGGGTCATGTCGGCCATGATCTTGCGAGCCGCTCCGAGATCCAGAAGAACGGGCTGGCCGCTTTCGAGAATGCGGATGTTGTCGGGCGCGATGTCGCGATGAAAGACGCCGCTCGCATGCAGCGTCTCGAGCGGGTCGCACAGCGCGTCGACGATGCCAAGGAGCCGTCGCTCGGAGACCCCGTCCTGCCGCTTGTGCAGCCAGTCCTTCAGGGTCAGTCCGGGGTAATACGGCATCACGATGTAGGCGGTACCGTTCTGCTCCCAGTAGCGATAGACCTTGACCAGTGCCGGATGATCGAACTGCGCAAGCAGCTTTGCCTCGTTGATGAAGCTTCGGCGGCCGGCCGTGAAGGAATCGCGATGCTTCTCGGACCTGACGGACACCGCAAATTCGCGCGTCCTGCTCGCAAAGGCTCCCGGCAGGAATTCCTTGATCGCCACGACGCGATCGAGCCGGGTATCGCGGGCAAGGTAAACGACGCCGAAGCCTCCTTCGCCGATCGTGGATTCGATCACGAATTCCTGCAGGCGATGGCCCGCCGGCAGGGCGAGCTGGCTCTCGCCGCCGGCAACGGCGCGCGTTGCCGGGGCGGCACCGGAGCGCTGGCCGGGCGACGAGGCCGCCTCCTCGGCAGGCAACGGACGAGTCTGCTCGGATTCCTCAAGGCGCGTTGACGTCACCGGACCACCCCGCTCAGGTGCCTCGCACACACAGGGCCCGCAGGCTGTCCCGGCTGGCCGCCGAGTCGAAGCTTCGCCGGCCGTTGTCCAGGTGGACGAACACGGCCCAGCGCCCGCCCTCGAACTGCTTGCTCCAGAACCTGTAGCCCGTCAGATGAAATTGCCCCGAGACCTTGCACTGTTTCGCCTGACATGGCGTGGTCATGGCGCCGCTTCGATCCACCAGACTCTGCAATTGCGCCACGCTCGGCAATCGCATCCCGCGATGGGTGCAGTATCGGTCTGCCTCGTCCCAGCTCACGTCCCGGCCATTGTCGGAAGCGGACCAGATCACGCCCCGGCCGTCGCGAAGCAAGCCGTCGGCAACATGGTCGAGCGGAACCTTCTGGCGCTTTGCAGTTGCCGCGCGCTCCTGCTCTTCACGTCGACGCTCCTCGTCCTGCGCAGCGGCAATCCGGGCCTTGCGTTGCTCCCCTTCCGCCGCCACCTTGTCCTTGAGCTGCAGTTGCACGATGGTCTTGCCTGCCGCCTTCACGTTCGCGAGGCTGGAAAGCGATATCGCCGGCTCATCCACGCTCGTGCATTCGATCAACCGGTCCCCGCGGTCCACGGTGATCTCGCGTGTGCCGGCGGGCAAGGCGTCGCCGACGCGCTTGCCATCGATCCACAGGAGGCAGGGCGCGTCATTCCGAACCACCACCGTTCCATGTTTCGCGGCCGGCACCGCGCCGTCGTCGCCTCGTTGCGGCTGTCCCTGCGGCTGCTGCTTTTCCTCCTTGGCCTTTTTCGCCTCCTCGATGCGCTTTTCAAGTTCCTCGATGGTCGGAATCTGGGAAAACGCCGGACGCAGTATCAGGCAAGCCGTCAGTGCCACCAGCAGGCGCAGGCCCGGGCGGCACTGAGACTTCGTACGCGACGTTGCGAGGTCCATCGCGGGATCATGAATCGCAAGCGCAGCAGCCGATGTCGGCAACACGAGCGGAAACCGGCCTTTTTTGGCGCTCTCCCCGCGTGGTCGCCGCCGGACGTGCGCCCCATGCCGTTGCACCCCTCGACCGCTTGCGCGAGAGCGGCCGCGCAGGGTGCCGTTGCTCCCCTTTCCATGAACCCTAGTCTTTTAGGCGGGGTCAGTGGCTGGGACCAGCTGCTGGCCGAGTTCCTTGGCCAGGCGCTTAAGTGCGCGGTGTTTGGTTTCACGAACCTTCGCCTGGTAGTTGGCCAAGCCATGCTCGACATAGTCGAGGCCCTTGACCATGACGCGCCAGAACAGGATCGCCAGCTTTCGGGCCAGGGCGATGTTGGCCACCAGGCCGCCGCGCCGTGCCGCCAGGCGGCGATAGAAGCCTCCCAGGGCAATGTCCTTGCTGCGAGCCAGGCTGCGAGCCATGACGCAGAAGAGCCGCCCGACCCGGTTGCGGCTGCGTTTGACGTTGCGGCGGCGCTTGCCGCTTTGGCGGGTGCCGGGCGCCAACCCCATCCAGGCCGTGAAGTGCTTCTCGGTGCTCCACTTGGTCAGATCGGTGCCGACCTCCGAGATGATCTGCAAGGCCGTGTACTCGGTGTGTGCCGGCAGCACCGTGACATCGCGACCGTCACACATGTGGGTGAGGATCTTGCGCAGGCCGGGAATGCGCGGAGCGTTGCCGCCAGGGCGCTTGTCCGGCTTGCCTTGGGCGGCAGCCGGGGGCTGCTGGTCGGGGGGCTCGGGCAGCAGCGCCTGGATCTCGCGATCGCAATCGGCGATCTGCCGCTGGTAGTGCTCGAAGGTCTGCAGCGCATGGTGCAAGGCAAACAGGTGCTCCTTGGCCCAGGTGCCGCGCAGCGACTCCTTCACCCGCTCGCCCTTGGCGCGCTGAATCTGCGCGTTGCACAGCGCCAGCAGCTTCTGCGGATTGCGCTCCCCCTGCAGGATGGCCCGCACCACCGCCAAGCCGCTGGCACCGGCCAGGTCGCTGATCACATCATGCAGTTTGACGTTCATGCGCTCCAGCGCCTTCTGCATCTGCTGCACGCAGCCGCCCGCCTCCATGATGTGGTCGTTGCGCAGTCGCACGTAGTCCTGCAGGCGCCGGATGTGCTCCGGCGGCACGAAACCCGGGCGCAGCAGCCCGTGCGCATGCAACGTCGCTCCCCACTGACAGTCGGCCATGTCAGTCTTGCGACCGGGCAGATTCTTGGTCTGCCGGCCGTTGACCATCACCGCCTCCAGTCCAGCCGCCTCCAGGATCCCGTACAGCGGCAACCAATACACCCCAGTGGCTTCCATGGCTACAGAACGCACCTGCTGCTCCAGCAGCCAGTCGCGCAGCGCGTGCAACTGCGTCGTCACCGTGCCGAACACCACCGGCGTGCCCCCGGCGATCGACACGTACATCTGCTCGCTGCCGACGTCCACAAACGCCGCGCGCTGATCCAGCACTTGCAATTGCGTCATATCCCCTCCGATCGATTTGTCTTCTCGGCAGGGTCCTGTCGCAAGCCCGGTCGCGTTCTGGGGCAGACAAATCTTTCCAACGGGAAGCAACGCTCGCCAAAGTGTGCACAAGTCCGCGACCGGAGCCAATCTACCCCGCGGGCAGCAAGCACCAAAGGGAACTGCGGCTACGCTGCTCGCGACATGGCCCCGACCGCACCAAGATACCGGGTTCATGGTCCGTGTGCAGTTTCGGCCGAAACACCGGGCTACCCCGGAACCATGGTTCCGGGAAAGAACCCGCCAGAGGCGGATGCTGGGGAGGTCTCTCCCGCTTGCGGGAGAGCGGCCGGGGGTGAGGGCCCCGAGTTGGCGACGACGCCTTGTGGGTCAGGTCAGAACGGGCTCATCCCATTGATTCGTAATAGATTTGCTCGAACCTCCGCTACAGCTTAGAACGGCGCCGTTGCGACCGCGATCCACCAGGCCCGGAGCGGTGCGAAACGTGCCGTCAGCCGCCAGCACTCGCGCGCCGCGCCTGCTCGCGCCAGCAGGACCATTGCCCCCAGCTCGAGCGCGGGGGCATCCCCCATCCACAGGGTGCAGGGTGAGGCGGCGAATACGCCGCGCCATTCGCTGCCGTCGGTCCATTCCCCGTCGCTGGCACGGGCCAGGAGTCCCGATCCGCGCGATCGGTCCACCATCAGGTTCAGATCGACGGTGGCGCCCCGTTCGAGCGAACAGTCGGGGGCCAGCGCGCCATCGAAGCGCAGGGGCTCCCGCCCGATGGAAAGCCGCTCGGATCCCGAGGCAAAGCGCAGCGTCATGCCGGCGCCCTCGACGAGCGTGATCCAGCGCTCGATGCCGGGGTAGGACGAGAAGGGCCCGTCCTGCGCCACCTGCGCAAGGCTGACGCGAAAGAGCCAGTCCTGCGCGGTTGGCCAGACGAGCAGCTCACGCGTTCTCCCGCCCCCGTTGCGCCAGGGTTGCGCACGGACGCGGTTCGCATCGACGATCATCTGATTCACGGGACCGAGCCGGGCCGGCCAGGGCAGCTCGTGTTCGTCACCGCCGGGACCTCGAAGTCCCCCGCATCATTCTCCGAGCGTCGAGGCGGACTGCAGGCGCGCCTTGCGCGCCGCCTCCTCCGCGCGAGCGTCATCGATCTCGCGCATCACGCCCACCAGATCGACCTCCTTCAACGAGCGCTCGAACCGGCCCGTCAGGACGGCCTCCGGTCGCAACAAGCCGCCGAGATACAGGCCCCAGATCTCGGGACCGAAGTCGGTAGTCAACAGCTCCGGCGCGAATTGGCCGAAATAGTCCCGCAGGTTGCCGACGTCGCGCAGCAGCATGCGGCAGGCGTGGTTGTTGCCGGCTGCGTCTACCGCCTGCGGCAGATCGATGATCACGGGGCCGCTTTCGCCCAGCAGGACGTTGAACTCCGACAAATCGCCGTGCACGACACCTGCGCACAGCATGCGGACCACCTCCGACATCAGCGCCTGGTGATGCACGCGCGCCAGCTCCGGCGTCAGGACCACGTCGTTCAACCGCGCCGCCGCGTTGCCGTTCTCATCGGTGACCAGTTCCATCAGCAGGACGCCGTCGCAGAAGTTGTAGGGTCGCGGCACGCGCACGCCGGCGGCGGCCAGTCGGTACAGCGCGTCGACCTCTGCGCTCTGCCACGCCGCCTCCCGCGCGTGCCGGCCGAAGCGGGTGCCCTTGGCCATTGCGCGCGCCTGCCGCGTGTTCTTGACCCTGCGGTTCTCGGTGTAGTCCACCGCCTGCCGGAAGCTGCGCCGCGTGGCCTCCTTGTAGATCTTCGCGCAACGCGTCTCGTCACCGCAACGCACGATGTAGACCGACGCTTCTTTTCCGCTCATCAGCTGGCGCTCGACCGTATCGATCAGGCCTGCCTCGACCAGGGGTTGCAGTCTCTTGGGTGTTTTCATGAGCGCCATTTTGCGCCACACCAGGTCGGCGACGCTTTGAACTGTGCCTGGCAAAGCTCATTGCCAGGCGTCTTTGAACTCGGATCGCGCAGCGCTCCAGGCAGCCCTGGCGGAATGTCGATCAGCCCAAAAAAAAGGGCCGGCCGCGACAACGTCGGCCGGCCCATACCACGGGGGGTTAAATCAGTTCTGTGCCGAGGTGAACAGCTTGAACACCCAAACCGAGCCGCCCTGGTTCAGGTAGTTGACCTTCTTGGCCACGTCGCCGCCCCACAGCGGGACCGCGCCGCCCCAGCCGGACACGACTGCGACGTACTGGACGCCGTCCTGCTCCCAGGTGATCGGCGGGCCGACCACGCCCGAGCCGGTCTGGAATTTCCACAGCTCGGCGCCCGTCTTGGCGTCGAACGCCTTCAGGAAGCCTTCCGGCGTTCCGGTGAACACCAGGCCGCCCTTGGTCGCCAGCACGCCGCCCCACAGAGGCGCGTTGTTCTTGTACTCCCACACGATCTTGCCAGTCTTCGGATCGATCGCACGCAGCGCGCCGATGTAGTCGTCGTTGATCGTCTTGATGGTGAAGCCGGCGCCCAGGTAGGCGGCGCCCTTCTTGTAGGAGATCGGCTCGTTCCAGATCTCCATGCCCCACTCGTTGGCCGGCACGTAGAACAGGCCCGTGTCCGGGCTGTACGCCATCGGCATCTGGTTCTTGCCGCCGAGGAACGAAGGCGCCGCGAACACGACGGAGCCCTTCTTTCCGTCTGCCGACTTGGTCGGGTCGCCCGGCCGGTCATCGTCGACGTAGTTCGGACGACCCGTTTTGAGGTCGATGCTCGTGGCCCACGTGATCTTCTTCACGAACGGGAACGCGTTCAGCAGCTTGCCCGACTTGGCGTCGTTGACGTAGAAAAATCCGTTGCGGTCGGCCTTGCCGCCCACCCGGTGCCCGTTTAGATCGAAGGTCACGAACTCGTTGACGCCGTCGAAGTCCCAGCCGTCATGCGGCGTGTTCTGGTAGTGCCAGACGATCTTTCCGGTCGCCACGTCGATCGCCACCGTGGAGCACGAGAACAGGTTGTCGCCGGGGCGCAGATGGCTGTTCCAGGGCGACGGATTGCCCGTTCCGAAGTAAGCCAGACCGGTGCTGGCATCGTAGGTTCCGCCCAGCCAGGTCGCCGCGCCGCCCGTCTTCCACAGGTCGCCGGGCCAGCTGGCGTTGGTGGTCCCGCTCACGCCGTTCTCGGTCTTGGCGCCGCTCTCGTCGTAGCGATAGCCCATGTGGCCTTCGACGGTCGGCCGCACCCAGACCAGGCGTCCGGTCTTGGCGTCGCGTGCCTCGACCCGTCCGACCACGCCGAATTCGCCGCCGGACACGCCGGTGATCACCAATCCCTTGGCGATCAGCGGGGCGGCGGAGGTCGAGTAGCCGGCCTGGTAGTCGTCGATCTTCTCTTTCCAGACCACCTTGCCGGTTTGCTGGTCCAGGGCGACGAGCTGCGCGTCCAGCGTGCTGAAGATCACCAGGTTTGCATACAGCGCCGCGCCGCGGTTGACCACGTCGCAGCACGGCATGATGCCCTCGGGCAGGCGCTGGTCGTACTGCCACAGCTTGGCGCCGGTCTTCACGTCGATCGCGAACAGGCGCGAGTACGAACCGGTCACGAACATGCGTCCGTTGTAGACGAGGGGCTGCGCTTCCTGGCCGCGCTGCTTTTCCCCGCCGAAGGAGAAGGACCAGGCGGGAACCAGGTTGGCGACGTTCTTGGCGTTGACCTTGGTGAGCGGGCTGAAGCGTTGCCCCTGGGTACCGAGTCCATTGGTCAGAACGTTGCCCGGCGACGCGGCGTCGTTCTCAATCATGGCATCGGTCACCTGCGCCCGCACCGGCGCTGCCAGCAGCGCGGCGGTCGCAAAGAGTAATGCAAACGGATATCTGCGAATCACATTGAGCTCCTTGATGGTCGTTCGTGCGGCCGGTCGCCGCGCTGTCAGCCCTGCGGCTGCCGGCACTACGACACAAGTTCCGTGCCAGCGCTGAAAAACGCCGGCCACTTCGGCTGCGGGCCCCGTCGGAAGCGCGGGGCTGTCGACTCGGAGCAGCGAGAATATGCCGCGCGCGAGGCAAGAACTTGCGCGCGATCAGATATCTGCGCGAAGCGTTGCGCGCGTGAGCAGGTGTTCAGTTCTGAGACAGCGAGTGTTGCGTTCGGACTTGCGCGCCGCGCCAGCCAGGCGCTACCGAGGATCGGCTTGCTCGTCGAGCGCGGAACCCGTGGCGGCCAGCCGCCGGTAGATCGTGTTGCGGCTGACGCCCAGGGCGCGCGCGGCAGCCGAGACGTTGCCCCCGTGCGATCGCAGCGCCGCGCGAATCGCCTCGCTTTCCTGCTGCTCCAGCGTGGCGGCCTTGACCGGCGCCGCCGGCACATCGGCCGGGCCCTGCGCCGTGGACTGTGCACCGACGTCCTCCAGGAAGTCCTCCGGAAGATGGCACACCTCGATCACGTCCTCGCCGTCGAGCATCGCCAGCGCGGTCCTGAGCAGCGAGGACAGCTGGCGCAGGTTGCCCGGCCAGCGGTGGCGGCCGAACAGCTCGAGCACCTCCGGCGAAGCCTTGACCCGGCGCGCATCGCAACCGAGTTGCTCGATCATCTGCACGACCAGCTCGGCCAGGTCCGTGCGCTGCCGCAGCGCCGGCAGCTTCACCTGCAGGCCGTTGAGCCGGTAATACAGGTCCTCGCGGAAGCGTCCCTCGGCGATGGCTTCCTTCAGGCGCCGATGGGTGGCACAGATGATCGCGATGTCCACCGGGCGGGCCCGCACCCCGCCCAGCGGAACGACCACCCGCTCCTGCAGCACCCGCAGCAGGCGGGCCTGCAGGTTCAGCGGCATGTCGCCGATCTCGTCCAGAAACAGCGTGCCGCTGTCGGCGAGCAGGATCCGACCGGCGTAGCCCCGCTTGCTCGCGCCGGTGAACGCGCCCTCTTCGTACCCGAACAGCTCCGACTCGATCAGCCCCTCCGGGATCGAAGCGCAGTTCACTGCCACGAAGGGCGCCGCAGCGCGCGGCGACTCCGCATGAATCGCGCGCGCAAACAGCTCCTTGCCGGTTCCCGTTTCGCCCTGGATCAGGATCGGGATGTCGCGCCCGATCACCTTGCGCACCTGGCTGACCACTGAGGCGATCTGCGGATCGCCGCTTTCGAGCTCCGCCAGCCGGACCGAAGCGCGGCAGGCGTGACTCTCCCGCGTGGTGGTCGGGTTGGCCGGGCGGTCGGCTTCGGCACGTCGCTCGCCGATCGGCCGGTGCTTGGCGCGCAGATCGGCGCCGATGTCCAGTCGCGCCGGCACCCGCACGCCGGTCGGCAACCCCAGCGTGACCGGGTGTCCGGAACGCGCCGTCGCATTGCCGAGCAGCGCCGGCAGGGGCATGCCGAACAGCGAGGCGAACGTGCGCCGGTTCAACTCGGCCAGCGGCGAGCCGAGCTGGAACACCGCGCTGCGGTTCGCGGTCACGAACCGGCCTTCGGCATCGAATACCGCGATTCCTTCGAACAGGGTCCCGATCAGCTCGGCACGCGCGTGGAACCTCAGCGTGACGCCGGAGGGAAAGGCGCCATTGAACAGGTTGTTCTCGATCAGGCCGGCCGACATCTGCACCAGCGCCATCGTGTGGCGCTGGTAACCGCGCCAGTCGCCCGAAACGTCCAGCGTGCCGACCAGCTCGCCGCGCGGATCGAGTATCGGCACCGCCGAGCAGGTCAGCACGTGATTGGCTTCGACGAAGTGCTCGGCGCCGTGCACCAGGCGCGGCGCGCGATCGGCGATCGCGGTGCCGATCGCGTTGGTTCCCTTGCTGGCCTCGGACCAGACCACCCCGGCCTGCAGCGCAACTTTCTCGGCCCGCCGCAGGAAGCCATCGTCGCCGAACGAATGCAGGATCAGGCCGGACGCATCGGTGAGCAGGATCATGCTCTCGGTATCGACGATCTGCCGGTAAAGCCCCTCCATCACCGGAAGCGCCTGAGCGGCCAGCGCCCGGTTGCGCTCGCGCGCCGCCTCCAGGTCCTGGCGGCTCAAGGGATCGAAGGACGGCCGGCTCGAATGGTCGATTCCGATCTGGCGGCAGCGCTGCCACGACCGTTCGATCTGATCCTCGACGCAACCCGGTGCGACGCTGCCGTTTTCCAGGAAATTGTGCAGGGCGCGTCTTGCCTGAGCAGGCTGAGCTCCCATTCGCATCAACTCCCTTTCCTCAATGGTTGGCTCAGGATTGTGCGCCATTTCGATGTTCCATGGGACAGTGCCCTGCTCGGAATGCGCCAATTTGAAACAGTTCGAGTCCAGCGCGACGACTCTTTCTGACATGGCGCAAGTGCGATGCCAAAGCTTTGCCGTTCGCTGCAGTGCAGCGTCGGACGGACAGAGCAAGATGGATTCGCGTGGCGCTTTGACTGGCACGCCGATTGCTCAATGCCCCATAGGCCGGTGACTGAACCGGCACGGCGGCAGATGACCGACATCGGAACGCTTGAGCCGGTTCGGCGCGGATTTCTCAAAAAGGGGTCTTCAGATGAATTTGATCGGCAGAGCGCAGGCGGGCGCAGCAGCCGCCTTGATCGCCATCATCGCGCAGTCGGCGGCCGGCCACGGCAACGTCACTCCGCAGGCGGTGGACACGCAAACGCTCAAGCCCCTCGGGGAAGAATGGCTCAAAGTGAATCCCTACAGCGGCGACGCCGAAGCGCTGCGGGTCGGGGCGTCGGGCTTTAACCAGAACTGCGCGCGCTGTCACGGCCTGGAGGCGATTTCCGGCGGTATCGCGCCCGACCTGCGCCGCCTGGACCGCGATTGCATGTCGCTGGCTTCCGACAAGCGAAAGCCGTGCTATGAAGAAATCGACGACTACTTCCAGACCACCGTGCGCCACGGGCGAACCCAGAACGGCGTATACAAGATGCCTCCCTTCGAGGGCGTGCTGAACCAGGAGGCGGTTTGGGCGATCAAGACCTACCTGGAATCGAGGCGGGTCGACGAATGAACCGTGCGCGTCGCAACCTGGTCGCGGCCGCGTGCGCGCTGGCGCTGGTGCCGGCTGCGCGCGCCGACCTGTCCCAGCTGCGCAGCCGCGGCCGGCTGCGCTTCGCGGTGTACCGCGACTTTCCGCCCTTTTCGGACGGCAACGAAGGCATCGACGTTCGCATCGGGCAGGCCCTTGCGCAGGCGCTGCAGCTGTCGCCCGACATGATGCCGTTCGAGGCCGACGAGAAGGTCGACGATGACCTGCGCAACATGGTCTGGCGTGGCACGCTGCTCGGATATGGTCCGGCCGACGTGATGCTGCATGTCCCGGTCGACCACGCGTTCGCCGAGCGCAATCCGCAGGTCCGGATCTTCGGGCCCTACTACCGCGAGAAACTGCAGCTGGTACGCAATCTGGCGCGCATTCCGCGCGCCGATACGCTGGCCGCCCTGCAAGGGCAGCCGCTGGGCGCCGAGGACGGGACGCTCGCCTCGATCGTGCTGCTTTCGGCCGACGGCGGAAGCCTGCGCGGCGACGTGCAGCACTACCACAGCACCACGCTGGCCCTGGCCGATCTGAAGGCGGGCCGCCTGGCCGCGGTGATGGGACTGCGCAGCGAGCTGTCGTCCGCCATGTACGGGGTGGAAGGCTTCGAGATATCCGATCCGGTCGCACCCGGAATGCCGGTCGGCGGCTGGACGGTGGGACTCGCCGTGAAGGCCGGCAACGATGAGCTGGTCTCCGCGCTGCAGGCCGCGCTGGACGAACTCGTCCGTCAGGGACGGGTCGAGAGCATCTTCCGCGACTACAAGGTTGCCTGGACCCGGCCCTGACCGGGGGTGCGCGTCAGGGGTTCAATACAGCGCGCCGCGCGCGTCGATCGGCCACAGGGCCTCGACCGTGTTCTTGCGAACCGCGACGATCCAGTCGTGCAGGTTCACGGTCGGATCGCACCGGTTCGGGATCAGCAGCGCCTTGTCGCCCAGCTTGATCGGCACCCCGCTTTCGGCGCGTATCAGCACCGTGTGTTCGTCGGCCACGCTGCGCACGCGCCACCCCGCAAAGGTCGGCTGAGGCGGCCCGGTATCGGTCGAAAATGCCTTGGCACCCGCATCCAGCGTCACCCGCTGCTCGCCGATGCTCATCACGCAGCTCAGCACGAACATCGAATACTCGAAGCGGGGGCCGACCGGATCCGGCTCGTTCCTGCAGTAATTGATGTCCATGAAGGCGAACGAGCCGGCATGGATCTCGTTGAACACACCGCTGGCCGCGTCGTACGGAAACGAGCCGGTGCCGCCGCCGCACACGATCTCGCACGGCAAGTGGGCCGACAGCAGCGCCTCGCGTATCACCGAGGCCCGCACGGCGGCACGGTCGGTCGTTTCGCGCCGTTCCGGAACCGCGCGCCGGTGCTGCGCCAGGCTGGAAAACCCGTGCAGGCCCATGAACGCAAGGTTCGGGGACGCCACCAGGATCTGCGCCAGCTCCACGGCCGCCTCGGGGCCAGCCACGCCGCTGCGGTTCTGCCCGAGATCGACGTCCACGTACACCTCGACGCGGGCCTCCTCGGCCTGGCACACCGTGGCCAGTTGCCGCGCCACCTCGACGCTGTCGACGCACACCCCGATGCGTGCCGGAGCGTAAGCCCTCGCCAGCCGTGCCAGCCTGCGCATCTTGCGCTCGCCGACCACCTGGCTGGTGATCAGGATGTCGGTGATATCGCCGGCGAGCAATGCTTCGGCCTCGCCCAGCTTCTGACAGCACACGCCATTGCCGAAGGCGTCGATCTGTCGGCGCGCGATCTCCGCGCACTTGTGCGTCTTGGCGTGTGGGCGGACTCGAACCCCTGCCCGGGTCGAGAACTCCGCCATGGCTTTCAGATTTGCCTCGAACTTGTCCAGGTCGAGGATCAGCGCCGGGGTATCGATGTCCTGGATCGGGTCGCCGGGTTGGGCCGGCACCCACTGGCCCGGAAGAGCACGACGCAACCCGTCCTGCAGCGGGCCGTGGCGTCGGGCATGGGTCCAGTCCAAGGGCATGTTAAGGTTCCAAAAAGCTGGTTCATGGCCGCGCAGGAAGTCGTTTCGACTGTGTATCGCAGGCGCGCCGCCAGCGCAAGCCCCTGCGCGATTTCGCGTAAAGTCCCTCCATGAGTATCAAGAGTGACCGCTGGATCCGGCGCATGGCCGCCCAGGGCATGATCGAGCCGTTCGAGCCCAACCAGGTGCGCAGCGTAGACGGCCGCCAGGTCGTTTCTTATGGAACCTCCAGTTACGGCTACGACATACGCTGTGCCTCGGAATTCAAGATTTTCACCAACATCAACTCAACCATCGTCGATCCGAAGGCCTTCGACCCCAATTCGTTCGTGGACATGTGCGGCGATGTGTGCATCATCCCGCCCAATTCGTTTGCGCTTGCACGCACCATCGAGTATTTCCGGATCCCACGCAACGTCCTGACGATTTGCCTGGGCAAGAGCACGTACGCGCGCTGCGGCATCATCGTGAACGTCACGCCGCTCGAGCCCGAGTGGGAAGGTCACGTCACGCTGGAGTTCTCCAACACCACCACCCTGCCGGCGCGCGTCTACGCCAACGAAGGATGCGCCCAGGTGATCTTCATCGAGTCCGACGAGGTGTGCGAGACCTCCTATCGCGACCGCCACGGCAAATACCAGGGACAGACCGGAGTAACCCTGCCGAAGACGTGACCTGGCCCGCGCTGCGCGCGGAGCCAGGTCACGCCCTCCGAAGCGCCGCCAGGCGCGAAGGCAGGGCATGCCAAAGAAGCCCAGGAACGCAGGCAGAACGCCGCCCCGGCACACCCCCTCATCCATTCGCGCGACCCTCATCCCGGATTAAGGCTGTGTTCCCGGGCAAACCACTCCGATTTCGCGGGTACACCTTAAGTAGCGGTCGCCTAAGGTCGTAACCCAGGTAGATCCCAGGCCCTGGGATCGCACAGCGGGTGAGCTGGCGATGGACTTTCGACGTCCGCAAAGCACGGCCTTGACCGCCTTATTGGCGGGGTTCGCCGTCGTCTGCGTCTTCGTCGGCTATTCGCTCTGGCAGGGACACGAACGCATCGCGCGCGATGCGGGCAACGATGCCGACCGTCTGGCGCGCGTGCTCCAGGAGTACCTGTTCGCGACGATCCACGAAACCGATCTGGTGCTGGCCGGATCCGCGGACGAGTTTCGCATGGAGGCGACCGACATGCACCGGTCGGCCCGGACCTTCAATCTGTATCTGGTCAGGCAGCAGGAGCGCCTGGCCCAGGTCTCGAATCTGCTGGCGACCGATGCCGAGGGCCGGATCAGGTTCGGTGCCGGGGTCGATCCGCAGCGGCCGGTCGACATCTCCGATCGGCTGTACTTCGAGCGCGCCCGCAACCAGCCGGGCCTGGTGTTCGCGCCGCCCATCCTGGCGCGCACCACCGGGCGCTGGGAGCTGCCGATGGCGCGGCGCCTGGAGTGGCCGGATGGTTCGTTCGCCGGAATTGTGCGGGCGCTGATCAGCATCGATCGGCTGTACTCGGTGTTCGCCTCGATGAAGATGGGCGAACACGGGGTGATCACGTTGTTCGACGCCGACCGCAGTGTGTTGGTGCGCTTTCCGCAGGACCGGGCCGCGCAGCCCGGCGCCAATTTCAAGCTGCACTCCACGCCTCTGCAGGAACTGCTCCAGAAGAACCTGTCCTCCGGCGTGTTCGAGACGTCCAGTTCGGTCGACGGCCTGCAACGCACGTACGCCTACCACCAGGTCGGCAGCTATCCGCTGTACGTGATCGTGGGCCAGTCGCCGCTCGATTACCTGGTTCCGTGGCACACCGAAGCGCTGGTTGACGCCATGTTCCTGCTTGCGATTTGCGCGGGCGGATGGCTTGCGCTGATCCTGTTGCGCCGTGCGTGGCGCAGGCAGGAAACCGCGATCGACGAGTTGACGCGTTACCGGGCCGAGCTCGAAGACACGGTCGGCCGCCGCACCCAGGCCCTGGTCGAGGCGAAGCTGTCGGCGGAGTCGGCGGCGCAGGCGAAGTCGGTCTTCCTGGCCAACATGAGCCACGAAATCCGCACCCCGATGAACGGAGTGCTGGGGATGACCGAGCTGCTGCTGGACTCGGACCTGAACGAGCAACAGCGGCATTTCGCCCAGACCATCCATGGCTCGGCCACTTCCCTGCTGTCGCTGATGAACGACATCCTGGACTTCTCGAAGATCGAGGCCGGCAAGCTGCAGCTGGAGAGAATCGAATTCGACCTGCGCGACCTGGTCGAGGAAGTCGCCGCCGCGTTCGCCGAGCGCGCGCAGCGCAAGGGACTGGAGATCCTGGCCTGGACCGCGCCGGAGCTGCCCGCGCGGCTGATCGGCGATCCGACCCGCTTGCGCCAGATCCTGACCAATTTCGTATCCAACGCGATCAAGTTCACCGAGCATGGATCGGTGCTGATCGAGGCGACGCCGTACTCGACCCGAGACCACCTGCGCCCGATCGGCACCGCGCTCGCGCTGGAGCGCGCAACGCCGGCGGCCAGCGAGGACCCGGCGGGCGACTGCTGCCGGCTGGCACTGGCGGTGTCGGACTCCGGCATCGGCATCGAGGCCGATCAGAGGGCCCGGCTGTTCGAGGCTTTCACCCAGGCCGACGATTCGACCACGCGACGCTTCGGCGGCACCGGGCTGGGCCTGGTGATCGCGCGCCAGCTGACCGAGCTGATGGGGGGCGAGGTCGGTTTTTCTTCCGAGGCGGGTCGCGGCTCCAGGTTCTGGTCCACGGTGGAGGTCGGCCTGAGCTCGATGGAAACGCCGACCCTGGCGCGCGACCCCGACTTCCGTGTCCTGATCGCAAGCGATCACCGGGTCCTCACCGCGATCGTGAGCCAGCAGCTGGCGCGGCTGGGCCTGCGCCACGTCAAGTCGGTCGGGGTGGAGGCCGCGCTCGACGAGGTGCGCCAGGCGGCACAGCGCTCCGAGCCTTACCGGGTACTGCTGGCCGATTTCGACTTTAGCTCCGGCGCGAGCCAGCGCCTGGTGAGCGCGCTGCGAGGCGACGCGAGCCTGAAGGAGCTGTACCTTGCGCTGCTCACTCCGGTGACCGCGCGGCTGGAAAACGGCTGGAAGTCCGACTCCGATCGCATCCTGTCGCTCAACAAGCCGCCGCGCCTGTCACAGCTGTCGCGCGTGATCGAGGAATTGATCACCGGCACCTGCGCCTGGCGCAACCGGCCGGTGGTCAAGCCGGCTCCGATCCCGCGCTTTGCCGGATACGTGTTGCTGGTGGAGGACAACCCGGTCAACCAGGCGGTGGCGGAACGGATGCTGCAGCGGGTCGGCCTGAAGGTCTCGCTGGCGATGGACGGCAGCGTTGCGGTCAATGCGATGCGCGACCACTCGTTCGATCTGGTGCTGATGGACGTGCAGATGCCGGTGCTGGACGGTCTGGACGCGACGCGCGCGATCCGTGTCGAGCAGGCCGCGCACGGCATTCATACGCCGATCGTCGCGCTGACGGCCAACGTGATGGATAAGGAGCGCGAGCAATGCCTCGCCGCCGGGATGGACGACTTCCTTCCCAAGCCGTTTTCGTCGGCCCAGTTGCACCATGTTCTGGCGCGCTGGCTCAAGCTGGCGCCGGCGGCGGCCGCTGAGGATGAGGCAGACGCCGCGCTGGATGCGGCACGATCGCGCAATTTCATCGTTCCGGGCGAGCATCCGCGCTTCGACGGCGTGGTGCTGGATCGGGCCGTGCTGGAGCGCATCCAGCAGCTCGGCGGGGTCGACAAGCCGGATCTGCTGGGCAAGGTCCTTCACATGTTCCTGCAAGACGTGCCCAGGCACCTGGCCGCCATTCAGCAGGCCTGGCAGAAGCGAGACGCGGCGCTGATCGCCACCTCCGCCCACGTCCTGAAATCGTCCAGTGCGCACGTCGGCGCGATGAAACTGTCGGCCATGTGCGCCGCCCTGGAGAGCAACGCCCGCGCCGCAGAGTTGGGCCGGGCCGAAGCGGTCGTCGCATCGCTGGAGGGCGAGTGGCGCGCCGTGCGGCAGGAAATCGAAGGCGCGATAGCCGACTTCGTGGTCTAGCAGGCACCCTCTCCTGCGCCTCAATTCGCACTGAGGCAGGCGCAGTTCCACCCCCTCGGCGGATCCGCTTCACGTCATCGCGGTGAGGCAGCCGCAGCTCCTCCCCTCTCACGCTTGCGGGAGAGACCTCCCCAGCATCCGCCTCTGGCGGGTTCTTTCCCGGAACCATGGTTCCGGGGTAGGGGCCGGGGGTGAGGGTAGGGGCAAAGCGATCGACCGCCCCGGATGGTCGATAATCCGCCATTCCGCCCACGGCCGCCCGCATGCTCAAGCGCACCGCGTTGTATCCAGCCCACGTCGCAGCGGGTGCGCGCATGGTCGACTTCGGCGGCTGGGACATGCCGCTGCATTACGGCTCGCAGATCGAGGAGCACCACGCGGTGCGGCGCGCCGCCGGCGCATTCGACGTCTCGCACATGCGCGTGGTCGATATCCACGGGAGCGGCGCCCTCGCATTCCTGCGACAGCTGCTGACCGGCGACATCGGCCGGCGCGTCCCCGACCAGGCGATGTATTCCTGCATGCTGAACGAACGCGGCGGAGTGCTGGACGACCTGATCGTGTATCGATGGGGCGAGGATCCGTCTCGCTTCCGCGCGATCCTGAACGCGGCCACCGCCGATCGGGACCTGCAGTGGATGGATGGCCTGGCCTCGAGCCGGGGCCTGCAGGCCGAGTGCACGCAGCGCCCGGATCTGGCCATCATCGCGTTGCAGGGGCCGCAAGCGGCCGCCGTGCTGGCGCGCGCGCAACCGGCCCTGGCCGCCCGCGCCGTTCCCCTGGCGAGCTTTCACTCGACGCGGACCGATACCGCGTTCGTCGGGCGCACCGGCTACACCGGCGAAGACGGTTTCGAGATCGTGGTGCCCGGCGAGCAGGTAAGCGCACTGTGGGACAGCCTGCTGGCCGCCGGCGCCAAGGCGTGCGGGCTGGGGGCGCGCGACACGCTCAGGCTGGAGGCGGGCATGGCCCTGTACGGCCAGGACATCGACGAGAGCGTCACGCCGCTGGAATCCGGCCTGGCATGGACCGTCGATCTGGACTCCGACCGGCCGTTCGTGGGCAGCGCCGCGCTGCAGCGGCAGAAGTCGGCCGGATCGCTGCGTCAGTTGCTGGGCCTGAAGCTGCTCGACAAGGGCGTGTTGCGGGCGCACCAGATGGTTCAGACCGCGCACGGGGACGGGCAGGTCACCAGCGGAACCTTTTCGCCGACGCTGCAGATCTCGATCGCGCTGGCGCGCCTGCCGGCCCAGGTCCGGGTCGGCGACACGGTGGCGGTGCAGTTGCGCGCTGCGGCGGGCTCGGCACGGGTCGCCAAGCCGCGCTTCGTGCGCAACGGGCGGCCGCTGCAGTAACGAATCTTTCCGAGAAAGGAGCTCGCGACATGAAAGTGCCGCCGGAACTGAAGTACACGGACTCGCACGAATGGGTACGCTGGGACAGCGATGGCAACGCGACGGTCGGCATCACCGACTTCGCGCAGGAGTCGCTCGGAGACCTGGTGTTCGTCGAGTTGCCGCAGGTCGGTCGCTCGTTCAAATCCGGCGAAGCCTGCGCCGTGGTCGAATCGGTCAAGGCCGCCTCGGACGTTTACGCGCCGATCGCCGGCGAAGTCCTCTCGGTCAACCAGCCCGTGGCCGACAATCCGGAGTCGATCAACGCCGACGCGTTTTCCGCATGGCTGTTCCGCCTGCGCCCCTTCGAGGCGGGCGGCACGGGCGAACGGCTGCTCGATGCCGCCCGGTACGCGAGCAGCCTCGAACAGCACAAGTGAAATGGACGGCGAGATGGACGGCCCTGGGCGCAGCGCGGCGACTCGTCTGCCCGAGCTCGAATGTCCCGAAGAGTTCATCGCCCGCCACATCGGGCCGTCTGCGGCCGAGATCGACTCGATGCTGGCAGCGCTCGCGGTGCCGGATCTTGCCGCGCTGGTCGATGCGATCGTTCCCGCTTCGATCCGGCTGCCGGCGCCGCTGAACCTGGATCCTGCCGTCGGCGAGGTGCAGGCGCTGGCGCGCCTGCAAGAGATCGCGAGCCGCAACCTGCCGTTTCGCAGCTACATCGGCATGGGCTATCACGGCGCGGCTGCCCCAGGTGATCGCGCGCAATGTGCTGCAGAACCCGGCCTGGTACACCGCGTACACGCCGTATCAGGCCGAGATCTCGCAGGGGCGCCTGGAAGCAATGCTGAATTTCCAGACGCTGGTATGCGACCTGACCGGGTTGCCGGTCGCCAACGCGTCGCTGCTGGACGAGGCCAGCGCGGCAGCCGAGGCGATGATGATGAGCCGGCGCAGCAGTGCCAGCGCGTCGTCGACCTTCTTCGTGTCGATCAACTGCCACCCCCAGACGATCGCGGTGCTGCGCACGCGCGCGCAGCCGGTCGGAATCGAATTGCGGGTCGGCGACGATGCCGCAGCGCTCGACTCCGATGCGTTCGGGTTCCTGTTGCAGTATCCGGGCACGACCGGCGAAATCGGCTGGCCTGACAGCGCGGAACTGGAGCGGCTGGCCGCATCGCGCACGCGCGCGGCGCGCTGGTCACGGTGGCAGCCGACCCCCTGGCGCTGAGTGCTGATGGCTGCCCGGGCGAGTGGGGCGCCGATATCGTGATCGGATCGGCGCCAGCGCTTCGGGCTTCCGCTCGGCTTCGGCGGTCCGCACGCGGCCTTCATGTCCTGCGCGGGACTCGTTGAAGCGGGCTCTGCCCGGTCGCGTGGTTGGCGTGTCGATCGACAGCCAGGGCAGGCCGGCGCTGCGCCTGGCGCTGCAGACGCGCGAGCAGCACATCCGCCGCGAGAAGGCGACCTCCAATGTCTGCACGGCGCAGGCGCTGCTGGCGGTGATCGCCGCGTTCTATGCGATCTACCACGGCCCGGAGGGACTGCGCCGCATCGCGCGGCGCATGCATCGGCTGGCGGTGGTGCTGGCGGCGGGCCTGCGCGCGGCCGGCCTGCAGGTGAGCTACTCGTTTTTTCGACACGATCGCGGTGCGACGGCGTCGATGCGGGGACGGTCCACGCCGCGGCCCGCGCGCGCTCGATCAACCTGCGCGACCTGGGGCCCGGCGCAGTGGGCATCTCGCTCGACGAGACGGTCGAGCGCAGACGACGTCGCAGACGCTGTGGTCGCTGTTCGGCGTCTCGGCGCATATCGACGCGCTGGACGCGGCCACGCCGGATGCGCATTCCGGCCGGCATCGCCGCGGCGCTCGCCGATCCTGACGCATCCGGTGTTTCAGCGCGTACCACTCGGAAACCGCGATGCTGCGCTACCTGCGGCGAGCTGGCCGATCGCGACCTGGCGCTGGACCGGACCATGATTCCGCTGGGTTCGTGCACGATGAAGCTCAACGCGACCTCGGAGATGATCCCGATCAGCTGGCCGCAGTTCGCCGACGCTGCATCCCTACGCGCCGGCCGACCAGAGCGCAGGGCTACCGCGCCCTGATCGATTCGCTCGAACGCATGCTGGCGCGAGTGCACCGGCTACGACGCGGTGAGCGCTGCAGCCCAATTCCGGCTCGCAGGGCGAGTTCGCCGGACTGCTGGCGATCCGCGCCTGGCATCGCGCGCGCGGCCAGGCGCAGCGCGACGTGTGCCTGATCCCGGAGAGCGCCCACGGCACCAATCCGGCCTCGGCCCACCTGGCCGGCATGCAGGTGGTGCCGGTGGCCTGCGACGCCGCCGGCAACGTCGATCTGCCGGACCTGCAGGCCAAGGCCGCGCGCTGCATGCGGATCGGCTGGCGGCGCTGATGGTCACGTATCCGTCGACGCACGGCGTGTTCGAGGAAGCGATCCGCGAGATCTGCGAGATCGTGCACCGCCACGGCGGCCAGGTGTACGTGGACGGCGCCAACCTGAACGCGCTGGTCGGCCTGGCGGCGCCGGGCCAGTTCGGCGGCGACGTGTCGCACCTGAACCTGCACAAGACCTTCTGCATTCCGCACGGCGGCGGCGGCCCGGGCGTGGGCCCGGTCGCCGTGAAGTCGCACCTGGCGCCGTATCTGCCCGGCCGCGTCGGCCACGGCTCGGCGCCGTCGGCCCGGTCAGCGCGGCTCCCTACGGGTCGGCCGCGATCCTGCCGATCGTCTGGATGTACATCACGATGATGGGCGCTGCCGGCCTGACGCGGGCCACCACGGTGGCGCTGCTCAGCGCCAATTACGTCGCCAGGCGCCTAGCGCCGCACTACCCGGTGCTTTACACGGGCCGCAACGGCTTCGTCGCGCACGAATGCATCATCGACCTGCGGCCGATGAAGGACGCGAGCGGCATCACCGCCGAAGACGTCGCCAAGCGCCTGATGGACTACGGATTGCACGCACCGACCGTGTCCTTTCCGGTGCCCGGAACGCTGATGATCGAGCCGACCGAGTCGGAGCCGAAAGCCGAGCTGGACCGCTTCATCGACGCGATGGTTTCGATTCGTGCCGAAATCGACGACGTCGAGCAGGGCCGCATCGATCGGGCCGACAATCCGCTGAAGAACGCGCCGCATACGGCGGCCATGATCGCCGCCGACGCCTGGACCCATCCGTATTCGCGGCGCCAGGCTGCTTTCCCCGCCGGCGTCGATGCACGCGCACAAGGTGTGGCCGGCGGTGGCCCGCATCGACAACGTGTTCGGCGACCGCAACCTGGTGTGCACCTGCCCGCCCATGTCGGAGTACGGAACGGCAGCGGTTCTGTAGCTTCGCCGCTCGAAAGTTCAGAACAATGTCCCTGTCCCGCTCGGCGGGACAGGGCGCACACAGATACCCCTCTCCCGCTCGGCGGGAGAGGGCAGGGTGAGGGTGTCATGCAATACGTTTATTCAATGCGGCGCGTCAGCAAGACCGTGCCGCCGAAGCGGCAGATCCTGAAGGACGTCTCGCTGTCGTTTTTCCCCGGCGCCAAGATCGGCGTGCTGGGCCTGAATGGTTCGGGCAAGTCGAGCCTGATGCGCATCATGGCTGCCGGCCGCCGGGAACGGTAGTCGTCATCTCGGATTTTCTCGTAAACGAAATCGACGTCGAGGACGCTCTCAAGCGGCTGGTGGGTGCCCATCACTACGTAAAAGTTGTCCACGTGATGGGCGAGCAGGAGAGCACCGCTGCGTATCCATCCGGACTGTTCCGCGTGCGCGACGCGGAGACCGGCGAAATCCGCGAGACCGTCCTGGGCCCTGCTGCCGCCGCGGCAATGCGGCGCCAGGTCGAAAAGATAGCCGCGCGCATACGCGAGATCTGCACGGCGCTCGCGATCACTTATGCGCAGGCGTTCGGCGCGGGCAACCTGGAGCTTTATGGAACGCGAACTCCCACTGCTCGGAATTGTGAGATAGCCGTGGGTCTCCTGAATCCGCGGAACATCATTTATGGACTCAGCCTCGCGCTGTTGGTGCTGATTTATCTGCGCTCGCGCTCGCGTCCGACCATCGAAGTGTCGAGCCTGATGCTTTTCGACGAAGCAGCTGCGCCGGTAGCGAGCGTCCGTCACGTGCGAATCGATCCGCTGTTCTGGCTCGAGACGGCGACGCTGACCGCGCTGACGCTCGCGATCGCGGGATTGTACGTGATGAGGCCGCCGTCGCCAGGTCACGGCCGGATCCATGCGCTGGTGTTCGATCTCGGCGCCGGGATGAGTGCGCGCGACAGCTCCGGCGCCAGACTGGACCAGGCCCGCCGCGATGCGATCGAAATAATCGATCAGGCGCCGGTTGGCGACGAGTTCAGCGTCATCGCATACGCACTGGAAGCTCAAGTGAGCCATCCGCAAACGGCGAACCGGGCCGATCTGCGTAAGGCGCTTGGCGATCTGCTCCCCATGGCGGTGCCAGCACGCACGGCCGCTCTCAGAGCGGCGCTGATTCGCGCTCGCGGCGCCTCGCAAATCGACCTGTTCGCCGATCGGCCGCCCGCGCCCCCAATTCTTGCCGACGTCGGCTCGGCGGCGCGGATAAATTTCCACCAGGTTGGTTCCGGCGACTCCAACCTGGCGATCGTGTCGCTCGATCCGGGGATCCCGCGCTCGACGCGAGGCCGGGTCGTGATTCGCAATTTTTCAGCACGGCCTCATCCCTGCGAACTGGCGATCGATCTCGGCGACAGCGAGCAGTTCCATCAGACCATGATGCTCGCGCCGCGCGAACAGGTAGTGGCCTCGTTCGGGCCGCTCGCTACAGGAGGTCTGCTGCACGCGCGAATTGTGACCGCCGACGCGATCGATGCGGACAATAACCGCTACGCGTACGCGCCGTTCGATCGCGCGGCGCGGGCCCTGGTCCTGTCGCCCGACGCCGCGGTGCGCGACGATATCGCGCGGGTGCTGCTCGCGGTCAACGCGAATTTTCAGATCGAGACCGCCGATCCCGCCAGGTATGTCGCGCAAGCGAGCGCATCCGGCCCCGGCGCCAAGCCGCTCGAACTGGTTGTGATGCACGACTGCTATGTGCCCGTTGCCGGCGCGTCCACGCTGCTCATATATCCGCCGCCGGTTGCCAACAACGCGCAGTACACACCCCGTATCGGAATTTCCGTGAACGGAACGCTGGCGAGCGCGGATATTCGCGGCGACGCGACGGGCGAATCGCCGGGAATTGAATCCTTGACGCTGGGCGCGACGCGAATTGTCGCCATTCCCGAATGGATGAATCCGCTCGCGATCGCGGCGGGTCCCGGTCATTCGTCGATTCCGCTGGCAGCGATCGGGCGCGCAGCGGGCGGTCCCGTCGGCGTACTGGCATTCGACGTGCGCGACCATCTTCTGCTCGCCCCCGATCATCTCGACGCGCTGGTGCTGACGGTCGATATGATCAAGCAACTGACTGCGCCGCGCGATATTCTGATCGTGCCGACCGGAGCTGACGTGAGCGTGCCCGCGGCTGGAACCGCGCGTGTCACCCAGCCCGATGCAAGCGTGCGCACCGTCACTGCCGACAAGTGGGGCCGCGTGCGAATCCGTCCGCTGCAGGCCGGGCGCTACACCGTCGAGTCGGGCGGCGAGACGACGCAGGTGCTCGCCAACTATTACGACGCGGCCGAGTCCGACATTGGCGCCAAACCGCAGGCCGAGGCGAGCGCGCCCGCGGAGAAAGTTGCCGCCGCATCGAACCCGCAATCCGCCAGGCAGGTGCAGCCGCTGGTTTTCATTTTGATCGCGTTCGCATTGCTCGCCTTGATGATTGAATCCGCGCTGCTGATTGGCCATGCCGGCCGCTGGGGGATGCGCCATGTTTGATCGGCCGCATCTGCTCTGGCTGCTTGCGCTTGCGCCGCTTGCCGCGACGCCGGGAATTCTCGCGATGCGCAGCGGAATGCGGCTGGCGGGCGCGGCGTCTGCCACGCTTCGCACTGGGTGCGTCTTGGCTCTCGTCGCGATGCTGGCGGGACTGCGCATTCCGGGGCGCATCGCCGCGCGGAGCGTTGCCGTGGTCGCGGTGCTGGATGAATCGCGCTCGGTGTCGCCCGATCAGCAGGATTGGATGCGCGGCCGGGTCGAACAGTTGAAATCTGCGATGTCGCCGACCGACCAGCTCGGGATTGTAGGCTTTGGCCGCGACGCGCGGCTGCTCGCACCTTTGATCGATCCCCGGCTGCTCGGCCATTTCGGCGACGGCGCCGACGGCGGAGCCACCAATATCGCCGGCGCGCTGACCGCGGCTGAGAGCCTGTTTGCGCCGGAAGCGGACAAGCGAATCGTGCTGCTGAGCGACGGCAACGAGACCGAGGATTCCGCGATGAGCGAGGTCCCCGCGATGCTCGAGGACGGTGTGCGAATTTTCGCCGCTGCGCCTCCGCCGTCGGCTACCGGGAGAATCGCGGTCACCAATTTCTACTCCCCGGATGCGGTCCGCGCCGATCAGCGCTTTGCATTCAGAATCGACGTCGAAAGCGAATCGCAGTCTCCGGTCGCCGCGACGCTCAAGCTCTACCGCGACGGCGCCGCAGTCGGCGGGGAATCGATTGCGCTGAAGCCGGGCCTGAACCGCTTCGAGCTGCCGTATCGTCTCGAGCGCCCGGGCGCATTCCTGATGAGCGCGGAAGTCTCGATTGCTCCGCCGCGGGTCGCGCTGAATCCGCAGGTCGAAGCCGCGATCTCAGTGACCGGCGCGCCGCGGATTCTGATCGCCTCGGCCACGCCGCCGGCAAGCCTCGTCACCGCGCTCAAAATGCGCAACTACCGGATTGATTTCGTGTCGCCGCGCAGCCTGAGCGAAAATCCGATGGACTACCTGGCCTATCAGCTCGTCATTGTCGACGACGTGCCCGAAGGATCGCTGACGCCCGCGGCGCAGCACGCGCTCAATCGTTACGTCGCCGACTACGGCGGCGGACTGGTCGCGACAGGCGACACGTTGCGCGAAGAGAAGCTGGCCGGCGGCGAGTTGGAAAAGGCCCTGCCTGTGAAGTTCGTGCCGCAGCCGCCGCCGCCGTCGCGCGAGCCGATCGCAGTTTACCTCTGCATCGATCGCTCGAACTCGATGAGTTACGACTCGCGCTATCCTGCCGTGCGCGACGGCGAGCGAATTCGCTACGCCAAGCAAGCCGCGATCGCGCTGCTGCGCCAGCTCGACGACTCCGACTTGGCCGGCGTGATCGCCTTCGATTCACAGCCCTACGTGCTCGCGCATCTACAGCCGCTCAGCGAGGATCGCGGCGAGCTGGAAAGCCGCATCGACCGCCTGCAACCCGGCGGCGGCACCGACTTCAAGGACGCGCTCGAAATCGCGGAACGTGAAATCCTGCAGAGCGGCATCCCGGTGCGCCAGGTTATTCTGCTCACCGACGGCGACACCAACCGCCAGTATCACGACCACGACGATCTGATCGCCGAATTCGCCCGCCAGCATATTCCGGTCTCGACCATCCGCATCGGCCCCGACCTGGCCAATCTGCAACTGCTGCAGGACTTCGCGCAGGCGACCGGCGG
>CAVTZO010000013.1:0-121082 GCA_963739145.1 uncultured beta proteobacterium
CGCAGCGACGCCTGTTCTTCGGTCACGCCCTTGGGCTTCTGCAAGGACGTGATCATGGTCTTCACGTGCTGGAGCCACTCGTGCACCGTGTCGCGCAGGTGCAGGATCTTGTCGAGCGGAATGAAGGCCAGAACCTTGTTGGCGACCGCCTTGATCGGAGCCACGATCGGCTCGATTTGTTTCTGGATCCACGCCCAGGCCTCAGCGATCTTGCGTTCGGCCCATTGCAGAAGCCCGTCCTGGCTGTCCGGCGTGTCACCGATGCCGAGCTCTTTCTTGATCCAGTTCCAGAACGGCGTGAACACCGCCACCAGGGGCATCCTTGGCCTTGACGAACAGACCCCATGCTGCTGCCGATCGCCTTTATTCCCTCCCAGACGTCGCTTGCATAGCCGTTCAGGAAGTCCACCACGGGCGCGCCGAACTTCTGCCACAGATCCGAGAGAAATCACCGATCGGCGCGAAGAAGGCCTTGACCTTGTCCCACGCGGCTCCCGCCATTTCCGAAAGGGTGTCGCCGCAGCTGGCTCAGCGCATCGAACAGCGGTTTGCAATCGTTGTGCGACAGAGCGGTCAGGATCTGCTTGGCAATGCCGGCCAGCTTGGCGAAGGTCTCGATGAGCTTCGGCACGAATCCTTCGCCCTGGCGCAACCTGCCGAAGATTGAGCCGAACGAACTCCACAGCAGGCTCTTCAGGTAGTTGAAAATACCGCCCTCGGCACGGATCCCCTCGATGAGGTGCAGGACGGCCGGCAAGAAGCGCTGGATCGCCGCCATGAAGAAGTCCGCGCCGATGCTGATCACGTTGCCTGCGGCGTCCGTGATGGCGTTCCTGCAGCTGTCGTAGACGGAACCGGCAGCACCCTTGATGCGGTCCCAGATGCTCGGAGCCGGCGCCGGTGGTGCGGGCGCCCCGGCTGGTCTGCGGGACCGTCCCATCCGGCTCGCGCTGGATGCTCGCGCGCCAGACCTGCCCGGCGCTCACGCCGGCAGGCGTCGACCGGGCCTGGCTGAGCGAGGCCGACGCCGCGTCGGCGGCGCGCTCCAGCGGATCGCTGGCCGGACCGATCGACAGCGGCAGATCCGTGCGCGCCCCCTGCTGCTGCACCACGTGGGCCAGCTCGTGCCCGAGAAGGCGCTGGCCCGAGGGCGTATCCGGCACGAACTGCCCGCTGGCGAATGCGACGCGTCACCGACCGTGTAGGGGCGCGGGCATGGATCGAATGCGCCGATTCCTGCGCCAGCGCATCGGTGTGCACGCGCACGCGGCTGAAATCGTGGCCGAAGTGCGCGCCCATCGATTCGCGCAGCGGCGCCGGCAGGGGGGAGCCGGGGCTTTTCAGGGTGGCATAAACCGAAGGCGGAACGCTCGAGGGCGCCGCTCCTGTCGGCGCTCCGGCGGCGCGCTGGGCAGCAGACGGCTGCTCGCGCACGCGGCGCAGGCTCCCGAAAGGCCGGCGGCCTCACCGCACGCGCAGGTTCGCTGCACCAGCAAGGCCGGGGCCGTCGGGCCCGCGCGCGGCCGGCGTGCTGCAATGGATGCCTTGTCCGAGGTGGTACTCGCGGGGGGCGCCGCTCGTGGCGTTGCGCTCATGGCCAGCCTGCGGTTTCGGCCGAGGTCAGCGTGCGACCCAGTTTGCCGTACTCGGCGCGCGCAGCCACCAGCACATGTTCCATTTGGATCGCACGGTCGGCCCTCCTCGGCGGCGAGGAACGCGGCGTTCATCGCGATGTTGTGGATGCTGCCGCCCGCCACCTTGAGTTGCGCGAGGCGTTCCGCATCCAGGCCGATCGATCGGTGCGTCGGCGGGAAACACGGCACTCCATATGGCACGCCGTTCCTCCATATCGGGGAAGGGAAACTGCACCGACGAAGCGCAGCCGGCGCATGAACGCCGCGTCGAGCGAAGCCTTCTGGTTGGTTGTCAAAACCGCCAGGCCGCGGGGAACCTTCTTATGCGCTGCAGCAGATAGCTCACCTGGATGTTGGCGTAGCGGTCGTGGCTGTCCTTCACAGGGCTGCGCAGGCCGAACAGTGCATCGGCTTCGTCGAACAGCAGGATCGCTCCGCTGTCCTCGGCTGCGTCGAATACGCGCCGCAGCGCCTTCTCGCTTTCCCCGATGTACTTGCTCACGACCGCGGACAGATCGATGCGGTACAGGTCCAGACGCATCTCGTTGGCGAGCACCTCGGCCGCGAGCGTCTTGCCGGCGCCGCTCGGTCCGTGAAACAGAACGCTTGTACCAAGACCGCGCCCGCACTTGCGGGCGAAGCCCCAGTGGTCGTAGACCGTGCGCCTCTGCCGCACCTGTGCGACGATGGCATGCAGGACTTCCAGCTCGGAGTGCGGCAACACCAGGTCGGGCCAGCGCGCCCGGGTCTCGATGCGCTGGGCCAGGCCCTCCATGCGGTCGCGCAGGAACATGCGGCACAAATCCCATGCGGCGGCGGGCGCCGAATCGATCGCGACGCTGATGGCGTCGGCTGCGACCGCGCGGATCACGCGCATGCTCAGATCGAACTGGGCGACGAGCCTGTCGAGCTCCCCGTCGACCCGGCCCCGGGCGGTTGCGCCGGCAGAGTCCCTCACCGCGGCGCTGGCGGGAGCCTGCACGGGAACGCGCAATGCGCTGCCCCAGACAAGACGCTGCTCGGCCGCGGTCGGATGGCCGACCTCGATGGTCATCGTGGCGCGCGCTGTGACGGTTGCGCGTTGGCGCCCGGTCAGCGCCACCCGACCGGTCGCGCGCTCCAGCAGATGATTCAATCCGGGTGCAGGCGCACGCCGGTCGTCCGCGCTGGCCGCAGGGGGCTCCTCGCGCTCGAGCACCAGCACGCCCAGGTTCGATAACAGCGCCTCGCGCTCCCACAACCGTAGAAATGCGTTCATCTCGAGAGCGCCCGAGGGCGCCAGCTCGGCGCTGAGCAAAGCGCCACGGGTCGCGCATTCGTGCGCCGCCGCGGCCAGGATCGGCAGGCAGTCATCGGCCTGCCCGCACAACTGCACCAGGGGCATGTCCGACAGCACGGTCTGGCTTGACCAGAGGGCGGCGATATCGCTGGCGATCTGCGCGTGGCTCGGCGCGAGCTGACGCCGCTGAGTCAGGGGCAGGACCCGCACCAGGTGCGCCAGGCGCTCGTCAAGGCGATCGACGCCCAGAAGGAAGTGCAGTACGCGCTCATCGATCTGCAGCGCAGCCGCGGTCAGCATGGCGCCGGTCGATAGCTCGATCAGGCGCCAGCGCCGCAACGCGCCGTCGGGCGCAAGCGCGCTCCAGTGAGCGCCGGGCAGAACAGCCAGTGCCAGGCCGAAGGTCGGCCGGCTGCGCGATGGGTCGGCCTGCGCAGTCGCGTAGATGTCTGCGCATTCCTGGTCGAGCTCAGGTGCGGCACACAGCAGGAGCAGCGCGCGCTCGAACTGCGACAGGCCAAACGCCTGCGACAGGAACTCGATGGCGGGAGCACGCTGCGCAAACGCCGCCTCATCCACCTTGGAGGACTCGCAGGGCGCCGGTGCGTGGTCCGGATCGCCCGTGCGAAGCATCTGTTTGAGCGCCGCGATCTGCGCCACCAGATACACCTGGTTCGCGCGGGCCCAGTTGGGTGTGCTGTCGTCCGGCATGTCGGTTCGCTAGAACGAGATCAGGGGGCCAACGGGCACGCCCCCGGGGCCCAGTTGCAGAGGGGTGTCCGCCCCGTCGATGCGCACCCGGGCCAGGTAGTTTCCGTGCGCCGGGGGCACGAAAGAGAACGCGGCGCTGTTGCTTGCCGAGTTCGCGCTACCCCCATCGAACAGCTGCGAGCTGGTTGGTGCGCCGGCCGGGAGCAGCTCGAGCAGCAAGCGCTGGCCACTCTGGATTTGCGGGTCCAGCGTTGCCGTCAACGTCACTTCGGCAGGTGAACCTCCTGCCGCAACTACCGTGATCTGATAGGGACCCCCGGGTGGAACCTGCCGGATCACGGGGTGAAGCACGAATGAGCCCAGTCCGGACTGCAGCATGCCGGGATGGGGAAAGGGGGGTGTACCCAGGAGCAGCGACTGGGTGACTTGCGCGCCGTGAATGCCTGCCGCAAGGCCGGGTGGAACCGGCACGCGCATCTGGGTGTTGGAAAGGCTGGTCGGCGTCTGCGGCAGACCGTCGATTTGCAGCTGCACGGGAGCCAGCGCCGGCGAGGCGGGCGGGCTTGCCGCGGAGGTTTGCTGCGGCACGAAGTTCTGTCCCGCAACCAGCAGCGTCGAGGCCGGGACGATCAGGCCGCCCCCGTCGGCCACGATCTGGTTGATCTGCGGCTGCGAGAACGGCGTCGCGTAGACGTTCCAGGACAGGACGGGCAGGGGCGGGGGCGGCTCGACGTCGTCGGTCTGCAGCAGCACGACGCTCGCCTGGTAGGCCACCGAAAGCACGTAGTCGGTCTTGAGCAGGAACGACCACAGCTTGGAGAGCTCTTCCAGCGAGAAATTGACCGGCGTGAAGCGCACGAGCTGCGATTGCTTGTCCAGATCGGCGGTTGCGAGCCACGGCACCGAAGCCTCGGCGGCCTGGATCGCGGCGCGTGTCAACCCTGGAAACGCCTGCATCTGCGTGACCACGGCAGCCAGCAGGCGCTGCTGCTCGAGTTTCAGGTCATCTCCATAGAAGGTGATCAGATAGTTCAGGTCGATTGCGGCCTGAGGTCGTTGCAGCAGGGTGCCGTCTGCGCTGCGCGTGGGAAGATCCGCGTTGCGCAGTGCGGCATTCGGTGCGACCTGATAGAGAAAGATGTTCACGCCGGGGTTTGCCAGCTGCGCGGTCGGCGCATCGGGGCGCAACGTCGTCACGGTAGCGCCTGGCACGTTGGCGCGATCCAGGCATCCGGTCAGGACCTGGTAGAGCGTCTGGGTGACGCTCGCGATCGCCAGTGCGTTGCTCACGGCGAACCTCCGTGCCGCCGACCCGCGGCGCTATGGGAACACCGCATTGAACGTGTCCCAATTGTTGAGCGGGGCCGGCAAGCCCTGCCGCGGAAGATGGATCAAATTGGTCAGGCCGTAGAAGACATTGCCAGTGACCGCGAGTCCCAGGCGCGCACTCCTTTTGCCCAAGGTGGCAAACCCGTCGATATCGACGAAAAGGCTCTGGTTGCTCTTGATGTTGGGTGTCGAGGGCACGTTGATGACGTGATTCCCGGTCATGGTCAGGGTGCCGAACAGGACGGCGATGACGGTCGGATAGATCGTCGGCAGGCGCGACTGAAGGTGATTGGCGGTGATGGCCAGGGTTGAGTCGATCGGCGGCAAGTTGATGGCCGCATCGATCGCCGCACCGGTGATCTCATCGGAGAATACGGCCAGCGCGAAGCTCGATGCAGCGAACTCGGCAACCGCCCCGGCAGGGGCGCAATCGATGTCGTTTCCGGCGACGTCGAAACTCGGCAACACGGGCGGCAGAGGTGGCGACACAAACAGAGGCAGCGTGGCCCCTTGCCCGACCTCCGGCGGCAGGGACAGCACCATCGGCAGGAACAGCGCAAGGGCGGTTTCTTCGCACAGCAGCGCATAGAAAAGCAGCTGATCCGCGCCCCGGTTGATGGGCTTGGCCGGGTTCCATTGAATGAAACCGCCATGCCAGGTGGCGAACCACAGCCCGGCGGCGCAGTTTCTGACCGTGTTGTCGACGACATGCACGATCCCGCTTTGCGCGAGGCTGGCGCTTGCCAGCGTCAAATCGCTAAAGACATTGCCGCGGATCTCGGCATCGGCGAGCCGCGTTTCCAGGCCGAACTGGAGCTGAACCGACTCCTGCGTCCGGCTCTCCTTGCCAATCCAGGGAATTATCAGAAGGCCGACGCCCGCAGCGATGGGAGACAGCACGATCCTCGCGGCGCCTGCGTCTGTAAAGTCTGCCAGGGCGGGCAAGTCGCGCAGCATCCCGGCTGGGTCAGGCGCGACCTGCTGCACGGTTACGGCAGTCTTGGAGGCCGCAGCCTTCGCGGCAGCGGTCTTTGCCGCCGCCTTCTTGGCAGCAGGCGCGGCAACGGGCGGCGGCGCAGCGGCAACGGCGGCCGCGATTCCCACGAACTGGGTGCCAGTCGCAACCAGTCCTGGGCTTGCCAGGCCGGTCCGGCCGGAGAAGGTGCAATCGCGCACCGCGATGCCAGTGCAATTGCCCTGGGCCAGAAGGCCAAGGGCCAGGCAGTTCTGCTGCTTGTCCTGGGCGCTCGACGAGATCGCCTTGAAATGACACCTTTCGACGGTCAACCCGGTGCACCACACGCTACGCACGCAGATCAGGACGAAAAGATTCGCGACGGCGCCCGTGAGCACGGCAATCGGGTTGGTCCACAGGCGCGTCTGCTCGAACTGTGCGAGCAGCTTGAGTCCGTTCACCTCGATCGCCATGGATTCGGTGAGGATGTTCATGTCGCGCTGGATCAGTTCGGAAACCTGCACGTCCACGGACTCAAAATACAGGCCCGACAGGGTGATTCCGGGCGAATCGATCATCACGAGCAGGCCATCTTGAAAGCGCGTCGGGTCGACGTTGGGGTCCGGTCGCAAGATGGCGCCATCCGTGCAGGCTTCGAGGACGATGCCCGCATGCTGCGGCCCCAGGCGCAATGCGTCCGGCAGAAGATAGATGCCTGGCCCGAAGCAGATCTTGACCGTGTCGGCCTTGGCAACGGCCGCATCGATGACCTTCTGGAGCGAATGTGTCGCGTCCAGATCCTCCGGACGAACACTGATCGTGCAGCAGCCCGGTTTGCGCTTGCTGAGCGTAACGAGGTTGTCGAAAGGCGAGCGGCAGTCCGTGACCGTCGGTGGATGGGTCGTCCAGTCGATCGTGGCCAGCGGACAGGCCCAGCGCGTCGGGCCGTCGGGCGGCTGCGGCGCATTCAGAAACCGCTCGGGGTACACCGCCTGGGGCGTGCCTGGCCGCAGCGCGATCATCCAGAAAGCGCCTACCGTCATGGGCGCAGCTGTGGGCGTGGTCAGGGTGACGACCACGCCGTTCGTCGTTGCGCTTGCAGCGTCCTGCAGCGCTACCCCGATCGCGTTGTAATCCTGCTCGGATTGCCAGATGCGCACGAACAGCGGATTGGGGTCCTCGAGATACTCGGTCGGCAGGGGGTCCGCAAAGGTCAGGTAGTTGGCCGTCCCGCCCTGCGTGGCGGCGCCGTAGGACTGGCTCAGCGTGCGAATCTCGCCGGCGGCCTGCGCCACGCAGCGCACGATCGTCGCAGCGGGATCGTTGGCGTCCGGCGCTGTGCCCAGCACCACGGCCGTGCGCAGGATTTGCACGACCTGGCCGCTCTTGGGCCAATGGAATGCGTCCGGGGGACTGTCGGCCAGCTGCAGCTGCGTGCCGCCGTTGGTCACGCTGCTTACGCGGTACAGGAAGCTGGCATTGTCGTAGCCCCAAAGAAACCGGGCCGGCGAACCATCGGCGCCTGCAGCAGCACTGATCTGGATCCGGATCAGCTGATTCTCCGAATATAGATAGCCGCCGCGTGCGACCGGGTCGCACAGATCGCCGGTCGCCGGATCCTGCTGGAATGAGACCTGCAGGCGCACCTCGGGTACCAGCCGCATCGTGTCCGGATCGAACTCCAACCCGAACCCGGTAGACCAGGTGCCGGTCGCCTCGAGCCACGCCGCCGCGCAATCCTCTTCGTGCACCGGCGTGCGACGCACCCGGCGCATCAGGCGGACGCGCGCGGTCGTATCGGGTCCGCCGAGGGCGACCTCCTTCAGGTCCGGGTCCTCGGTCGCCTGGACTTCCTGTTCGAACACGTCCAGCCACGTCACTTCGATCCCGGTGGGTGGACTTTCTCCCGCAATGCTGGGGGGGCTGCCCGCAGGAACCGGATCATCGGGATCGAGCCAGTCCGGCTGCAGGAAATACGAGTAGGTCTGCGCCGTGTCGTCCACAACCGCGGGAAATTCGACGCGCTGGCCGCCGACATACATGGTGCCGGGACCGACCTGGAAATCGAACGACGGGGTGCCGGCCGGACTGAGCGAGCTCGCCGGCGGGCTTTGGGTCGGCACGCTGATCTTGAATCCGTCATCCGGAGTTCCTGCCGGACCGACGATATCGAGCACGTCAGCGTCAGCGCGCTCGCTCAGGATGGTTTCCAGCGCGTTAACGTCCCTGTCGACGATGACGCGGCCCTGCTGCGCTACCACCGCCTTGTAATGGTTGCGCCGGTCGTCGGAGGTTCGGCTGCGGTCGCTGCTCGACATGGATCATCCTTTTGGCCGGGTCCGGCATCACGTCACGTAAACGAGGACCGGAACGAGCCCGGCCGGCATGAATTCCTGGTACTTGATCAAGAGCGCGTTCTGCCTGATCGGGTTGCCTTCGCGCGCGAAGGCGCCCATCTCGGCGCCGCTCTGCGCGCCCGAGGAGATCGTGTTCTGAGGCGTTGCGGCGCCGGCAGCCGGCAGGATCGCGCTGTCCACGCCGGCCTGCAGCTGCCCGTATCCGGGTTCTCCAAATCGGTCCGAAGTGAACAGCGACGCCAGCTGCGCGATGCGCACGCTCTCGTACTTGCGCGGCAGCACGCTGCCATCGGCCCACGCGCAGAACCGCACGCACCCCTGCTGGATGTCGTCGACCACGGCCAGGTCCTGCAGGATCGACTCGCTGGCGTCCAGCTGGTGCGCCGCGACGCGCCCCATGACGGTCGTGCGCGTGATCGAAACCGTCCCGTCTGCGGTGGCGATGCAGGCATCGGCCAGCTCGAGCGGGTACGCGTCCTCGAGCAGATGGCGATTGAGCGCGACCAGGTCGTGGTATGGCGGACTGGCTGGAGACGTGAAGACCTGTGTACCCAGTAGGGTCCTGGTTGCGGTCGACAGGGCCACGTGCGCGAACGCCTGCAGATCGAAGATCGACTCGGTCGCCATCAGGACATCGAGCGCGGCCACCACCGCGTCCAGGCTCGCCGCGCCCGGCGGCGAGCCGGCGATCGGCGGTGGCGACACGCGCGGCCCCAGTGCCGCGTCCAGCGCCGGGGAGAGCACGCGCAGGCGCTGCGAGACCGGATCGTCGGCAGCGACCAGAATCCGCAGGAAGCGCAACGGATCCTTCAGCTCTGCGGCGCTCAAGACGCCGGCGGCGGTGGGGATGGCCTGCAGGATACTGTTGGATATGCTGAGTGTTTCGATCAGACCGGTGCCCCGCGTGCGCACGCTGGCCAGAATCGTGCGATCGACGGTCATCATGCGCACGGTTCCTTGCACCCAAATGCGCGCCGGAACGAGGGGCCGTCCGTCTGCCGCCAAAGCAAACAGGCCGTTGTCGAACCGCAAGGGGGGACTTGACGGCGTTGGTGACGGAGGGGAGGTCACGCCGCTGCTCGTTGCCGGCGTATTGCCGGGATCGAATGTCGAGCAGCTGATGGTGACGGAGTCGAACGATCCGGCCAGGATGACATCGGCGCCCGAGATCAGAAGGCCATCGAGCGCAAGCTGGCCGGCCGCACCGGTGATGGTCCAGTCCGACTGAATTCGCAGCACCGGGCGCAGCTGATTGGCGCCGCGGATGGTCAGCGCGCCGCTGACAACGAGGTCCGCGACCTCGGTATAGGTCAGCGAATCCCCGATGGTCACGGTTCCGGTCGTCAGCGTGAGGGCGCTCAGTGCCAGGCCTCCGCTGGAGATGGGCTGCGTCGGCGCGGGTGCTGCGATCGGGACGGTATCGAGGCGGCGATCCGTGGGCCCGGCGCCGATGGCCGATGAGAACCCATAGCTGTAACTCACCCAGTAGGGTGCCGGGTACGGGTCGGGCGAGCCGTCCGGTTGCACCTTGAAGCGCCCGCGTTCCGGGCGGACCAGGAGCCGCGTCACGGGCACGATCTCATCGGGCGGAGGGAAGGGGCTGAAGACCGTGATCGGTTGCGGATAGAGTGCGTCTTTCTGGTTCGCTGCCTGCAAGCTCATGTCGAACATCGGCTGACTGATGGGTCCGGCGACCTCGGCGGCATCCGGCGAGGTCCACGCGGTGCAGGTCGCGAGGGTGCGGGACGCAGCGAACAGCGGAATATCGCGACCCGTCGGATCGAAGGTGAACCAGTGCGGGCAGCCGGTTACAGCCACGGGAGTTCCCGGTCCGGCCGGGAAGCTGTGCAAGCGCCACAGGAACACCCCCAGGCGCGGGATCGCGTACCAGCCGACGCGTCCCAGAGGGGCGCGCACGTCCGCCGTGTGGAAGTACTCGTCGAAGGCGGACCCGGTCTGAAGCGCGCCGTACACGTTGCGCAGATCGGCGAAACCACCGATGCCGGTGCGCGTCAGGGCGCCTCGCAACCCTTCAGCCTTCTGCAGCTGATCGACGTCATCCGCGGCGTTGATGGGCACGCCGATGGCCGGATCCAGGCCATGACGCGTGCGGCCAAGGCGCCGGAAGAACTCGACGACTTTCGCATCCCAGCCGGTGATGTCATGCGCCAGTTCTTCCAGGACGGCCACGGTGCCCTTGCGCCGCCGGTAGTAGATCGTCTTGGCCACATCGATGCGCTGTCCGCGCGAGTCCAGGCTCGAGACGAGATTGGTTGCGACCAGATCCCCCAGGTAGGCAATGACCCAACTGTCGCAGACCTCGATGGATTCGTTCTCCCACAGACGGTCCAGATCGCGCCGCAGGATGGCTGCCTGGGCGCCGATCCGGTTGACGAGTTCACGCAACGGGCCGTTGGACTGGAACTGGTCGGTGTCGTCTGCGCGATAGACCGCCGGCAGCAGATTCCAGAGCTTGTCTGCGTAGTGAATATCGTAGTGATCCGCGATCGGGTTCACGATGGCAACTCCGCATTCAGCGTCAGGTGAGCGCCGTCATCGGGCAGCAGAAAGTACTGCCCATCGCCCGGGCTGTAGCGTTCGAGCTGGCAGGGAGCCCTGGATGGCGGGTACGGGCGGCGCAGGATGAGGGATTGCCCGGGACCGCTCGTAGCGCTTGCCACGATCTTCATGGGAAATCGCGTGTCGAGTTTGCGCTGGGCCGCGAGCGCGCGGAACCCGCCTATGGTCTGCCGCGTCAAGCTGGCATAGGGCAACGACAGATAAATGAACCGCCTCGCGTTGAAAAAGAGGTTATGGACCGCCAGCACGCCGGGCACGGCTAGGCACGCCGCATAGATGTCGCTATCGAACAAGGCCGCGCCAATCTGTACGCGATTGCTGCCCAGCAGGCCCCGGTCCGAATCGAGCAGGGCGTCGTGGATGCCTTGACTTACGGCGCTGTCCTGGTAGCGCGGGTCGCGCACGTAGGTGAGCGTGAGCCAGACCGTGACGGCGCCTGCAGCGTCCACCTTGAACGCGCGATTTGGGTCGGCCGCCACGGCGATGGCCGCGCGCGCGGAGGCGGCCGCGCCCGCATCGCCTGCGACCCAAACATGTACGGTGGGGCGTTGCGCCAGGGGATCGAAGCTGTAGGAAGCCTGCGCGGCGGTCACGCCGGCCGCAGAAGCCGCGAGCGTCTGATAATCGTCCAGCGACACGGCGCGGCCAAAGGTCAGCACGGACTGCGGCGCCAGACTGCGAATCTTGCCGGGCGGGTCGGCGTCGGCGCCTCCGGCAGGCGCCACGGGATTGACGACCGAGGCCAGGCCGGGCTGGGCCTGCAGCACCGAGACGAGCGTGCCGGCATCGGGAACCTCGGCACCGGCGCCGTAACGGTAGCTGGCTACCACGTTGTTCACGCCGGTCGGCAGGCGCGCACCGGATACCCCATCGCCAAACACGACGTGCGTGTTGCCGTTATCGTCCTCCCGGGTCATGAATACCTGGGCGCTCGCGGCCTGGCCGAAAAAGCTTGCGACTTCCTGCCACTGCACACCATTGACCCAGACCCGCACGGTGCTGCTGTAGCCGGCGCCGGAAAGACCTACGCCGTCCGCAAAGTAGGTGACCGGCGCTTTTTGCAGCTGGAAATCCTGGCTCAGCACCGTGCCATCGCCGCTGCCCAGGATCTCGTTGGCGACGGTCTTGCCGCGCGATACGGGGACCAGGTTGAACAGCGCCGTCAGTGGCGGCACGAGGGTCGGGGCCAACGTATCGAGCGTGACGTTGCCGTTGCCGTCGACCGTGGCCAGCGCGCCATCGCCGTTGACGTCCGCGACCAGAATCTCGGAATTGACCGCCCCTGAAGCGGTCGTTCCCGCGCCGGCAGGCGCCGGCGCAGGTGCGGCGGGCGCGATGGTCTGCACGGCACCGCCCGAGCTGCCGCCTATCGTGGTCGCAGGCGGATCGATCAGCTGACCGACATCCTTGAAGCCATAGCGCACCACCACCGTGGCCGCATTGCCCGTTACGGTATCGGGCGTCGTGAACGTGATGACCGTATGCAGAATCGGCACCGCGGGGATGTTGGCCAGGGGCGAGGTTTCAGGCGGCGGCGTGCTCGGGCTCGACGGATTGTTGGCGTAGTAAATGGTCTCCTTGTAGGCTGTCACGACGCCCAGGTACGGCAGGTTCGGCGATGAGACGCGGGTGTCGTCGATCAGGACCAGATCGCCCGGCTTGATCTGGCGGAAGATGGACGCAAGGTGCGCGTCCACCGAAAACGGAGCGCTCCCCGTCGATTTCAGCGTGGTCGAGTCGAGGTACGGGTACAGCGTCGCCGTGCCATTGCCCTTCAACAGCCGCCAGTGCGCCGCGCTCGTGTCGGAAAAGTCGCCATTGGCCTGCGAGGCGATGGCCAAGACAATCTGCGTGTTGTGTGCACCTCCGGGCGCGATCTGATCGGTCAGAGTGCTGACGATGCCGGATGCATAGTCCTCGGTGGTGCCATCCCATCCGACCTTGACCAGAAGCAGCTCGTCGCCGGGCTTGACGGTGCCGAGCCTTCCGGAGACGAGCAGCGTCGCAACCGGGGCTGCGCCGCCAGGCGGGGTCGCGACGATCGAGGCCGGCGGCAATGGCGTGAGCAAGGCCGGCGCCGCATCCGGACGCGACACGCTGGTGTCGACATCGATCTCGAAGATTTGCGGGCTCTTGCCCGGTCCGGGCTTGCTCTGTACCTGCAAACCGCGCGGGACCACCACCGCGCGGGCGCGATTCACGAGCGCCGCGAGGGTTGCCCTGGCACCTAGCGCTGGCCGCGGCCGGTATCCCAGCAATCCAATCAGGCGATGGATGCTTTCGGGCAACTGCGCGGTGCGCAGGTAGCTCTCATTGGTGACGCGCTCGTTGTAGAAGGTCAGGATGTCCGCGAGGTATGCCCACCACTCGACCATCTGCAAAGCCAGGTCGCCTTCGGCCGAGGGGCGCCAGATCTGGGTCGTGGTGGTGCCGTCGCTGCGGCTAAGTTCGGTTTCGCCCGGCAAGGCCTGCAGCAGGGCGTGTCGGTACGCGACGTAGTCGCCGCTGCGCGCGGCGAGCGAGGTCAGCCCGGGCGGATTCGTGATCACCCAGGGATGAACGAAGGCGCCGCAGGGGCAGGCCGGATTGGTTCCGTCGCAGCAGCTCACTTGCCCCCCAGCACAACCAGCTTTATGGCGCCGCGCTCGGGCCGGCTCGGATCGTTGTCGCAGCGAATGATCTGATCGACGCCCACCGTGACCCGGTCGGCCATCGGCTGGAACAGCAGCGAGCGGCCACGCACGCGCACCTCGATGCACAGCACGCCGTCAAGGCCCGGCAGCGCCTGGATCGCCGCCTCCAGCCGGCTGCGTTCGAGCGGCTGACCAAACGAGAAGTTGCCGGGCGCGAAGAATCCTGTCGCCGAGAGGGCTTGTGCCAGGCTGGATTCGACGTCGCCGCGAAACGCGGTCGCCTGCGCACACACTTCGATGATCAGATCGACCGACAGGTAATTCGGATCCGGAACGTAGGATTCGTAACCGGCCAGACGGTAGCGGTTCAGCAGCTGCACCAACCCGAGGCGTTCCTCGATCGTGACGGTCTCACTTTCAATCGGATCGGGCGTCGTGAAGACGGTAAGCCAGCTTCCGGTCCAGCGGAACACGCACCCTGCGCGCTGCACCCAGGATTGCGTTTGTGCGGCCGCGATGTAGTCGGACGGAAGCACGGCGCGGAACTGCACCGCGCGAAACGCCGCAGGCGCAAGGCCGCGCACGGAATCGAGCGCCTGGGGATCCGTGCCGCCGGTCGCAGGGAGCGGGTTCGTGACCGCAAGCAAATCGATCGGCAGGTTCGGATCCAGTTCGGTGATGCTGTCGGACGCCACGTTCCCGCGTGCGGCCGCCGCGACCCGGTAAGTGACGCTGAAGACCGTGCCTTCCAGCGGGTTCATCCCGAAGGTGCCGTCGCCGAATCGGATCGTGCTGGCGCTGTCGCCGTCGTAGTCGTACTGCTCGGACTGGTCCGAGTTGCGCACGATGCGACTGAAGCGGGCGTCGTCGAGCGTGAAGGCCTGGTCGAACTGGCCCGCGGACAGCAGGGTCGAGCCCCAGCTCCAGACCTCGGTTTGTCCGGCGGCGTCGATCGAGGTCAGAACGATCTCAGGCTGACTCGGTGTGTTGAACGGCAGCCCCGCGCCGCTGCCGATGCCTCGATCGCTGCACCCGGCGACCGGCAGCCACGCCAGGGGGGTCTGAGCGAGCGTGTACTGATGCATGGGGGGCGCCGGACCCGCGCCAGTGGCCGCTCCGGTTCGCACCACGGTAAGGGCGGGTGCGAAATCGCCCGCCGGAGCGGTGGGACCACTGACGGTGACGGTGAACGACTCGCCCCCGAAGGTGACGCCCTGAGTCGCATTGACCAGGTTGCCAACCACGAGCGTGCAGCGCAGGTCGCGCGCAATCTGGAGCTTGTCGGAAGACTGCCAGCGAATGAGAGTAACCGCCGTCGGCATCAACGCCGGCGAGGCAGAAGAGGGCGGCGGCGATTCATCGCACGTCAGGATCGGCCCAGGCGCCGGGCCCGGTTCCCGCAGGAAAAGCGGATCGCACGATTCCACCGCCCACAGTCCGGCAGGATCGTTGGCCGGCAGCAGGTGGACAATCTGGCGTATCGGCGGATCGGCCGGATCGGGTGCGGCGGTTTCGATCAGGAGCGCCTGGCAGGCCTGGAACGCGAAGCCGTGCCCCAGCACGCTCATGCTGGTCGCACCCGACGGCAAGCACAATTGGCTGTCGTCGTACCAGTAGGGCTGGATCTGACCGCGATTCCAGAGCGCGCTCACAGCATCGTTCGGGGGCGCCGCAAGGAGCGCTCCTGTCCCGGCATTGAGCAGCCGTGCCGCCAGCGAGGAGCCCGTCTCGTAGACGATGCGGCCGCCGGCGGGTTCGCGCGCGGAAACCGGCGTGCCGAAGGGAATGGCGTCGCAGTTCGGGCCGACGTCGAACTGCAGGGTAACGGTTGCGCCCAGCAGCGGCTGCGGCTCGTAGTCCACCAGGCGCGCATGGCGTACCACCGAGCGGCGCTGCGTCGCGGTGCCGAGCGTGCTCTCGGCCGCGATGCGGTCCTGCATGTAGCTGAAATCGTCCGCCAGCGCACTCAACGTCTCGAGGAACATGACGCCGAAATCCGCCTCCGAGCGCTCCTGCCAGCTCGGATAGCGCAGCGCGGAGAAGTCCAGGAGCGCCTGCCGAAACGACAGAAAATCCTTGGCGAGGTAGTCGATCGGCGTCGAGTCGCCCTGGAGCGGCGGACAGACGATCGATGCAGGCCTGCAGTCCAGATCCGACGGGCAGGCTGCCTTGAATGAAAACGGCGCCTGGCTGTAAAACGGATCGAGTATCGAACTGTTCAACGTCAGCAGATAGCTTGAAAAGTCTCCTGGCGCTCCCACCCTGAGCGTGAGCGTCTGGTGCCCGTCGTCAAACCCCCAGTCACCGGGTGCGATCGGGTCGACCGCAACGTTCGAGATCGTCTCGCCGCCGGTGATGGTCGGGGTGGCGGTCAGCGTTCCCGCAACGTCCACCTCGTTGAAGAAGTGGACCGTGAGCATGGTCTGGGCCGTGGCCACGATCTCGATGAAATCGATGCCATTGAACTGGCTCGAGGCGATCAACGCGGCGCGGCGGTCTTTGCTGGCCATGTCAATGGATGGGGTCAGTGGATGGCGTCAATGAATGACGACTTCCGTGAGCTGCGGAGACTGGGTTTCGATGAGCGTGTAGACGATCTGGATCAGCATGGTCGCATCGTCGTCGTTCGCCCCGCTGGTGACCTGCACGCTTTGCACCTTGATTTGATCGCCCAGCCACTTGTTCAGGCTCTGCAGTACGAACAGGCGCGCGGACGCCTGCAAGCGCGTCGGAATTCGGCGCGAACAGCATCTGGCGAATGCCGCAGCCGAAGTCGGGCAGGTCGGCCCGCTCACCTGGCGTCGTCAGCAGGATCTGCCGGATCATCTGGTCGACATGCTTCGCATAGGGCACCTGGGCAGCCTGGCCCGAGGTGCCGTCGATGCGAAACGGAAAGCCGTAGTCGGCGCGCGTGACCATCAGAGGCCCGCCCACCTGGGGTTGGGTCATCATGATCGAGCACCGCGCCCTGTGGCGCCTGGTCCGGGGCCAGGCACAGGCCCACGCTCGCTTCGGTCAGCGTGAAGTCGCTCACGACTTCACTTCGCTGCGCCGGCTGGACCCACTGCACCTGGACGCAGGGATGCGGAACCAGGCCGATCAGGAACGGACAGCCGGCGACGATGAAGGTGTCGGACGAGCGCGCCGCGTAGCCGCCGCCCACCTGCACGCGCGTATTGGTGCTGACGATCTGCACGGTGCCGCCATGCGGGCACATCAGAACGCTCTGCGGTGTTCAGCAGTCCCGGCATCACATCACCTCCAGCGCGCCGTCGTTCACGTTCACCTCGGAATCCGCAGATCGCGATGCTGTTGCCGCCGCGCGTAAGCGTGATGCCGCTCGAGTCGAGAGTGACCGTGTTGTTGTTCGAGTCCGAGATCGTGATCGCGCCCTGGTCATCGTCCAGCAGGATCTTCAGTCCCGACTTGGTGACGATGGCCTTGACGGTCGGCGTGGCGTCCGACGGCGGCTCGCCCTGGCGCCAGTAGCAGCCGGTCCAGATCGGATAGGACACGTCTCCGCCCTCGAACTCGATCCACACGCCGGCGCCGACCTCGGGCAGGAATGCCAGGCCCATGCTGTCGCCCGCGAAGGGCACGCAGGGCGCGCACCAGCCGGTCTCCTGGTCGGCCAGCACGGCCGGGACCTGAGCCTTGACGCGCAGCGTGCCGGCGTCGACCGAGGTGACCGTGCCGCGGTACTTGCCGAAGAACCGGTTGCGCAGCCGATCGAGTGCGTCCATCAGCGTCGGGTCGTGCATCGCGAGTTCCTATGGGCTGGGCAGGCTGGGCAGGCCCGAGGACGCCGCGCCGCCGGCGGCGCCCACCGCATTGCGCAGCAGAACGAATTTCATGACGTGCGAGTCGGGCTTGATCGAGTGGCGCACGCTCCAAACCAGGTAGTTGCCGGAATAGAGCGCACCCAGGCCGCCGACCGCTACGATCATGCCGGCGCGCAGAACCACGCCCAGCCGTTCGACGTCGGCATCGCCCTCGCAACGCAGGAACCAGAGGGCGTCGCGCAGAAGCGCTTCGGCCCGCAGCTTCAACTCGCCCACGTCATCGACCGGGGCCGTCAACAGGACCTGCATGGGCTTGCCTGTGAAGGTCGCGAGGTCCTGGTCGCCGAGCAGCTTCAGACCGGAGTCCGTCGTATCGGCCGAGACTCCCGATGCCGAGGCATCATCGAAGGTCGCCTGGCGCGCCACCACCGAGGTCGCGCGCGTCGCATCCCAGTCCAGGTTCAGCGTGCTCACCGTCCAGTGCTCGGGATCGTTCAGGGTCAGGGTGACCACCGGGTCCCCGTCGAGCTTGGGCTTGGCGAAGTAACCGGTGCGCGCCCCCGGTTGGTCGGCGCAGGCAACACGGCATACCTTGCCGTTGCGGCGCGCCAGATTGCGCAGGAACTGGATGTCCGATGCACGCTGCATCAGACTGTGCCCTGCCTCGGTATGCGTGGGGGAATCGTCTTCGAGGTTCTCGTCGGCCGGCGTGATGCCATAGTCGCCGAAGATGCTGTTGGCCACCGCCCCGTCCGTCACATCGAGCCATTCCTTGGTCTGCTCGGTCAGGTTCATCAGCCAGCTGGCGTCCTGCCCCCAGACTTCGAGATTCGACTTTGTGATGCCGGTCTCGACGTGAAGACGCTGCGATAACACGTAGCCGTCGAATATGCACTGGCTCGACGAGGCGCTTGCACCGCCGAGGGAGGATGCGACCGCACCCACCGCACCACCGAGCGCGCCCGGCGTACTGCCGCCGCCCGTATCGGTCACGATGGCGATGTTCGACAGCGGCGCGAAGCGTCCGTCATCGACGTAGCTGAGCCCTCCCTGGGCGCTGCGCGTGACGGGCAACGTCAACTGCAGCGCCGCCGGCATGTCCATGCTCTCGTCGACCTCCACCGAGGCGATGGCGGTGTACAGCCCAGGGTCGGCCGGTTGGCCGTTGATCAGGATCTGGTAGCTGCCGAGCATCAGGTCGTCACCGGGGCGTCGCGTGGAATGCCAACCAGGTCCCGGTGGGCCAGCGCATCCGGCGCGACGCTGTTGTTGGCATCGCACAGGCGCCAAAAGGTCGTGGCATCCGCCAGAAAATGATTGGCGATCAGATCCAGGCGCTGGGCCGATCCGCGACGGTAGTAGCCCAGCACCAGCGCCGGACCTGGAAGCGGCAGGCGGGTGACTTGAACCGTCGAGCCGTCAGGCCGCACCAAGGCATAAGTGGTCTGGTAGATGTAGCGGCTGCCAGGGAAGAACATGCGAGTCTCCGGTCTAGAAGGGGGTGGGCAGCATGCCCACGATCGAGGCCGCCGCATCGCCAAGGTTCGCGAGCGCCTGGGTCTGGCGCAGGCCTTGCGTATAGACGTAGGCGATCTTGGCGATGTCGGCCATGGGCGCGCTGACCGCCAGCAGCTCATCCGGGGTGAGCACGCGCAGCGTCAACTGCGCCTCGACATGCGTCGGATTGAGCGCCGCGTCGTACAGGCGCTCGTTGATCGTGAGGCCCGTGAGGCGAACCGGTACGATGCGCTGCGGGCCCCAGACGAAGAGCACGGTCGGCATTTCCAGCCTGGGCACGGTTTCGGACTTCGTGGCAGCCGGTGCGGCGCTGGGAACCTGGGGTGCGGCACCGATCGACGCCGTGATCGAGCCCAGCAGTCCCGTGCCGGCACTGGACATCGGGTATTGCAGCATCTCGAGCGCCGCCAGGCGCGTGTAGACGCCGCTGGCCAGCGCCAGCCCGGCGGCTACCGGATTGGCGCGGCCATCCGCGATCATGTCCTTCGCATCGATCGCCAGGACGAAACTGAAGGTCTCGCCCGGGATGCCTTTGGCGGCCTGGGGATTGCGACCGGCCTGCGGATCGCTGGCCGCATCGCCGCCGGCGGCGGTCCAGGTGTGGGTGATCGTTTCCGGATTGAACTGGAAGACAATCACGTCCGGCGTCACTCCGATGAAGCTCGGGGTGAACGAAATGAGGGCTCCTCGGGCGTATTCGGCGGCCACCGTGGTCCCCTGACCTCATTCGATCGCGGCCAGTGCCGCGACGATGCGCCGGGCCAGCTCCGGGACGGCCTCGCCGTCGCGCGCGCTCAGCTCCAGCTTCAGGTGAGCGTGCTCTTGCCTGGCCGGCACCCGGGTCGGAACGTTGACGACTTCCACCATGGCATCGGCGATGCACTGCGCCAGCCGATGCGCCTCGTGCTCCGAGTAGCCGTTGAGCGTGAGCGCGAGCGTATCGATGGACCAGTTCTGCATGACCATCAGCCCTGCGAAAAACCAAAGACGCGAAAGCCGCGCGCCAGTGGCCGGCTCGGGACGGTCGGACTGGCCGCGCGCTGCGCCGGGACCGGCGGCGCGCTCGGCGGGCGCGGCGCGGGCGCCGGAGGAACGACCCTGACCTCGAGCCTGCCGATGTGGACTCGACCACCGCGCATCCGCGGCTCTTCGCGGATCGGCGCCGATGCACGTGGCTCGGGCGGGACCAGTTCGACGCGCATTGTCGGCATCGCCTGCTGCAAAGGCTCGAGAAAGGGACGGCGTGCAGACGGCTCGATTGCCAGGTGCGCACTGCGCGCGTGGCGTCCGTTCGCTTCGAAAGTGGACGACCTCGCCCCGGGGGCGGGTGGCAGATCGCGACGTGGCGCGGGCAGGCTCGGGCGTTTCTCCCGCGCCGCCACCGGACCTGCCGTACGCACCGTCGGTTCCGCCGGCGTGAGATCTTTGCGGCCTGCGTCCGGAGCGATTGCCTGCCGGACGGGCTCCCCTTGTCGCCACGCCTGTGAAGCCAGCCTTGACGCGTCCGCGGCCGGGTGGCGCGGCGCCGCCGTTGTGCGCTGAGCGGGTGGCTCAGCGGCCAGGTCGAGAGCCGTACGATCGGCCCGTAAGCGGGGCGTGACCGCGGCGGGCTGCCCGATGGCATCGCGCTGGCGAGAGCGGACCGGCGGGTGGGACTCGAGCGGCGGTTCCGGCGCTGCGGCTTTCGCTCGCCTGGCATCGACGACGCGCTGCGTGTTCGCGCGTACCGGCGTCGCTTCGGCCTCGACGTCGAAGTCCAGGGCGACGAAAGTCGGGCGAAAGAGCAGGCGCGGTGGGGTCAGGACGGCCTGACGCCTGGTCGCCTTCACATCCTCCACGATGCGTGCCAGATAGGACGGGCGGCGCATCACGGCTCTCGGAGCAACTGGCGCGCGAGCTCCGCGTACGCCACCCGTCTGCGATTGGGCATCGCAAGGATTTCGCGCTCGCTCCAGTGATAGCGCTGAGCCAGCAGGTCGACTTCCTCCATCACGAAGCGAGCCCTCTGGCGCAATTCAGCGATGCAATAGCGCCGCGGCTCGTAAGCGACCAGGATCGCCGCGCCACACGCCGGGCAGGTCCCGCGCAGGTCGGCGGCCAGGCTCGGCGCAATCGCCCCCATGGCACTTTCAACCAGCTGGCGCTCCTTCGCGGGCAGTCCCGCCGGTCGGATGCACCGCTCACCCAGTTGCGCGACGGCACCATGGTGATGTTGCGTCTGCAGGAGATCGCGCACCGTCGGCAGGCGAAACTGACCCAGCTCGCGGCCATCGGAACGGCGTGTAAGGCGGAACCAACCCGGCTCGGAGGCGACCGCCACCCAGCGCCGCGATCGCCAGGGCGCCGCCATAGGCCGATGGTGCTCGAGGTAGCTCTCGATGCTGAAGGAAATGTCCATGCGTGCACCGCACCGCTGGGCCTGGCAGGAAGCGTCAGTCTCGATCCGGTCGCCCAGCAGCAATTGCCGCAGGCGCAGCAGCAGCACGTCCAGATCACACAGGGGCAGGGTGGCCAGATCGAGTGCCTCGCCGTCGTGCGTGCGTACAACACGCTGCATGAGTTGCAGCGTGACTTCGAGCGTCGATCCGAAGTCCTCGACCAGCAACAGGTCTTCGAGGCCGGTCAGCGCGTTGAGGCTGACCTCCACCGCGCTGACCGGGAGGCGGATGGGTGCCTGCACCGTTGCGATTGGGCCGCTGCAGACCGACAGCGCAACCGACATTTAGGTCTCTTTGATTTCGACCACGTTGGGGTCCCTCTCCCAGCCCTCGTTCTCGAGCTTGATGTGCTCGAGCGCAATCGCAGAGGCACCTGCGTCCAGATCGGGCAGAGCCTGGAACTCGGAAACCCAGCAGCGATGCACGAAGTAGGCCTGCACGGGCTGGCCCTCTTCATTCAAAAGCTTGATGTAGATTTCCTTGCGCAGGTTGGCCAGGCTGTTGGACGCCGCGCCCTGGTCGAGCTTCTGAGTTGCATCCGCCCAGTCCATGAAGGTCGTGTCCTGCGTCACACCCCGCTCAAGCGTGATCGGCTCGTACTTGGTGCGCCCAAGGCCTTTGAGGATGATGGGATTGCCCCCCTCCTTGTACTCGATCACATCGGATGAGCGCTTCAATCCAGTGACTTTGCTGACGGCAGCAACCGGCGTGGTGCTGCCGCCGAAATAGACCAGGAAGCGGTAGGACTTGTAGGGATCGAAGCGGTCCGTATTGACGCTGAAGATCTTGTTGGGCATGGGTACTCCGCGAGGTCGGATTTCAGGTGATTGCAGTTACCGATTCGGCGCAACGCCTTGCGCGCTAGCTCGTCTGCGATTGACCGGCGATCTGGGCAATCGTGATGACCACGAACTCTGCCGGCTTGAGCGGCGCGAATCCGACCACGATGTTTACGATGCCGTTGTTGACATCATCCGGGGTCGTGGTCTGCGAATTGCAGGCGACGCTGAACGACGTGCTCGGCGTGGTCCCTGCAAACGCCCCCTGTTTGTAGAGCCCCAGCATGAAGTTGGTTACGCTCATCGTGATGGCGGTCCACAGCGGGGATGCGTTGGGTTCGAACACGACCCACCCCAGACTCCCGTAGAGACTCTGCTCCAGGAACAGCGCCATGCGCCGCACCGGGACATAGCGCCACTGTTCATTGGTGAGTGTCACCAGTGTGCGCGACCCGAATACCACGGTCGGAATGTTCGGGAAGTCCCGCAGGCAATTCACGCCGATGGGATTCAGCACCCCTTGGCGCTGGTCCGTCATGCGGCCCCGCTCGACTACGCCCAGGGTATTGTTGGTGATCGTCTGAAAACCTGCCGGAGCCTTCCAGACCCCGCGCGCCACGTCGGTCGCGGCGTACAGGCCAACCACCGTTGGCCCGGGCGGGATCTCGTTGGGCAGGCCCGTCGACGGATTGGTCGCGCTGCCGGTCAGCGGATCGGAGGACAGCAGGTACGGAAAGTACAGGGCGGCGTTCTGCCCCTCGGGGATCAATCCGGCGCCGATCGTGTCCTGAATCCGGTTCGGAAAAGCCGGATCGAAGCCGTCGGCCGAGTCCGTGACTGGCGGATCGACCACCAGGAAGGCGCGCTTGCGCTCGCAGAAGGCGAGCGCCGTGCTCAGCACCGCATTGTTGACCACCTGCGGAATCGACACGATGTTGAAGATCGGCAGCTTGTCCAGCGGCGTGTCGGCTTGCATGACGGCGTCAAAGTCCGCTGCCGAAAAGATCGTGCTTGGTTTGGCGACCACCAGCGAACTCGGGAAGGCTGCGGTCTGGGCGCCGCCGGTGAAGGCGCCGGCAGGCGAGCCAACCGTGACGTCGACGATGACGAGGTTGGAGACGCGATTGCTGAGCGTCGTTCCGATACGGGTTCCGATGTAGTTCGGGTCGGGCGTCACACCATCGGCCTCGAAGCGAGTCAGGGTGACACGCCGGTATGTCTCGGTGATGGTGCCGGGCGGGTTTCCTCCGGTTGAACCGGTTGTCGGCTTTGGGCCGTAGGTAACGACCACGTCGGCCATTGCAGCCGCCGGCGGCGACGCGGGCGGCGGGGAAGTCTTGGTGCTCGGGGGGACAGGGCGCACCGTGAGCGACATTTCCCAGGTGTCGTCCGTGACCTCCAGCGCCGTGAAGGTCACGTTACCGAACGTCAGGGTCGCCGGCGTGATGTTGACGTTCGACGGCTGCAGGCCGACCACGTAGCAATCACTGCCTCCATTCAGGAAGAACTGGTAGACCGCCGACGCCATGTCCCCGAATGTCGTCGTAGGGTCGGTGGTCTTGATGGAGCCGGCCAGCGCATAGGCCTCGCTGCGCAGGAAGCCGCCAAACTGTCGCTCGTAGTCGGTGAAGCCAAACAACTCGACAGGCTTGTTCCAATTATTGGGCAGAGTCTTGAGCGGGTGCGTATAGCCGATGATGACCGCAATATTGGTCGGCGCCGCGGTGATGGTATGGACCGAACTGGCCAGTTCCTGGATGTAGATCCCTGGATAAGACGTCGTAACGGGCATGAATGCCTCCTAGGCTGCGCAATCGATCGCTCGCGTGCATTCCACGGCTCTTGCGACCTTCTTTGCTCTGGTCCGACTTCCTGCTGCCATCAGCGGACGCAAGCACCATGCCGAAGCAATGTGGCCAGCAAATCTGAATGCGTTCAATGGGTTGTCGCGCGACGAACCCTTGCACCGGGTGCTTGCTGACCCGGGTGCGCGAACCCCCGAACGGGTCATGACGGACCAGAGCAACGGCGAAGGCCTCACCCGCGCCCTGGCGTAACGTCAAATTTCGCGACCGCGCCGGGACGGTTTATGCCGCGCGTCGCACGCAGCGCGGACCTGCCGGTGGAAAGGAGCGGACCAGGGAACGTCAGGGCGGATCGTGCACCTCGGAACCAGCGAAGGCCCACTAGGCTGCGGGCGGCGCCACCGTCGCGTCCTGCCCGCTACGCGCGAGGGCCGCTGCGACGAAGCCTTCGCGCTTCATCCGCTCGATGAACGTGATCAGGTACTTCAGCGCGGCCTCTCGTCCGCGCGGTGTGCCCATCGCCTGGTGGATCGCCATGAAATGGCCTTCAATCACGCGCAGGCCGCCGCGCGCCGTGGCGCAGGCCGCAAGTTGCTGCCGCACCCCGGCGGCCGCGTCCAGCCCCGATTCGATGAACAGCTCGACTGCGCCCGCCGACGTGTCCGCCCGGACCAGTTCGGCCGCCTTCAGCGCGCGGGTGAGAAACAGGTCGTAGGCGGCACCGCGCCCGACGGCGATCCGAAGCCCGGGCCGTTCGAAGTCAGTCACGGACCGCAACGGCGACGTTGCGCGAACCAGATAGGTTCCTTCGATCACGACGTACGGCGGCGTGAACGCGATGCCGGCGGCGCGCACCGGATCGATGGCAAGGAAGGCGACATCCCAGGCGTCGGTCTCGAGCGCGGCGAACACCTTGCCGGCCGCATCGAAGGCGATCAATTCGACCGGCACACGCAGCCGGCTTCCCAGTTCGTGGACAAGGTCGACTGAGACGCCTGTCAGCTCGCCGGTCGTCGGCTGCCGCTGCGCGAGCACGGTGTTGCCAAGGTTGATAGCCGCGCGCAGCCGTCCAAGCGGAGCGAGTTCACGCAGGACCTGCGTATCCGGCTCGCCCTCGACCAAGAGCCCCGATCCATGCACGGGCTCACCCGGTGCCGCGACCATGGCGGTATTGTAGTCAGCGCATAAGAAAGCAAGCCAGATCGGATTGCCGTGTCGAAATCACACCCTGTGGATCGACTAGGGGAGGTGAACCAAGGAATGGCGGTTTCGAGCATCTCCAGTCAGGATGTGGTTTCCGATCTACGCTTTCGACCTGAAACGGTCCGGGACAAAGGAGGGGGTTAAATGGCGATACACGGACGAAAAATGCCCCGTGCGACGGTGGCACGCCGCTTCGTGGTCATGGTGGCCACCCGCAAGGGAGCCTGGCTGTACCACAGCGACGCGGCACGCAAGAGCTGGCGGGCGGATGGGCCGCATTTTCTCGGCCACATCGTGAACCACCTCGTGCTCGACCCGCGCGACGGTCGAACGCTGCTGATGGCGGCAAAGACCGGCCACCTGGGGCCCACTGTCTTTCGCTCGACCAACCTGGGTCGCAGCTGGAAGGAAGCCGAGCGGCCGCCGGCGTTCAGCAAGGCGCCGGCCGACCAACCCGGCCGCGCCGTGGATCACACGTTCTGGCTCACGCCCGGCCACGCGAGCGAGCCCGACTCGTGGTATGCCGGGACCTCTCCGCAGGGACTGTTCCGCTCCGAGGACGGAGGCACCACGTGGGAGCCGTTTTCCGGAATCAACGACGATCCGCAATATCGCAAGTGGATGGGCAGCGTGCAGGACGGCACTCCGGACGGGCCGAAGCTGCACTCGATCATCGTCGATCCGCGCGACCCCGCGCACCTGTACTTCGCCATGTCGGGCGGAGGCGTGCACGAGTCGGTGGACCGCGGGCAAAGCTGGACACCGGTGGTTGCGGGACTCGAGGTGGTCGAGGGCCTGGACGCGGCGAACATCGAGTTTCACGATCCGCATTGCGTCCGACTCTGCCCGGGCAACCCCGACCGGCTGTATCAGCAGAACCATTGCGGCATCTACCGGCTGGACCGACCCTCCAACGAGTGGCTGCGCATCGGAAAGCGGATGCCCCGGCGCACTGGCGACATCGGCTTTCCGATGGTCGTGCACCCGCGCGACTCCGACACGGTCTGGGTGTTCCCGATGGACGGCACAAGCGTGTGGCCGCGCACCAGTCCGGGCGGCGTCCCCGCGGTGTACGTCACGCGCAATGGCGGCAGGACATGGCGGCGTACCGCTGCAGGCATGCCCGAAACTCAGGCCTGGTGGACCGTGAAGCGCCAGGCGATGACGGCGGACGCGAACGAGCCCGTCGGCCTGTATTTCGGCACGACCAGCGGCGAGCTGTGGGTCAGCCGCGACGAGGGCCAGAAATGGAACTGCATCGCGGCGCACTTGCCGGAGATCTACGCTGTTGAGGCGGCCATGCTGGCATAGGGCCCCTCGCATATGAACGTGCTGATCCCGACCGCACTGCGGTCCTACACCGGGCGACGGGTCGTCGAGGCGAGCGGCCCGACGCTGGGCGAGCTTCTGGCGGACCTGGACCGCCAGTTCCCGGGAATCCGGTTTCGCATGATCAACGAGCAGGGTGCGACGCGCCCGCATGTCCGCTTCTTCGTCAACGGAAAGCAGGCGTTCGATCTGTCGCAGCCGCTGCGCTTGTCCGACGAGGTCGTGATCGTGCAAGCGCTGAGCGGAGGCTGACGCCGGCCCCGGCCGGTTCGGCGACAGTCGAGCCTCCAATCGCCACCCCGGTGGCCAGGGCAGGGCAGGCACTTGGAAGAGCCGCCCCGTCCGGTAGATCAGTGGTCGCGGTCCGGGCCCCACTGGCTCGGTCCCTTCGCGCGCCAGATCCCGCTCGCCGTCAGCACCTTGTCCGGACCGATCGTGCCGCTTACCGCCAGTGCGCGCCCGACCGCGCCCATATCGGAGCTGGCACGCGGCACGACCTTCGACACATCGACCGTCAGCCGCGCACCGGTGCGCAGCTCCAGCTCCACACGACCGCCTTCGATCTTTCGGATCGTTCCCCAATACAGCGGTCCGGTCGCCGGAACGTATGAAAACTTCGCAGCAGCAGGGTGGGCGATCCGTTCTTCCGGGGTTTCGCGCGGATGATCGTGATCGATCAACCCGAAGATGCGAAGCTGCTGGTAGCTCGCCACGTAAACGCGGCCGTTGGCCACCGTCGGAACCACGTTCGCATTGCCCCCGACGTTGGGCCAGGTGCCGCCTTCGCCTTTCCACAGCTGGTTCAGTGAGCCGCCCGAGGCCTTTGCATCGAAGGCGTACAGCGTCAGGTGATCGTCGCTGCCGGTGGCGCGGCCCACGGCCCAGATGATCGCCGTATCGTGCCGGGTTGCGTTCGAGGAGACCGAGGTGAAGAAGCCGGGGTCCTGGCCGGAGTCCACCGGGACCGCAGCTTCCTGCGACAGCGCCGGCGAAGCCGCGGTATCCACTTTCCACACACGGACCTGCACTCCTCCGCTGGAGACCACACGACCGATGCCGTCAGAGCCCTTGAAATACGAGGGCCCGCACCAGCAGTAGTCGATCGGAACGCTCAGGGACTTGTTCGGGCTTTGAAAGCCACCCATCTTGCCGGCGTCGCGGTTGACGATGAACAGGTTTCCATCCTTGCCCGCGGCGACCAGCAGGTGCGGCATCGGCCCCGGCTGATCAGGCAGCACCAGCGCGCCGCCAGAGCCGAAGTCGTTGTCCGCGCCGTCGAGCGAGTTCTCGTCGGCCGGCGTGAAGAAATCGTCGACCTTGTCGAGCTGGCCCGACAGCTTGACCACGCTTTCGGCCACGTTGGAGGTGCTGTCGTAGATGCCCGGCGTCGTGTTGCCGGTCGTGAAGAACAGGTGACTCTTCTCGTCCGAGGCCAGCCCGAAGCCCGACATCCACACCGAGCTCAGGTAGCACGGGTGGTTGCTGGGCCAGGGTGCATGGTGGTAGCAATCGAACGTCGACGACGGCGACACCGCCTTGTCCAGCAGCTCGGTATGGGCCAGCGGCTTCAGGTTCGACTGGTTCCATCCCAGCACCCAGCCGCGCGACTGCGAAGCCTTGAAGTCGCAGAAGGATCCGAAGCCGACGTAGACGTTCCCATTGGCCTGCAGCAGGCCAGGACGCTGGCGCTGCACGCTGGAATCGAACAAATAGCCCGACCCGTCACTCAGCGTGTTGCTCGCCTTGACCTTGACCGGCGAATGCGCCTTGTCGTGCAGCGTCGAGAGGTCCAGCGCGTGCAGCTCGTGGACCGGCTGCGAGCCGGACATCACGTAGGCGACGACGTAGAGCGTGTGCGCTTTCAGGTCGATGGTGGGCGTGCCGTTGATGCCGACCGAGTTGCCGTTGTTCTCGCAGTTCAGCGGGCGCGGCACCGGAGTGCCGAGGCTGGCCGTCTTGAGCACGGCACCCGATCCGGCATCGATCGCATAGACGGTGTCGTTTTCGGTCACGACGTAAACGACGTCGTGATGGCGATGGTCGATCTCGACGTCGCGCACGAGCAGAGGTTCTGCGTCGACCTGGTCATCCAGGGGGACCGTCTTGAGCAATCCGAAACTCGTCGGACTGACGGTCTTGGGCGAAAGGACCTGCTCGTGCGGGTTCCAGCCGGTGCGCCGGACGTCATAGTGGTAGGTGACCACGTCGGTACGCCCCTCGCGGTCCCGGTCGCCGTCGTGCTCCCCCTCATGTTCCCCGTCGTGCGGAGCGCCGATCGCTCCGATGCCCGGCACGGCACAGGCCAGGATCAGTCCGGAAAGCAGGAGCGCGCGACGAATACCTGCCTGCAGATTCATGATGACGGTCCCTTGAGATCGGGTCGCGGGGAGCGCGACGTGGCACTGCTTAAGACGGCGGGTCGGCCATTAACCCGACAGCGGCGGCAGCGAAGTCCACTCTGCGGCCCCGGCGCTACAACACGGCCCTGGCCCCTGGAGCCCCAATATTCCGTTGGTTGAGGCGTATCGAAGGCGTTTGCTGGTTACGCCCAATATAAGCCTTGATAATTTCCCCACAAGCCGTACGATAGCCTCCGCGAATCATCTGATAGCCGGGTATGGCCAGCGCGAAGGGACCAACCGCCAGGGGCGCCTCCGGCGAAGGGCGAAGCGTCAACTACCCGTTCGTGACGCTGGAGGTCGCAGCAGAACGGGCGAGAGAGCTTTGGGCCAGCGTCGGAACGAACAGGGTTCCCATACCGACAGCCGGGGCCACCTGGGGCTACGCAGAAAAGAGCAGCGGCCTTCGTTCGACCGTTTCCGCGCTGAAGCAGTACGGGCTGCTGCAGGACATCGGGCAAGCCGCCAACCGCCACGTCAGACTCACCGAGCGCGCAGTGGACATCTTGATCGAGGCGCCCGACTCTCCGAAGCACATCGATGCGCTCAAAGCTGCGGTGCTGAGCCCCAAGATCTATCGGGAGATATTCGATCGGTTCCCGGGCGCACTTCCGCCGCAGGATCACGCCATCAGCAGTTTTCTCCTACGCGACAGGCAGTTCAATCGCAAATCCGTTGCCCGTTTTATCGCAGGTCTCAGGGCGGACATTCAATTCGCCGGCGTGGACCGTCCTCGTCCCGTTACCGCGCCCGGGAATTACCAGGCCATGGCGCCGAGCGCCGCATCGCCAACGCGACCCGATGCACCCAACGAAGGCACCGGGGAGGGGGGCTTCAACCAGGATGTCTATGCCCTCGGAAGCGAAGGCAGGATTCTGCTGCAGTGGCCCGAGAAAATCAGCCAACAGAGTTACGACGAGTTATCCGACTGGATCGAGCTTCAGCTGAAGAAGATAGCTAGGATAAATGGCTTGAAGCGACATCGTACTTGAGAAATAACATCAAATATAATCTGTATCTTGTTGATAAAAATCATTAAATTGCTACACACTCATTCTAGGTATAGGATGAGAAATATGTAATAAGTATATGATGTATATGCAATATCATTGAAACGTTCGACCAGACGCGTTGAAGTCAGTCGTCAGCAGGTGCCTCGCTGCTCGAATACCGTTTCGGACCTCGGATCCGGTTACCCGTGTCGCCTGACATTTTACTAAATTATATATTTCCACTCTTCTGACTTTAATTAATTATGCTTTTACGTAATGTCGGAAAGTACGAATTAAAGAAAGCGCTCAAGATGGCGATGGGAGGCGTGCTTTCTGCCGCTGCTGTGCCTCGCAGGTTGGGCCAACTTGACGAGGCGGCGCCAATTCAAGGACGGCGCCATCGCCGGCCCGCCGGTTTCGCCTCTAGGAATTCACACTTTCGCGAATTCTGGATTTCTTGAATGCTTCGAACGCCGCGAACAGCAGCTCATTGAGCTTGTAGCCGTTCTCGAACGCGAAGCGCCGGAATTCCTGGTTGAACTCGGGCGGCACCTTGAAACCCAGCGGTTCCAGATCGGCCGTGCGGGTTCTGGACGGCGATTCGGCCCCGGGGGCAGGGTGGACAGAGACGACCGAGGGGTCGTCGCGGCCGGAAGAACCCGCCATCGGTGCGGCTTGACCCTTCTTCAGCAGCACGCCGGCGGCAAGTGGAGCGGGTTTATGCATATTGCTTGACCTTCACTTTCTTGAATTCTGGAAAGCGCGATTTCACGAATTCTAACATCTCAGCCAGCTCGACTGCTCCTTTGCCCGTCGCGTCAAGCTCCCCGATCGAGCGCCCGTCGGACATGGAGGAGGCATACATCACGCGGTCGCCGATCACCGCGGGGCAGACGGGGCCGTGCTCGGACAGCAGCGCTACCGCCTGGGTGGCGATCGCGGTGCCCGGCTTGGCCGAGTTCAGTACGAACACGAAGGGCTTGCCCGCCCCTTGAACAATGTCCAGGGTGCTTCCGAGCGCGTTCAGGTCATGCGGCGAGGCGCGGGTGGGAATCACCACCAGATCGGCGGCTGCGATCGCCACCTGATTGGTCGCGCCGATCGCGGGCGGAGTGTCAACGATCGCCCACGCAAATCCGGCCTCGGCCAGCTCGGCCAGCTTGGCGGGCAGGGCGCTCAAGCTCTGCGCCGCCGCGCAGGCGGGGGTCTGGGCCTCGCGCTGATTCCACCAGAAACTCAGGGTCGCCTGGGGATCCAGGTCGATCAGAACCGCCGGACCGCACCCGCTGCGCTCGATAGTCACTGCGAGATGGGCGGCGAGCGTCGTCTTGCCGCTGCCGCCCTTCTGCGAGGCCACTACGATTGTTTTCATGCTTTCCGGATTTCGTTAATTTTACCTTTTCTGAATTAATTCTTTCACGAAATTGAGAATTTTGGAAGCACTCATATGAGTCGCTCGATTCCGTCCGGGCAAGAATTGGGGCGCCGACCGGTCCCTATCGCCGGACTTGGTGCTCGGCTGTCGAGGGGGATCGGGAGGACCCACTGACAGAAGGAAGACCCGGCCTGGTCCGGCACCGTTGGGTAGCACTGGGGCTTTCTTCAAGAACGGTCCTGCGAATGGCGCGAAACGCGTCAAGTCCGAATCGCTCGCGATAGACGCTTGTTCGGGTCGAATGCGAGGCGCGCAGCACGCGCGTTTCGCGGCGATGGGTCGAGGGTGCGTTCCCTAGAGAACTGCGCATAATGTGTATTATGTTAACTTACGTAGGCATCGCAAATGATCACCCTAAGCCATTGCCTAATAATGATAAGAGCTTCTCCTCCTCCGCGATCCTGAGCCCGTCGAAACCCCAGCTACACCTGCATGTCCAGGGCGGAGTTCAAAGTGAAGAACCGGCCATTTCGGTCATTCCGCACGCGAAGACCGCTCCGATCTGATTTCCCTGAAATGGTCAAACGGTCGCCGATAGCGCCGAGGCCGCCGGACGCCAGTCGCAGGCCTGGGGCCGCGGGCCCGCAAAGCCTGGGTAAAACCCCTGCAGGGTCGCCTGGATGGAGGAATTCAGACAGCGAGCGCCTTGAGCGCTCGCTGTCACGAAAAAACGATTTGCGACGCGTGCCGTCTACGGCCGCCGGTCTGGCTTCCTCACGAACAGCTGGTCGTCACCGAACAGGACGATCGGGACGATCACGAACGGGATGGCCGCCAGAATCAATACGGTGATCAGATCCATTAGGTTCGCTCCCTATCTGCGTATCAACACTCACGATGGACAGACGCGTACAACGCAGCAATGCTAAGGGCGATTGTCCGGAAAGAAATTCCCAGATCCATGCGATGAAACCTTCGCTCGCGATAAGAATTCCTGCGCGGCCAGGCGTTGGAACATGAGCAGATCGAGCGCGGGCGCGCACCCGGACGGCCGTGTCGGCATCGCGTGAACCAACCGGTCGGGCACCTGCCCTTCCCCGGTGAAGCGCCGCATCCCTACCCGTGACGAGCAAGTGATTGAGCGTTGCCTCGGATCGTGGTCACCGGCCTCGGGAAAAGAAAGTTCAAGCGCCGCCAAGATCCGCTTCCAGATCCACCGTATCCAGTTCGAAGACATGATTGTCGTAGTCGAAGAAGTAAAGCGCGGTGTCCGACCTGGCGAGGAAAAACTCCAATTTCATCCCTTCGAGCCTTTCGACGCACTCCAACAGCGCGCGCTTCGAAACGAAAAAGGCGATGTGATCCCCGGTGCGCGGACGGTCCACGTCCGCGCCGGAAAGTACGAACCAGGTGCGGCCAAGACGAACGAACGTCTCCTGGTGACCGTCCTCATCCGTTCGCGACACTACTTTCGAGTCCAACAGCTCCTTGAAAAGAGACGCGGTTTTCGCCGGGTCCTTGACGATCAGCGCAACGTGGCCAATCGAGTCGAGCATCGAAACCTCCGACACGTTCGGTTCACTGATGACGACGCCGGCATTCGGGCGTCCAACCATTGCCAGATCCCGGTTACCGCGGCAGAACCGCCTCGATGTCCTTGGCCAGGCTTTCCGGCGTCGCAGTCGAGCCATGGCGGCTGACCACCTCGCCGTCGGGATCGATCAGGAACTTGGTGAAGTTCCACTTGATCCCTTCGGTGCCCAGCACTCCAGGAGCCACCTTCTTCAGGTGCTTGTACAGCGGATGGGCGCCAGCGCCATTGACCTCGACCTTGGCGAACATGGGGAAGGTGACGTCGTAGTTCGAGGTGCAGAAGCTCTGGATCTGCGCCTCGTCGCCCGGTTCCTGGTGTCCAAACTGGTCGCAGGGAAAGCCCAGCACCGAGAAGCCACGCTCCGCATACTGGCGCTGCAGCGCCTCCAGTCCCTTGTACTGGGGCGTGAAGCCGCATTCGCTGGCCACGTTGACCACCAGCAAGGCCTTGCCGGCAAATTCGGAAAGCCGTCGGCGTTGCCCGTCGATGCCAGTGACTTCGATGTCGTAAAGGTTCACGGCGGTTCACCAAGCGCGCGCGAGACCGTCCAATACTACTCGCGGGCGCGTACTGCCCCAGTCACGGTCGATTTTCTGTCCGCCTCTGGGTTACGTCCGTAACGACCCGCCCGACGGCGGGTAATCGGTCTGCAATTGCATGGACTCAATCTGGCAGCTGCTTGGAGCCCGACGCGGGGTCAATCGCCCCTCATGCGAAAGGAGAAGTGATGCAAAAGAGCGTGCTCATCGGCCGGCGCTTGCGGTCCGCGATTGTCGTTGCCGGGTCCGGGCTGATGGGCCTGGCGACGACTTTTCCGAGCTGGGCAGTTCCGGCCCCGTTCCACGGCGCGCCGCCGTCGGCGGCAGCTGGCGAAAATCCATTGCGCGGGCAGGCAGCGGCGGCCGAACTCGGTCGCGGGTTGTATGCGGCGCACTGCGCCGGGTGCCACGGACCGAACGCGCAGGGCAGCGGCAACATTCCCGCGCTGTCCCACGGCGATGTGCAGAAGGCCGCCGACGGCGAGGTCTTCTGGTTCATCACCAAGGGCTCGGCCGACAATGCGATGCCTTCCTGGGCTGCGTTGCCCGAGCAGCAACGCTGGCAGATCGTCACCTACCTGAGAACGCTGCGGGATGGGGCGGCGACACCCCCCTCGCCTGCCGCTGAAGCCGCAGCTCCGATCGTTGCACCCCCGCCGCCGGCGCCGTTCACCGACTTTCGCTTCGAGCAGCCGGGCACGGTGCGCAAGGTCACGTTAGACGATCTTCCAGCGCCTTTTGCGACGGCGGCTGCGGCCAATGCACCGGTCATCGTCCCGCGTCCGCCCGGCACGCAGCCGATCGCGCCCGAGGGCTTCAAGGTGAACCTGTACGCCGAGGGACTGAAAACGCCACGCGTCGTACGGCTGGCGCCGAACGGCGACGTGTTTGTCGCCGAAAGCGGCGCCGGGCAGATTCGTGTATTTCGCGGCATCACGCCGGCCGGCAATCCCGAGCGCTCCGAGATTTTCACCGGCAACCTGAACCGGCCCTATGGGATCGCCTTCTATCCACCCGGGCCCGATCCACGATGGGTCTATGTCGCGGACACCGACGCTGTGCTGCGCTACGCCTACCACATCGGCGACGTCCAATCGACGGCACCGGCCGAGTACGTCGTCGGTCTGCCGCATGGCAGCGGACACTGGACGCGGGACATCGGATTTTCTCTGGACGGCAAGACGCTGTACGTGGCGGTCGGCTCCCTCTCGAACGTCGACGATCCGGATACGACGCCTGCGGAGAAAAATCGCGCCGACATCCTGGCGTTCGACCCCGACGGCTCGCACCTGCGCGTCTACGCTTCCGGCATACGCAATCCCTCAGGCTTGGCCGTCGACCCGAATACCGGACAGCTGTGGTGCACCGTGAACGAGCGCGACGGCCTGGGCGACAACCTGGTGCCGGATTACATCACCGCGGTGCACGACGGCGGCTTCTACGGGTGGCCCTGGTGGTATCTGGGTGCGCACCAGGACCCGCGCCATGCCGGCAAGCACCCTGAACTGAAAGACCAGGTCAGGGTTCCAGACGTGCTGCTCCAGCCGCACAACGCCTCGCTGCAGATCGCCTTTTACCAGGGCACGCGATTTCCGCAGGAATATCGCGGAGACCTGTTCGCCTCCGAGCACGGCTCCTGGAACAAATCGGTTCGTGCAGGCTACGAGGTGATTCGAATTCCGCTGCATCAGACCGGAAAGGCCAGCGGGGAATACGAGGACTTCGTGACGGGATTCGTGCTGCCCAATGGCCAGGTGTGGGGGCGCCCTGTGGGCGTTACGACCGCGGCCGACGGTTCCTTGCTGGTCACGGATGACGGGTCAAACTCGATCTGGCGCATCGACTACGCGGGCACGAAGCAAGCTGATGAAGTGGGTCGGGCGGACGACGCGGGTCAACACGGCCCCGACGCGCCGTCCACCGATTAGCCGCGGCAGTCAGGAGATTGCATCATGATGCTCGATTGGAATGACTACCAGCAGCAATTGCACGCCGCAATCGGCCAGATCGCCGCGCTGAGTCCCGACACGATCCGAGGCTACCGCCTGCTGAGCGATGCGGGCAGCAGGACGGGCAAGCTGGACAGCAAAACCCGTGAACTGATTGCGTTGGCAGTTGCAGTGAGCCTGCGATGCGACGGCTGCATCACGACACACACCAGCGCCGCCATCAAGGCCGGGGCGAGCAAGGAAGATATAAGCGAAGCGCTCGGCGTCGCAATCTCGGTCAACGCCGGAGCGGCCCTGGTTTACTCAGCCCGCGTCTTGGACGCGTTCGCCGCCAAGACCGGCTGAATTCGCCACGGATTGCCCGGCGTCTCGATCCCGGGAAAGCTCACTTGGCACCCGAGTGTGCCAATGAGCGCCGCCCTATCAAAAAGAATCCGATCCGTTGCGGAGAAAAGCGGCGTAATTCGGGAGTACGGCTGATAAGGGCAAACACTGATCTGTATCACTTGCTCGCGCCCCTACCCTAAAGGGAAGCGATTCTTTGCCGCTTCTTTAATGGAGACGCCCTCCAACCCATTCATCCCATGATTCCGATCGGTGCCTTGCGCACTCGCCTGCGCTCCTTCCTGAGGGAGCAACAACCGCGCAGCTTGCCTCGCAAAAGTTCCAAGCCTCGCATTGGCACCCATGTGGTGAACGTTCAGGAGGGCCTGCGGTTCGTGGCCCAGGCCGGAATGAGCGACGAGCTGTGGTTATGGTTGCTGGAGCTGGGCTGGCGCGTCGAGTCTTACCGTCCGGATCGGCGCGAATATCGCGACCTGCCCCCGTCCGCCGTAACGGCCCTGATCGATGCCGACCCCTCCCGCCGTCAATCGTTGATGGCCGAAGCAGTGCTGCGCGCGCAAAGTCGGGCAGCCCTGGCTCGAAGACCGACCTGATCGCGGCTCGCCGCTGGCGAGCCGATCCGGTCATCGCCTTGAACGATCGCCCGCTTCGGGCATCGCGGCCCCGATCCTGTCCGGCCCACGCCACCCTCCTCCCAGCGCCTTGAACACGGCGATCTGGTCCTGCACCAGGGCTGAATCCGAGGCCGCCACCGCGGCGTCGGCTGTGACGAGCGACTGCTCGGAGGTAAGCAGGTCCAGATTGCTGAGCGAGCCGGCCAGGAACTGGTTGTGGGCCATGTCGAAAGCCTGGCGCGCCTTGTCCTGCGCCTCGGCCAGCGATTGCCGGCGATCGAGTTCCGAGCCGTAACTCGCCAGTGCCTGCTCCGTCTCCTTCAGTGCTTGCAGCACCACGGCGTCGAAGCCTGCGAGGGCGGCCGCCGAGTTGGCCTTCGCCTGGCGTACGCGGGCGCGCGGACCGGCCATGTTCGGAAAGGTCCAGCTCACGCTCGGGCCCAGCCCCCAGGCCAGCCCGTTGTTGGTTGTCACCTGGTTCAGCTCGGTACTGACGCCCCCGTAGAAGCCGCTCAGGACGATCTTCGGATAAAGATCGGCGGTGGCAACTCCTATGCGGGCGGTCGCCGAAGCGACGTGTCGCTCGGCCTGGCGCACGTCCGGACGGCGCTTCAGAAGGGTCGCGCCGTCGCCTACGGGAATCAGCTCCGCCAGATGCGGCGGCGTCACGCAGGCCTGCACCTCGGTCGGGGCCCTGGATGGTGCGCGACCCAGAAGTTCTGCCAGCTGGAACAGCGCCGAGCTCCTCTGGCCCTCCAGCGGCGGAATGCTGGCGCGCACCTGGGCCACCAGGCCCTGCGCCCTGACCACGTCGAATTCAGAGCTGGCGCCGGCCTCGTGACGTTGAACGGTGATCTGCGCCTCGCGACTGACCACCTCCAGCGAATGGCGGGCTACGGCGATCTGTTCACCCAGAGCGCAGACTTGCGCGTAGGCGCGCGTGGTCTCGGCGGCGACGGTGACCGTGATGCTGTCGCGTGCGGCAGCCGCTGCTTCGGCATCGGCGCGCGAGGCCTCGATGGAGCGGCGCACGCGCCCGAACAGGTCGATTTCGTAGGAAACATCCAGGAACGCGTCGAAAATCCAGATGTTGTCGGGGGGATGACCGCCGATCTCGAGGATTTCGTCCGTGACGGGATCGCGACCATAGACCGCTTCCGAGGACACGCCCGTCTGCGGGTAGAGCCCGACTCGCGCAGCCTCCAGGACCGAGCGCGCCGCCGACAGGTTCGCCGCCGCGATCCTGAGGTCCGTGTTCGCAGTGAACGCCTCCTCGAGCAGGCGATCGAGCAACACGTCCTGATACAGGCGCCACCAGTCGTCGGGGGGCTCGGCCGTCGTCTCGGCCGCGGGAGTGGCCGAAACCAGCGGAGCCTGGGCGCCCGCCGCGGGCGGCGGGGGCAAATAGTCGGGGCCCACCGCGCAGCCGGTCAACGCGCCCAGTGTCGCCAGGAGCACGACAGCGCGGCGCTCGCGCCTCATTGGGACAACGCGCCGCGAGGCGCGAACATGGGGACGTGGGAGGCCGGACCCGGCGGAGCGGCACGGCGCGTCACGATGATGATCAGCGTCAGCGCCGTGAGCGCGGCGACGACAACCATCGAATCGATGATGGCCTGCGTGGTCGCCATCCCGTGCACCACGCCGTTGAGCACGCTGGCCCCGCGCGTGGACGCCGAGGCCGGATCGCCGGCTGGTGCCGTAACCGCGCCGTACGCCTGCAGCCGTTGAACGACCTGCCCGTCGCCGATCCGGACGTGCTGCCCCAGCAGGTTGGAGGCGACCTGGGTGCGTACGCGCACGAACGTCACGATGAACGCCGAGCCCACCTCCCCGCCCATCAGCCGCGCGATCTGCGTCGCGGCGCCGAAGCTCAGCGCGTCCTGCGGGCGCAGATGCAGCACTGCAAAAAATACCGCTCCCGACAGCGCGAAACTCTGACCCAGGGCCTGCAGCAACTGCGAAGGCAGAAACTGGTCCGAGCCCCACACGGGCGTCAATCCATGCGCCACCATCAGGCACGCCAGGCAGATGCAGATGAACCCGGACGTGGCCACCAGCCGCGGGTCGATCCGGCGCAGCAGAAATCCGGCGAGCGCGCATACGATCATCTGCGGGACGGCGATCCACATCAGCGTCTGACCCACCTCGAGGGCGCGGAAGCCACGCACCACCTGCAGGAACTGCGGAATGATGTACGACGTCGACAGGATCGTCAGCCGCAGGAAAGCGATGATCAGCAACAGTCGCGGCAACGGCGCCTGGAAGAAGACTTTGAGGTCGAAGGCCGGCTGCGGCGTGTGCCCTTCGTGCACGAAGAACGCGGCCAGCAACGTGCCGCCGGCCAGCATCAAACCCCACACCAGCGGCGAGTTCGACCAGTCCAGGCGATTGCCCTGGTCCAGTGCAGCGTAGATCAGCGCCAGGCCGATGCCGCCGAAAGCGAACGCAAACAGATCGGCGCGCGGCCGATCGGGATTGACCGGTTCAGGGCCTCCTGCGAAACCGAGACACAGGGCCATGCCGATCGCCAGTGGCACGTTCTGCCAGAAGATCCACCTCCACGACAGATGCTCCAGGTACCAGCCCTCCAGCGAGGCGGAGATGTTGAGCGAGATTTCCAGGTTCAGCGCGTAGATCGCCACGCCGTAGGCCCATACCCTGGGGGGCATGTTCCTGAGCACGAAGCTCAAGGTCAGGGGCACGAAAAAACCCGTCGCCAGGCCGCTCAGAAACTGCATTGCCAGCAGCATCTGCAAATTGGGCGAGAAAGGCTCCAGCAGCGATATCACGGCGAGCGCTACGGCAGCTTCCAGCAGTACTTTCCGGGGTCCGAATACGGCGCCGATCCAGACCGCGATGGGGGCGATGAGCATTTGAGCGACGGTCTGGGCGGTCGAGATCCAGGCGCCTTCGTCGAATCCGGCGTGGACGCGCCGCGTATGTCCGCGAGCCCGAACGTCGAAAGGCGGGTATTCAAGGTCGAGATGAAGGTCCCCAGCAGCACCGCCGTCAGTCCGAGCCAGGGAATGGCAGGGGGCGGCTCCGAGGCTGACAGCGGCGAGGAGGCTGCACGCTCAGGTCGGCGCCCGTTCGCCGGCGCCGTGTCGACCGTGGCCACGACGGACATCCCGGGTCGAAGCGGTCGGCCGGCAGGCCCATCCGGCGTCGTCGATGGCGATCTTCACGGCGACGCGCTGCACGACTTTCGTGAAATTGCCGGTGGCATTGTCGGGCGGCAGCAGCGCGAACTGCGACCCGAGCCCCCGGGGCAAGATCGCGAGCACGTGGCCGCGCATACTTGCGACCCGGAAAGGTGTCGACCACGATGGCTCGGCCTCGCCCTGCGCGCCATGCGCGTGAGCTGGGTCTCCTTGTAGTTTGCGATGACCCAGACTGCGGCAGCGGAGCCAGGGCGGTGATCTGGCTGCCGACCCCGACGATACTGGCCGGGCTGCACCTGGCGCTGACCGATGACTCCGTCCTGCGGCGCGACGATGCGCGTGTAGCCGAGATTGATCGTCGGCGATCTGCAGGCGGCTTGCTGCGCGGCCAGCGCGGCCCGCGCCTGCGACTGCTGCGCGGCCAGCAGCCGTAGCTGGCGGCCGGCCGCGCTCGGCCTGGGCGCGGTTCTGGTCGAGCTGTGCGGCCAGCGGGCCCGGGTGGTTTCCAGCCCGCTCGTCGGCCTCGGTGGACGAGGAGCCGGTCGAGCAAGCACTGCTGACGGGCCACGTCGCGCCGTTCTGCTCCAGCGTCGCCGCGGTTGATGCGACCACCGCTTGCGCCGCCCGCAGTTGGCCTCAGGAGCGCGACGCTGCGCCTTCACCTCCTCGATCTGCGCACCGCCGCGGCGGCACGCGGCCTCGGCCTGTGCGACGGCCGCCCGGTAGTGTCGTCGGCAATCTGCACGATCAGCTGCCCGGCGCGCACATGATCGAAGTCCTGCACGGGCACGCCTGGACGTAGCCGGAGACCTTGGCGGCGATCGGTGTCAGGTTCGCTCTGCAGATAGGCATCGTCCGTCGACTGCCGATCGGCATCGCCCTCCCAGCGGTTCCAGCGGGTCGTGATGACGACGAGCAGGCCGACGGCGAGCAGAAAAATCAATACCCGCCAGAGCCAATCGGGCGGTGCGCGCCACTTGAATGCGAACGTCGGGCCTCCCATCGAGGTGGCTCCACGACCTTTTGTTCGCCCCGACTCCCCGCCGGCGGCTAACCGGCGTTGCAGCGCGGCAGCGGTGCCGGCGCCGATTCAAGGCAGGTCGGTACCGGCGTCAGCGTATTGCCCTGCGGCGAGCAAGGATTGGATTTGCGTGCTCGGGATTGTCGTTCGCTGCACCCGCGCGCCAGTTTCCGGCCGCTGGCGTCAAGGTGTGCGGCTAGTATGCCGGCAGGTCCGTTCAGGGAGGCAACCGATGGCAAGGCCGATGGCGTTCGCTGTTTGTCTCGTCCTGCTGCTGGCCGCGGCGCACCTTGCGCAGGCGGAGCCCATCGTGCTGCGCGCAGATCGCGTCTTCACATCGGAGGATCGCCAGACCCATTCCGGGTGGGTGGTCGTCGTGGACGGCAATCGCATCCTGGCCGTTGGCCCTTCCACCGAGACCAGCATTCCACCGCAGGCGCGCCTGATCGACCTGCCGGGAGCGACCCTGCTGCCTGGACTCATCGACGCGCATTCGCACGTGTTCCTGCATCCGTACAGCGAAGCTCTGTGGGACGACCAGGTCCTGAAGGAGTCGACCGCCTATCGGACCCTGCGCGCAGGCAAGCACGCACGCGATACCTTGGCGGCCGGCTTCACGTCGCTGCGCGACCTGGGTACGGAGGGCGCCGGTTCGTCGGACGTGGCGCTCAAGAAGGCGATCAACGATGGAATCGTGCCGGGGCCGCGCCTGTGGGTGGTGACTCGCGCCATCGTGGCGCAGGGTGCCTATGGGCCTGCCCGGCGCGACTACAACGGGGATCGGCAGCTGCCCCAGGGGGCGCAGGAAGCCTCCGGCGCCGCCGAGCTGGTGCGGGCAGTGCGCGAACAGGCGGCGGACGGAGCCGACTGGATCAAGGTCTATGCGGACTATTCGGTCGGCCCTGCTGGCGAAACCCGGGCGACCTTTTCCGTCGAAGAGCTCAAGGCCCTGGTCGATGCGGCGCACGATCTGGGCGGCCCGTGGCGGCCCACGCGATGTCGGATGAGGGCATGCGCCGTGCCGCCGCCGCGGGCGTCGATTCGATCGAACATGGTTTCGGGGGAAGCGAGGCGACGTTTCGCTTGATGGCGGAAAAGGGCGTGGCCTACCTGCCCACCTTGACCGCGGCCGAGGCGTATGCCGAGTATTTCCAGAATTACCGTCGGGGCGAATCGCAACCGACACCCAGCATGGCCAAGGCCGCTCAAGCGTTCCAGCTGGCGATCAAGGCCGGCGTGCTGATCGGCAACGGTTCCGACGTCGGAGTGTTTCGCCATGGCGACAACGTCCGTGAACTGGAATGGATGGTGCGGGACGGGATGACACCGGTGGACGCGCTGCTCGCGGCCACCGCAGTGGATGCAAAGATCTTGCGCCAGGCCGATCAGATTGGCCGGATCCGGCGCGGGCTGCTGGCGGACCTGGTGGCCGTGCAGGGCGACCCGACCGTGGACATTTCCGCAGTGCGCCGGGTCGTGCTGGTGATGAAAGACGGCGTCGTGGTGAAGCAGGCCCAGCCGTCACCGTGACGGCATGCGCTGCGCGTGGCCGCAGGTCAGTCCTGCGCCTTCATCGTGCGGTTCAGCCACAGGGCCGCCTGCGTGCACGCGGCGCCCGAGAGCAGGTAGAGGCTGACATAGCCGAGGCCGAAATGAGCGGATAGGCCCAGGGCGACCAGCGGCGCAAACCCCGCACCGATCAGCCAGGCAAGGTCCGAGGTCAGCGCGGCTCCGGTATAGCGGTATCTCGCCTCGAAAGTGTCATTCATGGCGCCGGCGGCCTGGCCGTAGGACAGGCCCAGCAAGACGAATCCCAGCAGGATGAAAACGTCCTGCCCGAGGGTGCCGCCGCCCAGCAGGGTCGGCGCGAATCCGCTGAATACCGCGATCAAGGTCGCCAGCAGGCCGAGCGTGCGGCGACGGCCGATGGCGTCGGCGATCAGGCCGGATGCCACGATGCCGCCAGCGCCGAGGAAGGCGCCGACAATCTCGACGCCCAGAAACTGGCTGATCGACTGCCCCGAATACAGCTGGATCCACGACAGCGGGAACACGGTGACGAGGTGGAACAGCGCGTAGCTCGCCAGCGATCCGAACGCGCCCATCACGACGACATAGCCCTGTGACCTGAAGAACTCGCGGCCCTCGGCGGGCATCAGCTCGCGCTCGGTGAACAGCTCCTCGAACTCGTCGGTCAGCACCAGCCGCAGCCGCGCGAACAGCGCCACCACGTTGATCGCGAAGGCCACGAAGAACGGGTAGCGCCAGCCCCAGGACAGGAAATCCTCCGACGACAGGTTCGCGTACAGGAAGGAGAACAAGCCGGCGGCCATGATGAAGCCGACCGGTGCGCCGAGCTGGCCCATCATCGCGTACCAGCCGCGCCGATCCTTCGGCGCGCTCAGCGCCAGCAGCGACGGCAGGCCGTCCCACGAGCCGCCGAGGGCGATGCCCTGGCCGAACCGAAAGATCGACAGCAGCACGATGGCAAGAAATCCCAGGGTGTCGTATCCGGGCAGGAAGGCGATGCCCGCCGTCGATGTGCCGAGCAGGAACAGCGCCGAAGTCATCTTGGCCCCGCGCCCGTAGCCGGCGCTGGATCGCCAGAAAGGCGAAGGAGCCGATCGGCCGCGCGATGAACGCGAACGAGAAGATGACGAATGCGAACAGCGTGCCCTCCAGGCGCGGCTCGAAGGGGAAGAACACCGAGGGAAATACCAGCACCGACGCGATGCCGTAGACGAAGTAGTCGAAGTATTCGGAAGCGCGGCCGATCACCACGCCGATGGCGATGTCCCCCGGCGCGACCCCCGTATGATCGGCGCCGGCGCTGGGACCCCCGGCGGGCGCCGATGCAATGCCCGGTTCGGGAACGACGCTGGATGTCATTTCGGCTTCCGGCTACGCAAAGTCACCTCGACTGGGCGCAAGTTCGCGCAATGATTGTAGAATGTTGCTGTGCGGCAAGGTGTGCGTCGCCGGGTCGATCACGATTTTTGGATTATCGTCCTTCCGCGCATAGAACACATCCCGCTCGCACCCATGTCTTTCATCAAGAGCCTTCGTGGGCCCGCGCTGCTTGCGTGCGCCGCCCTGCTGACCGGTTGCAATACGGTGCTGCTGCACCCGTCGGGCGACGTGGCCGCCCAGCAGGCGCACCTGATCGTCGTTTCCACCCTGCTGATGCTGCTGATCATCGTGCCGGTGATCGTGCTGACCCTGGTCTTCGCCTGGCGCTATCGCCAATCGAACACGCAAGCCGAGTACGCGCCGGACTGGAACCATTCTATCCAGCTGGAACTGATCATCTGGGCGGCGCCGCTGCTGATCATCATCGCCCTGGGCGCGGTGACGTGGATCAGCACCCATACGCTCGATCCGTACCGGCCGCTGCAGAAGATCGACGCGTATCACTTCGTCGCCGCGGGGACCCAGCCGCTCACGGTCGAGGTCGTCGCGCTCGATTGGAAGTGGCTTTTCCTGTATCCCGAGCAGGGAATCGCCGTCGTCAACGAGATGGCGGCGCCGGTCGACGTGCCGATCCGCTTTAAGATCACCTCCGAATCGGTGATGAATTCGTTCTTCATCCCGGCATTGGCGGGTCAGATTTACGCGATGCCCGGCATGCAGACCCAGCTCAATGCCGTCATCAACCGCCCGGGCGAATACGAAGGCTTTTCAGCCAACTACAGCGGCGCCGGCTTTTCCTGGATGCGCTTCAAGTTCCGCGGCATGGGGGCCGACGATTTCGACCGCTGGGTGCAGGAAGCCAGGACCAGCGGCAGCGCCCTCACCCGCGAGGGCTACCTCGAACTGCAACGGCCCAGCGATCGTGACCCGGTCCGCCGCTACGCCACCGTCGCACCGAGCCTGTACGACGCGATCCTGAACCGCTGCGTGCAACCCGACCGGATGTGCTTGCGGGACATGATGTCGATGCCCGCTCATCCTTCCAGCGCGCCATGATGCGCTGCCGATCCAGATTGACCTGCACAGCCCATGCCTGAGCACCCCGATCTTGCCAGCCTCGTGTTCGGCCGCCTCACCTGGGAGGCGATTCCGATGCACGAGCCGATCCTGGTGGCGACCTTCATCGCGGTCGCGCTCGGCGGCACTGGCCATTCTCGCCGCACTGACCTACTACCGCGCCTGGGGCGTGCTGTGGCACGACTGGATCACCAGCATCGACCACAAGAAGATCGGCGTCATGTACATCGCCCTGGGCATCGTGATGCTGCTGCGCGGATTCAGCGATGCCGTCATGATGCGCGCACAGCAGGCGATCTCGTTCGGTGACGCGCTCGGGCTACCTGCCGCCGCACCACTACGACCAGATCTTCACCGCGCACGGCGTCATCATGATCTTCTTCGTGGCGATGCCGCTGGTCACCGGGTTGATGAACTTCGTGGTGCCGCTGCAGATCGGCGCGCGCGACGTGGCGTTTCCGTTCCTGAACAACTTCAGCTTCTGGATGACGGCGTTCGGCGCGGTCCTGGTGATGATGTCGCTGTTCGTCGGCGAATTCGCACGCACCGGCTGGCTCGCCTATCCGCCGTTGTCGGGCCTGGACTACAGCCCGGACGTCGGCGTCGACTATTACATCTGGTCGCTGCAGGTCGCGGGGGTCGGCACCGTGCTGTCCGGCGTCAACCTGATCGCGACCATCGTCAAGCTGCGCGCGCCCGGCATGAGCCTGATGAGGATGCCGGTGTTCACGTGGACGGCGCTGTGCACCAACGCCCTGATCGTGGTCGCTTTCCCGGTGCTGACCGCCTCGCTCGCCCTGCTGTCGCTCGACCGCTACGTGGGCACTCATTTCTTCACGAACGACTCCGGCGGCAACGCCATGATGTACGTGAACCTGATCTGGATCTGGGGCCACCCGGAGGTCTACATCCTGGTGCTGCCGGTGTTCGGAGTCTTCTCGGAGGTCGTCGCCACCTTCTGCGGCAAGCGGCTGTTCGGCTACGCCTCGATGGTGTATGCGACGGTCGTCATCACGATCCTGTCCTACCTCGTGTGGCTGCATCACTTCTTCACCATGGGCTCGGGCGCCAGCGTCAACTCGTTCTTCGGCATCACGACCATGATCATCTCCATCCCGACCGGCGCGAAGATCTTCAACTGGCTGTTCACGATGTACCGCGGCCGCATCCACTTCGAGGTGCCGATGCTCTGGACTTTGGGCTTCATGGTCACGTTCGTGATCGGCGGCATGACGGGCGTGCTGCTCGCGGTGCCGCCGGCGGACTTCGTCCTGCACAACAGCCTGTTCCTGGTCGCGCACTTTCACAACGTGATCATCGGCGGCGTGCTGTTCGGCGTGATGGCCGGGCATCACCTACTGGTTCCCAAAGGTCATTCGGCTTCAAGCTCGACCCGTTCTGGGGCAAGTGCTCGTTCTGGTTCTGGCTGGTGGGCTTCTATTTCGCCTTCATGCCCCTGTACGTGCTGGGCCTGATGGGCGTCACGCGCCGCTTGAGCCACTTCGACGATCCGTCGCTGCAGATCTGGTTCCAGCTGGCGGCGTTCGGCGCGTTCCTGATCCTGCTGGGCATCGGCTGCTTCCTGGTGCAGCTGGTGGTCAGCTTCCTGCGGCGCGATTCGCTGCGCGACGCGACCGGCGATCCGTGGAACGGCCGCACCCTGGAATGGTCGACCTCCTCGCCGCCGCCCGTCTACAACTTCGCCTTCACGCCGCGGGTGCACGACGGCGATGCCTGGCACGACATGAAGAAGACACGGCTACGTGCGGCCGGTGGAAGGGTTCCTGCCGATCCACATGCCGAAGAACACCGGCGCGGGCTTCGTGCTCGCCGCCCTGAGCACGGTGTGCGCGTTCGGCGCTGATCTGGCACATGTGGCCGCTTGCCGCCGCCGCCTTCGCCGCCGTGATCGTCGCGACGATCGTGCACACCTTCAACTACGACGCGCGACTACTACATCCCGGCCGACGAGGTCGCCCGCACCGAAGACGCCCGCACCAGGCTGCTGGCCGGCCATGGCTGAGCTGACCGCCGCTCTGACCCCGGCGCGGAGGGCTTGCCCTCCATAGCGCCGATGGGCGCGAAGGAGGCGGCGCGGGCATGCCCGCTTCCACCTGACCGAGGAGCACCACGCCGAGAACGGCACGCTGCTCGGGTTCTGGCTCTACCTGATGAGCGATTGCCTGGTCTTCGCCTGCCTGTTCGCGTGCTACGGCGTGCTCGGGCGCAGCTACGCCGGCGGACCGACCGGCGCCGAGCTGTTCGATCTGCCGATCGTGGCGGTCAACACCTCGCTGCTGCTGCTGTCGTCGATCACCTACGGCTTCGCGGTGCTGCGAGATGCAGCGCGATCGGCTGGGCGCGACGCTGGCCTGGCTCGCCGTCACCGGCCTGCTCGGCGCAGGCTTCGTCGGCGTCGAGCTCAAGGAGTTCGCGCACCTGATCCACGAAGGCGCCGGCCCACAGCGCAGCGCCTTCCTGTCGTCTTTCTTCACGCTGGTCGGCACGCACGGACTGCACGTGAGCTTCGGCATCGTCTGGCTCGTCACGCTGATGATCCAGGTCGCGCGTCACGGCCTGATCGACGCCAACCAGCGTCGGCTGATGTGCCTGTCGATGTTCTGGCACTTTCTCGACGTGGTCTGGATCGGCGTGTTCACCTTCGTCTACCTGATGGGAGTGCTGCCATGAGCGCATCGGCCGCAGGCCCCGCCCACACCGGTGATAGCGGCCACCACGATCACGAAGGCCATGGCCACGGCAATGGCGCCACCCACGCGACGCTGAAGGGCTACCTGACGGGCTTCGTGCTTTCCGTCATCCTGACGGCGATCCCGTTCTGGCTGGTCATGGGCAAGGTGTTGGAACAGTCGAGCGTCACCGCGCTCGTGATCCTGGCTCTGGCGGCCGTGCAGATCGTGGTCCACATGGTCTACTTTCTGCACATGAACGCCAGGTCCGAGGGCGGCTGGAACATGCTGGCCTTGATCTTCACGCTGGTGCTGGTCGTCATTACGCTGAGCGGGTCGCTGTGGGTGATGTATCACCTGAATCAGAACATGATGCCGGTGTCGCCGCAGCAGATGCGCAACATGCCCTGACGGCATCGATCCGCGACGCGCCGCGCTCCAGGGCCGCGCTGGTTTCGCTGGCCCTGGCCGGGGTCGGGTTGTGCGCCGGTCTGATCGCGCTGGGCAACTGGCAGCTCGAACGCCGGGGATGGAAGCTCGACTTGATCGCGCGCGTCGAGCAGCGCGTGCACGCGGCGCCGGCGGCGGTGCCCGGGCCCGACCAGTGGCCGCAGGTGAGCGCGCAGCGCGACGAGTACCGCCGCGTGCGCCTGGCCGGAACGTTCCTGCACGACCTCGAGACCCTGGTGCAGGCGAGCACCGGACTCGGCGTCGGCTACTGGGTGCTGACGCCGCTGAAGACGGCGGACGGCCTCGTGGTACTGATCAACCGCGGGTTCGTGCCGCCGGAGCGGCGCGATCGTGCAAGCCGCGGCGGCCCGGGCGGCCCGGTAACCGTGATCGGCCTGCTGCGCCTGACCGAACCGGGCGGCACTTACCTGCGCCGCAACGATCCCGCGAGCGACCGCTGGTATTCGCGTGACGTGTCGGCGATTTCGGCCGCGCGCGGATTGACCGGCTGCGCGCCGTTCTTCATCGACGCCGAGGCGGCGACGCCCCACGAATCTGGTGGCCAGACCTTTCCTATCGGCGGCTTGACGGTGACCGCTTTCCGCAATGCCCACCTCGTTTATGCCGTCACGTGGTACGCGCTCGCGTTGATGGTCGCTGTGGCAGCCGGGTATCTGGTGCTCGGGGAGGCACGATCACGCCGTGAGGATATTTTGTAAATTGAAATGTAACAAATACATGAACTTACAGTGTATTTAGTGTATTTAATAACATGCTTTGGCATTAGCTTGAGATTGGAACAATGTTATTTCTTACAATGACTTAGGATTGAATTCCAAGAAAATACATCACACAGACTGCGCGGGCAGGACGCGCCCTGTGCAGGTTCCCAGGCCGATCCGCGCAAAGCCCTCGCGTTCGCAAAATCCCCTCAGGCAGACCTCGTCGCCCTCTTCGAGGAACGTACGGGCTTCACCGTTCGGCAGCACCAGCGGCTGCCGGCCCCCAGCGCTCAACTCGATCAGCGAGCCCGCCTCGGCGGGCCTCGGACCGGACTGAGTGCCCGTTCCGAGCAGATCCCCGGGCGCCAGATTGCATCCGTTCACCGTGTGATGGGCCACCATCTGCGCGACGGTCCAGTACGCATGCCTGCTGCTGGAGGCGGACAGCGGCGCCGGCGGCGTGTCCCTGAGCGCGCATCGACGCCGTGCCGATCGACGCTTCCAGCACGATGTCCAGCGCCCCGCCGGCCTGGTCCTGCTCGCTGCGAAGATACGCAAGCGGCTGCGGGTCCTCGGGCGGCCGATGCCACGGGCCGTGAAACGGCAGCAGCGCTTCGGCAGTGACCACCCAGGGCGAAATCGTCGTTGCGAAGCTCTTGGACAGGAATGGACCCAGGGGCTGGTACTCCCAGGCCTGAATGTCGCGCGCGGACCAGTCGTTCAAGAGCACGACCCCGAATACGTGGTCCCACGCCTCGTCGATCGGGATCGATCGGCCTCGTGCGTTGCCGACCCCGATCAGCACGCCGAGCTCGACTTCGTAGTCCAGCCGCCGGCTCGGCGCGACCACCGGCTCCTCGGCGCCGGACAGCCGGATCTGGCCGCAGGGGCGCGCGATCGGGCTGCCGGAAACGCACACCGACGAAGCCCGGCCGTGATACGCGATCGGCATCCACTTATAGTTGGGCAGCAGCGGCTGGTCCGGTCGCAGCAGCCTTCCGACCGCGGTCGCGTGGTAAATCGAGGTATAGAAGTCGCTGAAGTCGCCGATCCGGGCCGGCAACGCGTATTCGACGCCGGCCTGCGCGAGCAGCGCCGCGCGCAAACCGTCCGCCTTCGCGCTGCCTTCCCTCAATGCCCGCGACAGCGACAAGCGCAGCGCGGACCAGGCTTGCGGCCCGAGCGCCATCAGGTCGTTCAGCGCTGGGGCTTCGCAGGCCCGCGCGATCTGCGGCTCCATCAGCCGCGCCACGGCGGGATTCGACAGATCCAGGATCGAATCGCCGATCGCCGCGCCGATCCGGACCCGCCCCCCGCCCTGCTCCCCGAATGCGCACAACGCAAGATTCTGGATCGGGAAATCGGCGCCCGCGGCGTTGGCCGACGCCACCCAGCTGCGCAGCGCCGGATCGTGCGTTTCGTTCAGCTGCATCGCCGAGCGCCGGGAACGGCCCGATCTGCCCGCGCGTCAGCGGCGCGCCGGATCGAAATGCCGGCGCAGTCCGCGCCAGCAGTCGATGTAATCGGCCTGGCGATGCGACGCGTTGAGCGCGTACGCGCTCGCGCGCAGGGGATGCCGGGTCTCGAACATCAGCGCCATCGTGTCGCGGATCAGCTCCGGCTTGGACGTATCCGCCTGGCTGGCCCGTTCGAACGTCGCGGCATCGGGGCCGTGGCCGCTCATGCAGTTGTGAAGACTCGCGCCGCCCGGCACGAAACCCTGCGCCTTGGCGTCGTAGACGCCGCTGATCAGGCCCATGAACTCGGAGGCAACGTTGCGGTGGAACCAGGGCGGGCGGAACGTGTGCTCCATCACCAGGATGCGCGGCGGAAAGATCACGAACTCGATCGCGCTCGTTCCGGGCGTCTCGCTGGGCGACAGCAGCACGACGAAGATCGACGGGTCCGGGTGATCGTAGCTGATCGAGCCGATCGGGTTGAAGCGGCGCAGATCGTACTTGTACGGCGCATAGTTGCCGTGCCAGGCGACCACATCGAGCGGCGAATGATCCACGCGCCCGCTCCAGAGTTTGCCCTGGAACCGCGCCAGCAACTCGACCGGACCGGTCCTGTCCTCGTACCACGCGACCGGCGTGAGGAAATCGCGCGCATTGGCCAACCCGTTGGAGCCGATCGGCCCCAGGTCCGGAAGCCTGAAAGGGGCACCGAAGTTCTCGCACACGTAGCCGCGCGCGCTCGGCTCGACCAGCTCGACGCGGAAACGCACGCCGCGCGGGATCACGACGATCTCGTTCGGTTCGGCCTCGATGATCCCGAGCTCGGTGACGAATCGAAGCGCGCCCTGCTGCAAGGCGATCAGCAATTCGCCGTCGGCGTCGTACAGAACACGGTCGGACATCGACCGGTTGATCGCGTAAACGTGGATGCCGCAACCGGTTTGCAACGCCGGATCTCCATTGCCGGCCATCGTCACGAGGCCTTGAGCGAAATCGGTCGGCGCCGACGGCGCGGGCAGTGGATCCCATCGCATCGGTTCGGGCGGCGTCTGGCAGTCCCGAAAGTCGCTGCCCCACTGGCGAGCGTCGGCCCGGCTGAACCCGCCTTGCAGCGTGCTGGGAAGGATTCGGTACAACCAGGAACGCCGGTTCGAGGCGCGCGGCGCGGTGAAGGCGGTTCCGGACAGCTGCTCCGCGTACAGGCCGTACGGGCAGCGTTGCGGAGAGTTTTGCCCGGCAGGCAAGGCGCCGGGCAACGCTTCGCTGGAAAACGCGTTCCCGAATCCGGCCTGATATGCGGCCCGCTCGCCCGCCCCCGGCGCTGGTGAAGTTGGTCGGCTCATGGTGCAGGAGGCATTATCGTGTGTATTCGAACTCGCATTCAACCCGGCTCAATGCAGCTTCACGTGCGGTTCGGTGCGGCGCGTGATCATCCGCGCCATCGTATCGAGCGTCACCTTCCAGAAACCGTGCAGCGCCAGCTCGTGCATCTTGTAGAGCGACACGTACATCAGGCGGGCGAAAGCCCCTTCGAGCCACAGGTTGCCGCCCACCAGGCTGCCCATCAGGTTGCCCACCGTCGAATACTTGCCCAGCGCCACCAGGGACCCGAAGTCCCGGTAGCGCCACGGGCGCAGCGGGCGCCCCTTGAGTCTGCGCTCGATCTGTCCAACCATGTGCGAAGCCTGCTGGTGCGCCGCCTGCGCGCGCGGAGGCACCAGTCGGGGCGGTTGCGCCCCGAGCCACGGACAGGCGGCACAATCGCCGATCGCGAACACATTGTCGTCGCCGGAGGTCTGCAGCGTGGGCCTGACCACGAGCTGGTTGATCGCGTTGACCTCCAGGCCGTCCAGCTGGCCCAGGAACTCGGGCGCCTTCACGCCGGCTGCCCATACCACCAGCTCGGCTGCAATGACTTCGCCGCTGGCCAGCCGAACGCCATCCGGCAGCACCTCCTGCACGCGCGACGACGTCCTCACCTGCACGCCAAGCCGCTCGAGAAGCTGCTGCGCCGACGACGAGAGCCGCTCCGGCAGCGCGGGCAGGATCCGGGCCGAGGCCTCGAGCAGAACCAGGCGGATGTCCTTGTCCGGATCGATCCGATCCAATCCGTACGAAACCAGGACGCGCGTCGTGCGGTGCAATTCGGCGGCCAGCTCCACGCCGGTCGCGCCGCCGCCGATCAGGATCACGCGCAGTTGACCGTCACGCAACGGTCCCGGCTGCGCATGCGCCCGGAAGTAGGCGTTGACCAGCCGTCGGTGGAAGTGGGCCGCTTCGGCCGGCGTATCGAGCCGGATCGCATGCTGGGCCACGCCCGGGGTGCCGAAGTCGTTCGTGAGGCTGCCGACCGCGATCACCACCGTGTCGTAGCGGAATGCGCGCGCCGGCGTGACACGGTCTCCATCTTCGTCGACAAAGGGTGCCACGTGCACCAGGCGCTGCGCGCGGTCCAGCCCGGTCATCTCGCCGATCCGGTAGATGAAGCCGTGCCAGTGCGACTGCGCAAGATAGTTGGTCTCGTAGCTGGCCAGATCCATGCTGCCGGCCGCGATCTCATGCAGGTGCGGCTTCCAGAAGTGGGCGCGCGTCTTCTCGATCAGCGTGATCCGGGCGCGCCGGCGTCGCCCCAGCCGATCTCCCAGGCGCGTGACGAGCTCCAGGCCCCCCGCCCCTCCTCCCACCACCACGACCTCGTGCAGCGATCCGTCTGCGGACGACTGCACGGCCGCCGCTTCTCGATTTGACATGGATGGCGATCGATCGAAAAAAGAAGTGTATGTTAGTGGTCACCGGTGACTGCTCGATCCATACAGGAGGCTGACCGATGTACGCCCGAATTCTGGTCGCGACCGACGGCAGTGAAACGTCGCAACTGGCGATCGACACAGCGGCGCGGCTCGCGCTGGATCAACATGCGCAGCTGCGAATCGTTCACGTGATCGAGCAGTCCCGCCTGGCCTTCGCGGCGGCAGGCCCGGTGGCAGTGGACCTGGAGGGTATCCTCGAAGCGCTGCGCAAGGCCGGGCAGGCCGCGCTGGAGCGCGGTCGCGCGATCGCGCAGAAAGCGGGCGTGCAGGCCGAAACGGCGATCGTGGGCGACGATGCGATCGACGATCGGGTTGCGGTGGTGCTGGCCGACGAAGCCCGGCGATGGAAGGCTGACTTGATCGTGCTCGGGACGCACGGACGCCGCGGCATCAATCATCTGCTGATGGGCAGCGTCGCCGAGGCGGTCGTGCGGGTGGCGACGGCGCATGTGCTGCTGGTTCGTGCCAAGCCGGCCCAGGGATGAGCGCCCACGTGCGGGCCGGGTATTCGGCGATCACGTGCGTCAATTCGTGATCTGGGACGGTGCGGCGCACTGAGCTTTCGAGCCGGCTGGGTCACCTGGAACAGGCCGGCCTGATTCGGCACCGACGCCGGATCGGCGGACCGCAGGGCCCGCACCTGAGCGTGGATGGCGCGCGGGTCCTGGCGTTTTGCAGCAATGATTACCTCGGGCTTGCAAACCACCCGGCCCTGGTGGACGCGGCGCGGCGCGCACTTGACGAATTCGGGGTCGGGGCCGGGGCCTCCGCCCACATCTGCGGGCACATGGCGGTGCACGAAACGCTGGAGCAGCGCCTCGCGCAGTTCGTCGGCCTGCCTCGGGCCCTGCATTTTTCAACCGGTTACATGGCCAACCTTGGCGTATTGCCCGCGCTCGCCGGAGCGGGCGACGTCATCTTCTCGGACCGCCTCAACCACGCCAGCTTGATCGATGCGGCACGCCTGTCGCACGCCGATGTCGTGATCTATCCCCATTGCGATGTTGAGACACTCGATCGGATGATGCAGCAAAGCGGCCAGCGGTCAAAACTGGTTGTCACCGACGCCGTGTTCAGCATGGACGGTGATCTGGCCCCACTGCCGCAGCTGCTGGCGCTGTGCCAGCGCCATGACGCCTGGCTCGTTGTCGACGACGCGCACGGCTTCGGCGTACTGGGCGAGTCCGGCGCCGGCAGCCTGGCCCACTGGGGATTGAGCTCGGAGCGGATTGTTTACATCGGAACGCTGGGCAAGGCGGCCGGCGTTTTTGGCGCCTTCGTCGCAGCGGACGCCGAGGTGATCGAATGGATCCTTCAGAGCGCCCGGACCTACATGTTCACGACGGCCAGCCCGCCGATGCTGGCTGCGGCCCTGCTGGCGGCGCTCGAAGTGATCCAGTTCGAGTCGCAGCGGCGCGCGCGGCTGTCAAGCCTGATCAAACGCGTCCGCTCGGAGCTTTCGGGGCTGCCGTGGCGTCTGCTGCCGTCCACCACCGCGATTCAGCCCTTGATCATCGGTGAAAACTCACAGGCCCTGTCCCTGATGGAATCCTTGAGGAGCGACGGCATCTGGGTGCCGGCGATCCGCCCGCCCACGGTTCCGGCCGGCACGGCCCGCTTGCGCATTTCGCTCAGTGCCGCACATCGCGATCAAGACGTCGATCGCTTGGCCGCTTCGTTGCGCAAGCTCGCGCTTCAATCCAACCCGGCGGGCGGCCCGGCATGACCGCGCTTGCATGAGCGTTTCTTGATTTGCCAGCGCGCGAGCCAGCGCGTATCCTCGCCGCCAGTCGACTCGCGAAAGTTGCGCGCGGGACGGCACGAGTTGTGCAACGGGGTGTAAATCAGAGAGGTCGATTCAAATGGTTTCAATGGTCAACGCAGTATCGGAACTCGAGTCTCGCCGCAAGGCGCTGGAGCTTGAGTTGGCGGGCGTCAATACGAGACTCAAAGCGATCCAGCAGGCGCTTGATGTCTCGGTTCGGGCTGAATCCGACGGGGCCGGTCGTTCCGAGCCGCAGGCTCCTGCCAAGGCTGAAACGGGGGCCAAGCGAGTTGCACGCAAGAAGGGCCGCAAGCTGCGCCAATGGTTCACTTCGGGCGAAGCGCTCGGCCTGATGAAGCGCATCGTGCGCGCGCCGATGACGGCGTCGGACATCGTCAAGGCTCTGGGCCATGCGAAGGGATACGACAAAGGCCTGGCGCCCGATCAGCTCAAGCGCTTTCAGGGCACCGCTTACATGGCCGTGTCGAACGCCGTCAAGGCAGGCAATGCGGTGCGCATGAAGGACGGGCGCGTGCGCATCCGCTGAGTCCATCACGAATCGCGCAAGTGACCTGACGGCATGGAAAACCATGTCACCAGCGTCACGCACGTCATTCAGCTTGCGGTCGCGCCTGTATTTTTACTGACGGCGATCGCGACGCTGATTTCGGCGTTGAACGTTCGACTTGGCCGGGTGGTGGACCGGCAGCGGGTATTGCAGGGGTTCGGCCCGGCCATACCTGGCTCCGATGCAGCGGTTGCGCAGCTGCGCGAGTTTGTGCTGCTGTCGCGTCGGGCCCACTTGTGCTACCTGGCCATCCTGGCGGCGGTGCTCGGAGGGCTGTTCATCTGTCTGGTCGTGGCGATGGCCTTCGTCGGCGTGCTGTTGGAGGTCGATCTGGCCAAGGTGCTGGCCGGCCTGTTTCTGCTGGCCATGGTGTCGATGATCACCTCGCTGAGCCTGCTCCTGAGAGAGGTGTACGTCGCGGTCTCGGCTCGCGACAGGGTAATTGGCCTGGCCGAAGCCCAGGTCGCGGGAACCGCCCCCGAGCGCCCGGCCGGGGCGGCATCGCCGTGAGTCACGCTCCGACCGAAGACCTGAACATAGCGGCCGCCGAGGTGATGCCGCCGCCGGCGCAGATCAAGGAGCAGGTTGCGCTGTCGGATGCGGCAGCCCGAACGGTGCTGGACGGTCGGGCCGCGATCTGCCGGATCCTGGGACGCCAGGACGATCGTCGCTTCGTGATCGTCGGCCCCTGCTCCATTCACGATCCGGACGCGGGGCTGGAGTATGCCCGGCGTCTGCGGGCGCTGGCGCAGGAAGTGGCGGACTCGCTGCTGCTCGTGATGCGCGTGTACTTCGAGAAGCCGCGAACCTCGGTCGGATGGAAGGGCTTCATCAACGACCCGCGCATGGATGATTCGTTCCGCATCGCCGAGGGCATGCAGCGGGCGCGCCGCTTTCTGGCCGACGTGGCCGAGCTCGGATTGCCGGCGGCGACCGAGGCGCTCGACCCGATCGCCCCGCAGTACCTGGGCGATCTGATCAGCTGGACGGCGATCGGCGCACGCACCTCGGAGTCGCAGACCCACAGGGAAATGGCGAGCGGGCTGTCGACGCCGGTCGGATTCAAGAACGGCACCGACGGCGATTTGAGCGGCGCCATCAACGCCATCATCTCGGCCTCGCGACCGCACAGCTTTCTTGGCATCAATGCCGACGGCGTGACCTCGGTGATCCGCACGCGCGGCAACGCCTACGGGCACCTGGTGCTGCGCGGCGGCGGCGGCCGGCCCAACTACGATTCGGTCAGCGTGGCCCTGGCGGAAGCCGCCTTACGGCAGGCCGGTCTCGTGCGCAACCTAGTCGTGGACTGCGCGCATTCGAACTCGTACAAGAAGCCGCAACTGCAGCCGCTTGTGTTGAACGATTGCGTCGCGCAGATCGCGCAAGGCAACGGTTCGATCGTGGGCTGGATGATCGAAAGCAACCTGGAAGCAGGCAATCAACCGATACCGGACGACCTGGCTCAGCTCAAATACGGTTGTTCAGTCACCGATCCGTGCGTGGACTGGGCGACGACCGAGACCATGATCCGGCACACGCGCGATGCGCTGCGACGCCCGCGGTCCGCAGGCGCCGCAGCAGGCGATTGACGCCGTCAGGCAATCGCGGAGCTGGTCGCCCGCTTCGTTCCGGCCTGTTGACGCGCCTTGACCGGGAAAAGAGCCGGCAGGCGCGCGATGCGGGCCTGCCGGCAACCACGGGGTTTGAGGGACCGGTCGATCGCCGATCGATGCGGCCACAGCTGCGCCAGGCGATCGAACGCGAACCTCAATCAGTACAGACGTAAAGCCGGATCAAGACCCGACAGCCAGGCTCGCTATCGCTCAGCTAGGTAGTGGGAAACCTCTACCTGGGCGCCCGCCTGCAGAAACCCCTTGACCCGTTCTTCATGCTCATGGTCGGCCACGGTGCTGCGCGCCAGCTGGCGCTGGTAGTCGACCCACGAATCCACCACGAAGCGCTCGACGAATACGCTCTCGTCGGCCAGATCGCGATACACACGCCAGATGCGCGCCCCGTTGCGGCGCCTCAGTTTCCCGACCGGTTCCGAAGCCTGCAAAAAGGCCTCGCGGCGGCGCGGGTCGATCCGATACCGCATCTCGACCGCCACCGGCCCGGCTTCCGGAGGCACGGCGCCCGACAACACCGGCTGCACTTCGACCGGCGACAGCGTGACGTCGCTTTCTTCGCCGAGCACGACGCGGTAACGTTGTGCCCACAGCATCAGGATCACCATCAGAAGGCTCGCCAGAGCAAGCGAGGGGCCGGTTCCGAAACGATTGGCGATCGCACCCCACAGCGCCGCGCCCGCGGCCATGAAGCCTTGTGAGGCCAGCATCGACAGTCCGATCGTGCGCGAGCGAACCCACATCGGAACCGAGGTCAAGAGCGCCGAGCTCAGCGACGTCAAAGCGATGCTCCAGGCGGCTCCGCCCATGATCAGCGCCGGACACAGCGTCCGAACGTCGGTCAGCAAGGCGGCCAGCGCCAGGGTCAAGGCGTAGCACGCGGTGGCGGTTCCAACCTGGGCTTCCAGCGTGACGCGCTCTCTCAACCAGTGCAGCGCCAGTCCACCCAGGATGGCGCCTACGCCAAGGCTGCCGATCAGGAAGCCGAATCCGGCGGCCGATGTGCCGAGCCGTCCCTGTCCGACCACCGGAATCAACGCCCACAGCGAGCTGGCCGGCAACATGAACGCCGCGGTGCGAATCAGCGGAGCGCGTACGGTGGCCGTATGGACGGCGTAGTTGACGCCGACTCGCATCGCGCTGATCAGTCGCTCGGGCGGCAGCTGCAGGCGGACCGAAGTCGGCTGCCAGCGCCACGCAACCACGACAACCCACGCATAGGCGGCCGCATTGATCACGAAGACCAGCCACGGTCCGCTCGCCGTCTGGATGCCGCCGGCCACGGCGGGCCCCACGGCGCGGGCGATGTTGTACGCGATTCCGATCAGGGTCAGGGCCTGTGCCAGTTCGGTCCGCTCGATCGCCTCGCACATTGAGGACTGCCAGGCCGGACTGTTGAGCGCCATTCCGGTGCCCAGCAGGAAGGTCAGGCCGAGCAGACCGGCCGGCCCGATCGCGCCGAGCAGCGTCAAGACGGCCAGCAGACAGCTGGCGACCAGCATCAGTCCTTGCGTGAACAGAATCAGACGGCGCCGATCCAGCAGGTCCCCCAGGACGCCGGCCGGCAACGACAGCAGGCACATCGGCAGGCTGATGGCGGTCTGCATCAGGGCCACCAGCAGCGCGCTCGATGTCAGCGAGGTCATCAACCACGCGCCGGCAACGCTCTGCATCCACAGGGCGAGGTAGCTCGCCAGCGAACCCAGCCACAGGCGCCCGAAGGTCCGGTGGCGCAGCGGCGACCAGGCGGAACCGGGCGCGACCCGTTGATTCAACATGACGGATCCAGTCTAGCCAATCGGATCGAGCACGCAGCTCCGTCGAGCAATCCTGGGATGGCGATATTGACAGGTCCGAGCGACACGCGTGCAACATATCCGGCTAAAATGCCTGCCGGAGATGGGGAGACGTCTTCCGGAATCCACGACAATATGAAGGTTCTGCTGGTTGACGACCATTCGCTGATCACAGACGCAGTCAGTGCGCTGCTGCAGGATATCGATCCGGACGTCGAGATTCACACGGCGGCCACGGCTCCGGAGGCGATGCAGCTGGTGGAGCAGCATGCGGACGCGGATCTGCTGCTGCTCGATCTGGGCGTGCCGGGAGCCACCGGCACCTCGCTGCTCGAGGCGATCGTGACGCAGGTGCCCGATCTGAAGATTCTCGTGCTGTCCGGCATGCAGGATCAGCGCAGCGTGATGCGTACGCTGCAGCTGGGGGCAGCCGGGTTCGTACCCAAGTCCATGGCGACCGACAAGCTGCTGTCGGCCATCAAGTTCGTGATGTCGGGCGGCTTTTACATTCCGGCGGACCTGCTGGAGGAGGCGCAGCGCCTCGGGCCGCTGTCGGGCCCGCCGCAGCGCGTGCAGAACGCGTCGATCGGCTCGTCGCGAATCGCGCTGACCGAACGGCAGGAGCAGGTGCTGCAACTGCTGGCGCGCGGCGCTCCGATCAAGATCATCTGCCGCGAGCTCGGACTTTCCGAAGGCACCGTGAAAACGCACGTGACCGCGATCTACCGCGCGTTCGGGGCATCCAATCGCACCGAAGCGCTGCTTGCGGCGCGTCGCAACGGCTACGACGTGGGCTGAGAAGTCGGCTGGGTCGGGGCGCTCGTGCGCCCGGCTCCATCGGGGCCCGGTGACGGACCCAGGCCCAGGGCCTGCGCGAGAGTCGAGTTCAGCAAGGCCGCGTCGGCCGGCTTTTGAAGCACCACCGGCTCCTCGCCCCGGCCGCGCAGGATATTGGACGCGACCGACGGATCGGCGTTGAGCCTGGCCTGCAGCGAGCGATTGAACTCGCCCAGGACCTCCGATGCCTGTACGGCGGTCAGAATGACGACCGGAACCGGGCTGCCGATCACTTCGCGGATGCGGAAGACGGCCTCGGCCCCGTTGATCGGCCCGCCCAGATTGTGGTCGGCAACGATCAGATCAATCCTCGATTCGTTCGTCAGGCGCTGCAGCAGCACGCTGTCGAATTTCAGAGAGGGCAACACGCGCGCGCCCCAGGAGGCGAGCAGGCGCGTCAGACTGGCCAGGATCTCCGAGTTGTCCTCCAGCACCACGATCAGCTGATCGGTGAGCGGAATCAGCGTGTGGGCGGCCGTCGCAGCCGCGCTGACGCGCGGTCGCACCGGGCGCGCGGCGCGCGGAATCTCGACGCGGAACACGGTCCCGGAGCCGGGGCGGCTGGTCACGAACAGTGAATGACCCAGCACGGTGCAGATCCGCCGCACGATCGACAGGCCCAGGCCGTAGCCGCCGGTCGACTCGGTCTTGGAACTTTCACCTCGATAAAACTCCTCGAAGATCCGGTCGAATTCGTCGCGCCGGATGCCCGGTCCGGTATCCCATACCTCGATGCTGACCCGCCCGGAGCGGCGGCGTGCCGCCAGCAGCACCCCGCCCTGCGTCGTGTATCGGACCGCGTTGGACAGCAGGTTTCGCAGAATCCGCTGCAGCAACATTGGATCGGTTTCGACGTACAGGTGCGCCCTGCGCTCCCTGAACCGCAACCCCTTGGCGGCCGCGATCGGCACGAACTCCTGCCTGAGCGTGGCGAACACCTCGTTCAGGTCGACCACCTGCTTGCTGGCCTGGACCGCGCCGGAATCCAGCCGCGATATCTCCAGCAATTCCTCCACCAGCTTGGACAGCGATTCGACCGCCGTGGACAGGTTCCGGGTCAGCGGCTCCAGCGGGCCTTGCGCGCGCTTGCGCAGCAGCGAGCAATAGATTCCGATCGCCTGCAGCGGTTGCCGCAGGTCGTGGCTGGCGGCAGCGAAGAACTGGGTCTTGGAGCGGATCGCGTTTTCAGCGGCGCGCCGCGCCTCGTCGGCCACACGCTTCTCGGTCAGCAGCTGCTCGACCAGGATTTCGTTCTCGTAATTCTTCTTCACCGCCTCCGACATGGTTTCGCCGAAGTTGCGCCCGAAGAACAGCGTGAAAGAGAACACCGCGAACAGCACGAGCGCGGCGCTGTAGTAGGCCGCATCGTGCTGCTCGACCATGCGCACGATCAACGGCAACACCGCCAGCGGCAGGAAGAAGAACAGCGCGCGTCGGTGCCCGGCGTACAGCGTCAGCGAGCCGAACGCCACGCCCAGGATCACGGCCAGCAACACCAGTTGCAACAGCGGCTCTTTGGGCGCGAAAAAGACGCTGCCCGCCATTCCCCACAACAGGCCCGCTGCCACCGCGATCGCGACCCAGCGCGACGCCCACATCTTTGCGTGTTTGCCGGGGTCCGCATCGAGGCGGAACGCATGGGCGGCACGCAATCGCAGCAGCGACTCGAGCAGCATTCCGATGAACCAGATCAACAGCTGGTTCTGGTCATGCGTGTGCCAGAACGCGGCGACCAGGGCCATGCCGCCGAAGATGCTGCCGAGCACCGACTGCGGAACCTGCCGGTAGACCGACGCCATCACCCCGGCGGTGATGCGCTGCTGTCGCTGTTCGGGCGACTCGTCACCAAGACCGAGTCGGGTCAGGGGGCCGGCCATGGCGGAATGATATGGGAGCGGCCGCTCGTCGTACACGCCCGCCAGGCTGCCCCTGCGGCCGGTCGCCGGCACGAGATTCCCGTCGGCGGTCATTTCAGGACCGGGTGCCCGTGGAACTGCAGCTGCGCCCGATGGGCCTGGATGCGCAGCCGGCCGGCTGCGCCGATCGGCAAGGTCGCCCGGCGCCGCCCATGGCCGAACGGCAGGCCGGTCACCACGGGCGAATCGAGCACGCAACGCAGATGCGTGATCACCCGGGTGAGGTCGAACCCGTTGTCGTTGGGCAGGATCGGCATCGGCACAAAATCACCCAGCACGACGGCCTGCTGGCGTTGCAGTATGCCCGCGTGCAGCAGTTGCAACAGCATGCGTTCGACCCGGTACGCCGCTTCGTTGACGTCTTCCAGGAACAGTATCCCGCCCTGCACCGCCGGCAGATAAGGCGTCCCCACCAGCGCACACAGCATCGACAGGTTGCCGCCCCACAGCTGGCCCTGGACATCAAGAGCCGGCCCGTCTGCCTGGAACTCGATCGTTACGTCCGGCCGCTCGATCGCCTCGAAGAAACTCGCCATCGTGAATTCGCGGTCGCCTTCGGAGGCGAAATCGCCGGCCGACGGACCCTGGAAGCTGACCGCGCCGGCACGCGCCAGCAGCGCCAGGCCGAACGCGGTGAAGTCGCTGTAACCGACCAGAATGCGGCCGGCATCGCGAATCGCGGCGAAGTCGAGTCGATCCAGCAGGCGGGACATCCCGTAGCCGCCGCGCGCGGACACCACGAGGTCCAGGGTGCGATCGGTCGCGAATCGCTGAAGCTCCGAGGCGCGCAGATCATCGGAGCCGGCGAAGCGCAGTTCCCGCGCGAAAACGGTCTTGCCCACGTTGACCTGCCAGCCGCGCGCCGCGAAAAACGACGCGGCCCGGTCGGCGACGCCCGGATCCGGCAGATAGCCGGATGGCGCCACAAGACCCACGCGACGCACCGTCATGGCCGGCGCAGCTCGAATCGGAAAACGGCGGTTTGCGCCGGCACGCCGGAGCGGTCCATCAATCCGAGCCGCCCTGCTGCCGGGCGCGTCGTTCCTCGAAAAAGCGGCTCAACGTCGAGGCACAGGGCTCCTGCAGGACGCCGGAGCGGACCGTCGTGTGATGGTTCAAGCGGGTGTCCGAAAACAGGTCGATCACGCTGCCGCACGCCCCGGTCTTCGGGTCCGGCGCGCCGTAAACCAGGCGCGCGACTCGCGCTTGCTGAATCGCGCCGGCGCACATTGCGCAAGGTTCCAGCGTCACGTACAACGCACACCCCACCAGGCGGTAGTTGCCGAGCCAGTCGGCGGCAGCGCGCATCGCCTGGATCTCGGCGTGGGCGGTCGGATCGCTGTGGCCGACCGGCTGGTTGAAACCGGTCGCGATCACGCTTCCGTCCTTCACGACGACCGCTCCGACCGGGACTTCGCCCAGGGCCCATGCGTTATGGGCCTGGTCGAGCGCCAGCCGCATGAACGTGTGGTCCGGATCGATTTCCGGGGCGCCACCTTCATGCACCTCGATGGCTTCGGCCGCGCGGCGCAGCCAGTCGGCGGAAGTGCCCTGCCCGCTCATTCCCATTCGATCGTGGCAGGTGGTTTGCCCGAGACGTCGTACACGACCCGGTTGATACCGCGCACCTCGTTGATGATGCGATTGGACACGCGCCCGAGCAATTCGTGCGGCAGTGGTGCCCATTGAGCCGTCATGAAATCCTGCGTCTGCACGGCCCTGAGCGCGATGACCCATTCGTAGGTGCGTCCGTCCCCCATCACGCCGACGCTTCGTACCGGCAAAAATACCGCAAACGCCTGGCTGGTCTGATCGTACCAACCGCTCGAGTGCAGTTCGTCGATGAAAATCGCATCGGCGCGCCGCAGCAGGTCGGCGTATTCGCCCCGCACCTCGCCGAGGATCCGCACGCCCAGCCCCGGCCCGGGGAACGGGTGACGGAACACGATCTGGCGCGGCAGGCCCAGCGCCAGGCCGAGCTCGCGCACCTCGTCCTTGAACAGCTCGCGCAGCGGCTCGAGCAGCTTCAGGTGCAGGGTTTCGGGCAACCCGCCGACGTTGTGGTGCGATTTGATCGTGGTCGCTTTCTTGGACTTGGCACCGGCCGACTCGATCACGTCCGGGTAGATCGTGCCCTGCGCCAGCCAGCGCGCGTTCGGGCGGCGGCTCGCCTCCTGCTGGAAGACCTCGACGAAAACGCGGCCGATGATCTTGCGTTTGGCCTCGGGATCGTGCTCTCCGGCCAGGCGTTGCATGAAGCGCTCGGACGCATCCACGGCCACCATCTGCAAACCCAGGTGGTTCTTGAAGGTTTCGGTCACCTCGTGCGCTTCGTTCAGGCGCAGCAAACCGGTGTCGACGAACACGCAGGTAAGCTGATCGCCGATCGCCCGATGCACCAGCAAAGCGGCAACGGCCGAATCGACTCCGCCCGACAGGCCGAGGATGACTTCGTCCCGACCCACCTGCTCGCGGATCGCGCGCACCGCCTCCTGCAGATAGTCCGGCATGTTCCAGTCGCCGCGGCACGCGCAGATGTCGCGCACGAAACGCGTCAGGATCGCCTGTCCTTGCATCGTGTGCGTGACTTCCGGATGGAACTGGATCGCGTACAAACCCCGGCTCTCGTCCGCCATGGCGGCGATGGCGCAGTTGTCGGTCGAACCCATGACCGCGAAGCCCGCAGGCAACTGGACCACCTTGTCGCCGTGGCTCATCCAGACCTTCAGCATGCCGTGGCCGTCGACGGTCTGGAAATCCTGGATTCCGCTCAGCAGGCGCGTGTGCCCGCGCGCGCGCAGCTCGGCGTAACCGAATTCGCGCTTGTGTCCCGATTCGACCCGGCCGCCCAGCTGCTGCGCCATCGTCTGCATGCCGTAGCAGATGCCGAGCACGGGCACGCCCAGCGCGAACACGACGGCCGGCGCCTGCGCGCTCGCCTCCTCGTGAGCGGACTGGTAGCTGCCCGACAGGATGATGCCGCGCGCGCCGAACGAGCGGATCAAATCGTCCCCGGCATCCCATGGGTGGATTTCGCAATACACGCCCGCCTCGCGCACGCGGCGCGCGATCAGCTGCGTATATTGCGCGCCGAAATCCAGAATCAGGATGCGTTGGTGCGACACCTATTCGATCCGGTAGTTCGGGGCTTCCTTGGTGATGCGGACGTCGTGCACATGCGACTCGCGCATGCCGGCGCTGGTGATCTCGACGAATTCGGCGCGCGTGCGCATCTCCTCGATCGTGCGACAGCCGCAGTAACCCATGCTGGAGCGCACTCCGCCGGCCAGCTGGTACAGGATGGACAGGACGGTGCCCTTGTACGGCACCATGCCTTCGATCCCCTCGGGCACCAGCTTGTCGGCGTTGGCCTCGTAGTCCTGGAAATAGCGGTCCGCGGCACCCTGCTGCATCGCCCCTATGCTGCCCATGCCCCGATAGGATTTGTAGGAGCGGCCTTCGTACAGGATCGTCTCGCCCGGTGCCTCTTCGGTGCCGGCGAACATGCCTCCCATCATCACGCTCCAGGCCCCGGCTGCCAGCGCCTTGGCGACGTCTCCCGAATACCGGACGCCGCCATCGGCGATCACCGGGATGTGCTGCCCGGCCAGCGCGCGCGCCACGTTGGCGATCGCCGTGATCTGGGGAACCCCGACGCCGGCGACCACGCGGGTGGTGCAGATCGAACCGGGGCCGATTCCCACCTTGACGGCGTCGGCGCCTTGCTCGGCCAGGGCGGTGGCGGCCGCTGCCGTCGCGATGTTGCCCCCGACCACATCCACGTTCGGGTAGTTGCGCTTGATCCACCGCACCCGGTCCAGCACGCCCTGGGAGTGGCCGTGCGCCGTGTCAACGACGAGCACGTCGACTCCGGCCCTGACCAGCAGCTCGCAACGCTCGTCGTCGGCCTCGGAAACGCCCACCGCGGCACCCACGCGCAGCTTGCCCAGCTCGTCCTTGGCCGCGCTGGGATGCTCGGTCGCCTTTGTGATGTCCTTGACCGTGATCAGGCCGCGCAGCTCGAAGTCGCCGTTCACGACCACCACCCGCTCGAGCCGATGCCGGTGCATCAGCGACTTGGCCTCCTCGAGGCTGGCGCCCTCCCGCACGGTCACCAGGCGCTCGCGCGGGGTCATGATCTCGCGCACCGGCGCATCCAGTCGCGTCTCGAAGCGCAGGTCCCGGTTGGTGATGATGCCGACCACATTCGGCCCCTCGACGACCGGCAGGCCCGAGATCCGGTGCTGGCGCGTCACCTCGATCGCGTCGCGGACCTTCATGTCGGGCGGGATCGTGATCGGGTCGCGCAGCACGCCCGCCTCGTGGCGCTTGACCTTCAGAACTTCGGCCGCGTGCTCACGAGGCGACAGGTTCTTGTGAAGGATTCCGATTCCGCCCTCCTGGGCCAGGGCGATGGCCAGGCGCGAATCGGTCACGGTGTCCATCGCGGCGGACACCAGCGGCAGTTTCAGCTCGATCCGGCGGGAAAAACGGGAGGAAAGATCGGTCTCCCGGGGCATCACGGCCGTGTAGGCCGGCAACAACAGCACATCATCGAATGTCAGCGCCTTTTCGATCAAGCGCATTGCAGTCCTCGGGGGCGCAAAAGCGAATTATACGGGCTTGCCGCCGCCGCCCCCGATGCCACTGGCGCCGAGCCGTCGGCTGGCCTCACGCAACGACCCCATGCTGCGGCGCACCATGGCAAAGGCCGGAATCCTCATGCTTCTCGCCGATGTCCCACCCGGGTCGCCTCGGGTACATTCGTCTCGGCGCCCCGTGGCGGGTCGGTCGATCGACTCAGCCTCGCGCCGAACCGTTTGGAGAACCGGATGGCCCGGATCGCCCCATACCTGCGCCTGATCGGCGCCTTGACGATGCTCTGCAGCCTGGCACCGATCGCATCGGCGCAGTGGGCCTGGCGCGACCCGAGCGGCCGGCCGGTGTATTCGGATCAACCCCCTCCCCCGAGCATCAAGGCAGGCGACATCCTCCAGCAGCCGGCTGCGCCGCCGGTCAGCCAGCCGTCCGATTCGGCGCAAACCCTGCTGCAGCCGGGATCCAGTGCGCCCTCGCAGGCCGCGCCCGGCGCCGCCCCGGCCCCGGCCGCAGCCAAACCCCACTCCCCCACGACGGCCGAGCAGGAGCAGGAGTTTCGCAAGCGCATGAAGGACCGCGCCGACAGCGAGAAAAAACAGGCCGACCAGCAGGCCCAGGCGCAACAGAAGTCGGAAAACTGCGACCGTGCGCGCGGCTACATGAAATCGCTGGAACAAAACCCGCGACTGGTCCGAACCAATCCCGATGGCAGCAGTGAGTTCCTCGACGCGGACCAGCGTGCAGCGGAGGTCCAGCGCACCCAGGACGTGATCCAATCGACTTGCAACTGACGGCTTGACGCCTCAACGCCCCTGGGAGGCGGCGCGCTGGCGGCGCGCGTCCTTCGGATCCGCCTCGAGCGGCCGATAGATCTCGAGGCGGTCGCCTTCCTGTACCGGGTCCTGCAGTGCGCAGCTGCGGCCGAAGATGCCCACGTCGAGCGGCCCTTGCCTGAGCTGCGGCACCGCCTCCAGGATTCCGCTGGCCTCGATCGCCGAGCCGACCGTCGCGCCCCGCGGCAGCTCGATATCCAGCACGTAGGCCTGCTGCGGCAGCGCATAAACAACCACCGCGTGGATCATCGCCGGCAGCGCCTCAGGCATACAGCGAGTCGGCGCGGCGCGCGAACGCGTCGATCAGCGAGCCGGCGATCGAATTGAATACGGGAGCGATCAGCCGGCCCAGCAGACCGGACGCGAACTCGTACTGCAGGGTTACGCTCACCTTGCAGGCCTGCTGCGGAAGTTCATCGAAGTGCCACTGCCCGGCCAGGCTCCTGAACGGCCCGTTCACGAGCGTCATCCGGATTTCACGCGGATGGATCGAGACGTTGCGCGTGGTGAATCGGCTGCGCACTCCGTGATAGCAGATTTCAATGGTCGCCTCGACGCTGCCGTCAGGAAGGGTGCGCGCCTGCGAAGCCGGACACCACGGCAGGAATTCCGGATAGTCATCGACCTGCTCGACCAGTCGAAACATCCGCTCCGCACTGTAGGGAACCAGCACCGACCGTTCGATGCGATGCATATGAGCCGATTGTTACACTGGAATTGTAAGGCGTGCGTCGCATTACAAAAACATGTCCATCGTCCAGAACCGCAAGGCGGCCCACGACTATTCGATCGAAGAGCGCTTCGAGGCGGGGCTCGCGCTCGAGGGGTGGGAAGTCAAGAGCATGCGCGCGGGGCGCTGCCAGCTTAACGAAGCTTATGTCATCGTCCGCGATCAGGAGCTGTTCCTGCTCAACGCGCACATCGGCACCCTGTCGACCACTTCGACTCACGAACGCGCGGACCCGACCCGCACCCGCAAGCTGCTGATGCACGCGGCGGAGATCCGGCGCCTGATCGGCAAGGTCGAACGCGCCGGATACACGCTGATTCCCCTGGACCTTCACTTCTCCCGGGGACGCGTGAAGCTTGCCCTTGGACTGGCCAAGGGCAAGCGCCAGTTCGAAAAGCGCGACGCCGAGCAGGAGCGCGACTGGAAGCGGCAGCAGCAACGGCTTTTGAAGCAGAACGCCCGGTAGCCGGCTTGCCCGCCGTATCCGGCGCACCCGCCGCAGCCGCCGCAGGCGGGCTGGCGAAGCGCCCGGGCTCCGGCAGGCGCTTGCCATGCTCCCGTCACGCTTGCCGAGTAGGTTTCGCTCTCCTTAACAGGAAGGGGAAGTCGGCATGAAACCTAAAATAGCCGTGGGAAATCTGGTCATCACTGCTGCGCTTGCAGGACTCGGGTTTGGCGCGTGGGCCAACGGCGGCGGCCCGCAGCAGGTCCAGCACGTACTGGTCATCAGCGTGGACGGCCTGCATGCGGTCGATGTGGAGCAGTTCATCCAATCGCACCCGGAGTCGGCCCTGGCCGAGATCGCGGAGCACGCGGTTCGATACACGACCGCAGCGACCTCGCGGCCTTCGGACTCGTTTCCAGGAGTGCTGTCGATCGTGACCGGCGGCTCGCCCGCCTCGGCCGACGTGTTCTACGACGTGAGCTGGGACCGCACGCAATGGCCCCCCGGAGCGGCCGGTTGCACCGGGGCGCAGGGGCAGCAGACCACCTATGACGAGACGATCGACCTGCTGAAGGTGGTGGGCGGCCTTGCGATCGATCAGAACCAGATCAATCCGACCTTGCTGCCGTGGGGCATCAAGGACGGAAAGTGCGCGCACATCTACCCGCACGATTTCGTCAAGGTCAACACGATGTTCGACGTCGTCAAGCAGGCCGGCGGCCGCACCGCGTGGGCCGACAAGCACGCCGCCTATGACCTGGTCACCGGTCCCACCGGCAAGGCCGTGGACGACCTATACACGCCCGAGGTCACCAACCCGCAGACGCTGAACGATGCATCCGGCAATCCGATCCCCGGACCGTACGTCGGCAAATACGGCGTGGTGGTGGATTCGGCCGGCACGCATGTGACGCCCGACGCAACGGTCAGCGTTCTCTGCACGCTGGACAACGACAGCCTGAAGTTCGACGCGCTGGTCGCCGAGATCAACGGCTACGACCACACCGGCAAGGGACCGCAGGTGGGGACGCCGACCGTCTTCGGCACCGACCTGCAGGCAATCAGCGTCGGCCAGAAGGTCTCCGTCAACAACACTGACGGCACGTGCTTCGCGCCCGACCCGACCGGCCTGAACGGCAAGCCGGGTGGATATGCGGACGGCTCGGGCACGCCCACCGCGGTTCTGGAACACGCGCTGGAGCAGACCGACGCGCAGCTCGGGCGCGTGGTGGCCACGCTCAAGGCGCGTCACATCTACGACTCGACGCTGCTGATCGTGTCGGCCAAGCACGGCCAGACGCCGATCGATCCGCTGTCGGTCAACCCGGCGCCCGGCGTTACCAACAAGATCGGCGGCCTTCAGGGACTTGTCAGCAAGTACGTGGCGGCGAACCCGTCGGCGAACACCCCGGCAGCCCAGGCAATCATCAATGCCGGCGAAAACGAGGACGACATCGCCCTGATCTGGCTGCTGGACCAGAGCCAGGGTGTTGCGGCCGCGCAGTGGCTGCGCGACTACAACTACGCGGCCGGGCTGCACATTCTGCAGGTGCTGTCCGGCGATCTGCTGAAACTGCGCTTCCGCGATCCGCTGACCGACAACCACACGCCCGACATCATCGTGGTGCCGGAACCCGGAACCATCTACACGACTTCAACCAAGAAGAACGCCGAGCACGGTGGCTTCAGCAACGACGATACCAACGTCGCGCTGATCGTGTCGCAACCGGGAATGAAGGAAAAAGTGATCAAGGGCGCGGTACTGACTACTCAGATCGCCCCGACTGTCCTGAAGGCGCTGGGACTTGATCCGAACGAATTGCAGGCCGTTCAGATCGAGCACACGGAAGTACTGCCGGGCCTGGGATTGTAAGCGAGGCCGTTGGCGCCTGCGAGGCGCGCCAACATCTGCGCCCGCTTCGTCACCCTCACCCCGAACCTCTCCCACTGCGTGGGAGAGGGAGAACGGCCTGCCCTAACTTCCGTCGTCCCTTACCTCCCCTCTCCCGCTCGCGGGAGAGCCGCCGGGGGTGAGGGTGTTTTTTCTCAGCGCGCTCCGCCAAGCTTGCGCCAGGTCTCGACGACCGAATCCGGATTCAGAGAAAGCGACTCGATCCCCTGGTCCACCAGCCAGCGGGCGAAGTCGATGTGATCCGACGGTCCCTGTCCGCAGATGCCGACGTACTTGCCCTGACGCCGGCAGGCCGCGATGGCGCGCGAAATCAAGGCCTTGACGGCCGGGTCGCGCTCGTCGAATCCGCCCGCGACCAGGCCGGAGTCGCGATCCAGGCCAAGGGTGAGCTGGGTCAGGTCGTTGGAGCCGATCGAGAATCCGTCGAAGTGGTCGAGAAACTCGTCGGCCAGTATCGCGTTGGACGGCACTTCGCACATCATGATCACGCGCAAGGCGCCGCCGCCGTCGGGCGCAGCTCCACTGCCGCGCTTCAGACCGTGCGACTGCAGCAGTTCGATCACCCGGCGCGCCTCGTCCAGCGTTCGGACAAAGGGAACCATGATCTCGACATTGGTCAGCCCCATCGTCTCGCGCACCCGCTTCAGCGCACGGCATTCGAGCTCGAAACAATCTGCGAAGTCGGGCGACACGAAACGCGCCGCGCCCCGGAAACCGAGCATCGGGTTTTCCTCTTCAGGCTCGTAGCGGCTGCCGCCGATCAGCTTGCGGTATTCGTTGCTCTTGAAATCCGACAGGCGCACGATCACCGGCTTGGGCCAGAACGCCGCGGCGATGGTGGCGATGCCCTCGGCCAGCCGCAACTCGAAGTACTGGCGCGGGTTGTCGTATCCGTAGGCGAGGCTCTCGACCGCGCGCTTCAACGGCGCATCCAGGTTGGGGTACTCCAGGATGGCCTTCGGGTGCACGCCGATGTGGTTGTTGATGATGAACTCCAGGCGCGCCAGACCGACGCCTTCGTTCGGAATGGCCTGGAACTCGAACGCCAGTTGCGGATTGCCCACGTTCATCGTCAACTTGACCGGGATCTTCGGCAGAGCGCCGCTTTCGGCCGATTCGACCTGGAACTCGAGTCGTCCCTCGTAGACGAACCCGGTGTCGCCCTCGGCACAGGACACCGTGACCTGCGCCCCGTCAGCAATCGCCGATGTGGCGTTTCCGCACCCGACCACGGCCGGAATACCCAGCTCGCGCGCAATGATCGCCGCATGGCAGGTCCGGCCCCCCCGGTTGGTAACGATCGCGGACGCCCGCTTCATCACCGGCTCCCAGTTCGGATCGGTCATGTCCGTGATCAGCACGTCACCCGGTCGAACCCGCTCCATCTGGCTGGTGCTGCCGACCAGTCGGGCCGGCCCCGCACCGACCTTCTGCCCGATCGCCCGGCCCGAGACCAGAACGCGCGAGGTCTGCTTCAAGCGGTACCGGACCTGCGTTTCCAAGCGGCTGCGCGACTTCACGGTCTCCGGGCGCGCTTGCAGCACGTAAAGGCGGCCGTCGATTCCGTCCTTGCCCCACTCGACGTCCATCGGACGGCCGTAGTGCTGCTCGATTCGCACTCCGATGCGGGCCAGCTCGATCACGTCCTGGTCGGACAGCGAGAACCGATGTCTCTGCTCGTCCGGCACGTCGACCTGCTGCACCGGACGATCGGAGCCGGGGCGTGAATCGAACTGCAACTTGATCAACTTCGAGCCAAGGCTGCGCCGCACGATGGGAAACTTGCCAGCCGCCAGCATCGGCTTGTGGACGTAGAACTCGTCGGGGTTGACGGACCCCTGGACCACGGTCTCCCCCAGCCCGAAGCTGGAAGTGACGAACACCACATCGCGGAATCCCGATTCCGTATCGATGGTGAACATCACGCCGGATGCACCGAGGTCGCTGCGGACCATCCTCTGGATGCCCGCCGACAGCGCGACGTCCGCGTGCGTGTAGCCGTGGTGCACCCGGTAGGCGATGGCCCGATCGTTGTACAGCGAGGCAAACACCTCGCGCACGCTGCGCAGGACCGCCTCGATGCCGCGCACGTTCAGAAAAGTTTCCTGCTGGCCGGCGAATGAAGCGTCGGGCAGGTCCTCGGCGGTGGCGCTGGAGCGCACCGCAACTGAGATATCACCTGAGGATTCACTAACAAGTGTTTGATAATGCGATCTTATTTCAGATTCCAGTTCGACCGGGAGCGTACCCTCCTGGAGCCACTGCCGGATCTGGAGACCTGCCGCCTCCAGCGCCGCGACATCCTCCACGTTCAGGTGTTGAAGGCGCCCGGCAATGCGTTCGGTCAACCCGTTCTGGCGCAGGAACTCGCGGAACGCATCCGCACTGGTCGCGAACCCGTCAGGAACCCGGATGCCGCTGGCGTCGAGTTGGCTCAGCATTTCTCCGAGCGATGCGTTCTTTCCTCCGACGCGTTGCACATCGCCGATCCTGAGTTGCCGAAAAGGGATCACGTATTGCCCGACGCTCATAAGCTCTCCTGCCTGGCGAGGCCTCGGTGCCAGGGCGTGCCGCTCGCTGCGGCTCACGGTGGTGTGTATGACGAATGATCGACGAGGCGGACCGGGGCGCAATTGACGCGGAACAAGTCGGCGCCGGCGATCACCCCGCTCGCCTCGCGGCCGGCATCCGGCGTATGCCAGAATGCATCGATTCTACTGCCTCGAGCGCACGCTCTCGTGAACGTGGACCGAAACGCAGCCGGATCACAGGTGTTGCTCGAGCGCGACGTCTTCTTCGTTTCCGACGGCACCGGGATCACGGCGGAGACATTGGGGCAGAGCCTGCTGGCCCAGTTCGACGGCATTCACGCCCGCGTACACCGGATCTCGTTCGTCGACAAGCCGGAAAAGGCGCGCGAGGCGGTCGCGCGCATCAACGACATCGCGATTCGACACGGCACCCGTCCCATCGTGTTCTCCACTCTGGTCGATGCGCAGACCAACGCGATCCTGCGCCTGGCCCAGGCGCGAATCCTCGACGTGTTCGAAACTTTCGTGGTGCCGCTCGAGCAGGAGCTCGGGATGAAGTCGACCCACACGATCGGCCGTTTTCATAACGCGTCGGATTCGGAGCAGTACAAGAACCGCATCGAGGCGATCAACTTTGCACTGACCCACGACGACGGCCAGCTGGCCGCCGGCTTGCATCTGGCCGACGTGATCCTGGTCGGGGTATCGCGCTGCGGCAAGACCCCGACCAGCCTGTACCTTGCCATGCACTACGGAATCAAGGCGGCGAACTACCCGCTGATCCCGGAGGACTTCGAACGCGGGCAGCTGCCCAGCGCGTTGCCGCCACTGCGCAGCCTGCTGTTCGGACTGACGATCTCGCCCGAGCGGCTGGTCGACGTGCGCCGCGAGCGACGTCCCAACAGCCGCTATGCGTCGCTGGAGAACTGCCTGTACGAGGTGACCGAAGCCGAGCGCCTGATGCGGCGCGAAGGAATCCGCTGGCTGTCTTCGACCACCAAGTCGATCGAGGAAATCGCTGCCACGATCCTGCAGGAGTGGCTGCCCGAACATCGCAGCAACGGCAAGCAGCGCTGACCGCGGCCGGTCACGATGGTCGCGCGGCGCGCCGGCGGCGCTCGAAAAGGCACACAGCGGCGGCGGCCCCCACGTTGAGCGAGTCGGTTTCGCCCGTCATCGGAATCGTCACGCGCAGCGCGCACTGGGCGAGCGCCGGGCCGGACAACCCGGCTCCTTCCGAGCCGAACGCCCATCCGATCGCGCCGCCCGGAAGCTGGCAGTCCCACAGCGAGGCAGCGCCCCGCGCGACCGCGCCGATCCACGCACCCTGGAGCGCTGCGCCCAGCGCACCGGGCTCTACGCCTTCGGTGATCCTCAAGCGGAAATGCGCGCCCATGGCGGCGCGCAGCGCGCGGGGCGACCAGGGGCCGGCGGTGGTCGGCCCGCACAGCGCATGGGCCACGCCCGCCGCGGCGGCCGTGCGCAGCAGGGCGCCGACGTTGGTCGGATCCTGGACGCCGTCCAGGTAGACGAGGTCCTGGCGCGACGCCACCGGCAGGGCCGCCCTTTGCACCGGGACGACCAGCGTCAGGCCGCAGCCATGCTCGACGGGCGAGATGCGGTCGTACAGCGCCGCCGGCAGCTCGAATCGCCCGGTCGCAGCCGGCAGTTCGGACAACGCTGCGTCGATTTCAGCTCCGCCCGCTCCGCGCCGCAGCAGCGCGGCCAGGACCGGCTGCCCCGAAGCGATGATGGTCTGCGCCAGATGCAAGCCTTCGGCCAGCGTCTGGTCCAGCTCGCGAACGGCGCGAGCGTTGGACGCCAGCCGCAACCAGCGCCGAAAAAGCGGATTGGAATCGGAGGTCAGCTGCTTCAATCGAACTCGATCTCGGCCTGGGCACGAGCGCCGGCCTGCACCAGCAGCAACCGCACCGGTCCGAACGACTTGCGATGCACGGCGCACGGCCCCAGTTCGCTGAGCCGAGCCAGATGCTGCGGCGTCGGGTAGCCGAAGTGCTGCGCAAACCCGTAATGCGGAAACCGGCGGTCCAGCGCGGTCATCAAGGCGTCGCGGCGCGTCTTGGCCAGGATGGAGGCCGCCGAAATGGCCGGCTCGCTGGCGTCGCCACCGACCACCGCGCGCGCCTGAACCTCGATGACAGGCAACCGGTTGCCGTCGACCAGCACCAGCTCGGCGGCCGGCCGCAACGCCTGGATCGCGCGGCGCATTGCCAGCAGGCTCGCTTGCAGGATGTTCAGCCGATCGATCTCCGCCACGCTTGCCTGGGCCACCGCGAAGGCCAGGGCGTTCGCCTTGATCTGTCTTGCCAGCTCGCGGCGACGGGCCGGCGTCAACTGCTTGGAGTCGCGCAGTCCTTCGACCGGCCGCGTTGGGTCCAATATGACCGCGGCGGCCACCACCGGTCCGGCCAGCGGCCCGCGGCCCGCCTCGTCGACGCCGGCGACGCGCACGAGCAGGCAAGGGCGCTGGATGCGGTCGGAGCACACGAGTGAGTCCACCCGCTTACGCGGGCCGCCGCGCCAGGTCGAGCACGGCGTCGGCCACCAGTGCCGGCGTATCGCGGCGCAGGCTCTCGTGGATCTGTTCGAAGCGCTCGGCGAAACGGGCCTGCCCGGCGTGATCTTCGAGCTGCGCCAGCAGCGCCGAGGCGAGCGCCGTGTCGGTCGCTTCGTCCTGCAGCAGCTCGGGGACGACCAATTCCCCGGCCAGGATGTTCGGCAGTCCCACCCAGGGCACATAGCCTCCGATGCGACGGATCATCCACGCCGAAAAGCGCGGCATCCGGTAGGCGATCACCATCGGGCGCTTGTAAAGGGCTGCCTCCAGCGTCGCCGTCCCGCTGGTCACCAGCACCGCATGCGCGGCCTCCAGGCAATCGTGCGACCGGCCCTCGATCAGGGTCGTGACCTGCAGCAGCCGCGGGGTGCGCGCAAGCAGCGCCTCGATGCGCGGGCGCAGCGACGCGTCGGCGATCGGGACCACGAACCGGACCGGATTCAAGTCGGCCGCCAGCCGGGCGGCGGCGGCGAAGAACACCGGGCCGATGAAGTCGATCTCGGCCTTGCGGCTGCCCGGCAGCACGGCGATCACGGTGCAGCTGCCGTCGATGCCAAGACGGGCGCGCGCGGCCTGCGGATCGGGCCGCAACGGGATCTGCTGCGCCAGCGGATGGCCCACATACGTGGCCGCGATGCCGGCGCGCGCGTATATGCGCTGCTCGAACGGGAAAACCAGCAGCACGCGCGTGGCGGCGCGCCGGATGCGCTCGATCCGCTCGGCGCGCCAGGCCCAGATGGACGGACTCACGTAATGCACGGTCGGCACTCCCGAGGCGCGCACGGACGTCTCCAGCGCGAGATTGAAGTCCGGCGCATCGACCCCCATCAGGACGCGGCAGCCGCTGTCCAGCGCCTGCCGCCTCAGCGAACGGCGCAACCACAGCAGGCGCGGCAACTCGCGCAGCACCTCCGCGTAGCCCCGCACCGAAAGTTCCCGCACGTGGTGCCACGGCTCGCATCCGGCTTCGATCATGCGGTCACCGGCGACTCCGGCCACGCGCCAGTGCGAGTCGCCCGACCGCAGCGCGCGGATCGCCGGCGCAGCCAGCAGGTCGCCGGACACTTCGCCGGCCACGACCACGAGCAGCGGCTGCGACAATCTAGCGAATGATGCCGCGGCCCGGGGCGCCGAGAAACTCGGACAGCTGTCCGAGCGCGACGGCCGCCGCCGTGCCCGGTTCGACGTCGGACAGGATGGCCTCGCGCGCTTGCCCCAGCGTCAGGCCCTCCCGGAAAATGGTGCGGTAGGCGCGCTTCAGGGCCGAGACGGTCGCCTCGTCGAATCCGCGCCGTTGCAGTCCCTCCACATTGATCGCGAAGGGCTGGGCCGGGCTGCCACGGCAGAGCACGAATGGCGGGACGTCCTGAACCAGGGTCGAGCCGCCGCCGCACATCGAATGGGCCCCGATGCGTACGAACTGGTGAACGCCGCACATTCCCCCGAGGATCGCCCAGTCACCGACCACGACGTGACCGGCCAGCTGCGTCAGGTTCGCGAACACCGTGTGGTCGCCGATCACGCAGTCGTGCGCGACGTGCACGTAGCCCATTATCCAGTTGTCCGAGCCGACGCGGGTGACGCCGCCGCCTTGCAGCGTCCCGATGTTCAGCGAGGAGAATTCCCGGATCGTGTTGCCGTCCCCGATCACCAGCTCGGTCGGCTCGCCGGCGTATTTCTTGTCCTGCGGAACTTCGCCCAGGGTGCAAAAGGAAAAGATTCGGTTGTCGCGTCCGATCCGGGTATGACCCGTGATCACCACGTGGGACTGCACCGACGTTCCGGCCTCGATCGTCACATCCGGACCGATCACGCTGAAAGGACCGACCTGCACATCCTGGGCCAGCTCGGCCTTGGGATCGACGATCGCGCTGGGGTGGACGCGCGCCATCAGGCCGACCCCGCCCCCGATTTCGGCGGCGAGCGATAGGCGCACATCAGGTCGGCTTCGCAAGCCACCTGGCCTTCCACAAGCGCCTTCGCCTTGAAAAAGGCGATGCCGCGCAGTTCGCGGGCCAAATCGACCTCCAGTCGCAACTGGTCGCCCGGCTCCACCGGGCGCTTGAAGCGGGCCCGGTCGATGCCGACAAAGTAGTAGATCAAGTCCTTCGGCCGGTCGGCTCCCAGGGTCACGATCGAAAGGATCCCGGCCGCCTGGGCCAGGGCCTCCAGGATCAGCACGCCCGGCATCACCGGGTACCCGGGAAAGTGCCCCGCGAACACCGGCTCGTTGATCGACACGTTCTTCAGGGCGACGATCCGCTTGCCGGCCTCGACCTCCTCCACCCGGTCGACCAGGATGATCGGGTAGCGGTGCGGAAGCGTCCGCATTATTTCCTGGATATCCATCATCGATCAGGTTCCGACGGTTGACTGCGAACGCTCGCCTCGAGGCGGCGGATCCGGTCGCGCAATTCATCCAGGTGGCGCAACACGGCTGCGTTGCGCTCCCACTCCCGGTTGCGCATGAACGGGTAGATGCCAGTGTAGAAGCCGGCCTGGCGAATGTCGTGCGTGATCGCCGTGGCACCGGCGATGATCGTATCGTCGGCAATCGTGATATGACCCTGAATCATCGAGGCTCCGCCCAGCTGACAGCGTCGCCCGATCGTCGCACTGCCCGCGATCCCGACGCAGCCCGCGATGGCCGAGTGCGCGCCGATCCGGCAGTTGTGGCCAATCTGCACCTGGTTGTCGATCTTGACGCCGTCCTCTATCACCGTGTCCCCGATCGCGCCGCGGTCGATCGTGGTGCCGGCTCCGACCTCGACGTCGTTGCCGATCAGCACCGCACCGGTCTGCGGAATCTTCACCCACTGGCCGTTGAACGGCGCAAAACCGAATCCATCCGCGCCGATCACCGATCCCGAATGCAGGATGCACCGCGCCCCGATCTGGCAGCCGTCGTAGATCTGCACGCCCGGGTACAGCCGGGTCGCCTCGCCGATCCGCACGTTGCGTCCAATGTGGCAGCCGGCGCCGATCTGCACATCGGCCCCGACGCTGGCACCCTCATCGATCACGGCCAGCGCGCCGATGCTGCTGGTTCGATCCAAGCGCGCAGCCGGATGCACGACCGCCCCGGGTGCACACCCCGGCGCCTGCGTCGTCGCCGGCGCCAGCGCCTGCGCGGCGAATGCGAACCAGGTGTAGGCGGCGTCGCACACGATCAGCACGCAGGTCTGGGAGCCCGCAGCGAAGAGCTCGCCCCGATCGGCTTCGGAAAGCACCAGCGCGCCGGCGCGCGTGTTCGCCGCCAGGCGGCGATAGCGCGGGTTGGCCAGGAAACTGAGCTGATCGGATTCGGCCTGCTCCAGCGTGGCCACCGCGGCGACCGTGCGCCGCCCATCGCCGACAATGCGCGCGGCCAGACCCTCGCCCGCACGGCGCGCAACCGCCGCCGACAGTTGCTCGATCGTCAGGGCGCCCGGCATCGCGATCGATCGGCTGCCGGGCGGTTCGCGTCGCCGATCCGCTCAGGGCGCGGTCGAAAACGGGTCCCGGAAATCACTTGCCCGAATCGAGTGCATGCAGGACCTTTTCCGTGATATCGACACGCGGCCCGACATACAACGCGTCCTGGATGATCAGGTCGAACTTTTCCTGTTCCGCGATCCCCTTCACGATGCGCTGGGCCCGCTCGAGCAGGTTCTGGAACTCCTCGTTCTTGCGCTGGTTCAGGTCCTCCTGAAACTCGCGCCGCCTGCGCTGGAACTCGCGGTCCATGTCCTGCAGCTCGTGCTGGCGCTTGCCGCGCTCGGCATCGGACAGGACGGGACTGTCCTTGTCCAGCTTCTCGGCCGACGCCTTCAACTGGCTGTCCAGGTCCTGCAGTTCCTTGCCGCGCTTGGCGAACTCCTGTGAAAGCTTCTGCTCGGCGGCCTTGGCCGGAACCGAGTCGCGCAGGATCCGCTCGGCGCTGACATAGCCGATCTTCAACTCCTCAGCGCAGACCGTTCGCCCCCACAGCCCCAGTGCAACGGCCATCGCGACCGAACCCAACTTCAACGCCATGGAAGACGTGAATCGCATCACCGACCTCGAACTTTCCCGGAAGGCGATTTTGCCATAGAGGGCGGCCGCCGACGCCACGCGCCCACCGGGGCGCCGCCGTCGGCTAGAAGCCGGTTCCGATCTGGAACTGAAAGCGCTGGACGCGGTCGATCGACGTATAGCGGACCGGCTGGGCCAGGCTGAGCTTAAGCGGTCCGATCGGGGAGATCCAGGCGATTCCGACACCGGCCGCCGCGCGCAGGTCCCCGAAATTGACCGCCGCTCCCTCGGCCCAGACGTAGCCGGAGTCGAGAAAGACCAGGGCCTGCAGCGAGCGGTCGGCCCCCGGCAGCTGGCTCTGGAACTCGATCGACCCGTTGACCTCCTTGACGCCGCCCAGCGGATTGTTGTTGATGTCGCGCGGGCCGAGCGAGCCCGCGTAAAACCCGCGCACGCTGCCGATGCCGCCGACGTAGAAGTTCTTGAACAGGGGGAAGTCCTTGCCGCCGTAGCCACCGCCGTAGCCGGCCTGCCCGTTGGCCGCCAGCGTGAGCTTGTTGGTCAGCGGCAGGAATTGCTGGATCTGATAGGTCGCCTTGTAATACTCCAGGTCGAGCACCGGCGTTCCGACCTCCAGGAACGCCCGCTGAAAGCGCCCGCGGCTGGGGGTCAGGATGTTGTCGCGGCTGTCGCGCGCCCATCCGACGGTCGTGAACAGCGAGGCCGGGCTGGAACCGAACTTGTTCACGTAGTCGACGTAAACGTACGGGCTGGTGGCGGTCAGATCGATGTTGGTGTTTTCGACGCCGACACCGAAGAAGATCGTGTCGAATTCGGTGAACGGTACGCCCCAGCGCACGGTCCCGCCGGTGGTGCCGATGTCGACCGTCGAAAGTCCGATCTTGGCCAGGTTCGAATTGCGCAAATAAACCTCTTCGCTCTGGCTCACGCCATCGAGCGTCACGTACGGATCGGTGTGCGAAAACGCGATCGTGCGCGTAGCCGAACTGGTATTGACCTGCACGCCGACCGCGTGCCCGGTCCCCAGGATGTCCTGCTGGGTGTAGGCACCCGATATCACCAGGTGCTCGGTCGAACTGTAGCCAAGCGCCGGCCTGGATGGTCCCGGTGGGCCGCTCCTTGACCTTGACGTCGACGTCGACCTGGTCCTGGCTGGCGGGCACCGCCGGCGTTTCGACCTCCACCTTCTCGAAGTACCCGAGGCGGTCGATCCGGTCGCGCGAGAGCTCACCTTGTCGGAATCGTACCAGGCCGACTCGAACTGGCGGATCTCGCGCCGTATGACCTCGTCGCGCGTGTGCGTGTTGCCGGAGATGTTCACGTGCCGCACGTAGGCGCGCCGTCCCGGATCGATCAGGATCGTGAAAGCCACCTCGCGCTTTTCCTTGTTCGAATCGGGCACCGGATTGGCGTGGCGAAGGCGTAGCCCAGCACGCTCAGCCGGTCGGTCACCGCCTTGGCGATGGTATTGATCTTCTCGCCGTTGTAGATCTCGCCCGGCTTCACGGTGATCAGCCTCGACAGCTCCTCATCCAGCCCGAGCAGTTCACCGGCCAGCCGGATGCTCGAGATCCGGTAGCGCTCGCCCTCGACCAGGTTGATCGTGATGAAGATGTCCTTCTTGTCCTGGCTGATCGACACCTGGGTGGACTCGATGTTGAAATCCAGGTAGCCGCGCGCCAGGTAGTAGGAGCGCAGCTTCTCCTCGTCGGCCTGCAGCTTCTGGCGCGCGTACTTGTCGTGACCTGTGTACCAGGTGAGCCAGCCCGGGGTCGTCAGCTCCATCTGGTCGCGCAGCTGCGAATCCTTGAAGGCGTGATTTCCGGTGAATCGGATTTCCCGGATCCGCGCCACTTCGCCCTCGTCGATCGAGATGGTGATCGCGACGCGGTTGCGCTCCAGCGGGCTGACCGTCGTCGTGACCTTCACGCCGTACAGGCCGCGCGCTCAGGTACTGCCGCTTCAACTCCTGCTCGGCCCGGTCCAGCAGCGAGCGGTCGTAGATGCGGGCCTCGGCCAGTCCGACGTCCTTGAGCGACTTCTTCACCTGGTCCTTGTCGAATTCGCGCATGCCGACCACCTCGACCGAGGCGATGGCCGGGCGCTCTTCGACCACGACGACCAGCACGTCGCCGTCCGCCTCGAGGCGTACGTCCTTGAAAAGCCCCGACGCATAGAGCGCGCGGATCGCGGCGGTCCCCTTGCCGGCGTCGTAGTGGTCGCCGACCCGCAACGGAAGGTAGCCGAACACGGTACCGACGTCGGTTCTCTGCGCACCTTCGACGCGGATGTCGCGAATCACGAAGTCCGGCGGCTGGGACTGCGCGCGTGCGCCGCCTTCCCCGAATGCGAGAGTCAACGCGAGACATAGGCTTCGCGTCGCCACGGACAAGCGGGTGTTGCGGCGTATCAAGGAATCGACCCGGGTTGCTTCGCGATGTGCTGGGGGCCTGAGCGCGCTGTTGTTACTTGCTTTTGCAGGCAAAAGTCGATCCGAACGAACTCACCCCGGACGGGATCGCGCCGGCCCCGCTTGGCGGCTACTGGAACAGCAGCCGGGTCACGTCGTTATATAGGGCCAGTGCGGTCAAAACGACAAGCAGCCCGATCCCCACGCGTTGCCCCAGTTCGAGCCACATCTGCGAGGGCGGACTGCCCTTCACAACCTCGATCGCATAGTACAGCAAGTGTCCGCCATCCAGCACCGGAACTGGTAACAAATTCAGGACGCCCAGGCTGATGGACACGAGCGCCAGGAAGTTCAGGTAGGCAAGCAGCCCGATCCTCGCGCTCTGCCCTGCGACGTCGGCGATCGTCACCGGTCCCGACAGGTTGTGCCACGACGCACGCCCCGTCACCATGCGACCGAGCATCTTCAGAGAGAACCAGGAAGTCTCCCAGGTCCTGCTGATCGCGCGTTGCAAACCATCGACCGGCCCATCCCGCACCACGATCTTGTCGCGAAACTCGTTGCTCACGCTGATTCCGACCCGGCCGATGTGTTTCCCATCGGCGCCTGTCGCCTCGAACGGAGTGATTTGAATCGGCAGCACCTGGCCGCCGCGCTCGATGCGGAACTGCAGTGCCTCGCGCGCGGCCGCGCTCACGATGCGGGTCACATCGGCGGCCGATTTGATCGCAACGCCATTGATCGACACGATCCGATCGCCCGCCTGTAGGCCGGCCAATGCGGCCGGGTCGCCCGGCGTCGCCGCTCGAACGAGCACGTCTGCGCCACCCGGTTGCAAACCGATTCGAGCGAACCAGTCGCTGTCGGGCTGATCCGTCTCGACGCTGCTCAAATCCAGGATGAGGGTTCGTTCAGCACCATCGGCACCGCGCACCGTGAATTGCGGCCGATCGCGCTCGCCCGCGTGCTGCAGCAGCGACCAGCGCAGGTCACTCCACGACCGGATCGGCCGGCGGTCGACGCGAAGCACCAGGTCGCCCTCGGTGAGGCCGGCCTGGGCCGCGAGCGTCCCGGCCGGAGGCTGGCCGGCCACGGCCCGCAGGTCCGTCGTTCCGGCCCAGTTGATCGCGCAGTAGGTCAATACGGCGAACAGAAGATTGGCGATCGGTCCGGCCACCACGATGGCAGCGCGCCGGGCCACCGGCTGGCGATTGAAGGCGCGCGGCAGATCCGCCGGGGCGATCGGCCCGGATTCGGTCTCGCGCTCGTCCAGCATTCGAACGTACCCGCCATAGGGCACCACCGCGATGACCCATTCGGTTCGGTCAGGACCTCGAACCCAGCGCGCGATCGGGCGGCCGAAGCCGACCGAAAAGCGCAGCACCTTGACGCCGCACCAGCGCGCCACCCAGAAGTGGCCGAGTTCGTGCACCAGAATCAACAGACCCAGCGCGAGCAGGAATGCGGGAATCGTCGTCAGCAGGTCCATGTCTTCTTGGTCAGCAGCAATCGGGTTTGCCGGCGGGCCCTGTCATCCAGGTCCAGCACCGCCTCGACCGATGGCGGCGGCTCGGTCGGGCAGTTCGCAAGCACGTCCTGGATCACGCCCGCGATCCGGGCGAAGGGCAACTCGCGATTCAGGAACGAGTCCACCGCGACCTCGTTGGCGGCATTGAGCGTGATGCAGGCCGCCGGGCCTGCGCGCAGAGCCTGGTAGGCCAGGCCCAGGCAGGGGAACTGGTCCTGGTCCGGCGCCTCGAATTGCAGCGGACCGGCGTGCAGCAGATCGAGTCGCGGCGAGCCGCTTTCGATGCGCTGTGGGTGCCCGAGCGCGTACGCGATCGGGGTGCGCATGTCCGGAGTTCCCATCTGCGACAGCACCGAGCCGTCGACGAATTCGACCATCGAGTGGATCACGCTTTGCGGATGTATCACGACGTCGATGCGATCGGGGGTGAAGTCGAACAGCCAGCTCGCCTCGATCACCTCCAGGCCCTTGTTCATCAGCGTGGCCGAATCGACCGATATCTTGCGCCCCATGTTCCACTTCGGATGGGCACAGGCCTGCTCCGGCGTCACTCCGCTCAAATCGCGGCGCCTGAGGAACGGTCCGCCCGAAGCCGTCAAGATCAGGCGCTGAACCTCGCGCTGCGCGTCGCGCGCTGCCGCCAGGCACTGGTGGATCGCATTGTGCTCGCTGTCGACCGGCAACAGGCTGCCGCGGCCGATGCGAACAGCCTCGATCAGCAGTGCGCCGGCGCATACGATGGCCTCCTTGTTCGCCAGCAGGACGCGCTTGCCCGCCCGCGCCGCCGCGAACGTCGCCTTCAGCCCGGCCGCGCCCACGATCGCTGCCACCACGCAATCGGCAGCTTCCAGCCGAGCGGCCTCGATCAGGCCCTCGGCGCCGCCGACCGCGACCGTGCGCAGGCCGGACCGGCGCAAGGCGTCCGCCAGCGCCGGGGTCTGCTCCGCATCACCGATCGCAGCCAGTTCGGGACGGTAGCGGCGACACAACTCGACCAGTTGCTCGACCTTCGAGTGGGCGGTCAGGGCAACCACGCGGAATCGGTCCGAGTGACGCGCCAGCACGTCGAGCGTGCTGGCCCCGATCGAACCGGTCGCGCCCAGAATGCAGACTCCTTGCGCCGACGCGCCGCGCTGGCTCATCGGGTCCACCAATCGATCAGGACCGCCGCCGGAAGCGTCGGCAGCGTGGCGTCGATCCGGTCCAGCACTCCGCCGTGACCCGGCAGAAGCCAGCCGCTGTCCTTTACCTGCGCCTGCCTCTTCAGCAGGCTTTCGAAAAGGTCGCCGACGATCGACAGCGCGACGACCGCCCACAGACAGCCGAACGCCAGCGGCCAGGCCAGCTGCGACAGCACCTGGTTCGACCACAGTCGCGCATGCGGCCACACGGCGTGCACCCCCAGGGCGGCGGCGGTGACGATCACCAGCGCGCCCCACACCCCTTCCCAGGTTTTTCCGGGGCTGATGCGCGGCGCCAGCTTGTGGCGTCCGAGCGCCCGTCCGCTGAAATAGGCTGCTATGTCGGCGATCCAGACGACCGCCAGCACCGAAACCAGCCATTGCACGCCCCGCTGCAGCAGGCTGTCCAACGCCATCCAGCCGACCGACAGCAGTGCGGTCGCCAGCAGCACCGAGACGCCGCCCGCGATGCGCAAGCGCCCGCGCTCGGCAGCGACAAGCGCGGCGCCCAGTGCGCACCACACGGCGCTGGCGGCCAGCGCGGCGCCGACGGTGGCACCCTGCGACGCATGCAGGTCCCGGCTCGACAGCCCGGCCAGCACCGCGCCGTAAGCGAGCGCGGCGGCAGCCGCAGCCGAGCGGTCCACACCGGCCAGCCTGATCCATTCGTACATGCCCATGGCAACCAGCGCCGCGCACAGCACCAGCAGCGCCGCGCTGCTCCAGGCCGCCGCAGCCGCGATCAGCGCGAGCAACACCACTGCCGTGATCACGCGCGCGCGCAGCATGGGCAGGCGCTCATGATTGGACCGGCTCCGGCGCCACCCGGCCGAAGCGCCGCTCGCGCCGGGCAAACCAGCCCAATGCGATCTCCAGCTGTTGTGCATCGAAATCCGGCCACAGCACGTCGGTGAAATACAGCTCGGTGTACGCGATCTGCCAGAGCAGGAAGTTGCTGATTCTTCGTTCCCCGCCGGTGCGGATCAGCAGGTCCGGATCCGGTGCAAAGCTCAACACGAGCTCGCTCGAGAATTGCTGCTCGTCGACTTCCTGGACCTTGCCCTCGCGCGCCGTGCGCTCGAGCACCCGGCACGCCGCCTGCACGATGTCCCAGCGACCACCGTAGCTGGCGCAGACGGTCAGATTCAGCTTCCGGTTGTGCGCCGTGCGCTCCTCGGCATCGCGGATCAGCTGGCGCAATTCGGGTTCGAGCGAGTCGACCTGCCCGACCACGCGCATGCGCACCCCGTTTTCGACCAGCCGGTTCACCTCGCGCTGCAACGAGCTGACGAAAAGCCGCATCAGCAGCGAAACCTCGTCGGCCGGCCGCCGCCAATTTTCCGAGCTGAACGCGAACAAGGTCAGGTACTCCACGCCGCGTCGGGCGCAGGTCTCGATGGTCGAACGGACCGCATCGACCCCGCGCGAGTGACCGGCAGCGCGCGGCAGATGCCGGGCGGTTGCCCAGCGCCCGTTGCCGTCCATGATGACGGCCACGTGCCGAGGGGGCGGGCCCGGGGTCTCGGAGTTCGGCGAATTCACGGCTTGTGCGCAGATCGCGAATTTCGCACCCGTCAGACCGTCATCAGCTCTTTTTCCTTCTCCGCGATCAGCTTGTCGATGTCGCCGACGAACCGGTCCGTGAGCTTCTGCACATCGTCCTGCGCACGTCGCTCGTCATCCTCCGATACCTCCTTCTTTTTCAGAATCTCCTTGAGCTGGTGGATGGCGTCGCGCCGCAGGTTGCGAACCGCCACGCGCGCGTTCTCGCCTTCATGGCGAACCACCTTGGCCAGATCACGCCGCCGCTCCTCGGTCAGCGCCGGCATCGGGATGCGCAGCAGCTCGCCCTGCGTGGCCGGATTCAATCCCAGGTCGGATTCCCGGATCGCCTTTTCGATCACCGTCAGCATCTTTTTTTCCCAGGGCTGCACCGTGATCGTGCGGGCGTCGGCCAGTCCCACGTTGGCCACCTGGCCCAGGGGCACCATCGCGCCGTAGTAATCGACCTGGATGTGATCGAGCAGCCCGGTGTGTGCGCGGCCGGTCCGGATCTTTGCCAGGTCATGCTTCAGGGACTCGATGCTCTTGAGCATCTTTTGCTCGGTCGAACTGCGAATCTCGGCTAGATTCATTCTGTACCTCCACGCCTGCGCCCGAACCGGATATCGCCTGGGCAGCCGCGCCCGCGGCCTCAAACGTATACCAGAGTGCCTTCGTCATCCCCCAGGACCGCACGCAGCAGCGCGCCCGGCTTTGCGATGTTGAATACGCGAATCGGCAGCTGCTGGTCGCGGCACAGCGCAAAGGCGGTCGCATCCATGATTTGCAGGTTGCGCGCCAGCGCGTCGTCAAAGCTGATTCTCGTATACCGCTCCGCGGTCGGGTCCTTGTTCGGATCGGCCGAATAAACGCCGTCCACCTTGGTCGCCTTCAAGACGATCTGCGCCCCGATCTCCGAGCCGCGCAGGGCGGCGGCCGTATCGGTGGTGAAGAACGGATTGCCGGTCCCGGCCGCGAAGATGACGACCTTGCCTTCCTCCAGATACCGCAAGGTCTTGGGCCGGATGTAGGGCTCCACGACCTGCTCGACGTTCAGCGCCGATTGCACGCGCGCCTCCAGCCCGGCCCGTTGCATCGCGTCCTGCAACGCCATTGCGTTCATGATCGTCGCCATCATCCCCATGTAGTCGGCGGTCGCCCGTTCCATGCCGCTGGCACCCAGCGCGACACCGCGGAAAATGTTGCCGCCGCCGATCACGATCGCCAGTTCGGTGCCCAGCCGGATGACCTCGGCGATGTCCTCGACCATGCGCTCGGTGGTCACCCGGCTGATGCCGAACGGCTGCTCCCCCATCAGGGCCTCGCCGGACAGCTTCAGCAGGACGCGCCGGTAGCGGCGGTCATCGCCCATCAGTGGCCTTTGTTTTCCCGGCGGCGTCAAGCGGCTCGCGACGCGCCGCCGCGGCCTGTGCGGCCACTTCGGCGGCGAAATCGTCCTGGCGCTTTTCAAGGCCCTCGCCCACCACGTAGAGCGCGAACGCGTTGACGGTCGCACCCTTCTGCTTGAGCAACTGCTCGATCGACAGCTTGTCGTCCTTCACGAACGGCTGCCCGAGCAGGGTCACCTCCTTCAGGTACTTCTGCACCGCGCCCTCGGTCATCTTGGCCTGGATTTCAACCGGCTTGCCGGACTCGGCGGCCTTCTGCTGCGCGATCGACCTTTCACGCGCGATGTCTTCGGCCGGCACGCCGTCGGCTCGCAGCGATTTGGGCTTGCCCGCCGCGATGTGCATCGCCAGATCCTTGCCCAGCGCTTCTTCAGCGCCGGTGAGGTCGACCAGCACGCCGATGCGCGAGCCGCCGTGCACGTAGCTGAAAATGCGTCCGGCCGCCGCAATGCGGGCAAACCGGCGTATCGAGATGTTCTCGCCGATCTTGCCGACCAGGGCCGTGCGCGCGCTCTCGACGGTGCCTGCGCCCAGAGCCAGCGCGGACAGCGCGGCCACGTCGGCCGGGGCCTGCGCCGCCGCCAGGCGGGCCAGCGTGCGGGCGAACTCCTGGAACTCCTGGTTCTTCGCCACGAAGTCCGTTTCACAATTGACTTCGACGATGGCGCCGGTTCTGCCCGCGGCATCGACGTCGACCGCCACGATTCCCTCCGCGGTGATGCGGGTCGACGCCTTCGCCGCCTTGTTGCCCAGCTTGACCCGAAGAATCTCCTCGGCCCGGGCCATGTCACCGCTGGCTTCAGCGAGCGCCTTCTTGCACTCCATCATCGGCGCATCGGTCTTTTCCCGCAATTCCTTGACCATTCCCGCGGTCACTTCGGCCATCGTCGTGTTCCCTCTGTGCGTTCGCTGAACAAACTGGGCGATCGGCCGGCCGAAGATCGGCCGGGCGCATCGCCGGCCGGCGCATCAATCTGGCGCGCCGGAATCCTCGCTGACCTCGACGAATTCGTCGTCCGTCACGCTGGAGACCACGCCCTGCGACGTGTTCGCCTTGCCCTCCAGGATCGCGTCGGCCACGCCGCGCGCGTACAGGCGAACCGCGCGACTGGAGTCGTCATTGCCCGGGATCACGTACGCGATGCCTTCCGGGGAATGGTTGGTATCGACGATCCCGACGATCGGAATTCCGAGCTTGTTGGCTTCCGCGATCGCGATCTTGTGATAGCCCACGTCGATCACGAACAGCGCATCGGGCAGCGCGTTCATTTCCTTGATGCCACCGATCGCCTTGTTCAGCTTGTCGATTTCCCGCTGAAAATGCAGCGCCTCCTTTTTCGGCATGCGTTCCAGACCGCCCTCCTCCTTGGTCTGCTCCATCTCCTTCAAGCGCTTGATCGAGGTCTTGATCGTCTTGAAGTTCGTCAGCATGCCGCCCAGCCAGCGCTGGTCCACGAACGGCATGCCGGCGCGATGCGCCTCCTCGACCAGGATTTATGGTCACGATCCCGAAATCAGCCGGCGTAAGTAGCCGTGCCAGGACGACTACTGATCCGATCTGTACCGCGAAGTTACCCGCCTGACCAGCTATTGCCACCCCAGCGCCACGTACCGCGGTACGGCGAAGTCCACGCGCCCGTCTCGATACGGGTGGAAGGTGCCGTCGGTGGAAAGGTATCAATCATTAATCCTTTGGCGATCTAGGTGCATCGTTCGCTGACAACTTGGCGGACGTCGCTGATTCGAACACGGATCCGACCGGAGCATCTCGTGTCTTCCACTCGATGCCTGACTGCATCCGGATACCTTGGGCAATCGCAGACCGAGAACGCCCTGCAATTTCAAGTCGGCGGCACTGACAGTTCGAGCCCGGCCGAGGGCCTAACCGTATGTATTAGGTAATGTTCCAGAATTGCTCGACAGCGCAGCATGCGCGAAATCACGGCGTAGAAAATCCAAACTGAAAAATTAGTGGAGACTGATTACGTCGTTGAGCGTTGCAAGCGGCGCCAAGTCCGCGCCGCGCACTGTGAACGGCGTCGCTCTCGGGGATGAGTTTTTTTCTAGCAGGCGTTCTGTTCGCTAGCCCGCCGCGCGAAGCAAGAAGCCTTGGGCGCTTCGCCACCGTAAAGACCGCAGACAACACCACTAGCGCTGACAAGAGCCAGCAACAGGAAGATCCACGACTGAGTCAGCATCCGGAAGCCCGCCTCGGTTAGACTGTAGAACGTGGCTGTGGCAATATAAGCTAGCATAAGACCCCCAAACTCAGGGTCGCGCCGGAAGGTCTCGCTCGGCGCGCATAACCGCTATTAGAATAAGTGCGATCGAGGCAGCACGCCGATCCAACCCAGATTCAAGTAAGCCTCTAGATAGCCGTTGTGCGCTTCGTTGAGAGCTTCGGGGTGCCACCAGCCAGATCGAAGGCTATGCGCGTGACCTTCTCCTCATTGGGGCTGATCCAGAAACTCTCAAATCCGGTGCCAATCATCGGATTCCGGCCGCGCCAATCACGGCCGACCAAATCTCCGTTCGTCCAGTAAAATTCGACTCCTGCCCAGCGCGCTCGTGACGACGGATGCGCCCCCGAAGAGCATGCTAGCCCCCCGGCAAGAACAATCGCCAAACACAGCGCGTGCACTCGGGCAGGCCGGTTTCTGATCGCACGCGACCGGTTAGGAGCATGAGGCCACCGCCGAGGATAAAACATGCGGCACGGTGGCCGAGTCCGCCATCTGAAAAGGACGATGCCGAATGCAAGTAAGGTAAGCTTGAGCCAACAGGCGACGAGCACGATTGGGAGCTTCCTTATCAGCTAGCAGCGCGCGCACGTTCCATAGCGTGCCCAGTGAAACGACGAACAGGATGAGGCCGAGGTATTTTTGTTGGTCGTACACCGGTATTTCATTGGCCCCCGCTGGGGTCGTATCCCCTGCCGAGATCGCCGTAATACTTGATCAGAGCACTGAAGTGGGCAACAATAGGAAACCAACGCGTGAGAATAGACGTTTAAGAGCGGCGACTGGCTGTGGCATCGGTGACGATGACCAGGACCATCGCTAGGTCGCCGATGGCCTTAATCCAGCGCTTGAACGAAACATCCGGATAGTATGACCAAGCAACGCTGATGAGGCAATAGAAGAAGTAAATTAAGATCGGCCAGTTTGCTGCTAGCAAAGTGCGCGTCCGGCTGCTGCGGCGAATTAGGACGCCTATGGCGGCAGCCAACAGAACTCCGAAGATAGCGGCGTCGAGGGGGCTGCCGTCAAGCTGGACATTCGCCCCGGTGGGGCTCACACCCAACCATGCCGACACCGACCTTGATCCAATGATCCATAGCCAGATGACCGGGAGCCAGAGAGCTTTGGAAGTGCGACTGATCTGTCTCGATCGAGGTAGAAAAGCCCGGCGATTCCGCAAGCGCAGATAAGGGTAGCGAGAGAGGGATTCATTCTAGCCAGCCTCGCGCGGTTGAGAAGTCCACAACGGTCATCTGGCGTCCACGAAAAGCCGGTGCAGCAGTTCCAGCGAAAGCAGCCGGTGAATTTCGGTGGTGTAGTTGCGATTGCCTTTGAGATGGCCGCGCACGATGGCCTCGACACCGCTTCGCTCCAGATACGGCCGCGCCAGCGTCCGCGGGTCGAGCAGCATTTCCTGCACGTATTTTGCAAGAATGGTGCGGTACCACCACCGAAAGTGGAACAGCTTGTGCCGGCCCAGCCAGAGGCGCTCCAAATGCAGCGGCGCAAAAGCGTGATCCACTTGGGCCACCCATTGCGGCATGCCGTAATCGTACGCGTATTCGGCCTTGAACGTGAACTCCTAATAAGTCCGGCTCAACGGCAGCCAGCAAGGCGGATTCGACATCGCCCAAGCCCGCGATCGGTGCGCAATCGCGCCAGCGTCCGGGCTGCCGTCACGAATCAGCCGCAGCCGCACGTCTTCGCCTCGCTCCACCTGCGGCGCCCGAAACACGGTGCGAACGATTTCGTTGTCCAGGTACGGCGAACGCAGCGTGCAGCTGCGTCTGCTCCAGCATCAGCACGCCGAAGTGGTACGCAGCTGGCTGGCGAAAGGCCACCAAACTCGTCCGATGGCCGCTGCAGCTGGTTCGTGGTAGGTTTCCGGCCGCCCGCGAACTTCGGCGAGAATCTCCGGCTGGAAGAGATCTGCCGAGCGGCATCACGGCTTGAACATCACGGCCGCTGCGGATGATCTCGCTGCCAAACGTCCCGACCATCCGCACCGGCGCAATCTGCCGAGCCATTTCGTTGTTGTAAAGGTCAGCGGAGCGGCTGATGTCCACGCATCCGTCGGTCAGGTAAAGAGTGCGCTCGGCATAATGCGCGAATCGCGCAAGGAAGCTCTTCGTCGACAGTGACGACCTGGTAGGGCTGGTCGCAGATTTCCGCCACGCGCCGCGCCAAGATAGCACGTCCTGATTCTCGCGGTACATGCTGCCGAAGGTGTAGCACGGCAGCGATCACCGGCGGGCGCCTTGCGCCACGCCATGATGATGCGCGTATCCAGACCACCGGTGAGCGATACGCCGATGCGTTCTCGGCCGTTAAAGTAGCGCGGCAGAGCGCGTCGCGAAAGCGTCGCGCAGCTGGTGGTAGTAGCTTTCGGCGTCGAGCGGCTCTTGTTCTTCCCATTCGCGCGGCTCGAAGTAGCTTGCCTTCTTCTCGAGCGCGCCGCCGCGAAAACGTCCAGGCCGAACCGGGTGGTAGCACGTGAATCCCGCGGAAAAGCGTGCGGTTCTCCAGGACGCATCCGCAGGCGACGAATTCCCCAAGGCCCTGCGGATCGCGTGCTGCGCAGTTCAGGGCGAACCGCCAGGATTGCCTTGGCCTCGGCCGCGAAATAAAACGCCTCTTTCGCTTCGTGATAGTAAAGTCGATGCATGCCAAAACGATCGTTGAACAGCGTCGCTGTGCCGCGCGTGCGATCGGCAACCAGTCCTTGAAATCGTCCATTCAGGTTCTTGGGAAAGTGGGATCCTCTTCATAGAGATGCACCAGATACGACGGTCCGTCGTCTCGAATTCATGACCCGCGCTCCTTGAGGCTCGCGAGCGGTCTCCGGTTCCGGATACTCCTCGCCCGAAAACACGAGAGCGACGTCGCCGCGCTCGTTCCGGAGCGGCATTCCGTCGGAGAAGGAATTCTCGCGCGCCGTCCACCCGACGTAGACTCCCAGACGCCTCGTCGATCCAGGTTCCCGTCACGTAAAAAGACTCGTGGCGGAGGCTTTGAGCATCCGCAACAACTGCGGCTCGGCCCATTCGCGAGGCATTTTGGTAATAAGTCCAAAAATTCCTGGCATTTCAGGAGTCTTAGTTCAAACTCAGGTAGGAAGAATGTACGCGCGAGAGGATCAGCATAGTTAGAATTGGAGCCGGCGGGAGGAGTTGAACGCTCCATCTGCCGCATACGATGCGACCGCTCTGACATTGAGCTACACCGGCTCATTGTTTAAAGGCATACAGCTTGGCGCGCGTATTCACCAGAAAAGTGATGACGCTGTGGGGCAGGAGTCCGAGAAGACCGCGATGGAGCTTCAGCCTGACGCTAATCGCACCTTTCGCGGTCAAAGGGACGTAATAGCGCGGTACCAAGTATTTCCTCAAACCCGTTTCGAATCTTGAATTCGCGCAAAGGAGTATGGTGCTTGTTTCCGTAATTAAACTTTCCAAAGATCAGGTAATGAATTTTCTTTTCCTCGCATAGTTCGACCGCCTTAGCCATGATGGCGTTGGCCGGCCTCTTGTCATGATGACTTGCCTTCGGCAGAAAGGTCAAGATGGAAGCCACATCTCCGCGATAGATCAATTTCACAACGCCGATCAATTCCTTCTCGTGATAGGCGCAAATGTAGTCGCTCCGATCGAGAAATGCCGCCTGGTCTTTCTTAACCTGCTCGAGAGTCTTGCCGTAGTGAGTGAAGACTTTACCCTGCCGTACCGGCGAATCGTTGTTCAGACCTGGAGATCCCGAATCAAATCATCGTCGAGCGTCTTGACCTGAACAACCACTCCGCGTTTTTGCGCTCGTGCGGACGTTCTTGCGCGTTTCCTGCGGCAGCCCCTCCCACCACTCCTTGAAAGTGGTGAGGCGAATCGCGGCAATGCTGTCCCATTCCATAGGATATTCGATACTTGGGGCGAATGGCTGGAAGCTTCTGCGCAAAGCTCAAGATATCCGCACGCAGATCGGCAGACCGCTGCTGCTTCAAGACCTGGACGCATTGCTGCGGATTCTCCAGTTCCGATTCCAGCCACTCCTCCGCTTCGACGCGCGCGATTCTAATCCACTTTCCTCCGGACGATGATGTCTTTCCCGTTAACTTCCAGGGCGGGCACGGTGAACCACTTGCCCTTAACTGCGACTTCGATGTTCCTGCGGGTAGCTTGCATTTCTGGGTGGTCCTGTTGTAGGTGCGTTTATCGTATTTGCTAGCTGCAGCCGGATTAATATCAAAACAGCGATTGTCAACTGTGCACCGGCAATCAGCTGTTTTCCGCGCGGGGCGCGGCTACAACTCCGCTTACAAGCATCCGCGGCTTGCCGATAAAGAGTGCTTTCAGCCGCTGCATCTGTTCACGCGTCGCACAAAGGCGACCAGTTCTGACGAGAGTGGAACCTCTTTGCCGTCGAACGAGCGACCAACCGTATCCCGAGCCCAGCGCCAGATCCGCCAACGACAAAAGGGCGGTGCGTCATCTGGTAGAAGGTCCGAGATAACTCCCAAAGCGGATGGTTGCCAACAGAGTAGTCCTTCGCGCCGAATTTGAACTTCGCACCCAATCCGCCGCTTTGTGCCGTGCCCAGGGTTCGATGGTGGATGCTCACGTTTTCAGTGAACGTTCGTGTCTTCCACCCCTTCATTCTTGCTGAGACGACCGCAACATGATCGATGCAGCCTCCTTTCAGGGGCATGTATACCCGCCGATCGTCTTCAAAACACTCCCGCCGAAAAAGCTGGCAACCGCCCCAGACGTTTTCAATGTTCGTAAAGCGATAATCGTATTGAAACGTTCCTTCTCGGAACGGCGCTCCAGCAACGCCGAGTTGCGGCTTCTCGGCCAATTTGCTCACAATATGTCGAAAGTGTTCACTTCCGAAAGAAACATCGGCATCGAGATTGCCTACGACGTCGGGGTTCAGATCCTTCACCTCGGTCATAACCGGCATTGAAGGCGTAAACTTTTCCCGGCGAAGTGTCGCTCCCGACGTTCAGGCATTCGCAACAACTCGATCCACGGATTGTCGACGGTGTACTTGCGTACGATGTCGTCGGTGCCGTCGGTTGAGCCATCGCTGACGATAACCCATTTAAGCGGGCGGAAGCGTCTGCGCGACCATAGACTGAAGCGTCAGTTCGATGAACTTGGCCTCATTCCGCGCCGGAGTAATAATCACGTACGTTAGGGTTTCTGCCATGACTTCGGACGTTGCTAGTGCAATGACGCTTGGCATTAGCCGTTCGTTTTGCCGGCACCCAACGAGTGAACTTTGCCTCGCCTCGACCCGCTTCGAGGATTTTGGAAGTAAAGGCCAGAATTTCCTCAGCCACCCTGAGCTTGCTGGTCTGCTGTAAGCTGCGGGAACATTGGCAAGGAGACGATTTCGCTGGCAACTCGCTCCGCCACGGGAAAGTCTCCCGAGACAGTAGTTCAGCGAGGCGTAGGCTTTCTGCAGATGCAGCGGAATCGGATAGTGAATTCCGGTGCCGATGCCCGCCTTCTTCAGGTGGTTCATCATGCCGTCGCGATCGCTGGTGCGGATCACATAGAGGTGATACACGGCGCGCGACCAGGAAGGCTCATACGGAAGCACTGACGGCTTCGTTGCCCGCCAGCAGACGGTTGTATTCCGCTGCCCGCTCGCGGCGCTGCGCGTTCCACTTCGCCAGATGAGGCAGCTTGGCGTGCAGAAGCCCGGCCTGGATCGCGTCCAGCCGTCCGTTGTAGCCTTCCACGTCGTGGTAGTACTTCTTCGCCTGGCCGTGATCGCGCAGCATCTTGATTTTGTCGGCAACACCGGCATCATTGGTCGTGACTGCCCCGCCTTCGCCACAGGCTCCCAGGTTCTTCCCGGGATAGAAGCTGAAGGCAGCCGCGCGGCCCATCGATCCGGCCTTCATCCAGCGATTGAGCTTCTTGGAGAAGTATTCTGCGCCGTGCGCCTGGCAGGCATCTTCAATCACCGTGAGACCGTACTGCTCGGCCAGACTCAGGATCGAATCCATGTCGGCCATTTGGCCGTAGAGGTGCACCGGCACGATCGCCGTTACCGGCCGTCCGCTCCGCAGGCTGATGAGCTTCCCTGAGCTATTCTCGCGTGCACTGCTCTTCCAGAAACTGCTGCAGCATTTCGACCGACATGTTGTAGGTCTGCTCGTCGATGTCGACGAACTCCGGAATGGCACCGGCCTGCGAGATGGCTTCCGTGGTGGCGATGAACGTATTGCGGCACGGTCACCACCACGTCGCCAGGTTGCACTCCGCAAGCCATGATGGCAAAGCGCAACGCATCCGTACCGCTGCTGACGGCAATGGAATGGCTGGCGCCGCAGAAGGCGGCGAACGCCTTCTCGAATTCCTCGACCATCGGACCGCCGATGAAGCCGGCGGTGTGCAGAGCCTGGCGAAACACGCCGACGAGCTCTTGCTCGAGTTCCACGTGCGGAGTGACCAGATCAAGAAATGGAATGCTGTCTGGACGTCGACTGGACATTTTGACCTTCCACGGTCTCGTCGATGTAACGCAGAACCCTGGCCGGATTTCCCGCCACGATCGCGTTGGGTGGGACATCCTTGGTGACGACGCTGCCGGCGCCCACAATGGCGTTCTCGCCGACCGTGATGTTGGAGAGGATCGTGGCGCCGGAGCCGATCGATGCGCCCTTCTTGATGACCGTCCGCTCGACCTTCCAGTCGGCTTCGGTTTGCAGATCTCCGTCGCGGTCGTGGCGCGCGGATAGCTGTCGTTGATGAACGTGACTCCGTGACCGATGAAGACGTTGTCTTCGATGACGACGCCTTCGCAGATGAAGCGTGTGGCTGGAGATCTTGCAGCGCTTGCCGACGCTGGCATTCTTCTGAATCTCGACAAATGCGCCGATCTTTGTCTCGTCGCCGATCTCGCATCCGTAGAGATTGATGAATTTCGACAGCTGGACATTCGTCGCCCAGCTTGACGTCGCTCGCGAGATGCAGTTGTAGGCGTTCATAGATAGACCAGGGCTCCTCTCTTGCTCAGCGATTCGCTGGCCGCTTCCAGCATCTTGACCACGCGCAGCCCGGCGCATCCGTCGTTGAACGGCTCCTGCCCACTTGAAATGCAATCCACAAAGTAGGCCAGCTCCTGACGCAGGGCCTCGACCTGCTCCAGTTGCGGAGCCCACATATCGCCGGACCGATAGTTCACCAGCAGTTCGTAGACGCCTTCGCGGCTGGTGATGTTCACTCCCTTGTCGTACACCTTCACCTTTTCGTCGGCTTCCAGATCGTTCCAGACCAGCATCCGCTTCTCGCCGCCGATCAGCGTGGTCCTGACCTTTACCGGGGAGAGCCAGTTGACGTTGATGTGCGCAATGACCTTCTCGGGAAATAGAGCGTCATGAAGGCCACATCTTCATGGCCGTTCAGATGTTTCTGCCCGGTCGCGACGATCGCCTCGGGGCTCGCCTTGATGAGGTAATCCATGATGGAAAGATCGTGCGGCGCAAGATCCCAAAGCACATTGATGTCGTGCTGGAAGAGGCCAAGATTGACGCGCGTGGAATCGTAGTAGTAGAGCTTTCCCAGCGCTTCCTTCGTCGAGCAGTTGGCAGATTTTCTTCACCGCGCCGGTGAACAGGAAGGTGTGGTCCACCATGATCTTGAGATTCTTTTGCTGCGCGAGATTGATCAGTTCCTCTCCTTGCGCGGCATTGCTGGTGAACGGCTTCTCAACGAACACGTGCTTGCCATTCTCCAGCGCGGCTTTTGCCAGTTCGTAGTGCGTCCAGACCGGAGTGACGATGGCGACGGCGTCGATCTCGGGCGACGAGATCACCTCCATGCGTCCGCAGTGACATCGATTCCCGGATAAGCCTTCTGTGCGCGCTTCCGCGCGGCGGGCTCGATCTCCGCAATTGCGAGCACCTGGGAACCCTCCAGAGCTCGCGAGGTTTCTCACAATATTTGGTCCCCAGTAGCCGTATCCAATTACACCGAAATTCATGATGTTTCACCGCCCTTCTGAACAACTGCTGATGAGTGCGAGCATCGATTGATAGGAGAGACAGTTCGAGACCTGCGAAGAATAGCAGCCGTCTGATCGAAGTCGAAAGACAGGCTCAGACGCCGAACTCAATATGCGCCGTCGCCTCTGATCACTGCGCGCGGTGTGCGCATGAGAATCTTGATGTCGAGCCAGGGAGACCACGACGTGGCGTATCGCAGATCCAGCCGGACCATTTCGTCGAACTTGACGCGGCTTCGGCCGGTAACCTGCCACAGCCCGGTGATCCCAGGTTTGACTTCCAATACCCGGCGACGGTGCCAGGTCTGATAGGCTGCCACTTCATAGGGAATTGCAGGACGAGGACCGACCAGCGACATATCTCCTTTGAGAACATTCAGGAACTGCGGCAGTTCGTCCAGGCTGGTTCTGCGCAGGAACTTTCCCACTCGCGTGATCCTCGATCGTTCGTGAGCTTGTATACGCCCTCACCATTCCCGTTCGACGGTTCACGCTCCGCCTGGCCGGCGATCAATTTCGTTACATATTCTTTGTGAACGCTGGGATCATTGTTGATGTGCATCGACCGGAATTTCAGAAATGTGAAGCACTGGCCGTACTGCCCAACCCGCTGCTGCCTGAAGAACACGGGGCCTTTGGATGATGCTTTGATCGCCAGCGCGATCACCAGGAACAGAGGCGCGCACATGATCAATGCCAGCGCGCTGCCGGCAATATCCATCAGCCGCTTTGATGCCCAACAGGGACCGTCTGCCGTTGTCGCGGCTCGACAGATCGGGATACAGGGCCGGATTACTTGGACGCCCAGAATTGTCATGATCCCAATCGTCGGGAAAGAAGTGGAATGAGATGCTGACTTGATTGAATTGCTCGAAGTCAACTTGTCTCGTAGCGTGGTGCTCACCCTGGTCAGGATCGTGCTCAGGATTGAGTTCTTGTCATCGATCTACAAGCCCTGTAAACATCACGCCAACTGTCGTCCGGTCTTTGTACCAGCCGATCACGTCGGTTTCCCTGGTGGATGACAGCAGGGCAGACACGATACTGTCGAGAGCTTTTCCATTCTTTTCCGAACCTTGATGATTGCCAGCGTCCAGCAGCATGAGCAGGAAAGGCTTCCTGGAACGCTCTGTTCTCTTGCGCTCGATGGCGATCATCCGCTGAAAGGCTTCTTCGTTCAGGACCTCGCGTTCCCCAGCCGATACCGACTCGAACAGAGGAGTCGCCAGGCTTGAATCATTACCCGAGCGTCGCAGAGTCACGACTTCCTCCTCTTGTCCCGCATCCTTGTTTGTAGGACAGGAGCACATCAACTTACGCTCAACTTGTCCGTTGGCGATTCAGGCACTGCACGTAACTGCTTGCGGACATGACGCGTTGAGAGATAGCTGACGCTATCACAGGCTGAATTATTCTGTCGAGCCGGCATTCGGCCGCGAGGTAGCGATGGACGGGGCTCTAGTGTAGTAATAGTCGCTACCGGGCTGGTCTCTTGGAGCCGTTCAGCAACGCACCAATCAGCTTTTTGGGCTCGAGCGCTTCGAGCGCCTCTCTGTAATTGCCGCTTCTCTGTAATTCCTTGACGCGCGACCAGAAGGATTCCATCCGCCAACCGCATCCAGACGCTCGTGTCAGCCAGAGGCAGCACGGGAGGCGAATCGATGATGATCCAATCAAACCAAGCAGCTCAACTGATCCATCAGTGCAGACAGTCTTCCTGATTGCAGGAGCTCCAGAGGATTCTTCGGAGCGCTGCCTGCTGGCAGAATCCAGAGGCCCGGACCTTCGAGATGGTAGATACTGCGTCATCAGATTGCGCTCGCCTTGCAGGCATTCACAGATGCCCGGAATCCTTCCCAGCCCGAACATCTGCGATAAAGACGGTCGCCGCAGGTCTCCCTCCAGCAGCAAGGTCCTCTGCTGTGTTCTTTGAGCGAGAGTGCAGGCCAGGTTGGCGGAAACCATGCTCTTGCCCTCTTGCGGAATTGTGCTCGTAATCAGCACCTTTTTGAGCGGTCGGTCCCGCCGGAGATGTTGCAAGCGGACACCCAGAAAGCGGAATTTCTCCGCCGCCAGACTCTCGCTGTCTGTGAGGCATACCAGGCGACTTTGAGGAGGAACCGCAGACCTGTAAAGATTGGAATTGGCTCGAAAAGTCTGTCCGAGTGTCTCGGTACGTTCGGCCGCGGCTACCGCCGTCTGCTGCGGCAGTTCGACTCGCTGTCGCCGGCTGGCGGCATCTCGCAGGCGGCACGGAAAGTCGCTGTCGCGACTCGCGCACTCTCTGTCCGGAGTCGACCGCTCGTCTCGAACTGGTCGCGGCTTTCCGTTCCGAAGCCGCGTGACGCTCCGCGCGCTGCAGCAACTCAGTCGCTGCCGACAGAGCCGACACATCAACTCCGGAGCGTTCGGCTTCCGATCTTTGTAATGCGTCAAATATAAGGCTCATGTTTGCTCACTCGAACGGCCACGGCGTCCAGATCTGCTTCCGTCGGCGACCGCTGCTTCGCAGAAGCGGAATAAAGATCTGGAGCGGTGCGTGTGGCTCGCTGGACATCCACTCCGTTATGGCCGCCGGCGTTATCGCCTCAGGGGAGTGACCACACGTCGAGGCGGAACTCCTTCGCCACATCCTCAATAATGTCCGGAGTAACTGCTCTCTATCTGCCTCGCGTAAGCAGTAATAAGCGCGTTCTCGCAAATTGTGTTGATCAGACGCGGAAATCCTCGCGAATGACGATACACAGCCATCATGGTCTGCTCAGGGAACAAGCGCGTCCGCGTCGGGCGTTTGTTCCGGCAATCTGCAGTCGCCGTTCGATGTATCCCTTGGTCTCATCCCAATCCAGCGGATCCAGCCGAGCGCGAAGAGCAATTCTTTGCTTGAGCTGTCTGAGTCCGACGGAATCCAGTTTCTCGTCAAGTTCGGGCTGTCCGACCAATACGATTTGCAGCAGCTTGTCGTCGGCCGTCTCCAGATTCGTCAGAAGCCGGACCTCCTCAAGTATGTCCGCAGACAAATGATGCGCTTCGTCCACGATAAGTACGGTGGTCAGCTTTCTCGATCCTCGCGAGACCAGAAAACTGACCCAGGTCAAGCAAGAGCTCGCTTTTGTTCTTGCCCGAGGCAGAGAGCCCGAAGTCGCGAGAATATACTGCAGGAATTCCGTCGGAGAAAGCCGGCTGTTGAACAGATATGCGTAGGCAACGTCCTTGCTCTGCTGTCAGCAGTTGCAGCAAGCATCGAAGCAGCAGGGTCTTCCCCGTGCCCACCTCTCCAGTCACCACAACAAATCCCTTGTGCCGGCGGATGCCGTAATATAGCGCCGCCAGCGCCTCGTTGTGCCGCCTGGTCGAGAAGAGAAAGGCGGGATCGGGCGTGAGCTCGAAGGGATTACGCGTAAGATTGAAGAAAGCTTTGTACATTGGCAAGATCAACCTTAACCGTGAAGATAGCTGAACGCGGAACCTGCCAGGATGGTGACAAACACCATCGACGGCCATGGCCCATCCCAGCCACATTCTCTTCTTGCTGCGTCGTTCGTCCGGCAGGACTCAAGATCTCAGGGATCTCAGAGATCACCTTCATCGGCAACAGGGCTTTGATTTCCTTTTCACTGTGCAGACGGTCGTCCAGGAATTCAAATCCACCCGCCACTACGAGCGCCCAACGACCAGACCGAACGCCACAGCCGATTCCGCAGAATTTGAGCCGATTGGGAAAATCTGGTTTCAGCGGCAAACTCGGCGGATCAAGCATGCGGAAGCGCTCGCCCTTGCTGCATCTGTTCCATGCTGGTGGCCATCTCCGATTCGTTTTTCTTTTTCAGCAGGTCGTCGTAATTAGCCTTGGATTGATCGTAGCCGCGGGTCAGATCTGCCAATTGCTGCTCGCGTACCGGCTCCTCGTTCAAGCGTGCCTGATACTCGCTGACTTTGGCCTTTAAGCCCGCAATCGCTTGCTCGCGATTTGCGATTTCAGCCTGGTTGGCCTGCAGCTGACCTTGCAATTGCAGCATCGCTGCGAGTTTTGTGAGGATCTCCGCCAGCGTCGTGCGAGCCGGCACCGCTGTCGGGATGGGCTACCGCCATTGCGTTGCTTCCTCAGATCGGCAATGAGCTGCTCTCTCATCTTCTCGGTTTTGGCTATCTGGACTTCTTCAGCTTCTGAACATCCGGGTATTGATCGGTGTAGTGAGAGCTAAGATCTGCCAGTTGGGCCTTCAGTCTCTCGAGTTCCTTGTCAATCGCCTGCAAGCCGCGTCGGGGCGCCGTCGGCTGTCTTTGAAGCTCCCTGGAGAGTTCGATATTGACTGATCAGCGGTCTGTAAGTAGACTCGCTGCTGTTGCGCTGTGTTAAGCGCATCTTGCTCGTTCTGCAGTTGCGATTGCAGGCCACTCAGGATTTGGAGGTTACTCGCCTGCTGGGTAGGCAAGTCGCCGACGTGCTGCTCCTTTGAACTCTCGAATCTTTGCCTCCTGGTCGGCAAGGCTCTGACGCGCAGCTTCCAACTGGTTCTCGAGAAACTTGGTGGTGTCTTCAGACTGTTGCTGACGTACTTCCAGATTTTCGTTAATGAATAGGTTCGTCAGCTCGCTTGTGACCTGCTGGGCAACGTGTGGATCGCGCGCGGAATAATAAATCTTGAATGCGGTGATTTGCACGCTGGTAGGGTCACGCACAAGCTCGATCTCAATGTCTCTTGCGCATTGTGTCGACTTTTTCATCTGGCGTGATCGTGTGACTTCCGTCATAGAGGTTCAACTCGCTCAATGATACGAAGAAGGCGCGTGCGGCTGAGAATCTGTTGCGTGATGCTCTGCATCCGGCCTTGCAGATCGTCGTTGACATTCGGCGCGACATAGTCTTTCGGCATGGTCGGCTGTTCGACCAGGATCAGCGTGCTCGACTTATAACTTAGCCGGCAGAATCCAGCTGGCTCCCCAGACGACGAGCCACCCGAAGAAGAACGACATCAGGAAATATGGGTAGCGGCGGCGGACCACATCCAGGTAGCGCTGCATGTCGAGCGGCTCTGCATTCTGTTCTTCGAGGATCTTCTGGCATGATTATCCTCCAAAGCGGCCTTGCGAACTGATACGTAGATGGAGACGAACTCGCGATTGGTATTAGGAGCTTGGATATCGACGGGATGCCACTGTAACTCTGATGCAAGTGGGTGTATCCAAGTTCCAGCTTGAAGTGCTGCGCTGAGTTGGTGCTGGAGCGAAATACTTCCCAGAGATGCTGTGCCGCCCGGCCTGCCAGTGGAAGGAAAGCCGTGACGTTCTTATTGATCGCGTAGTTGCCGCTCCAGCCTCTACCGTCCATGTGCGTGCCAGGTGCCAACTTGCCAGTACATTCGCACTGTTTGATTCGAAGGCCCCGAACAAGACCCCCGACTCCGGTAACCATTCGAACGTAACTGGCGGCGAAATTGGTATGGCGCCCTTGCCAGCCCATGCTTGCAGTTACAGTAGGCCACCATGAGCGGTAGACTGGCGATGGGATACTGGACGACGTCGAAGTGCTGCGGACCGGCCGAGAATGAGAAGAGAGAAAGTCGGCTTCGGATAAATCGTGTAAAACAGTGAGGCGGTGTGCATCTGAACTGTCGCTCGTGGATTTGGCGGGTAGGCCGAGAATCTTTGAATACTCATAGGTCGCACCAATGTAGTGCTTTCTCGACAGCCGTTGACTATAGAAAGCACGACCACTGCTCTCGAATTGAAATTATACAGACCAGGGACTGTGCGGGTTGGGGTAGTTCAGATTTGTAAACGTTCCCTCGGCTCCGATCATACTGTCTCTACGAAACTGATAGGTCAGTTCCGCGTCCGCTATATTCCTGAGCTGGTCTGCGACGGGAGCGATGACAGCTATCGGTGGACGCTGCGGCGTCCGCCCGAAACCTGATGAATCCGGCTGATTGAACCCGTTCGATGTCTTTTCGAAGGCAGTCTCGTAGAGTCGCTGTGATATGTGGACTCAACCGGTACTGAAAATCGCAGAGCCAAACTCTGATCCTGTTGATTATTCAGATCGCCTCGTGCGCTGATAGAACGTGAAACTCGGGGCGATAGTTCAATATCAGTGCAGCCGCGATGAGGTTCGGTCGAGCGCAATCAAGGGCTGAATCGAGTAGCTGATGTCGCTAACCGGCTTAGTGTCGTCTGCGCTCGCAGGCACGTTGTCGCTGTACGCGGTAGTGACACTGTTTCACCGACGCGCACGTAATTCCAGATCGTCTGACCTGACTCGAAGGTCGTGGAACGGTTCGAAGCTCAAGGCGCGGTATCAGCATCGGAATTCGTAAGGCATCGCGACTTTCACCAACCTCTGGTTTGACAACTAAGGCCGGCTGATCAGCCGGAGGTGATAACCGTATTGGCATCAGCCTTCTGCTCGCTCTTGGTAGCCTGGGACCATACGGGTAGGGCGACAAGCAGTGCGAGCGTCAGGCAAACTCGTGTAAACATAAGATGCCCTCAAGGCACGACGATGGTGTCGCGCGGCTCAAGCTTGATGTTCTGCTCAGGATGTCTTGCCCTTGATAACGTCCTTGTAGTTGAAGGCAATGCGGGACTCACCGCCACCAGGATTCTGACGAAGGATGTAAATGGCTTTTTGCTTGGCAAAGTCCCGGAATCCGCCAGCAGCCGCAATTGCGTCCAGAACCGTCGTCGCAAGCTTCAAGCGAGTATGATCCCGGCTTTGTGACCTGCCCCAGGACGTTGAACTTCTGACTGTGGATCTTCTCGACCATGACCGTGACTTCCGGTTCGGCAATGTAGTTCCGTAGTTTGCTGGCGATATCCTGTTCGAGTTGCAAAGGCGTGCGTCCCGCCGCCTGTAGCTCTCCCACCAGGGGCAGCGAGATTCGCCCGTCTGAGCGCACCGGAATTGAACGAGAGAGATCCGGTTCTTTCCAAACATTGATCGCCAACAGGTCGTCGTTGCCAATCACAAAGCTGGCATCGTGGGGCTTCGCTGGCTGATTCTGCAAGCGAAGTTGCGGCGCCCGGAGCTCGGGCATCTGGACCTGTGCCCACAGGGAACCGGTAAGGACGATTAGGACGAATCCTAAGCCCAGGTGAGTCGGTTCTTTTTTTCATAACGACTCCTGAAGGCGAGCTAAGGATTGCGTGCGAATCTGGCTCGACTCTCCCAATCTCGATCAATCTGTCCGGATGTTTCCGCGGAACCCAGTCCCCTTACCTTTCAAACCAGGGTCTCCCGGCACGAGAGAGAGTCGGATGATCTGATCTGGTATTGGTCAATCTTGTATAGCAGTGTTCGATAGCTGATCTTGAGTAAGCCGTGCGGCGGCTTTTCGATTCCAACCCGTCTTCTCCAGGGCGGCAGCGATCGCGTTCTTCTCGGCCTCCAACTTGACACTCTGGACGAGAGATTTAAGCGAGTCAGGTCCTGTGGCGGCGACACGAGATTGGATCAGTGATGATGATTGGAGGCCGTTCGAGGCCCGCAGTGACGTTAAAGCAACATTCCCGGCCACCTCATCCAGGTCTGGCCGGCTCTTTTCGAACGCTAGCTCTTTGTCACCAGTCATGAGATAGCGTTTCACAAAGATTTCCAGTTCGCGCAGGTTGCCCGGCCAGGAATACGCCTGGCAGGCCTCAAGTGTAGCCGGCGAAAAGTCTCGTGGAGACGAGGCCATATTGCTTGGCAAGTTTGTGCATGAAATGGCGCGACAGGAGCCGTACTTCCTCCTTGCGCTCCCGTAGGGGTGGCACGTGAATGGTGTAGGCACTTAGGAGATAGTAGAGGTCTTTGCGAAATCTCTTTTCAGAGACTGCGTGTTCCATGTTCGTGGTACTCGAGGCCAGAACGCGGATGTCGACCTCGACGGCGGCGGAAGTTCCTGGTCTCATAAACCGCCTGTTCTGCAGCACCCGCATCAGGTTGGCCTGGACGCCCATCGGCATCTCGGTGATTTCATCCAGGAGGATCGTGCCTTTTACACCAAGTTCCAGTTTGCCGGCCTTGATGGATACAGGTGTCGCTGGTTCCGTCCCACTCGTAACCAAATAGTTCCCTTTCCAACAGATCCCCGGGCAGTGCTGCACAATTGACCTTGGTGAACTCGAACCCGGAGCGCAGCGATAATTTATGGACCAAGCGGGCGGTAGTCTCTTTACCACTGCCCCCTTCGCCAAGGATCAACACCGGTACATTGACTTGCGCCAGCAAAGCCGCCTGAGCGCGGAGCTCTCGCATGATCGGGCTGATCGCAATGAAGAAGGTGTCGTCGCTTATCAGATCGACATCTTCACTCGTAATATCCGGCTCGATAGTTTCACACACCATGGAAAGGTGGCTCTGGATAACCGTTGCGAGTCGACGGTCGTCGAGGGGTCTTACAAGATACTCCCGTGCGCCTAAGCGAATTACTTCTTGTCTTTTGCGAACATCACCGGCATGACCAATTAAGATGATCGGCAATGCGGGACGGAGCCTGCGTAGCCAGCGCAGGATGTGCAAACCATCGGCATCGCCCTGGGGCAAATCGAGCAATAACAGATCCGGCGGTCCCCCGGACTGGACCCGCTCCATCGCCTCCCACACGTTCCCGACGATTTCGAGCTGCCAGGAGCTCGATTCTCCCAGCGACCAGAGCGTACGGACAAAGACGAGTCGCGACTGACGAATAGCAGTCTTGCTGTTTCGATCAAATTTCGTACCGGGGGCTGGATCATGGGGCAAAGGGGCCGGAAAGCGTTCGAGCACGCACCTCAACACAAAAAGGCAGATGAAGATCGGATGAAGCTCGGGGCAGCCAGGCTGGCGACCGGGAGTTAGCTGAATGATTGCTACGGCGATCGATTTCGCAATGCAGCCCCTGACACTGAACTGGTGAGAATCCTTAGCTAGATCGGTTCCACGTCGTATCCTTCTACCTGAATCGCCAAAGATCTCTGCATGGCATCCACTGATATGATCAGCCTCCGGTCCCCGTGGCGCGAGAGGAAGATTCCCTCCAAGCCCTCAAGGGCGCCCCCCCGAATGCGCACGCGTTGTCCTGTCTTTAGAAAGGGATGGGAGCAACACGGAAGTTGCTCTTTGAGCTAGAATTCGGACTGCGTCGATTTGCTCATCGGGAATCGGCGTGCCCACTCTCTGAGTGCCTACGAGGCCCAGCACACTGTCAGTCCGAAGCACCCGCTGCCACTCCTCGTTACAAGGCGTCAGCTTGACGAACAAATAACAGCTGAACAAGGGCAATTCCATCGTCTTTTTTCTGTCGTGCCAGCGATGCACTTCAGTAAACATCGGTAAGAAGGTTGTTACCCCTCTATCGCAGAGGCGGTGAGCTACGGCTCTTTCGTGCCGCGCTCGAGTATGCACTGCATACCAGTTTTGGCCGTTCTTTTCAGCGATGCCCCCGCTATCTGGAGACTTCCACTTTTCCTTACCGGTGTACAAAGCTGCGCCCCTCTGAGACCTTCCTGGTTGCCCCAGTTGCCCGAGTTGATCTGTCGAAAGTTTCCGCTCGGAAAACCGGCCGAGTCCTTTTAGTGAACGTGAGTGACTTATGCTCTCTTGCGGCTGCGGGATCCACTCGAGTCACCGGGCCCGAAGGCGGCCGACGCGGTGGTTGCTCTTGTACGCGTAGCTTCGCCCTCTGGGTAACATTCATCTGTCACCCTTGACTCACTATGAACAGGCGCCAACGATCCCCACCCCAAATGCTGAGGGTCATAGGTGCGCCTGTAGCCATATAGCCGCTCGGAACCTCGCTCGGGTTTGGTTCGCCCCAGCACCAGCGATACGGCCCTTGGTGTCAACCGGATTCGTTAGGGAGCGTACAGCTCGATGCAAGTTGCTGCAAGAGGTACACCATCTCTGCGAAGCATTTCTCCTCTGAGCGGCCTGAGAGTAGGGGCTACTCACTCTGAGGAGGTGTTCTCGTCGATTCGTGCTCGTTTGACATACGGTTCAGTCTGAGCCGACATTTTTGATGGTTGTCTTGGAAATGGAGTGGCCGTCATATACGACAGTAGAACCGCCTTAGAAGGCCAATGACCGATGGATAAGACAGCTTTGACGTGGATAAGTGCGGTTACCGACATCGACAAAGGTAAGGTGGTTTGCAGGTTACCAAATACCCCATTGACATGAGTCTACAATGTGACTACGTTCCAACAGAATCATTTTGGATCCGCGGCTAGATACTCGAATCCACTTTGACGGGGTTTAAGTTGCATCTGCGTACAGGGTGGAAACCAGCGTTACAACCGACAACGCCTCTCTCTAAAGCATTCTAAAAAAGTCTTAATGCCTGGATCTCAAGTAAGTGCTTCAGAAACAATGCGTTAACTGTCCTTAAAAATTAGCCGGATACAATCCGTCCAGTAGAACCTCAACAACTTCAGTTAGACACGCTTCAGGAAACTAGAGAACGGGATGAGTAGAGGCTTGTTGTGGCCTGCTTTCTCTGCGCACAAATAACTGGGAAATTTGATGGAGTGTAGGGAATGCTCGACGGAATCCTGAAGCTAGCCATTCGTATACTGGTGGCGGACGATACCCGGCTCCACACGATGTTGCTATCAGATGCACTGAAACGTGACGGTGCGTTCGAGGTGCTTGGATCGGACTCGCAGGAATTGATTTCGCGAACCTGATCTGCAGCGACTCGATGTTCTTCTCCTCAGTTCCGATCTGATGAGCAACCGGGTCGCGGATTTGAGGTTTTGCGGCAGGCGCGCACGCTTCACCCAAGATGTCCGCGCCGTCGTGCTGCTCGATTCCACAAAACAGGAATCGGTTTTGGAAGCGTTTAGGGCTGGGGCCCGAGGAGTGTTAAGCAGGCAAGAAACAGTTGAGACCTTGAGCAAGTGCATAAGAAGCGTACACCAGGGGCAGATCTGGGCCAACAGCCAGCAACTGGGATTGCTGGTTCAGGCCGTGGTTTCTTCGCGGGGTGTTCCCGCCATAAATGCTCACGGCATGGAGCAGCTCTCCAAGCGAGAGACGGAGATCGTCGACAGCGTTGCCTTGGGGTTGTCAAATCGAGAAATTGCCGAGCGATTAGGTTTAAGTCAACATACCGTCAAAAATTACCTTTTTAAGGTCTTTGAGAAACTGGGAGTTTCGAGCCGGGTCGAGCTTCTGTGCATGGCAGTCCGTCACGGAGGACGGTCAGCGGGACGGTTCCGCGGGAAGAATTTTCCGGATAATGGGGGGCTCGACGATTCGACTCTGGCTGGGTGGCGACGAGCTGCTGAACAGGGCGGGCCGATCGCGCAACTGCAACTGGCTCGCTTTTATTGGTTTCGCAGCGCCAATCACAAGGACCTAACGCTGGCTTACAAATGGTATTCGATTGTCAGCCAACAAATATCGCGAACCAGCAAGAGTGTCGAAAGTGCCATGACGATGGAGCAAAGGCTGGAGGCAGAAGAGATGGCTGCCGAGTGGCTCGAAAAAGGCGGCCAAATCCCAACGAACTTTGACGGGAGACCAACTGGTCGTCACTGCAGGAACACGGAAAGCCGTGCAATCTGCGACTGATTTACTCGGTCGTCCAGTGACGAGACGAATTGGGAATTAACAAGTGGAATTTAGGGTTGCCGTTGCGGAGCGAGATTTTTCGTCGGAAGTTAAGTTAGAGTGGAGCCGATTCCTCCATCATTTGGCGTCACCCATTTGATCGTGCAACATGGCTGAAGGGAAACGTGCACCCAACAATGTGCGAATCGGATGGTTTTCGAAAAGGCATGCCCTAAGCTTTGTACGCTACTTCCTCGAGCTTCAAAGGCTCCTCCGAGCGAGGGGGCTTACGAAACGTGTTCGGGAAACGAGTGCCAGCAGATCCTGATCGAAAATAGCTTCCTGCGATCGGCGAGCTCCGTAAAACGGCTGTATGCAATCTCGAGCTCTGAAGCATCGAAAGTTTACGCCCAGTTCCCGCAGTCGGTGCGCCAGGGCGTCTCCTGCCCGAGTGTTTGCCAAGCACGATACGGTTGCTGGGTGCTCCGACGGAGGATGGGTTCACGATTTCGTAGGTGAGCGGGTTAGCCAGTACCCCGTGCTGATGGATGCCTGCTTCGTGTGCGAATGCGTTCCTGCCCACCACGGCCTTGTTCGGCGGCGGTCCGAAGCCGATGATCTCGGAAAGCAATTGACTTGTGGAGCATAAGGCGGTCGAGAACGACTGAATGGGTACACGGAAATTTATCCCTCCGCACAAGCATGATGGCGGCAACCTCTTCCAGTGCGGCATTGCCCGCGCGTTCACCTATGCCGTTGATCGTGCACTCGACCTGCTGCGCCCCCGCGGCAACAGCAGCCATTGTATTGGCCACGGCCATGCCGAGATCATTATGACAATGGGATGACAGGGTAACTCCGGCCACCTTGGGAAGACGGGACTGCAACATTTCAAAGATACCGCCGTACTCGGCCGGGACTCGAGTAGCCGACGGTATCGGGAAGATTGATGATCTTCGCCCCGGCGTCGATGGCCACTGCGACCATTTGACAGAGAAAATCGTGCCCGGTGCGGGTGGCATCCTCTAGAGAGAACTCTACTTCATCGAAATAGCGGCAGGCCAAACGGATCGATGAATCGGCCCGCTCGATGGCTTCGGCTCGTGTCATCTTCAGTTTGTATTCGAGATGGATGTCCGAACTCGCGAGAACAATGTGAACGCGGGAGCGCCGAGCTTCATCGAGGGCGCGGGCCGCTGTTCGATATCTTCTTTGCAAGCGCGGGCCAGGGAGGCTATGCCGGGTCCGCGAACCTCCCGACTGATTGCCTTGATTGCGCTAAAATCCCCCTCCGAGAGCCATGGCGAAGCCGAGCCTCAATCGACGTCCACGCCGAGGGCTTCAAGAGCATGAGCCATGCTTAGCTTTTCTTGAGGATTCATGCTGCAACCGGGGGATTGTTCGCCATCCCTCAAGGGTTGTGTCGAGAAAAAGAACGTGATCAGGAGTCATCTATCTCCTATCTTCGCAGGCTATCCACTGGGTAGAACCTATGCCACTAAGGGGGAGGGTGGCATCGGCAGTGCGATGGACGGAGAAGAAGTGTAGACATTCTTTAGGCTTTGACCGGTCTTTTGTCTCCGGAGGTTTTACGTCTCGGCTTAGCGAAGATGTAAATGCCTCAGCATCGAAATTTCGTCTATTGTAAAAGCCGTGCACAATTGACGCGCATTGAGAGGCTACGCTATCGAGATACTATGCCGCTTATCTAAGTGAAGCGCAAGTAACCACATGAATGTTACTACCGGACGCGTTACCGCAGGACGCGGTGACAGTTCCCACCATGACGGTGGAGTAACGAATTTCTTTCTGGTAGTATGGCTGGTTTTATCCTGAAGTATAGTCCCTGCTCGCAGAACGATTGCGACCCCACGATTTCTCGATCAAAGATTTGAAGATAGGAGAATTTCTATGGCTGTCGGCAAGGAAATAAAAAGCGTTCGCGAAGCGATAGATTTGATGGCCAACGAGCGGCAAGGAGACTGCATTTCTGATCTGGCCCGGAAACAGGAACTTCGTTTCCTTCGTGGAACTAAAGCAACAATCGATTCTTCTATCCTGCATGCTCCGTCAAGCGGGATTAGAGAAGGGAGACAAGGTCGCACTCTTGATGGATAACGGTCTGCTGACTGCGCAACTGTTCCTGGGAGCGATGTACGGCGGGTTCGTTGCAGTGCCGCTTGAATGTTCGCGCCGGCGCTGCGCAGTTGTCCTACATGCTGGACCACTGCGACGCCAAGGTGGTCTTCGTCGAAGACCAATATACGCGATCTCGGCGAGGCACTTGGAGGTGTCCGCCGGGAATACGCGTAATTCCCTGAAGTGCGGACGGACCATTGCCGGCGTTTGAGTCCTGTGGTCGACAGCCTCAGCGCCGCCACCGGCGGCCGACGATGTAGCGCTGTTGATGTACAGCTCCGGCAGCACCGGCAAGCCGAAGGCGGCAATCCACACCCACAGTTCGGTCCTCGCGCACGGAAGCAATTCCATCGACGCACATCAGCTCTCCTCGACGGATCGCTCTCTTCTTGTCCTGCCGCTCTATCACATCAACGCGGAATGCGTGACGCTGATTCCCACCCTGTTGAGCGGCGGTTCTGTGGTTGTTGCTCATCGCTTTGTTGTCAGCAGGTTCTGGGATTGGATCGACGATTTCCAGGTTACCTGGTCGGCCTTGGTGCCGACGATCATCTCGGAGCTCGTGGACTGGGACGATCCCGGAAAGGACTCCGTCAGGCCGCGTTCCAGCGAATCCGGTTCTTTCGCTCGTCGTCGGCGCCGCTTTCACCATCGCTGCATCGTCAATTTCTGGACAAGTTCAATCTGCCGCTCCTTCAGGCGATGGGCTCGACCGAAGGCGGCAACGTCTTTTCCAACCCCTTGCCTCCCGGCAAGAACAAGATTGGATCGCCGGGCTTGCCGTGGGGTTTCGAGACTCGAATCGTTGACCGGCAGGGCGTCGACGTACCACCAGGGGAATCGGGTGAAGTGCTTCTTCGCGGAGCAGCCTTGATGCAGGGCTATTACAAGGATCCCGAGGGCACCGCGGCTGTGCTGGACGGCGACGGATGGCTGCATACCGGTGATCTCGCCCGCCAGGACGAGGACGGATACTTCTTCATCGTTGGCCGTTCCAAGGAATTGATCATCAAGGGCGGCGTCAATATCGCGCCACGCCAGATCGATGAGGTCCTCGAATCTCATCCCGCAGTGCTGGAAGCTGCAGCAGTGGGAGTTCCCGACCGCTATTTCGGCGAAGATGCAGTGGCCTTCGTAGTTCTAAGGTCAGGTCCTGCCGCCGACGAGCGGGAATTGCTTGCATTCTGCGAATCTCGTTTGGGCCATTTCAAAACGCCTTCGCGAATTCACTTTCTGAAGGAGTTGCCCAAGGGCCCTTCCGGCAAAGTGCAACGGCTTCGGCTTCTTGATCCGGCAGTCCTTTCGGCTGTGCCGTAACCACCCAGCCCGGAACCGAGGCAGTGACTCATCGAACGGCAGCGGACCCAGTGGTGACAACACGCTTCCGTCTCCGAGTCCTCGATCGAGCAAATCATCGCCGCTGCTGGGGGAGGTCCTTGCGGGTGCCGGAGGTCGATCTGCACGGCGAATTTCTTCGCCCTCGGCGGTCATTCGCTCTTGGCCATCCAATGTCTATCGAAGCTTCGCGAGAAACTTCCAATCGTTCTCTCCATCGCCGATTTTTTTGAATTCGGCACCGTCGCTGAGCAGGCCGAGTTGGTCCGGCAACGTCTGCGCCCGGCCAACGGAGCAGGCGGCGGAGAGCTCGTGAGATCCGTCAACTGGGAACAGACCCTGCTGCATCAGTTTGTGCCGCCGCCGCGAAGAAGTGATTCCGCGTCGGGATTCCTCGGTTCCTTACCCACTGAGTCCGGCGCAGCAGCGGCTCTGGTTCATGGAGCAATTGAACCCGGATGTGCCCGTCTATAACGAAGCTGAAGCCGTGCAGCTGACCGGCGAACTCAACGTTGACGCGCTGGAGAGCGCGCTGAACGTGATTGTCGACCGGCACGAGGTGCTGCGCTCGACGATCAAGGTCATTGACGAGGTGCCCCACGCCGTGATTCACGAAAGCTGGCCATTGCGCTTCGAGAAGATCGACTTGAGCGCGCTGTCTCCAGCGGAGCGTCAGGCTGAGGTCGATCGGTTGCTGATCGATGAGCCGCGGGCTCTCTTACGATCTTGAAACCGAGCCGGCGATTCGCGTGACGCTCTGCGTCTGAGCCCACGCGAGCATGTCTTGATCCTGATGATGCACCACATCATCTGCGACTGGTCTTCGGAAGGAATCATGTGGCGGGAGCTGTCGGCTCTGTATCGCTCGTTTCTCAGCGGAGAACCGGTCGTGCTTCCAGCCTGCCGATCACGCACGGGGATTACGCGGCCTGGCAGCAGCAGAGGCTCGCGACGACCAGCTTTGACGAAGATCTCGCCTTCTGGGAGGAGACGCTGCGCGGGGCTCCCGCACTGCTCGAACTACCAGCGGACCGGGCGCGTCCGGCAATCATGTCTTACCGGGGAGGCCGCCTCCGCTGGAAGCTCAGCAGATCTGACGGAGGCGCTGCGCAACACCAGCCGACAGGAAAAGACCAGCCTCTTCACAATATTTGCCGCTGCACTGAACACGCTGCTCTACCGCTATTCCGGGTGCGACGACATCCTATTGGGCATCCCCCTGGCTGACCGCGATCAACAGGAGTTGCAGTCGGTGGTCGGGTTCCTGCTTCATACTCATGTGCTGCGGACCAGGCTTTCGGGCGATATGACGTTCCGCGATCTGCTCGGCCGCGTTCAAAAGGCAGTGCTGGATCTCTATACCCATCGCTCCGCCCCATTTGACCAGATCGTTCGGAAACTTCAACCGGAGCGGAATCTGAGTTACACCCCGTTGTTTCAGGTGATGCTCAATTGGCGCGATCGCGATCAGCAGCTTTCGTTCATTGGACTGGAAGGGCTCGCGATCGAATCGTTGATGGCGGCAGCCAACACTTCCAAGTTTGACCTGTTTCTCTTCGTGACCGACACGCGGAGACGAGATCTGGCTGGAATTGGAATACAGCACCGACCTGTTTGATGAAGATCGCATCGCGCGCATGTTGGGCCACTATCAGACGCTGCTGGAGGCAGTGCCACCGATCCAGGGGTGAGCGATCGCGAAATGCCGCTCTTGACCGCCGGCGAGCACCAGCAGATTGTCGTCGATTGGAACCGGACAGAGTCGAGTTATCCCAAAGAAATGCGTTGATGATCTGATTTACGAGCAAATCGAGCGTTCGCCTGACGCCGCCGCCGTCGCTTTTGAAGGCGGTCAGCTTACTTACCGCCAACTCGGAATCCGTGCAGACAAATTAGCCGGCTATCTGCGGCAACTGGGAGTTGGTCGGAACACGCTAGTGGGTATTTGCGTGGATCGGTCGCTGGAGATGGTGGTCGGTCTGTTGGGAATTCTGCGGGCTGGCGCGGCCTATCTCCCTCTCGACCCGACGTTTCCTCCGGATCGACTGTCTTTCATGCTCAAGGATGCGCAACCGCTCGTGTTGCTAACCCAGAAGAAGCTGGTTCAGGTTCTTCCGGCTCGGCAAGGCTCAAGTTGTTTGCCTGGATGCATTGCCTACGAACGTCACAGCCGGAAGGCGACCGTCAGGCGACAGGAAGGCTGATGATCTCGCCTATGTGTTGTACACGTCGGGTTCGACCGGCACCCCCAAAGGCGTGCAGATCCAGCATCGCGCGCTAGTTAATTTTCTGACGTCCATGCAACGGGAGCCGGGGATAACGCCGCAGACACGATGTTGGCCATAACTACGTTGTCGTTCGATATCGCAGGCCTTGAGCTTTACCTCCCGCTGACCGTGGGCGCTCGCGTGGTAATCGCATCGAACGAAACGGCCAGAGATGGAAACCAGCTTTCGGCATTGATGAACCGCAGCCGGACAACCATCATGCAGGCGACGCCGGCAACTTGGCGGATGCTGCTGGATTCTGGATGGAAGGGCAACCCGGGATTGAAGATTCTCTGCGGTGGAGAATCTTGGAGCGCCGAACTCGCTAGTGAGTTGTTGCCAACGTGCGGGTCTCTATGGAATATGTATGGACCAACTGAGACGACGATTTGGTCGTCTGTGTCCCGCGTAGAAAAAGATAAGCCGGTGCGGATCGGGAAGCCGATCGCCAACACCACATTTTATGTTCTCGACCGATCGCGGCCAGCCGCTTCCCTGCGGTATTCCGGGAGAGCTTTATATCGGTGGCGATGGCTTGGCGCTGGGCTATTTGGGAAGACCCGACCTGACAAGCGAGCGCTTCGTGCCCGACCCGTTCAGTTCGCAGCCCGGAGCAAGGCTGTACAAGACGGGCGATCTGGTGCAGACGCTCGCAGACGGCTCGATCGAGTTCCTCCGTCGCGTCGATCATCAGGTCAAGCTTCGAGGCTTCCGCATTGAACTGGGAGAGATCGAGGCTTCTCTTGAACAGACTTGCCGCCATTCGCCAATGTGTAGTCACAGTTCAAGGGGAGGACCAGCGCATAGACGTCTTGTGGCTTATATCGTCCCTAACGACCCGCAGAGGGTTCCTTCGGCTGATGAGTTGAAGCGCGAATTGCAACGCAGGCTGCCCAGCTACATGATTCCCGCATCCTTTGCGGTAATCGAAAAGATGCCGTTGACGCCCAATGGCAAGATCGATCGGAAGGCGTTATCGCTGTTCAACTCGCGCGGATTGCCAGTAAAGCCCCCGTTGAAGCGCCGCGGGACTCCGTTGAGGTCAAACTGGTCGAGATTTGGGAGCGCGTGCTGAGATGTGCGTCCCATCGGCATCAGGACGAATTTCTTCGATGTGGGTGGCTACTCGCTGATGGTGGTAAAGCTGTTCACCCAGATCAATAAGGCGTTCGGCCGGTCGCTACCGATCGCCACCCTCTTCAGGTCACCAACAATCGAGCAACTGGCCACTCTCATTCGGGGTCCTGCGATCACCTCGCGACGGTTCCGATTCCCTCCTCGGGCTCCCAGGCGCAGGCTCCTTCCTAGTCGTGCCCATGCAACCGCATGGATCGGCTGCGCCTCTGTTCGTCATTCACGGTGCGTTGGGAGATGTCCTCCGCTTCTACCGGCTTGCTATGCACGTCGGGATAGATCACCCGATTTATGGTGTACAGGCGCAGTCGATGGTGACCGGCCAGCCCGCACTTCTACGCCTGGAAGATCTAGCGGCTTATTACCTCGCCGAGATTCGGAAGATCCAGCCAAAGGGGCCATATTACCTCCTCGGATATTCCTTCGGGGGCACGATGGCTTTCGAGATCGCGCACCAGCTCCGCGCGATGGGCGAGCGGGTGGAATTGCTGGGCTTGATCGATAGCTGGCAGCGCGATTGGGTATTCGATTCGACGGGGGGGCTCTGTCTCCCCTCCGTTCGATCGGCGCGTCGCGCGATTCGTGGGCAATTTTCGGCCTCTCTCGCTCGGGCAGAAGGTCGCTTACCTTCGGGAGACTTGTCGTCCGGCTCTGCGCAGGATCTCGCGGTGGCGGCCGCCCTGGGCCTTCGTTCTGTGCCTCCATTCTTGAAGCGCGCCGACGATATTTCCAGGGCGGCGGGGATGAACTACCGCCGCGGTCCTGGCCGGGACGGGTCACGCTATTTCGCGCCGCCGTTCAGGCAGATCCGCGTCTGCCGCGGGATCTCGGATGGACGTCGTTTGCGGAGGGCGGCGTAGAGGGTACGATCTGCCGGGCGATCATGATCTGATGTTCCAGGAACCGGATGCTCAGATCTCGCAGCTCAGCTGCGAGCACGGCTGCAAAAATCCGATTCGACTCCCGCGCTAATGCAGGACCTTGCGTATTCCGCAAAGTGACCTCGAACTGCTCTAACGAGCGGCATTTGCAGATTGCGCACGATCTCTGCGATTTCTGTCGGGTTGAGCTTCTGTCCATGGCCGTGAATCGGAATGGTCAATCGCAGTCGACGGTAAATCGCCTTGAGAAGGACTACACGGATTATGGGTTGCTGAACGATTCGACTCTGGTCGGGTGCCGACGAGCTGCTGAACAGGGCGTGCCGATCGCACAACTCGAATTAGCTCGATTTCATTGGGCTCGAAAAGCTGATTACAAGGACCTCACACAAGCCTACAAGTGGTATTTGATCGCCAGCCAACAAATATCGCGAACCAGCAAGAGCGTTGGAAGTGCGATGACGGTCGAGCAAAGGCTCGAAGCGGAGGAGATGGCTGCCGAGTGGCTCAAGAAAGCGGATAAGCTTCTGCCGGCTTCCACGAGAGATCAAATGATCGTCACTACAACACGGAGAGGCGTGCAACCTGCAACTGGCTTTCCTGGTGCCCAGTGACTAGACGAATCGGGACGTAGACGCGCATCAGAATCTTGAGACTACCGGGGCGAAGCTGTCGCCAGTGTTGCGAGAAACCACCGGACGGACGCACGCGCTCCTCTCCGGTGTTAGGGTATTGTCGCGGTGGCCTCGTTGGACGCAGTGCTTTCCACTCCTGAGGAGTCGACACTTTTTACGACGTAGTCATAGGTCACACCGCTCTGAACGTTGCTGTCCACATAGGTGGTCTGAGTGTCGAGGGACGAGTTCAGCAGTTGATACGCAGAGCTGCCACCGGTCGATCGATAAATGTGATAGCCCGCGACCGGATCAGCAGAGCTAGTGGGTGCGTCCCAAGTCAGGTCCACCTCATGGCGTTTCCCCTGTGCCGCTTAGACTGATCACCGACCGTACCGTTGGTCGACGAGTTGCTCTGGATGGTCAGCTGACCCGTCGCCGCTGTCGCCGTGGCCGGATCGAACTGCACGTCCAGCGTCACCGCCAAGCTCGGATTCAAGGTCACCGGGAACGTGGCTCCCGACATCGTGAAGCCAGTCCCACTCAGTGTGGCCGAGTTGATGGTCACCGGCGCCGTCCCCGTGGAGGTCAACGTCACGGGTAGCGTCGATGCCGTGTTCACCGTCACATTGCCAAACGCCAGACTCGTCGGGCTGACCGTCAACGTAGGTACCGCGGCATTCAGCTGCAGAGCAAAGCTCTTGGAAACGCTGCCCGCACTCGCCGTCAGGGTCACCGCTTGCGCGGTCGTAACTGAGGACACAGTCGCCGTGAACCCTGCACTGCTCGCATTGGCAGGAACCACCACCGTCGCCGGCACCGTAACCGCCGCATTGCTGCTCGTCAGGCCCACACTCAAACCGCCGCTCCCGGCAGCCGCGGTCAGCGTCACCGTGCATGCATCGCTTCCCGATCCCGTCATCGACGCGCTGCTGCAAGACAAGCGCACTCAACGCTGCTGGTACCGCCGTGCCTGTCCCCGTCAGACTGACCACCGCCGTACCATTGGTCGACGAGTTACTCTGGATGGTCAGCTGACCCGTCGCTGCCGCTGCCGTAGCCGGATCGAACTGCACATTCAGCGTTACCGACTGCGTCGGATTCAAGGTCACCGGGAAGGTGGCTGCCGACATGGTGAAGCCAGTCCCACTCAGTGTGGCCGAGTTGATGGTCACCGGCGCGGTCCCCGTGGAGGTCAACGTCACGGGTAGCGTCGATGCCGTGTTCACCGTCACATTGCCAAACGCCAGACTCGTCGGGCTGACCGTCAACGTAGGTACCGCGGCATTCAGCTGCAAAGCAAAGCTCTTGGAAACGCTGCCCGCACTCGCCGTCAGGGTCACCGCTTGCGCGGTCGTAACTGAGGAAACAGTCGCCGTGAACCCTGCACTGCTCGCATTGGCCGGAACCACCACCGTCGCCGGCACCGTAACCCCCGCATTGCTGCTCGTCAAGCCCACACTCAAACCGCCGCTCCCGGCAGCCGTGGTCAGCGTCACCGTGCATGCATCGCTTCCCGCCCCCGTCATCGACGCGCTGCTGCAAGACAACGCACTCAACGCTGCTGGTACCGCCGTGCCGGTCCCCGTCAGACTGACCACCGCCGTACCATTGGTCGACGAGTTACTCTGGATGGTCAGCTGACCCGTCGCCGCTGCTGCCGTAGCCGGATCGAACTGCACATTCAGCGTTACCGACTGCGTCGGATTCAAGGTCACCGGGAAGGTGGCTGCCGACATGGTGAAGCCAGTCCCACTCAGTGTGGCCGAGTTGATGGTCACCGGCGCGGTCCCCGTGGAGCTCAACGTCACGGGTAGCGTCGATGCCGTGTTCACCGTCACATTGCCAAACGCCAGACTCGTCGGGCTGACCGTCAACGTAGGTACCGCAGCATTCAGCTGCAAAGCAAAGCTCTTGGAAACGCTGCCCGCACTCGCCGTCAGGGTCACCGCTTGCGCGGTCGTAACTGAGGACACAGTCGCCGTGAACCCTGCACTGCTCGCATTGGCCGGAACCACCACCGTCGCCGGCACCGTAACCCCCGCATTGCTGCTCGTCAAGCCCACACTCAAACCGCCGCTCCCGGCAGCCGCGGTCAGCGTCACCGTGCATGCATCGCTTCCCGCCCCCGTCATCGACGCGCTGCTGCAAGACAAGCGCACTCAACGCTGCTGGTACCGCCGTGCCGGTCCCCGTCAGACTGACCACCGCCGTACCATTAGTCGACGAGTTACTCTGGATGGTCAGCTGACCCGTCGCCGCTGCCGCCGTAGCCGGATCGAACTGCACATTCAGCGTTACCGACTGCGTCGGATTCAAGGTCACCGGGAAGGTGGCTGCCGACATGGTGAAGCCAGTCCCACTCAGTGTGGCCGAGTTGATGGTCACCGGCGCGGTCCCCGTGGAGGTCAACGTCACGGGTAGCGTCGAGGCCGTGTTCACCGTCACATTGCCAAACGCCAGACTCGCCGGGCTGACCGTCAACGTAGGTACCGCAGCATTCAGCTGCAAAGCAAAGCTCTTGGAAACGCTGCCCGCACTCGCCGTCAGAGTCACCGCTTGCGCGGTCGTAACTGAGGAAACAGTCGCCGTGAACCCTGCACTGCGTCGCATTGGCAGGAACCACCACCGTCGCCGGCACCGTAACCCCCGCATTGCTGCTCGTCAAGCCCACACTCAAACCGCCGCTCCCGGCAGCCGTGGTCAGCGTCACCGTGCATGCATCGCTTCCCGCCCCCGTCATCGACGCGCTGCTGCAAGACAAGCGCACTCAACGCTGCTGGTACCGCCGTGCCGGTCCCCGTCAGACTGACCACCGCCGTACCATTCGTCGACGAGTTACTCTGGATGGTCAGCTGACCCGTCGCCGCTGCCGCCGTAGCCGGATCGAACTGCACATTCAGCGTTACCGACTGCGTCGGATTCAAGGTCACCGGGAGGGTGGCTGCCGACATGGTGAAGCCCGTCCCACTCAGTGTGGCCGAGTTGATGGTCACCGGCGCGGTCCCCGTGGAGCTCAACGTCACGGGTAGCGTCGAGGCCGTGTTCACCGTCACATTGCCAAACGCCAGACTCGTCGGGCTGACCGTCAACGTAGGTACCGCGGCATTCAGCTGCAAAGCAAAGCTCTTGGAAACGCTGCCCGCACTCGCCGTCAGGGTCACCGCTTGCGCGGTCGTAACTGAGGAAACAGTCGCCGTGAACCCTGCACTGCTCGCATTGGCAGGAACCACCACCGTCGCCGGCACCGTAACCCCCGCATTGCTGCTCGTCAAGCCCACACTCAAACCGCCGCTCCCGGCAGCCGCGGTCAGCGTCACCGTGCATGCATCGCTTCCCGCCCCCGTCATCGACGCGCTGCTGCAAGACAAGGCACTCAACGCTGCTGGTACCGCCGTGCCGGTCCCCGTCAGACTGACCACCGCCGTACCATTCGTCGACGAGTTACTCTGGATGGTCAGCTGACCCGTCGCCGCTGCTGCCGTAGCCGGATCGAACTGCACATTCAGCGTTACCGACTGCGTCGGATTCAAGGTCACCGGGAAGGTGGCTCCCGACATGCGTGAAGCCCGTCCCACTCAGTGTGGCCGAGTTGATGGTCACCGGCGCGGTCCCCGTGGAGGTCAACGTCACGGGTAGCGTCGAGGCCGTGTTCACCGTCACATTGCCAAACGCCAGACTCGTCGGGCTGACCGTCAACGTAGGTACCGCGGCATTCAGCTGCAAAGCAAAGCTCTTGGAAACGCTGCCCGCACTCGCCGTCAGGGTCACCGCTTGCGCGGTCGTAACTGAGGAAACAGTCGCCGTGAACCCTGCACTGCTCGCATTGGCAGGAACCACCACCGTCGCCGGCACCGTAACCCCCGCATTGCTGCTCGTCAAGCCCACACTCAAACCGCCGCTCCCGGCAGCCGCGGTCAGCGTCACCGTGCATGCATCGCTTCCCGCCCCCGTCATCGACGCGCTGCTGCAAGACAAGCGCACTCAACGCTGCTGGTACCGCCGTGCCGGTCCCCGTCAGACTGACCACTGCCGTACCATTCGTCGACGAGTTACTCTGGATGGTCAGCTGACCCGTCGCCGCTGCTGCCGTAGCCGGATCGAACTGCACATTCAGCGTTACCGACTGCGTCGGATTCAAGGTCACCGGGAAGGTGGCTGCCGACATGGTGAAGCCCGTCCCACTCAGTGTGGCCGAGTTGATAGTCACCGGCGCGGTCCCCGTGGAGCTCAACGTCACGGGTAGCGTCGAGGCCGTGTTCACCGTCACATTGCCAAACGCCAG
>CAVTZO010000014.1:0-18572 GCA_963739145.1 uncultured beta proteobacterium
GAAGACCGGAACCTTCGGCACCACCACCACCGGCACCGGCCCGACCTGGTAATCCTCCGGCGCCCCATCGATCTCCCCGATCTTCCACTGGTGGGAGCCCTGTACCTGCAGCGCCGCGGACAGGGACGCCTTGACTCCGAGCGACGCCGATGCCGAGATCAGCGCCCCGTTGGGCACGCCGAGGAACCCATGGGTCAGCGCGATGTTGATCCCCACCGTGGGCGTGAAGTCGACCTCGCCGGTGAGGGACACCGGCCCGATACCGAAGTCGATTCCCAGTGTTATGTCATCACTGAACGAGACGCCCGTCTGGCGGCTGGGCAGCACCCGCACTCCCGGTATCGAGGGGCGGAACACCGCCGCGGTGCCGCCCGCCGAGGCCGTCAGCGGGTTGACATCGCCTGCTACCGACAGCCCGGTGAAGGCAGCCGACAACGGCGCTTGGGTGATACCGACCACAGACGCGCCTGAGCTGTTCGTCGTGACGCTTTCCACGGTGTCGAGCAGGCCCTGAGGTGCGGCCCCCCCTGGCGCGGCCACGATGATCTGGCCCACCGTCAGGCCGGTTACCTGCCCCGGCGCGGGGGATGGCCAGGTCAGCTGCCCGTTCGAGTCAGATGTCAGCTTGGACATCGTCGCGGCCGACAGCACAACCGTCTGTGCGGTGGTCGCCGTTTGCGGGGACACCGGCTGGCCGGCCGATGCCGAGGTCCCGGTGCCAGCCGAGTTCACCGCGGCGATCGAGAATGACCAGAACGCGTTTGCCGGGGACAGACCGGGTACGGTCAGGCTCGTCGCGCTCCCCGGCGCGCTGACCGTGACCGGCTGAGCGCCCGTGGCGGGCACCCACTTCCCCTGCGAGTTGAGCACCATCTCCTCGTAGGTCACCTGGTACGAGCTCACCGCCGCGCCGCCGTCATCGGCCGGCGGCTGCCAGGTCAGGTCGATGTCTCCGGTGCCGGACGGCACCGCTGTGAACTGGCCCGGCGCCCCAGGGGCATAGGCTTCCTGCGGGAGCCCGGCGGCCGTCGCCGCGGCCGAGGAGCCCAGCGCATTCTGCGCTACAACAGTCACCTGGTAGCTGGTCCCGTCGGTGAGCCCGGTAACCGTTGCCGAGGTTGCCGATGCGCCGACGTTGACAGTAACGGTCGAGGATCCCGCCGTCGCGGTCACCGCATAGCCGGTCAGCGGCTCCCCGCCGTTTGACAACGGTGCGGACCAGGACACGTCCAGCGACTGCGACCGTCCGTACACCTCGGTTATCAGCGGCGCTCCAGGAACCTGCGCCGGCAGCGGCGCAAAGGGGTTGGACTTGGCGCTCCAGGCACCGGTACCGGCCGCATTGACCGCCCTGACCCGCGCCACGTACGCAACTCCCGTACACAGCCCGCCCACAACAGCTGCCGTGTCAGAACCCGGCACCGAAACCACCACAGGTGTGCTGCAGGCCGGTGGCGGAGTCGTGCCCGGTGCCGGGATTGCCTCGGCCGAATACTGGGTCACCGCGGCCGACGCCGGATCGGGGGCCCACGACACCAGCCCGCCCAAGCCCTGCGGCGAGACCGATTCCACCAAAGGCGCCGGGGCCTTCTTAGCCGCGGCGCGCGCCGCGGCCGTCACGTGCGGTGTTGCCGTCAGGTGCGCTGTTGCCGCCCGGGTGGCCGTTCCGTCCGCGGCCGTGGTGCTCGCCGACGCGGTCCCCGCGCCCACCACGCCCACGGCTCCGAGTGCACCCAAGAGCGCGATCGTCCCAACAGCCGCCAGCCGCCGCATAGTCGGCCCTCCCCACCCCAAACGACTGATGCGCGCGACAGCCTCTCACTCTTCGCGCATCTTCCACCATGAGTTCCGCAATACTCGGGCACTCCTGTGCGGCGCAGGCGCCTAAGTTTCGCCCTAATTTGACCGGATATGGCGTTGCGGGGGCTGCTCGTGCCACTGTCCCCCGCGGGCGGCGGCTGACAGTGTCGGGCCGTCCCGGTCATGACACGGCCGCGGCGGCCGCGATTGGCCCGCCGCGTGCTGCCATCAGATTTCGCGTGGAGCAGGCCGCTGGCACTTGGGAACGTCTCCGCGTATTCGCCGCAAACTAGCCGCCTACAACCAGGAGCTGGCCATCTACCAGCAGCTGGCCACACTCGACCCCGCCAACACCCGGCTGGCAGGAGAAGGCGGCGGCCCACACACGACCAGAGGCTGATGTAATGCCTAGCACTCCTCGGCCTGCGGATGATGAGCCTTGAAATGTCTTACAGACCACTCCAGATGTGGCTTTCGACCTGCCGGTTTGCTATAAGCGCTGCTTACTTTTGGGGTGTATTTGGGGTACCGAGAAGATCTTGAAGCGTAACCGGCTCCGGCCATGAGACGATCATCACACCGCCCGTCACGGACCGGGCCGGCCGGGCAGCGCAAAACCGCGTTCTCGTGCCCGAGCACCAGGAACCCGGGGGAACAGACACGCTGGTAACATTTGTCAATGTTCCCTGGCTGCAGTTCACCGGCCGCCGGCTGGAGCAAGAGGTGGGCAACGGTTGGACAGGAGGCAGTCCATCCTGACGATTACCAGCGCTGCATCCAGACCTACCTGACGGCCTTTCAAGCTCGGCAGAGCTTCACGATGGAGTACCGGTTGCGGCGCGCCGATGGAGAGTATCGCTGGCTGCTGGATACAGGCGTTCCGCGGTACTCGGTGGACGGAACGTTTGAAGGCTATATCGGCTCAGCCATCGACATCACCGAGCGAGAGCAGTTGAAGCGAGAGCGGGAAGAGGCGCAAGACCGCGAGTGGGCTGCCAACGAGGTAGCAGAGCAGATGGATGAATTCTTCGCCCTCGCCGCGCACGACATTCGCTCACCAGTTACGGCCGTGAGAGGCAATGTGCAGCTGGCGCAGCGGCGGGCCGACCATATGAAGGATGCGCTGGAGGCGGAGAGGAAAGCGGGCGGCACGGTCGCCGATCCGGTTATCGCCAGCCTGGGCACTGCTCTTGCCAGCGTCGATCGCCTGGTTCGTCTGACCGACTTGCTCTTCGATACCGCCCAGGCGAGGACGGGCAAGCTGGAGATGCACTTTGCCCGCTCTGATCTGGCGTCACTGGTCCGTGACCAGGTGGCAGCGCAGCGAGAAGCCGCGCCTGGGCGTACTCTCCAGTTGCAGGCGCCGGCAGAGCCAGTACCGGTCCAGGGAGATGCGGACCGGATAAGTCAGGTACTGGCCAATTACGTGACCAATGCCCTCAAGTACTCGCCGGACGACCAGCCCATCGATATTTCCCTTCGTGTAGAAGAGGGTATGGCGGTGGTCGCGGTGCGAGATCGTGGGCCGGGCCTTCCACCGGAGGAACAGGAATACGTCTGGGAGCTCTTCCACCGGGCACCGGGGGTACAGCTCCAGGGTAGCACCGGCAGCATGGGCAGCATGGGACTGGGGCTCTAGCGCGCGCCAGGTCCTTGGCGAGGTTGACGATCTGGCTGCCCTTGACGCCGGTGGCCGGCTCGATTTCGTAGCGGGTGATCACCGGTCCCGGGTAAGCCGCGACCACCGAGACGTCGACGCCGAAGTCCTTGAGCTTTCGCTCGATCAGCCTCGAATTGAAATCGAGCGTGTCGGCCGAGATCGCCTCCACGTCGCCTTCGCTCTCGTCCAGCAGATCCAGAGGTGGCAGCTTGCTCGCGGACGCGTCCGAAAACAGCGGCACCTGCCGCTCCCTCTGGCGCCGTTCCGAAGGCGCCGGGTGAGCGACCTGCCGTTCGATGTGCACCGGAGGCGCCTCGTCCAGGCGCTCGCGCTCCTGCGCCAGGCTCGCCTCGCGCGCGGCCGCCGCGGCCTCGCCGATCGAGCGGTCGATCTTGACCTCGCGCCGGCGCCGGATGCGGCCGATCACCCCGTCGAACACGGACCCGAGCGACTCGGCGAACCCCAGCCACGAGAAGCCGAAGTGCAGGCTCGCCGAAAGGGCCGTCACCGCCAGCAGCGCCACGGTGGCGCCGGTGAAGCCGAGCGCGTGCGTTATATGGGGCGCAATCAAATCGCCCAGCGCCCCGCCCGCCGATCCGGGCAGCCCGCCCTCGAACCGGTACAGGCGCAGCGTCGCCAGCGCTGCGAACGCGACCACCAGCACCCCCAGTGCCGCAACGCGCAGCCAGCGCGCCACGTGATGGTGATCGTCGTGCGGCGCGGCCGGGCGGGGCTGCATGAAAAGCCGCCGCCACAGGCGCCCCGACCAGGCGTAGGCCGCCAGGAGCCACGCGTAAGCCGCAAAGCCGAACGCAACCAGCAGCAGGTCCGCCGCCCAGGCACCGATCGGCCCGGCCAGGTTGTGGATGTAAGGCGCGCTGACCGAATGGGAAAAACCCGGATCGCGGGGGTGATAGGAAAGCAGCGCGACGGCCAGGGCGGTCGCGATCAGCGTGCCGCCGATCCAGCCCGCCTCCAGCAGCAGGCGCGTGCCGCGACCTCCGGCGGACCATGTGCGGCCTGCAGACTCGGTACCCCGGTCGCGCGAACTGCCCGGCTTGCGACGCTTGGTCGACTCGCCGTCCATGCTGCGCGACTCCCTGCGCATCGACATAGACCGATTATAGGTAAGGGCCGCAACACTGGCATGGGGGATGGGTGAAGCACCCTCGCGACGCGCCGACGCAAACGAAGGGGGAGTAGTACCTCCCCTCTCCCGCCCGAGGACCACCATCACCAAACCAGCAGCGCTCCGGAGGATCTGCTGACCGAATTTTTTCCGTCAAGCAGCGTTTACCTTTTCACGAGGCACGATCTGCATCGTTCCGACGCAAGGCATGTCGGGTTTGTCCGTCTTTTACGCCCACCCGCATCGTTGCCTGCGATGCGGAAAACAACTGACGCATCGCCGTTATTGCTCAGGCAGTCGCAATCCGGGAAGCTCGTCGCATCGACGGTAGTGCTTCTCAGTCGAAAAAACTTGGTTAAGGAGGTGGCAGCAAGATGCCGGCAACAACGCTGACTCGTGAAAAGGAATTGCGGCTGCTCGAGCAGGCGGTGATGCGAGCCGAAAGCGAAGGCTTGCAGGTGTTGCTTCGGGACCCGGAGTCGCGCGCGCTCACGTGCGCGATCTGCGGCGCCGAAAGCGATCATCCCTCCCTGATTCGTCATCAGGCCACCTGCTGCTATTCAAACCAGCGCCGGATGTGATCTAGAAGCCTCGGACGGCGGGCCCATCGGCCCGCCGTTTCTTTTTGCACGGAAAACCCGGACACCCCATAATCGCGGCAGGTGCGCGACCGGTCCGCGCCCCCATATAGCTGCAACTGGACCCTGCTGCCCATGACCAAGTCCCCTTCCAGCTCCAACCGGCATTCCCGGGTGCTGATCCTCGGTTCCGGCCCGGCCGGCTACACGGCGGCCGTTTACGCCGCGCGCGCCAACCTCGCCCCCCGCCTGATCACCGGCAATCACCAGGGCGGCCAGCTGACCACCACCACGGATGTGGACAACTGGCCGGCCGATGCCGATGGGGTGCAAGGCCCTGAATTGATGGAGCGGTTCATGAAGCACGCGGCGCGCTTCCAGACCGACATCGTGCATGACCAGATCCACCAGGTGCACCTGGCGGCGCGCCCGTTCCGCCTGACCGGTGACCAGGGCGACTACACCACGGATGCCCTGATCATCGCCACCGGGGCCTCGGCCAAGTACCTCGGATTGCCCTCCGAACATGCCTTCAAGGGGCGCGGAGTGTCGGGTTGCGCCACCTGCGACGGGTTTTTCTTCCGCGGACAGGACGTTTGCGTGGTCGGGGGCGGCAATACGGCGGTCGAGGAGTCGCTTTACCTCGCCAACCTGGCCAATCGGGTGCATGTGATCCATCGGCGCGACCGTTTCCGTGCCGAACCGATCCTGGTGGACAAGCTGATGGCGCGCGCGGCCGAGGGAAAGGTCGTGCTGCACCTGTGGCACGAGCTGGACGAGGTGCTGGGCGACGAGGCGGGGGTGAACGCCGTGCGCATCCGCGACGTGCGCAGCGCAACGACTTCGCGGCTGGCCGTGCACGGCTGCTTCATCGCGATCGGCCACCATCCGAACACCGGGATCTTCGAGGGCCAGCTCGACATGGTCGGCGGCTACATCCTCACCCGCGGCGGCTCCGGCGGCCTGGCCACGATGACCAGCGTGCCGGGCGTGTTCGCGGCCGGTGACGTGCAGGATCCGATCTACCGGCAGGCGGTGACGTCGGCCGGCAGCGGTTGCATGGCGGCGCTGGATGCCCAGCGCTGGCTCGACGCCGAGGCGCCGGCGCAAGCGCCGGCCACGGTACCGGCCGCGGCTGCCGTCGCAGCCGGGTAAAGCCGCGATCGAAGCGGCCTACGAACGGAGGGCGGGCCGTGAAGCGATCGACCCCACCGGGTGGCCGCTTGAAAAGCCTGGCCGATCTGGGGTCAGTGCGCCTTGCACAGCCACAGGCGGCGCTGCAGGCGCGCCGCACGCAAGCGGCGACCCAGCCGAGCCGGCAGGCAGCGGCTGAATTCCTGGAGGCGGTGCGGGACGTCACACCCTTGCCGAAGACCCGGCCGGTGCCGGTCGCGCCGCGCGCGCACCCGCACCCGGCGCAGCGCGAACGCGACGATCGGGCGGTGCTGGCCGAATCGCTGGCGCAGCAGATCGGAATCGAAAGCCTGCTCGACACCGACGAGTCGCTGTCGTACCGCGGCCACGGCATCAGCGCCGACACGCTGAGGAAGCTGCGGCGCGGTTTCTGGGTGGTTCAAGCGGAGCTCGACCTTCACGGGCACCGGGTGGCCGAGGCGCACCAGGCGCTGACCGTGTTCCTGCGCGATACGACGCAAAAAGGCCAGCGCTGCGTGCGGATAGTGCACGGCAAGGGCAACGGCTCGCGCGACGGCGTGCCGATTCTGAAAGGCAAAGTCAGGTCGTGGCTGGCCCGGCGCAGTGACGTGATCGCCTTCTGTCAGGCTCGGCCAGACAACGGCGGCGCCGGGGCGCTGCTGGTGCTGCTAAGGCCTACGGCCCCTTGATGACCGGTCGATAAGCGCGGGCGCGGCGTCAGACGGCTGCTTCGTCGGTCTCGCCGGTGCGGATGCGCATCACCTGCTCGACCGACCGCACGAAGATCTTGCCGTCGCCGATCTTGCCGGTGCGCGCCGCGCGCGTGATCGCGTCGATGGCGCGCTCGACAGGATCGAGTCGCCACCACCGCCTCGATCTTGATCTTGGGCAGGAAGTCGACCACGTATTCGGCGCCCCGATACAGCTCGGTGTGCCCCTTCTGGCGCCCGAAGCCCTTGACGTCGGTAACGGTCAGCCCCGTGACGCCGACCTCGGCCAGCGCCTCGCGCACCTCGTCGAGCTTGAACGGCTTGATGATGGCGGTGATTAGTTTCACGTGCCCTCTCCTCGACCAATGTGGTGACTCTAGCTGTCCTGCGGACGGCGTTACGCAGGCAGTCATCGCCTCGTCGTCGGAAAGCGATTGGTGATCGGATAACGCCAGTCGCGGCCGAAGCGCGCGGTGCGTGACGCGGATGCCGACCGGCGCCTGGCGCCGCTTGTATTCGCTGAGCTGGATGAGGCGCATGACCCGCCGCACGTCGGCCTCCGGCGTAGCCGGCGGCGATGATCTGCGCGCACGCGAGCGTCCTGCTCCATGTACAGCTCGATGATCGCGTCGAGCACTTCGTACGGCGGCAGGCTGTCCTGGTCGGTCTGGTTGGCGCGCAGCTCGGCGCTCGGCGCGCGCGTCGAGGATGCGCTCGGGGATCACCGGCGAGAGCTGTTGCGGTAGCGCGCCAGCCGGTAGACCAGCGTCTTGGCAGATGTCCTTGATCACCGCAAAGCCGCCGGCCATGTCGCCGTACAGCGTGCAGTAGCCCACCGCCATCTCGCTCTTGTTGCCGGTGGTGAGCACGATCGAGCCGATCTTGTTCGACAGCGCCATCAGCAGCGTGCCGCGGATGCGCGCCTGGATGTTTTCCTCGGTGGTGTCCCAGGCGCGGCCCGGCGAACTGCCGGCGAGCGAGGCGCAGAACGCGTCGAACATCGGCGTCGATCGGCGATCTCGTCGTAGCGCACGCCCAGGCTGCGCGCCATCTGGCGCGCATCGTTCGCGGAAATGTCGGCCGTGAACTGCGACGGCATCATCACCGCGCGCACGCGCTCCGGCGCCCAGCGCGTCGCACGCGACCGCCAGCGTCAGCGCCGAGTCGACGCCCCCGCTCAGGCCGATGATCGCGCCGGGAAAGCCGTTCTTGCCCAGGTAGTCGCGCACGCCCAGCGTGAGCGCCGCATACACCTGCGCCTCGATCGGCGGCTGCTCCGGCGCAGCTCTGCGGCCGCGGCGTCGCGCCGTCGAAATCGACCACCAGCAGGTGCTCGACGAACTGCGGCGCCACCGCCGCCAGCGCGCCCTGCTCGTCGAGCACGAACGAGCCGCCGTCGAACACGAGTTCGTCCTGGCCGCCGACCAGGTTCGCGTACACCAGCGCCAGGCCGTTGCCGCAGACGTGCTCGCGCATCACCTGCAGCCGCGTGGCCTGCTTGCCCAGGTGAAACGGCGAGCCGTTGGGAACCAGCAGCACCTGGGCGCCGGCCGCGCGGGCGCACTCCGGCGCGTACGAGAACCAGGTGTCCTCGCAGATGTTGACGCCGAAGCGCGTGCCGCGCACCTCGAACACGAACGGGCGGTTGTCCGGCGTGAAGTAGCGCTGCTCGTCGAACACGTCGTAATTGGGCAGGTCGTGCTTGCAGTAGGTGCCGACCACCCTGCCCTCCCACAGCAGCGAGGCGGCGTTGAAATGGTGGCCTTCGCGCGCCATCGGGTGGCCCACCAGCACGTGCAGGTCGCGAAACTGGGTGAGTTCGCAGGCCAGGCGCAGCAGCGCCGCGTCGCACGCCTCGTAGAATGAGCGCCGCAGCAGCAGGTCTTCGGGGGGGTAGCCGGACAGGGCCAGCTCGGGAGTGACCAGCACGTCCGCACCGGCGCTGGCCGCCCGACCGGCGAATTCGACGATCCTGCGAACATTGGCTTGCAGATCGCCCACCGTGCAGTTGATCTGAGCGACCGCGACTCGAACGTGCGAAGTCATCGACAGGACACTTGAAACGCCATATTCATTATCGCACGCAGCTTGTCGACGATCCGAGCCGGATCGGCCGCGACGCCTGGAACGCTCTGGTCGCGTCGGACCCGCACGCAACGCCGTTCCTGCGCTACGAGTTCCTGCAGGCCCTGCATGAGTCCGGCTGCGCCAGTGCGCGCACCGGCTGGACGCCGACATTTCTTACGCTGACCGACGACCAGGGCCTGGCGGCCGCGCTGCCTCTTTACCGCAAGGACCACTCGTTCGGCGAGTACGTGTTCGACTGGGCCTGGGCCCAGGCGCACGAGGAACGCGGCATCGCGTACTACCCGAAGTGGCTCGCCGCGGTGCCGTTCACGCCGGCGCCCGGCTCGCGCCTGATCGCGCGCGATGCGCCCGCGCGCGGCGAGCTGGTGCGTTGCCTGCTCGAGCTGGTGCAGGGCTCAAACCTCAGCTCGCTGCACGTGCTGCTGGCGCCGCCCGACCAGATCGAGACCCTGGAGGGCGCCGGCCTGATGGTGCAGGCGGGACTGCAGTTTCACTGGCACAACGCCGGCTATTCGGACTTCGGTGAGTTCCTGGCGGCCCTGTCGCAGGACAAGCGCAAGAAGATCCGCGCCGAGCGGCGCAAGGTGCACGAGGCCGGGGTCGAGCTGCAGCGGCGGGTCGGCCGCCAGATCACCGAGGAGGACTGGCGGTTTTTCCACCGCTGCTACCGCATCACGTACGCGCAGCACAGCTCCACGCCATACCTGAGCCTGGGGTTTTTCCTGCAGCTCGCGCGCACGATGCCGGAGAACCTGGCGCTGGTGCTGGCGCGCCGCGAGGGCGCACCGATCGCAAGCGCCTTCGGGGTGTTTTCGGCGGGCGCTGGCGGCACCCTGTACGGCCGCTACTGGGGCGCGACCGAATTCGTCTCGTGCCTGCACTTCGAGTGCTGCTACTACCAGATGATCGAGCTGGCGATCGAGCAGCAGCTGGCGGTGTTCGAGGGCGGCGCGCAGGGCACGCACAAGGTGGCGCGCGGCCTGGAACCCGTGCAAACGCTGTCGGCGCACTGGATCGCCAACGGCCCGCTGCGCCGCGCGATCGCGGCAGCGCTCGCCCGGCAATCGCAGCACGTGAGCCTGGCGATGGACGAGCTCATCGAGCGCAGCGCGTTCAAGGCGGCGGGGGGCACTTGACCGCCCTCACCCGCGAGAGGAGCCGGGGGCGAGGGTCGCCGCAAGCCGCCAAGCCTACAAAGAAACAACCTGCACGACCCCGTGGGCCTTCGCATCGCGCGCGAGCCCGATATCGAACGTGCCAAATCGCTCCGCCGGGCCGCAACTCATCAGGTGCAGCGCATCGGCAAAGTCCATCCCGGCCTCGTACATCGGCAGCGCCCTTCCGACGTTCTCTGCGTCCTCCATCTGCACGTTCTGAAGCCCCAGAACGCTGCGCACAGTGCCGCAGAATCACATCGCGCTCCAAACCGTAGCTGTATCGCAGCACCCACTCGATTTCGAGCAGCACGGTCTTGCCGATGAAGATGGAGTTGCGCGAGAACGCCCTTAGCGCGCGCTGGGCCTGGGCTGGATCATCATTGGTGACCAGCCTGACAACGACATTAGTATCGACCGCGAGCATGCCGGTACTTGACCGCGCGCGCGATGCCCTGATCCATTTGCGCCAGTGAGACCGGCGGTCCCCGATAGCCCGTGCATCCCAACAGGTCCTTCACGGAACCGGTCTGAACGGCCTTGACCGGGCGCAGCAGAACACCGTCGCTTACCTGCTCGACCACGAATTCAGTACCGGGACCCCAGTTGCGGTCCTGCCGGACCGACTTCGGAAGCACGACCTGGCCCTTGGACGACAAGCGAGTTTTATCGATGCGGGTCATGTCAGTCGAGGGCAGAAAGTAAGAACAAGGTAAGACAATGATACGCCATCCGCCGATCGCCGCAAGACCGTGACGCGCGGCGACTACCGGTGATGGGAACTTCTCTGGCGGGAAGGACCTGGGTGAGGTTTCGAACCATGCGACCACCCTCACCCTAGCCCTAGCCCTTTGACCGCAGTTCCTCTCCTCTCCCGCTCGCGGGAGAGGGGCGGGGGTGAGAGTGCCCGCGTTACCCGCGACTCGCGCGGATCGGGACGGCGCCGCTGCGAGGGCCGTGATCGGCGATCAGCCCCCAGTCCACCAGCCAGTCAATCACGCGGTCCACGCTTTCGTCCGGGTCGACCTCGCCGGTGCGCAGGTGCAGATCGGGCCGGTGCGGCGCCTCGTACGGGCTGTCGATGCCGGTCATGCGCGGCAGCTCGCCGCGCCGCGCCCGGGCATACAGCCCCTTCGGATCGCGCTGCTCGCACAACTCGAGCGGCGCGTCGACGAAGACCTCGAAAAACTCGTTGCGGCTGAAGCGCGATCGCGCAAACTCGCGGTCGGCTCGAAACGGGCTGATCAGCGACACGACCGCGATCATTCCCGCATCGACCATCAGCCGGGCCACCTCGGCGGCGCGCCGGATGTTCTCGTGCCGGTCGGCGTCGGTGAATCCCAGGTCCCGGTTCAGGCCGCGCCGCAGCGCGTCGCCGTCCAGACTGACCGCCTGCAGTCCCTGCGCACGAAGACGAACCATCAACCGCTCCGAAACGGTCGACTTACCCGAGCCCGGAAGCCCGGTCAGCCAAAGGCAAACCGGGTGACCTGCTGCGCCCGGCGCGACCACACGACGCGCCGGTTCCTCCGCAGGAACATGGGCATGCCAACTACCATCATTCGCTCCGGACAAGATCTCACCCCGCGATTTCCGACCCTTGATACGAGCTTACGATCAGCATGTTAACGAAATCTAATCTGCGGAAGCTGTAACGCGCGTTACCAAAACAAGACAAAAGGCCTCAATACGCCATCAGCCCCACGATCCCCTGCGAAATCCCGCTTCCCCAGACAAAAGGTCTCAATACCCCATCAATCGCACGATCCTCTGCGAAATCTCCGGGGGCAGCACCGACAGCCACCAGCTGCCCCAGGAAATCGGAAACGGAAACGCGATCCGTGCCCGATCGCGCGCCAGGCCGCGCCGGATCAGCCGGGCCGCGCGCTCCGGCCCCATCATGAAAGGCTTGGCCACCGGCAACTGGTCCGTCATCGCCGAATCGACGAACCCGGGCATCACCACGTTCACCGCCACCCCCTGCGGGGCGAGCCAGCCGCGCAGCGCCTCGCCATATCCGCGCAGCGCCGCCTTGCTGGCGCTGTACGTGGGCATGATCGGCATGCCAAAAAAACCGGAAAGCGAACTCGACCAGGGCGATCTGTCCCCTGCCGCGCCGGCGCATCGCCGGCAGCACACCAGCCACCGTGGCCATGGCGCCGTCCAGGTTCACGGCCATCAGCGCCCGACCGCGCGCGAAGTCTTCGACCTCCTCGCCCTGACCGATCACGCTGATCACGCCCGCATTGACGATCGCCAGGTCCACCGGCTGCTGCGCCGACAGCGCCCGCAGCGCCTCCACCGCGGCCGCCCCATCCACCAGGTCCAGCACCAGCGTTCGCACCCGCGCGCCACGCGCCTCGCAATCGGCCGCAACCTTCGCCAGTTGCGTCTCATTTCTCCCATGCAGCACCAGCGTGCGCCCCGGCGCCGCATATTCGCGCGCCAGCGCCGCACCGATACCCCCAGTAGCCCCCGTGATCAGCACACACGCAGGATTCGCCAGATCTACCACCCCACCTCCCCATGAACGCGACCGCCAGCCCTGCGCACCGCCACGCGCCTTCGCATCGCCACGCAAGAATTGTCGTCGATCCCCCGCAGTTCCTCCCCTCTCCCGCTCGCGGGAGAGGGGCCGGGGGAGAGCGCCCCAAACCATAGGGCCCTCCCCACCCACACCCCTTGCTTGCTGGGGTGTTCCCCTTTCTGTAACCTCCGCGCCTCCCTCGACCCCGCGATCCCCACCCGTGCCGGCCAAACGACTGAACGACAGCGTCCTGGGCGTTCTCGAGCGGCCGGCCCTCGCCTGGATGGCCAGCCACATGCCCGCCCGGGTCACCCCCGACTACCTCACCACCGTCGGCTTCAGCGGCGCGGTGCTGGCCGCGGCCGCCTACGTCGCCAGCCGCTGGTCTCTCCAGTGGCTCTGGCTCGCCAGCCTGGGCATGGTCCTGAACTGGGCCGGCGACTCGCTGGACGGAACACTCGCCCGCCTGCGCAAGATCGAGCGCCCACGCTACGGCTTTTTTGTGGACCACAACAGCGACCTGCTCTCCCAGGTCGTGGTGTTCCTGGGCCTGGGCGCATCGCCCTGCGCCCACTTCGGCGTCGCCTGCCTCGCGCTGATCACCTTCCTGATGGCCTTCGTCTACACGATGATCTGCGCCCAGGTGCGCGACACCTTTCGCATCACCTACTACGGGTTCGGACCCACCGAGATGCGGGCGTTGCTGGTGGCCGGCAACCTGATCACGCTGCAAGTCGGGGTGCTGGATCTGGGCCAGTGGATCACGCCGCTCGCCAGCCTCGGACCGGTCACGATCTACGATTTCGTGATCGTGCTGCTTTGTGCCGTCACCGTGCCGGGCCTTGCGATGATGGGAGTGCGGGAGGCGCGCAACCTGGCGCGCGAGGATCCGCCGAAGGCACCGCGTTGAAGTCGCCCGTGTTGCTGGACATCTCGCGCCTGATCTGGGGCGCGCGGCGGGTCGGGCCGACCGGAATCGATCGCATCGAGCTGGCCTACGCCCAGCACCTGATGGCGGACGACGCGACCCGGCCGGCCTACCTGGTGCTCCACCTGTCGGGGCTGCTGTTCGCAGTGAGCGCTCGTGGCGGCCGGCGCTTCATCCAGGACCTGGCCGCGCGCTGGGGTGGACTGGCGCCCGCGCAGAGGCACAAACGCCTGGCCGCCGCGTTCGGGACGTATCTGCGCCTCTTCACCAGCCTCTGGTTGCCCGGCCCCTGGATCAGGCGCCAGCTGAAAGGACACTCCGCCCCGCCGATCTTCGTGGTCGTGTCGCACCACCACGTCGGGCACGCCTACACGATCCGCCGCCTACGGCGCGTGTTCCAAACCAAGACCGTCTGTTTCATCCACGACCTGATCCCGATCGACTACCCGGAGTACTGCCGGCGCCTGTCGGAAGCGCGCCACCATCGTGCGATCGACAATGCGGGGCGACTTTTCGACGGGGCGATCGTCAATTCGGAGACGACCGCCCAATCGCTGCGGGCCTACCTGGCGACCATCGATGACAAGACGCACTCGCAACTGAGAATCCGGGTGGCAATGCCAGGGGTTCGCGCTTTCCCGGCCTCGGACGCCCCGGTCGAGGTGCCGGACCGGCCGTACTTCGTGATGCTGGCCACGATCGAGCCGAAGAAGAACCACATGCTGCTGTTGAACCTGTGGGCGAGGCTCGCCACCACGATGGCGCAGCCGCCCCAGCTGATGCTGATCGGCGCGCGCGGCTGGGGCAACGACCGGGTGCTGGACATGTTGAAGCGGTCGCCTCGCTTGCGCGGGTTGGTCTTCCACCACCAGCGCATGGCCGACTCGGACATCGGGTCGGTGCTCAATGGTGCGCGGGCATTGCTCGCGCCTTCATGGGTCGAAGGCTTCGGGCTGCCCCTGGCCGAAGCGCTGGCCTCCGGCACGCCCGCCATCTGCAGCGACATTGCCGCCTTTCGCGAGGTCGGGCGCGGTGTTCCGGAATTCGTCGACCCGCTCGACCTGTTCGGCTGGATGGACGCCGTGCTGGAATACAGCCGCCCCGGCTCGACTCGGCGCGAGGCGCAGATGGCGCGGCTCGTCCAGTGGCGGGCACCCGGCTGGGTCGAGCACTTCGAGGTGGTCGACCGGCTCCTCGACGATCTAGGAACTAATCAAGATGCAGGGTGAAGGTGGCCCGCTTATGCCCGGAATCGAAGCTCAGCCGGCGCCGAAGGCCGCCCTGCTGTTGGATATCACGCATTTGATCTCGGCGGCGCAGCAGGTCGGCCCGAGCGGGATCGATCGAATCGAGCTTGCCTACGCGCGGCACTTCGTTGCGGAGCAGTCGGCGCGTCCGGCCTTTGCAGTCTTGCATTTTTTCGGGTTCCTCTTCGCGGTGAGTGCTGCAGGCGGCCGGCGCTTCATCGAAGAGTTATCGGCCCATTGGCAGGGACCCCAACCGGCAACCAGGAGGGAACACCTGAAGCGTGTCCTGAGAATGCGTCTTCGACTGCTCGTCAGCGCCTGGATGGGCGGCCGTCGCCTCAGGAAAGCCCTGAAACAAACTCGATCTAGACCCGTCTATCTTGTGGTGTCGTACCATCTTTTGCAGCACACCTTCTCGATCCGCAGTATTCGTCGGATGTACTCGGCCAAGACCGTCTGCTTTGTGCACGATCTGATTCCGATCGAGTGTCCAGAATATTTCAGGCCGGGGGAGGAACAACGCCATCACGAAAAGTTCGGAAATGTCGGACTCCTGTTCGATGCGGTGATTGTTAACTCGAACGTCACTGCCAACGCGCTTGAAGAATATCTAGGGGCCCGTCCGAACGAGTCCAACCGGAAGCCGAAGATCTGTGTCGCAACGCCCGGGGTACGGCGGTTTGTAACGCAAATGCCCACCACACCGCCTCCCGATCGCCCTTACTTTGTGATTCTGGGAACGATCGAACCCAGAAAGAACCACCTGCTGCTTCTGAACCTCTGGTCCAGGCTCGCAACCTCGATGGTGCGTCCTCCCCGCCTGCTGGTTGTCGGAAAGCGTGGCTGGGAAAACGAGCAAGTGCTCGACATGCTGGAGCGGTCCCGCCGCCTGCGGGGCCTGGTCGAAGAATGCAATCGGCTGGCCGACGCTGACATCGGGTCTGCGCTGGCGCACGCCAGGGCGTTACTTCTGCCGTCGCTCGCAGAAGGCTTCGGGCTGCCTCTGGCCGAGGCACTTGCTTCGGGCGTCCCGGTTATCTGTAGCGATATCCCGGTTTTTCGCGAGGTCGGCCGCGATGCCCCGGACTATCTGGACCCACTCGACCTGCCGGCGTGGATGGACGCCGTGCTCGACTACGCCGCGCCCGCATCGCCCCGGCGCGCCGCCCAGATGTTGCGGCTTGCACGGTGGCGCGCTCCCGGCTGGGTCGATCACTTCGAGGTGGTCGATCGGCTGATCGACGACCTGGATTGACCCAAGGCTACCTTGCAAGAGGTTTGACCATCCCCAGAAGCAGTTCCCTCCGTATAGCGAAATTCAGCCCGGCGGAGATCGGAATCGAACAAGGACATGTTGTAATTCCGATCCGAAGCAATTTTCATGCTGAACTGAAGCACCGCGGAAACCATCCTTTTGGTGCCGGATATACTCCAAGCCGACGCGGTCAATGGCGGTTGGAAGCCCTCCCGTCGCCCACCGGAACAGCAGCACCCGCATGACGTCGATCAGGATTTCAGTCACAACGCTCACCCGCCTCGAAGAGAATGCACGCCGAGGCAGCATTCCTCGGTTTCCTATTGCACACGAGGAAATATAGAGCGTGGCATAAGCCACACTGCCCCACTCGGTGTCACCCAGAATCGCTTCCAGCGCTGCGCTCGCGGCATGAAACCCCCGATCTGCGTCGTACTCGGAATGCACCGCAATGGCACAAGCGCCCTCACCCGCGGCCTTGGCGCGCTTGGCATATCTCTTGGAACCGATCTTCTGCCGCCCAATCCCGACAACGAAACGGGATTCTGGGAGGACAGAGACCTCTATGCCTTTAACGAGGAACTGCTCGCTGCAATCGACGAGTGCTGGAGCAGCGTACGGCTTTACGAAGGGCAACTTTACGAGCTACCGGAGCTTCCAGCGCTGCACGCGCGCGCACGCGACCTGCTCGACGCCAAGCTCAAAACGCATGCCTCGTTCGGTTTCAAGGATCCCCGTTGCTCCCGATTGCTGAGCTTCTGGAGCCCTGTATTCGAATCGCTTGGTCTCGCCCCTAGGTACGTCATTGCGACACGCTGCCCCCTGAGTGTCGCTCAGTCTTTGCTGAAAAGAGACGGGCTGCCAGTGGCTCAGTCCCACCTGCTTTGGCTGCAGCACATGCTTGCGGCCCTGCGCTGGACCGAAGACTGCCCTCGGGTCGTCGTCGATTACGACCAGCTACTTTCAAATCCAATCGGGCAGCTCCTTCGAATTCGATCGGCGCTGAACCTGCCGACCCCGCCGAACTCGACAGTGCTCCTCGACGATTACGCGACCGCGTTCCTCCGCAAAGACTTGCGCCACACACGCTACGACGAAGAATCCCTTCACAAGGCAGCGGATGTACCTTCAAGTGTTATTCGGCTTCATCGCCTCTTGACCCGTTTTGCCCAAGACCAGCTCAGTCCTAGCGATTCGAACTGCAAGCGCCAAGTCAGGCAACTCTGGCGATCGATGAATGACTTTTCGAGTGCATTTTCCCTTGCGGAAGTCGCACTTCGCGAACGGACCTCGCTCAACGTCGCCTTACGCAACAAAATTCAACGGGAGTTCGACGCCGACCACCGCCCAGGTCCCGGTGCACACGAAGGCGAACGCGTCGTCAGCAGCAGGCACTCCGGCCACCGCGGCCGCGGTGTCGTGCGACGGCGCGACGATCACCTGAGGTGGCCGGTCCAGGCCGAGCTCGGAGACGAGGGGCTGTGTCGCTAGACCGGCCGTCTCACCAGCTCTCCACAGGCCGGGAAACATTTGCACGGGCACGTCGAGAGCCTCGGCGATCTGATCGGCCCAGGCAAGGGTGCGGGTGTCAAGCAAGCCGGTGGTGGAGGCGTTGGTCAGTTCGGTGCCCAGCTCGCCGGACGGCCAGTAGGTCATCAGGTCGGGGATGAGCATGGCGTGCCGCGCGGAGCGCAGCTGCCCGGATCCGCGCTCGGCCATGAGCTGGAACACGGTATTTATCTGCTGGGGAGCGATCCCGGTCGCCTGGTACAGCCGCTTGGCGTCGACACCGTTCACGCCGCCGCCGGTGACGGCGGCGAAAGGCAGGGATTTCATGGAATTCTCCTGGAGTCTAGGGACTCTCCTACGCCATTATCTGGTTGCCTTTGTTTACATTGGGCCGTGATGGCCAGCACGAAGCAGGCGTTCGCTCGCCGCACCAGCCGCTATGCTCGACCATTGAACCTAAGAACAGCCCATAGAAGAAGGAATCCCACAGTGTTCGATTCCAGAGTTTGAGCGGGAGTCTCTTCGATCTTACGCAAGGCCAAGCTGTAGTCCGAGATCGAGAAGCTGGGGCAGGTTTGCCTATCCCAACCAGTTTCCGGCGTCCCATACCGTCCCCGCCGTGCGCGTCAAGTGGGGCGAGTCCCAGGCCGAGGAGCTTGAGGCCGATCGCGTCACCGTGGCCGTCGCCGGGCGCATCATGGCCATCCGCGCCCAGGGCAAGGCGGGGTTTGCCACGCTCCAGCAACAGGGCGAGCGGCTCCAGATCTACGTCCGCCTCGATGCGGTCGGAGAACAGGGCTTCGCGCTTTACAAGCTGCTCGACATGGGCGAC
>CAVTZO010000015.1:0-76057 GCA_963739145.1 uncultured beta proteobacterium
ACGTGCGTCAAGTTCTGCAAAATGGCCGGGCCACAGCTGCAGTGATGTTTCTTTGTTCGGCTGAGGGCCGTTTCTCCGTCCCGGCCTGAACCTCGCAAGGCGCCGCGCACAGCGGCGGTCAACGCTGGCCGAAGGCCACCGCAATCTGCGGCGCGAAGCGGCGTTGAGGGCCGCGAGCACGGCGCCATCATCGATCGAGCCGGGCCGCTCATGCCGCCTGCCTCAGCTGCTTTTTGTACTCGCGCAAGTGATCCATGTTGAGATAGCGCATGGCTTCGAGCCAGTTCTCGTGCATCTCGACGGCGAGGGCGCGCACCAGCCGCAAGCAACTCTCGGGGTTCGGAAAGATCCTCACAACGTGCGTTCGCCGCTTGATCTCCTGGTTTAGTCGCTCCAGCATATTCGTCGACTTCATGTGCTTGTGGTGGGCGAGCGGCAGCCGATAATAGGACAGCGTCTCCTCGATGTTTTCTTCCACCCAGGCGCAGAGCTTTGGATATTTCGCCTGCCATTTGCCAAGCCAGGCCGCGATGTCGCGGCGGACTTCGGCCAGTTCACGCCGGTCGTAGAACCAGCGCAGCTCCCGCAGGCAGTCGTCGTCGACTTTGCGGGGCACGTAATCGAGCGCGTTCCTTAAGAAATGCACGTAACAGCGCTGCCAGACCGCCTCCGGTAAAACCTCGCGGATTGCGGCTTTCAGACCCGCGTGATCGTCCGAGACCACGAACTCGACGCCGGTGAGCCCGCGTTTTCTCAAGCCTAGAAGAAAGTCGCGCCAGCTCGACCGGCTTTCGCGGTTGGCAAGCTCGACAGCAAGGATCTGGCGCCGGCCTTCCCAGTCCACGGCCACGGCGATCAGCACGGCCTGGTTCGTGATGACCCCGCCCTCGCGGATGCGCTCGTATCGGGCGTCGAGGATGAGATAGGGGAAAGGGTCCGCGAGGCGCCGCTCGGAAAACGCTCGCAAACTCTCGTCGAGCGTCTTGTTGATGGCGCTGATCGAACTCGCCGAAAAGCTATGGCCGCACAACGCTTCTGTGACGGCCTTCACTTTGCGCGTTGAAACGCCTTGCACATACATCTCCGCCAAGGTCCCAACCAGCGCCTTCTCCGAGCGCTGATAGCGCTCGAACAGCTCCGTCGAAAACCGTCCAGCCCGATCCTGAGGAACCCGAAGCTCCAAAGTGCCCACCCGCGTGATCAAGGCGCGGCTGTAATAGCCGCTGCGATAGCCGAGCCGCCCCTCGGTGCGTTCGCCTTTTTCCGCGGAAAGCGCTTCCGTCATTTCGGCTTCCAGCGCCGCCTGCACAAAAGACTGAACCGCCGAGCGGACAAAATCCTCGTCCCGCTCCAGAAGCTCCTTGATCGCAATGATCTTCGCTTTATCCTGAACCTTGGTCATGGTCTGCTCCCTCGCCAAAGGGTTGGTGACTTCGATCATCACCTGCAAACCATGGCCGCCACACCTGATTTTGCTGAACTCTCCGCACACTACCCCGTCATGTCGTCGATCATGCGCTGGCCACGGCCGTGAGCTTCGTGACCAATACCAACTGGCAAGGCTATACCGGCGAGCAGACGATGGCGCACCTGACCCAGATGCTGGGCCTCGCGGTGCAGAACTTCCTGTCGGCTGCGACCGGGTTGGCGGTCGCGTTCGCGTTCACGCGGGGCCTGGTGCGCCGCGGCCAGGAGGATGCGAAGGGCAGCGCGCAAGCCGGCGTGATCGGAAACTTCTGGGCCGACCTGGTCCGCATCACGCTGTGGGTGCTGCTGCCGATCTGCATCGTGTATTCGCTGGTGCTGGTCCAGCAGGGCTCGATCCAGAACCTGAAGGGCTTCGCCGAGGTCACCACGCTGGAAGCGACCGCCTACGACGCCCCGAAAACCGATGCGGCCGGCCAGCCGGTGCTCGATCCCCAGGGCAAGCCGGTGATGGAGCACCTGAGCACGCACACCCAGCAGATCCCGGGCGGGCCGGTCGCCTCGCAGGAAGCGATCAAGATGCTCGGCACCAATGGCGGCGGATTTTTCAATGCCAACTCGGCCCACCCGTTCGAGAACCCGACCGCGCTGACCAATTTCCTGCAGATGCTGTCGATCCTGATGCTGCCGTCGGCCATCGTTCTGGCATTCGGCCGCATCGTCGGCGATACGCGCCAGGGCTGGACCATCCTGGCCACCATGGCCGTGGTGATGGTCGCGTTCATGGCGGTCGCGTTTTACGCGGAGATGACCCCGAATCCGCACCTGACCGCGGCCGGCGTCGGAACCGATCTGGGCAACTTCGAGGGCAAGGAAACCCGCTTCGGCGTGGTGGCCTCGACCCTGTTCGCCGCGATCACGACTGGCACCTCGTGCGGGGCGGTCAATGCGATGCACGATTCGTTCATGCCACTGGGCGGGGCGGTTCCGCTGAGCCTGATTCTGCTGGGCGAGGTGATCTTCGGCGGCGTTGGCACCGGCCTGTACACGATGCTGGTGTACGTGCTGACTGCGGTTTTCATCGCCGGGCTGATGATCGGCCGCACCCCCGAGTACCTCGGCAAGCGGATCGAAAGCTACGACATGAAGATGCTGTCGATCGCGATCCTGCTGACGCCGATCGTGGTGCTGTCGGGTGCAGCGCTGAGTGTGGCGCTGGAGGCAGGCCGCGCGGCGATCAGCAATCCCGGGCCGCACGGGCTGTCGCAGATCCTGTACGCGTGGGGATCGAGCACCAACAACAACGGCAGCGCGTTCGCCGGCGTCAGTGTCAACACCCGCTTCTACAACCTGGGGCTGGCCGTGGCGATGTGGATCGGCCGGTTCGGGACCATCGTTCCGGTGCTGGCCCTGGCCGGCAACATGGCCTTGAAAAAGCGTTCGGAGTCCCTGATCGGGAAGATGCCCACGCACGGACCGCTGTTCATCGGGCTCTTGATCGGAACCATTTTCCTGGTCGGCGCGCTGACCTATGTGCCGGCGCTCGCGCTGGGCCCGGTCGCTGAACACCTGCAACTGTTCGTGAAAGCCGCAAAATGACGCACGCCCGCCTGCCTCTGTTCGATCCGGCGCTGGTGCGCCCGGCACTGTTCGATTCGCTGCGCAAGCTCGACCCGCGCGTGCAATGGCGCAACCCGGTGATGTTCGTCTGTTATGTCGGCAGCGCGCTGACGCTGCTGCTCTGGCTGCAGGCGCTGTTCGGGCGCGGCGAAGCGCCGGCCGGATTCATCCTGGCGATCAGCGCGTGGCTCTGGTTCACCGTCGTGTTCGCCAATTTCGCCGAGTCGCTGGCCGAGGGGCGCAGCAAGGCGCAGGCGGCCTCGCTGCGCGGACTGAAGACGTCCACGCCGTGCCGCCGGCTGAAGGGCTCGGATCTGGACGGTCCGTTCGACGAGGTGCCCGCGACGGCACTGCGCAAGGGCGATCTGTACCGGGTCGAGGCGGGCCAGATCATCGGCACCGACGGCGAGGTGATCGCCGGCATCGCATCGGTCGATGAGAGCGCGATCACTGGCGAGTCGGCACCCGTGATCCGCGCGGCAGGCTCCGACTTCTGCGCGGTGACCGGAGGCACGCGCGTGCTGTCGGACTGGCTGGTGGTACGCGTGACTGCCGATCCGGGCGACACGTTCCTGGACCGGATGATCGCGATGGTCGAGGGCGCGAAGCGACGCAAGACTCCCAACGAGATCGCGCTGACCATCCTGCTGATCGCCTTGACGCTGGTGTTCCTGCTGGTGTGCGTGACGCTGTACCCGCTGTCGCTGTTCAGCGTGCAGGTCGGCGGCGGGGGTTCGCCGGTCACGATCACGGTCCTGATTGCGTTGCTGGTGTGCCTGATCCCGACCACGATCGGGGGTCTGCTTTCGGCCATCGGCGTCGCCGGCATGGGACGCATGCTGCAGGCGAACGTGATCGCCACCTCGGGGCGCGCGGTCGAGGCGGCCGGCGACGTCGACGTGCTGCTGCTGGACAAGACCGGAACCATCACGCTGGGAAACCGGCAGGCCTCGTCGATGAACTCGGTCCCGGGCGTCACCGAGGCCGAACTCGGGCAGGCGGCCCAGCTCGCTTCGCTGGCCGATGAAACGCCGGAAGGCCGCAGCATCGTGGTGCTGGCCAAGCAGCGCCTGAACCTGCGCGAGCACGATCTGGAAGCACTGCACGCGGTCTTCGTGCCGTTTTCGGCGCAGACGCGGATGAGCGGAATCGACCTGCCGGATCGAGAGCTGCGCAAGGGCGCGGTGGACGCGGTGCGCGCGTACGTCGAGGCCGGCGGGGGACGGTTCTCCGACGCGGCAAGCCGCTGGGCCGACGACATCGCGCGGCGCGGGTCCACGCCGTTGGTGGTGGCCGAAAAGCGCGGCGGCTCGGCGCGCGTGCTCGGCGTGATCGAACTGAAGGACATCATCAAGGGCGGAATCAAGGAGCGCTTCGCCGAGTTGCGCCGGATGGGCATCCGCACCGTGATGATCACCGGGGACAACCGGCTGACCGCAGCGGCCATCGCCGCCGAGGCCGGCGTCGACGACTTCCTGGCCGAAGCCACGCCCGAGGCCAAGCTGAAGCTGATCCGCGAGCACCAGGCCCAGGCCAAGATGGTGGCCATGACGGGCGACGGCACCAACGACGCTCCGGCGCTGGCCCAGGCCGACGTGGCGGTCGCGATGAACTCCGGAACGCAGGCGGCCAAGGAGGCCGGCAACCTGGTGGACCTGGACAGCAACCCGACCAAGCTGATCGAGATCGTCGAGATCGGCAAGCAGATGCTGATGACGCGCGGCGCCTTGACCACCTTCTCGGTGGCGAACGACGTGGCCAAGTACTTTGCCATCATCCCGGCCGCCTTCGCCACCACCTACCCGCAGCTGAAGGTTCTGGACATCATGCACCTGACTACACCGAACTCGGCCGTGCTGTCCGCGGTGATCTTCAACGCCTTGATCATCGTTGCGCTGATCCCGCTCGCGCTGCACGGCGTGCGCTATCGCGCGCTGGGCGCCGCCCCGCTGCTTCGGCGTAACCTACTGATCTACGGAGTAGGCGGGATCATCGTGCCGTTCATCGGAATCAAGGCGATCGACCTGCTGCTCGCGGCAGGCGGACTGGCTTGACGAGGCAACCATGCGCCAGATCATGAGACCCGCATTTACCCTGATGATCGCATTGTCGATCCTGACCGGGCTGATCTATCCGCTCCTGATGACGGGAACGGCCCAACTCTTTTTCCCGCAACAGGCCGGCGGCAGCCTGGTCGAGCGCGACGGCAGGCCGGTCGGCTCGCGCCTGATCGGGCAGAACTTCTCGGATCCGAAGTATTTCTGGGGGCGCCTGTCGGCGACTTCGCCGATGCCGTACAACGGCGCCGGCTCCGGGGGCTCCAACCTGGCGGCTACCAACCCGGCACTGATCGATCAGACCAAGGCGCGCATCGACGCCCTGCGCGCGGCCGACCCGACCTGGACCGAGACGGTTCCGGCCGATCTCGCAACCGCTTCCGCCAGCGGCCTGGATCCCGACATCCGGCCGCAGGCGGCGCTGCTTCAGGTGGCGCGGGTTGCGCACGCGCGGGGCCTGGACGAGGCGCGCGTGCGCAAGCTGGTCACCGAACACACCGAGGGACCGCTGTTGGGGTTCATCGGAGAGTCCCGTATCAACGTGCTGGAACTGAATCTCGCACTGGACGCCATCAAGCCTTGACCGGAAACGAGGACCAACGGCCCGATCCGGACGCGTTGCTGGCCGCGATTCAGGCCGAGGCCGAATCGGAAGCCTCGACGGACGAGACTCGGCGCGGCCGGTTGCGCGTGTATTTCGGCGCCTCGGCCGGAGTCGGCAAGACCTATGCAATGCTGTCGGCCGCGCGCCGCCTGAAGGAGGAAGGCGTCGACGTCCTGGTCGGGGTGGTCGAAACGCACGGGCGCATCGAGACCGAGGCCTTGCTCGCCGGAATGACGGTCCTGCCGCGGCGACGCGTCGAGCTGCGCGGTGTGGTGCTGCAAGAATTCGATCTGGACGCCGCGCTCGCTCGCAAGCCGCGCCTGCTGCTGGTCGACGAGCTGGCCCATACCAACGCGCCCGGCTCGCGCCATCCGAAACGCTGGCAGGACGTCGAGGAGCTGCTGGAAGCGGGCATCGACGTTTTCTCGACGCTGAACGTGCAGCACCTGGAGTCGCTGAACGACGTCGTGGCGGGAATCACCGGGATCCCGGTCGCCGAAACGGTGCCGGACCGCTTCTTCGACCGTGCCGACGAAGTGGTGCTTGCCGATCTTTCGGCCGAGGAGCTGCTGGCCCGGCTGCGGGCCGGCAAAGTCTACCTGCCGGAGCAGGCCGAGCGCGCGCGCCATAACTTCTTTCGCAAGGGCAATCTGATCGCGCTGCGCGAGCTGGCGCTGCGCAGGACGGCCGAGCGCGTCGAGGAAGACGTGCAGGCGTATCGCGAAGCCAAGGCGATTGCGCCGGTATGGAAAACGGCGGCCTCGCTGATGGTCGCGGTCGGCCCGCACGCGGGGGGCGACCAGGTGGTCCGCAGCGGAGCACGCCTGGCCCAGCAGTTGAATGCCGAATGGTTCGCCGTGTACGCGGAAACGCCGGCGCTGCAGCGGCTGGCCGAAGTCGAACGCCAGCGCATCATGGCCCGTCTGCGGCTGGCCGAATCGCTGGGCGGGCGCTCGGCGATCGTGCCGTGCACCGAAGCGGCCGAGGGGCTGGCGCAGTTCGCAGGCCGCAACAACGTGTCGCGCATCGTGATCGGGCGCCGGGAGTTCCACCGCTGGCCCTTCTTTGCGGCGCTCAGCGTCCGGCTGGCGCGCAAACTGCCCGACGCCGACATCTTTTTCGTGGCGCGCTCGGACCGCCCCGTGCCGCCGGCGCGCGACGCGGGCGCCACCTCTCCGCTGGACGAAGCCACGCCTTCGATCGAATGGATCGACTACGGCTGGGCCATCGCATTGTGCGGGGCCGTGACCCTGCTGCTGGCCTCGCTGCGCTCGCACCTCGATCTGGCCAATATCGTGATGCTGTATCTGCTGGCGACGGTCACGGCGGCACTGCGGTTCGGACGCGGCCCGGCCGTGCTGGCGGCCGTGCTGGGCGTCGGGCTGTTCGATTTCTTTTTCGTACCGCCGTATTACTCGCTGTCGGTCGATGACCCCAGGCACCTGCTGACGTTTGCGGTGATGCTGGCGGCCGGATTGCTGGTGGGCCAGCTGACGGCCGGCCTGCGCTATTCGGCGCGCGTCTCGCAGAACCGCGAGGAACGCGCACGCGTGCTGTTCGAGTTCGCGCGCGAGCTGTCGTCCCAGCTGGAGCTCGAGCCTATCGTGCAGCGCGCCCAGACCGCGGTGGCCGCGACGTTCCAGTCGCAGGTCGCCGTGCTGCTGCCCGACGATGCGGGCCGTTTGCGCGTGCCGGCGCAGGCGCTGGAGGACGTCGACCTAGGTGCCGCCCAGTGGAGCTTCGATCGCGGTGCGCCGGCCGGATTGAACACCGATACGCTGGCCGGCTCGAAGTGCCTGTACCTGCCCCTGCGGGCGCCTATGCGCGTGCGCGGCGTTTTGGTGCTCAAGCCGCGCGTGCGCCGGCTGCTGCAGATCCCGGAACTGCGTCAGCAGCTCGACACGTTCGCTTCCTTGATCGGGATTTCCCTTGAGCGCGTTCACTACGTCGAGGTGGCCCGCCAGGCGGCGATGACGATCGAAACCGAGCGTCTGCGCAACACGGTGCTGTCCTCGCTGTCGCACGACCTGCGCACGCCGGTGGCGGCATTGATCGGTCTGGCCGAGTCGCTGACGCTGCAGCCGCCGCCGATTTCGGCGGCGCAGAGCGAGACGGCGCGCGCGCTGGTCGAGCAGGCGCGCCGCATTTCACGCATGCTCGAGAACTTGCTCGAGATGGCCCGCCTGAGCGCTGGCGCCACGCGGCTGAACCTGGGCTGGAACGCGCTGGAGGAGACGGTAGGCACCGCGCTCGCCGCGTTGCAGGGAATCCTGGCGCGCCACACGATCCAGATCGACCTGCCGGCCGACCTGCCGCTGGTCGAATACGATGCGCTGTTGATGGAGCGGGTGTTCGCCAATCTTGTCGAGAACGCCGCCAAGTACACGCCGCCGGGAAGCCGTATCCGCATCGAGGCGCGGGCGCAGTCGCAGCAGCTGTCGATCCAGGTGTGCGACAACGGTCCGGGACTTCCATCGGGACGCGAGCAGGCGGTGTTCGAACCCTTCGAGCGCGGCAGCCGCGAGGATGCCCGCCCCGGTGTCGGTCTCGGACTCGCGCTGGCCCGCGCCATCGTGGAGGCGCACCACGGCACCTTGATCGCCGAGCCCGCGCCGGGCGGCGGAGCCTGCTTTCGGATCACGCTGCCGCGCCGCGATCCGCCGCAGGCGCCCGACGAAGCGGTATCGGACGCGGCCGCGCCCGGCGGCCAGGTAGGCGGGGCCTCGTGAACGCCGCTGCGGTGGCGATCGTGGTCGAGGACGAGCCCCAGATCCGGCGCTTCGTGCGCACCGCGCTCGAGTCCGAAGACTGGCGCGTGTTCGAGGCGGCCACCTTGAAAGAGGGGTTGTCGGAGACCGCGACGCGACGCCCGGAACTGGTCGTACTCGATCTGGCTTTACCGGACGGCGACGGCATCGAACTGGTGCGCTCGATGCGGGCGTGGTCCAGTTCGCCGATCCTGGTGCTGTCGGCACGGGGTGAGGAAAAAGACAAGATCCGCGCGCTGGACGCGGGAGCCGACGACTACCTGACCAAGCCCTTTGGCATCGGCGAGCTGCTGGCGCGCGTGCGCGCGCTGGCGCGGCGCCGGATCCGTGCCGATTCCGGCGAACCGGTGTTCCGGGTCGGCGACGTCGAAGTCGACTTCGCCAGCCGGCGCGTCAAGCGTGCCGGCCAGATCGTGCGCCTGACGCCGATCGAATACCGACTTCTGACGCTGCTCGCCACCAATGCAGGTCGCGTGTTGACCCATCGGCAGATTCTGCGCGAGGTGTGGGGTCCGGCCCACGTCGAGCACGAGCACTACACCCGGATCTACATGGGCCATCTTCGCCGCAAGCTCGAGGCCGATCCGGCCCAGCCGCGCTTCTTGTTGACGGAAACGGCCGTGGGCTACAGGCTGGCGACGGACTAGGGTTTTGTAAGCGGGAGAGACCTCCCCAGCATCCGCCTCTGGCGGGTTCTTTCCCGGAACCATGGTTCCGGGGTAGACCTCCCCAGCATCCGCCTCTGGCGGGTTCTTTCCCGGAACCATGGTTCCGGGGTAGGGAGGACAACATTCAGAACGAGCTTACGTTGTCGCCGCTGGTGCCGACGAGCACGTGGCCGTGCAGGTTCCCGGCCATCTTGCCAGCCGGGTCGGTGATGACCCGTGGGGACCGGGCCAGACCAGCCGCCGGGCAGCGCCCTTTCGCTGCTGAACGCATTGCCAGCGGAATCGATCGCAACGAACTGCGTCGTGTAGCTCACCGCGACCAGGTTGGCGGCGCCGGCAATCGGCACCGGGAACCACGAGGCCGCGCTAACGCCCGTCGTGACGGCGGTGCTTTGATACGCGGTGCCCTGGTCCCCGACCACGACCCAGGTGTTGATCACGGTCGGCGTGTTGCCGCCGACGCCGATCACTCCATTGCCGGTTTCGTTGTTGTCGAAATTGCCGTAGACGACCCCCCGCAACGCGACGGAGCCGCCGGCGAGCAGGTTGGTGACCCAGGTGGCGCCGCCGTCGAACGAGATGTCGACGACGCCCCCGTCTCCAACCGCCAGGCAGGTCGTGCCGACGCACGTGATCGAGTTAAGATTGGCGGTCGTATTCGACGGCTGGACGGTCCATGTGACCCCGTCCGGGCTGGTCTGGATTCGCCCGCTGTCGCCGACTGCCACAAAGCTTGCGCCGGTCCAGTCCACCGAGCGCAAGATCGGAGCTGATGCGTTGGGCCCCACGCTGGCCGTCCAAGTAACCGCGTCGCCGCTGCGAATCACGGCGCCCCCGGCGCCGACCGCAACGAACAGATAATTGGGAGCGGCCGGGTTATTCACAGAGGCGGTAAAGGCGACGACTCCGTACAGGTCGACCGAATATCCGGCCGGGGTGCGGGACGTCCAGTTGGCGCCGTTTGCACTGGAGAAGATCGCACCCCCCGGCCCGACCGCCGCATAGACTCCGGTCGGATTGCCGCTCGAAAGGCAAGTCGTGATCGGCGTGTATCCGACGCCGTTAACGGGCGCCGTCATCGGCGAACCGACGCTCCAGGTCCCGGGGCCGCCCGCTGGACGCGGCGTGACGGCTATCAGCGGGCTTCCGGGGCCGCCGGGTGAAGTGCCCGTATGGGCCGTGACCGTGAAGTAGTAGGTCAGCCCGTTCACTGCGTAGCCGGGGCCGCCATTGCACAACAGACCGGGCGGCGTGGTGCCGTTGCTGTTGTTGTTCACGATCGCAAACCCCGCGATGGCGAGCTGGGTCCAGTTCTGCGGTGTCACATTCGGGTTGGTCGAACCGATGAGCAGGTAGTTGACCCCGTACTGGGGCGTCCAGTACAGGCCGGCGATCCCGTCGCCGGCGACTGCCCGCGCATCGACCGGCGGAGGGGACGAACTGCCGCTGTTTCCAAGGCAGCCGGCCAGCCCGACGCTGGCGGCAACAAGACAGATCAGGAAGCGAAGTTTCACGGTCGACTCGAAAGAGGGGCGCTTGCGCTTGGCGGAAGGACAGCCCAGCTCACCGGGCGTCGCGAGGGGCGCTCACCCGGCGAAAAACGCGCACTGTATCACCGTGTACGAATGTAACCGGGGCCGCATTTGCCGCCGACGGCCCCCGGACGCGGCGCCGACAGGACGAAACGGCGACTGCCGAAGGCAACGGCGCTTTCGCGCCTTTGCGCTCGGTCAAGTCCATAAGGTTACGAGCTTCTAAGCTTGCAGGGTCCATTCGGCTGCAGCTCGCGGCACTGGATAGGCCGCGCAGCGAGCAGGCAGCAGGAGAAGCCTGATGACCGCTGTCGATTCCGATTTCAGCCACAACCAGCTGCTGGTCGGGTTCAAACCGATCGACGATCTGCACCGTGAATTCCAGGACATCCTGGATGCGCTGACCGATCCGACCGAGGCCGACTTCGGCAAGGATCTGCTCGGGTTGCACAAGCACCTGCTGCGGCACTGCGCGATCGAGGAGGAGTTCATGCGCCAGGAGGACTACCCGCACATCGACCGCCATCGGCTGGAGCACCAGCACCTGCTCGAATCGGTGTCCGATGCACGGCGTCGCTTCGATGGGGGCGATGTGGACGGAACCCGTAGCTTCTGCTTCGATCTGCTGGACTGGTTCAGGATCCACGCCCAGAGCGAGGACGCCCAGCTTGCCGCGTTCCTCGAGGGCAGGCCGGTCGCACCAAACCCTCCGCTCTGATCGCCCTCACCCCGACCCTCTCCCACTGCGTGGGAGAGGGAGAACGGCTTCTCCCAACCACTCCTCTCTGGAAAAAAGGCGCTTTAGAGCGCCCCTTTCCTCGATCGTCGCAGCAGGAATCGGGCCGGATCGACTGTCGCCGCCAGCGAGCGCTCCACCGGCACCGGCTCGCCCCCTACCATGCAGGCCACCAGCTCGCCCAGCAGCGGCGCCAGCGCAAGGCCGCGCGATCCGAGCGCAAAGCAGCAGTAAAGGCCGGTGCGCCGCGGCAGGTCGGCCAGATGCGCCCCCTGCAGGCTCGAGCGGTTGGCCCGCACGGCGCGCTCGTCGCCGACCGCCCCGGCCAGCGGAGTCCGATCGGTTGCGACGCATCGGATCGCATCGAAGCCGCCGTCGATTCGCGCGCAGACGGGCCGTGCCAGCAATTGCACCAGCCGATCCAGATTGGTCTGGTGCGCGGTTTCCTCGGAAATCTCCGATGCCTGGTCCGGATCGACCTCCTCGTAGGTGGCTCCGACCGCGATGCGACCATCCAGGCCGGGCACCAGGTAGCCCTTGCCGGCAATGCCGGCGCGAAGCGCCGCGAGCTCCCCGGCCGCGAGCCGGGTGAGGCGGCCCCGGATCGCTCGCACGGGCGTGAAGTCCGTCTCGAGCAGGCGCGGCGCGTCCATTGCCGATGCGATCACGACAACCGACGCGCGCCGGCTCAAGCCGGCATCGTCCTCGATCTGCCACGCGCCCCCCTGTGCAACGATCCGCAGCGCCCGGCAGCCGGCGACCAGCCGGATCGCCGCGTGGCCGGCCAGCATCGCGCGGCACCACGCGGCAGCCGAGACGACCGCTGCGTCCGCGAACCAGAATCCGCCACGCCGGGTTGGCAGTCCCACCAGGTCGACCGCTTGCGGCGCGGGGCACCAGCGCACATAGCCGGTCGGCCAGGCCTGTTGCCGCAGCAGGTCGGGCCAGCAGCCGTGCGCCAGCTCGTCCTCGGCGAGCTGCAGAACCCCGCTCGCGGCCATCAGCGGTTCGTCCGGGCGCAGGCCGTCGAGTTGTCGGCGCCCGTACAGGAAGCCGGCCCGCGTCAGGCGAGCCGCGTGGCTGTCGTCGGCCGCGAGCGTCGGGTGCAGCAGGCCCGACGGCAGCGCTGAAGCGCCGCACGCCACGCGCGAACCCTGATCGAGCAGCGTGACCTGCCATCCGCGTTGCGCCAGCGCGAGCGCGCTGGCGCATCCGGCCAGGCCCGCTCCGATCACGATCGCGTCGCGCGCGCCGGTGTAAGGCGACGGCGGCTCATGCCTTCGCGTCCGGTAGCGCGGCGCGTAACGCGCGACCAGCATGTGCCGCTTGGCATCGAATCCCTCGCGCAGCGCCACCTCGAAGCCGGCTGCGGCGAGCGCGTCGCGCACTGCGCGCGCCACGGTCCAGCTGGCCAGCGTGGCGCCGGGCCGCGCCAGGCGCGCCAGGGCCTTGAGCAGCGGCGGGTCCCACAGGTCCGGATTGCGCTCCGGAGCGAAGCCGTCCAGGTAGAACGCGTCGGCACCCAGCATCAGGTCCGGAACAAGGGCCTGCGCATCGCCCAGACCGAGCGTCAGCGTGACGCCGCCCGTCTCGAAGTTCAGCCGATGCAGGCCGCTCAAGGGCGGCGGCCAGATGCGCGCCAGCTCGCCGGCGAGCGCGGCCAGGGGCGGCGCAGCGCAGCGGATCAGGTCGGTCGCCGGCAGCGGGTGGCGTTCGATTGAGACGAACTGCAGACTGCGCGGCCGGCGCGGATCGTCGCGCCAGGCCTGCCAGGTCGCCAGGAAGTTGGTTCCCAGGCCGAAGCCGGTCTCGACGATGACGAACTGCTCACGACCCGCCCAGCGGGCCGGCAGATCGTTGCCGCCCAGGAACACGTGCCTGGCCTGCCCGAGCGCTCCGCCGCGGCTCGCGTACACGTCGCCATAGCGCCGCGAGAACGGCACGCCGTCCGAGTCGAACTGCAGCGCCTCGAGCTCGATTCCCGCCATCCGCGCAGACCGGCGCGAGATCAGCCCTGCAGACGCCGCTCGATGTCGTGCAGTTCCAGGTGCGCCTCATCGGCGCTCTCGAAGATGTGCGGCGCCACGCCGCGCCGGTTCAACGCGTGGCCCAGCTTTATCCGCAGAAAGGTGCTGGTCGTATAGCGCGTCACGTCGATGTAGAAGCGCTGCGTCAGGTCGCGCACCATATCCGAATAATCGTCGATCACCTCGGGCGCTATCGTGAAATTCTCGTAGTTGACGATCGCGAACACCTTGCGCTCCAGCGCGCCGATACGCTGTTCGACCGCGGTGCGGATCGCCTCCACGTCCTCGCGGTTGCGCACCGTGTAGCCCTCGAAGTTGATGAACAGGATGTTCTGCTGCGCGTCGTAGAACAGGCGCCGGGGCAGCGGCACGTTCAGCATGTCGTCGCGCAGCCCCATCGCGTCCGGCCGGAAGATGCGCGGATCCATTGCGCGCGGCGTGTCGCGGATGATCGGCTCGAAGTTCATGCGCGCCAGGATGTCCCGTTCCAGGTCCATGCCCGGCGCCACCTCGATCAGTTCCAGTCCCTGCGCGCTCAACGCGAACACGCAGCGCTCGGTCACGTAAAGCACCCGGTGACCGCGCTGCGCCGCGTAGCGGCCGCTGAAGGTGCGGTGCTCGACCTCGCGCACGAACTTGACCGCGCCAGCCTGATCGACGATCTTCAACTGCCCGTCGGCGAGGTCGATCTGCAGTCCACCCGCGCAGAACGTCCCCACGAACACGACCTTCTTGGCATTCTGGCTGATGTTGATGAAGCCGCCCGCGCCGGCCACCTTGCTTCCGAACCGGCTGACGTTGACGTTGCCCTCCAGGTCGGCTTCGGCCAGGCCCAGGAACGCCAAGTCCAGCCCTCCGCCGTCGTACAGGTCGAACTGGTAGGGCTGATCGATCACCGCCTGCGTGTTGGTTGCGGCGCCGAAATTCAGTCCCCCGGCGGGGATACCTCCGATCACTCCGGGCTCGGCGGTCAGCGTGATCAGGTCGACGATGCGCTCCTCGGCCGCGACCTGGGCGATGCCCTCGGGCATGCCGATACCCAGATTCACCACGCTGTTGGGCCGCAATTCCAGCGCGGCGCGGCGCGCGATAATCTTGCGCTCGCTCATCGGCATCGAGCCGATCGAAGTGGCCGGGACACGGATCTCGCCGGAAAACGCGGGGTCGTACTGCACTGCGAACGTCTGCCAGTGATGCTCCGGTTGCGCCTGCACCACGCAGTCGACCAGCACGCCCGGGATCTTCACCTGGCGCGGGTTCAGCGAGCCGCGTTCCGCCACCCGCTCGACCTGGACGATCACGACTCCGCCGGAATTTCGCACGGCCGTGGCGATCGACAGCGCCTCCAGCGTCAGCGCCTCCTTTTCCATCGTCACATTGCCGTCCGTATCGGCCGTGGTTCCTCGGATGATCCCCACATCGATCGGAAACGTCCGGTACAGGAGACATTCCTCGCCGTGGATCAAGATCAGCTCGACCAGTTCCTCCTGCGTGCGCTCGTTCAGCTTGCCGCCGCCGAAGCGCGGATCGACGAACGTGCCCAGACCGACCCGGGAAAGGTGCGCCGGCCGCCGTGCCGCGATATCGCGATAAAGGTGCGTGATGACGCCCTGCGGCAGGTTGTACGCCTCGATCCGGTTGGCGATCGCCATGCGCTGCAGCGCCGGTACCAGGCCCCAGTGCCCGCCGATCACCCGTCGGACCAGCCCCTCGTGCCCGAAGTGATTCAACCCGCGCTGCTTGCCATCGCCCTGGCCGGCGGCGTACACCAGCGTCAGGTTGCGCGGCTTGCCGGTCGCGCGGGGATGGCGATCCTCGTTCGACAGGTACAGGTCCTCGAGCGCGACCGCGATCGCTTCGGCAAAGCCGATGCCGACGAAGCCGCCGGTGGCTACCGTGTCGCCATCGCGAATCAGGCGAACGGCGTCCTCGGCCCCGATGACCTTGCCGTGGTGCGTGGCGCGCAACTCGGCCAGAAGCGGATGGCTGCTCAACATGCTGATCCCCCTAGCTGGCGACCTCACCCCCGGCGTTCGGTACGGAAAGACACTCGAGTCAATCCGTCCGGCCCCGATGCACGTCGTGCGTGACGAACGGCTGCTCCTCGCCCGGCTTTTCCAGCCAGTCGCGATGTTGAAGCGTGGCCTGCATGTCCGCCAGGCCGGTGGACCAGTGCTCGTTCATCGTCAGCAGGCCGAACTGGTAGTCCTTGTGATAGCTCTCGTACGGCTTGTCGCGATAGATCAGGTGGATCAGGTTGCGCCGCACCGTGCTGGCCAGCTCCTTCGCGCGCAGGTACGAAGCGGTGCTGCGCCCGGATTCGGGCACCAGCGCCAGCACCTGATGCAGCAGGTGGCGGTAGTGGTTCGCCTCGTGCATGTAGCTGGTGATCATGCGGGTGCGGCTGGAGAACTGGATGTCCTTCTGGCGCACCGCCACCTGCAGCAGGTCCTTGGGCGGCGCCCCGATGGCGCTCCACAGATCGACCTGGAAGATCAGCGTATCGCGCCGGGGCGGCGTCGTCAGCACGTACTGCAGCGGCGTGTTGGAAACCAGTCCGCCGTCCCAGTAGAACTCGCCGTCGACCTCGACCGCCGGAAAGCCCGGCGGCAGTGCGCCGGACGCCATGAAATGCTCCGGGCCGAGCTTGCGCTGGGTGTTGTCGAAGTACACGAAATTGCCATTGCGCACGTTCACCGCGCCCACCGACACGTGCATCTCATGGGTCTGGTTGATCCGATCGAAATCGACAAACCGCTCCAGGGTCGCGCGCAGCGGCCGCGTGTCGTAGTAGCTCGCCGTATGCGGGCCTGGCGCCGACAGCGCGTGCGAGTACCAGGGCCGCGGGACGAAGAAGCCGTTCTGTCCTTCCAGCAGCGCGCGGGTCGCTTCGATCGAGTCGACCAGAAGGCGCCAGGAATCGGGCATCTGGGCCGAGTCGGGCGCGACCGGCAGGGTCGGTGGCAGCCAGGGTTGCCGGCAGATCGACTCCCAGAAAGCCCGCAGCTGCTCGACGCGCCGCTGCGGCGGGTTGCCGGCGATCACCGCGGCATTCAGAGCTCCGATCGAGATGCCGGCGACCCAGTTCGGTTGCAGCCCGCCCTCGACCAGACCCTCGTACACGCCGGCCTGGTAGGACCCCAGTGCGCCGCCGCCTTGCAGCACCAGCGCCGTGATCTCGTAGTCCGGATGCGGCGCCCCGGCCTGGCCCGCCTTGATGGCGATCGTTTTGGGAGCGGTCACTGCATGAACCACCCGTGGCTGACCACGAACGACTGCCCGGTCAGGGCGGCCGACGGGGAACGCGCACAGGAAAAGCGCCGTCTGCGCCACGTCGTCGACCGTGGTGAAGATGCCGTCCACGGTGTCGCCGAGCATCACGCGCCGCACCACTTCCTCCTCGCTGATGCCCAGCTCCTTGGCCTGCTCGGGAATCTGCTTGTCCACCAGCGGCGTGCGCACGAAGCCCGGACAGATCACGTGCGAGCGCACGTTGTGCGCCGCCCCTTCCTTGGCCAGCACCCGCGCCAGCCCCAGCAGCCCGTGCTTGGCCGTCACGTACGCCGACTTCAGCGGCGAGGCCTCGTGCGAGTGCACCGACCCCATGTAGATCACGGTGCCGCCGCGGTTGCCCGGGTACATGTACTTCAGGGCCGCCTTGGTGGTCAGGAAAGCCCCGTCCACGTGGATCGCCAGCATCTTCTTCCAGTCCGCAGAACGAGTAGTTCTCGATCGGGTTGACGATCTGGATGCCGGCGTTGGACACCAGGATGTCCACGCCGCCGAAGGCGCGTGCCACCTGGTCGGTCGCGCTGTTCACGGCCTCCTCGCTGGTCACGTCCATCGCAACGCCCATGGCGCGGCCGCCGGCCTTCTCGATCGAGGCGGCCACGGCCTGCGCCGCCTGCAGGTTCACGTCGGCGATGGCCACCCCGACGCCGTTGCCCGGCCAGCAGCTCGGCAATCGCCTTGCCGATGCCGCTGGCCGCCCCCGTCACGATCGCGCTCTTTCCTTTCAGGTTCATCGTCTTGTCCTTTAGCGTCAATGCGCCGCAGTTTGACATGGCGGGCGCGTCGGGTTCATCGGCGCCGACCGCCGGGCTAGCCTGTGTCGGGTACTTGCGCGCTCGCATCAGCCCTTGCCGGATCAGGGGATGACAGGTCGATGACAGGCGCGAACCGCACTTCGACGCGCAGTCCTCCCAGCGGGGAGCCGGTCAGCTGCACCGCCGCACCGTGGCGCTGAGCGATGCTGCGCACGATCGCAAGGCCCAGGCCGCTGCCGGTTTCATCCTGTCCGGCCGCGTCGCCGCCGGCGCGCCGGTAAAAGCGGTCGAATACGCGCGCGCGGTCCGACTCCGGGATTCCGGGCCCGGAATCGTCGACCGTCAGTGCGACCTGCCCGCGTTCTTCGGTCAGGGCCAGCTCGACCCGTCCGCCGGCCGGCGTGTAACGCACCGCGTTGTCGGCCAGGTTGCGCGCCAGGACGCGCAACTCCGTTGCGTCGCCCTGCACGGTGCAGGCACCGCGCGCGTCCAGCGACAGGCGGATCGATCGGGCGTCGGCCAGGGGCACCACGTCGGCCACGGCCTGGCGTGCGGCCTCGGCCAGGCTGGTCGGCGCCAGCGCGGCCCGCTGCGCGCCGGGCTCGGCGCGCGCCAGGGTCAGCAGCTGCGTCACCAGGTGCGTTGCGCGCTCGATGCCCGCCGACAGCGTCTCGAGGGCCTGGTCGCGCGAGGCCGGGTCGGTCGAACGGCGCAGCAGCTGCAACTGCAGCTTCAGCGCGGTCAACGGGGAGCGCAGCTCGTGCGCCGCGTCCGAAACGAATGCGCGCTGCGCGTCGAAGGCGGCGCGCAGCCGCCCCAGCAGCGCGTTGATCGATTCGACCAGAGGGGACACCTCGGTCGGCAGGCCGGATGCCGCCACCGGGTCGAGCGCGTCGGCGTCGCGCCGTTTCACTTCCGTGGCCAGTCGCCGTACCGGACGCAGTGAGGCACCCACCGACCAGCCGATCGCCAACGCCAGGATCGGTACCAAGGCCAGAATCGGCGCGACCCCGCGCAGCGCGGCCTGGGCCGCCAGCTGGCGCCGGATCGCAAGCCGTTGCGCCACCTGGATCACCCTGTCGCGCGTCGCGGTGCTGAACACGCGCCAGGTTCCGTCGCCAAGGCGGATCTGGGTGAAGCCCAGTATCGCGCGCGGCGGCAGCGCCAGCCCCGGGTTCGAGGTATAGATGCGTGTTCCGTCGATCGTCCAGATCTGCACCACGAAGTCGAAGTCGTCGTTGGCCAGAGCGGCTGCTTCGTCGGGCGCAATGAAGCCCTGGTCGCGCAGCGAAAGGGCCATCTGGCGCAGCTGGTAATCGAACAGGGCCTCGGCTTCGCGCAGCACGTTGTAGTAGGTGATCGCGGCGCCGACCAGCGCGCTCAGTACCACTACTGACAGCAGCGAAACCAGCAGCCGCGCACGAATCGATTTCACCGCGGCTCCCCTGGGCGGCCCACGTAGTAGCCGACTCCGCGTACGTTGCGGATGAAGTCGTTGCCGAGCTTGCGGCGCAGCTGGTGGATGTAGACCGAGACCGCGTTGCTCTCGATTGCATCGCCCCAGCCGTACAGCCGGTCCTCCAGCTGGGCGCGCGACAGGATCGCGCCCGGCCGCATCATCAGGGCCTCGAGCACAGCGTATTCGCGCGCGGACAGCATGGCCGGCTCGCCGTCGACCGTGACCTGGCGCAGCGACGGGTCGAGGCGCACCCGCCCGACCTGCATCGCGGGTTCGGCGCGGCCCGATTTGCGGCGCGTGACGGCGCGGATGCGCGCTGCCAGCTCCTCCAGCTCGAAGGGCTTGACCAGGTAATCGTCGGCGCCGGCGTCCAGGCCCGTGACCCGGTCGGCCAGTGCGTCGCGCGCGGTCAGCACGATGACCGGCGTCTGGTCATGCCGGGAGCGCATAGCCCGCAGGATCTCGATGCCGTCGCGTTGCGGCAGGCCCAGGTCCAGCAGTACGAGGTCGAACTGCTCGCTTGCCAGAGTGATTTCGGCGCTGCGGCCATCGCGCACCCAATCGACCGCGCCACCGTCCTGCCGCAGCGCGGTGCGGATGCTCTCTCCGATCATCCGATCGTCTTCGACCAGCAGGATTCGCATCGGATCGTCCAGCCTCCGGCAAGGCCGGATTGCTTCAAAGCACAGCAGGCAGGGTGCGGTATCGTTATCGTAATCGGGTGGCGAACGAGATGGCACGCATCGGGCTGATTTCCGACACGCACGGCCTTCTGCGGCCGCAAGCGGTTTCATTCCTCCGGGGTTGCGACCACATCGTCCACGGTGGCGACATCGGCCGCGCCGAAATCCTTGCCCAGCTGTCGGCATTGGCGCCGATCACCGCGGTCCGCGGGAACAACGACGCGGGCGTCTGGGCCGTCCGCCTGGCGCAGACCGAGCTCGTTCAGATAGGCGAGGTCTACATCTACGTGTTGCACGACGTCGCCCAGCTCGACATCGATCCGAAGGCCGCCGGCGTGCACGTGGTCGTTTCGGGGCACTCCCACAAACCGTCGGTCGGCCGCCGCGACGGCATTCTCTATGTCAACCCGGGAAGCGCCGGCCCGCGTCGCTTCGCGCTTCCGATTTCGGTTGCCGAGCTGATCGTCGCCGACGGCGCCGTGTCGGCGCGCCTGGTCGAGCTTGCGCAGGAAGATGTTGCCTGAATGGGACAACCCCGATGAAGACTTTGCTCGGGCTGATCGGTTGGTGCCTTCTGTTCGTGCTGTGCTGGCCGGTCGCACTGCTCGCCCTGGTGCTGTGGCCGCTGGTGTGGCTCGTGTCGCTGCCGTTGCGGCTGCTGGGCGTCACGCTCGAAGCGGTGTTCGCGTTGCTGCGCACCATCCTGTTTCTGCCGGCACGCGTGCTCGGCTACCGCGGCAAATAGGCGGTCTGCCGCTCGGCAATCAAGGGCGAAGAAACGTGACCCTGACGATGCGGCCGCCCTTTGTCTCGTAGATCGCGACGGCGTCGGTCACCTTGCCGTCCGGCAGGCCTGTGACTCGCTCCTGGTCGATCACGAAGCGATCAAACACGGTGCGATGCTGGATCGTGGCGTGTAGCTGGTCAGCGGGCTGGAAAAGCTTGCGGTAGCGCTCGCGCATTGCGTCCTTGCCTGACGCCAGAGGCTGATCCGGATAGTCGAAGATCCGTGCGTCGTCGGCATAGAAGCTCAGGAAGCGCTCCAGATCACGCGCATTGAATGCGTCGACCTGGGCCTGGACGATTTCACTGGACGACGGCACGGCCATGGCCGCTGGCGCCGCCATGGCCGCCGCCCCAGCTGTCACTCCTGGCGCGGGCGTGGCCGCTGGCGAGGCCGAAGTCACCGGCGGGGCAGGAGTCTGGACGAAGGGCGCCGCCGCATCGCCGCCGCAGCGATAGGCGGTTCCCGTTCTGCGCAGCGACGACGTGATCAGCAATACGTTGCCGCCCAGGCTCAGCGTTTCATTTCTCATGCGACGATCCACGTCGGGGTCCGTCATCATCGGAGGGGGACTGCTCATATCCCCGACCGGCATGCAGCCCGTCACGTCGGTGGCATTGCGGGTGACCTTTACCTGGTCGCCTCCGGGAGCAAGGGACACGCTTGCGCATCCTGCGGCCACTGTGCAGATCGCCGCTACGGTCGGTTTCCATCGAACAGTCTTCATCAGCGCCTCCAGGGGCGGGTCAAGGTTGATCACGAGACGGGCGTTCTCGTGGGGCATGAACGCAGGCGCCCCTGCGTTCAATACGTCATGCAGGCCGCATTGAGCAGACCCAGCGAGATCGCCATCGCGGCCAGGAATATTCCGCTGGCAAGCTTACCGTCTGCCACGTCGCGCGGCAGGTGGGGCACGAACTGGTGCACCAGGAAGTAGGCCAGAAGCTGGACCAGCAGGGCGACGACGGCCCAGATCACCATGTCGATCAGCGACGCGCTGTTTTCGACGGCGCTCGCCAGCGGCAGCACGAACCCGATCACGGCTCCGCTCAAGCTGGTGCTGGCGGCTACGTTGCCCTCGCGGATCAGCTTGATCTCGGGATACGGCGTCATGCGCAGGTAAACGGCCAGGAACACGGCGAGCAGAAGCAGTCCGACCGCGAAATAGGCCGCGAATTCGGGCAGACCGGCGAGCGATGCGGCGGTGATCTGCATGGTCGGTTGGCTCCTCGCGTACGCGCAGTCGACTAGGTGAAGTAGTGCGGGACGAAGCGGCTGGTGTTGCGTGTGATCGCAGACCCGTCCTCGCGCAGGCCGATGCCGGCCGGCTCGCCGTCCACGATCCAGCTGCCGATCGCCGCATGATCCTGGCCGAAGCGGGGCAGCGGGGCGAGCGCCTGAAACACGCAGTCCTCGCTGTCATACGGCCCGTCGGATTGTTCGACGCACGCGCCATCGATCAGCGTCACGTTGGCGCCTTCGCGCGCCAGCTTCGGCTTGCGCGCATAGCGCGTTCCGAGGGGGGCCGGGTCGTAGTACGCCGGAAGCAGATTCGGGTGGTCCGGAAACAGCTCCCACAGCACCACCAGCAGGGCCTTGTTGGACAGCAGCATCTTCCAGGGCGGTTCGATGAACTGGACATGCGAGCCCGGCAGGTGAATTCCGAATTCCTCGCGCGCCATCCACTCCCAGGGATACAGCTTGAACAGGGTTTCGATCGGTTGATTGTCCTGGTCCACGAAGTCGATGCCGGCATGCCCGATCTGGTCCATCGGCAGCGCGACCGTGCTCCAACCGGCCTGCATTGCGGTATCGCGCAGATATTCAAGATTGCCCCAGTCCTCGGGGCTGTCGTCTTCGCCGACCGCCGCGAAATGAAGGCGCCGCGCCGAGCTGGAGCGCTTCAGGCGCGTCCAGGCCGCGATCAGCTTCTCGTGGATCGAGTTGAACTGGTCGGCCTTTGGCCGCACCGCCTGCAGCCAGTGCCATTGCGCCACGCTCGCCTCCAGGCAGGCGGTGGGCGTGTCGGCGTTGTATTCCAGCAGCTTGGGGGCATCCGTGCCGTCGTACCTAAGATCCATGCGGCCGAACAACGAAAACCCCGCGCAGTGGCCCTGCTCGAACGCCTCGAAGCTGCGTTCGATCGATGGCGTCATTTCCGGCGTGATCGCGAACTCCGGGTAGCGGCCGTGCTCGATCACATGTCGCGCAGCGTCGAGCGCGCGCAGGTGCAGCTCGGCGCTGGCCGCCTCCAGCCGATCGATCTCGTCGCTCGAGAAGCGATAGCACCGGCTTTCGTCCCAGTAAACGCCGTCGATCGTGTGATAGTGGAAGCCGAGCGCCTCCATCTGCTGCTGCCAGCCGTCGCGCGGACGCAAGGCTTCCCTGAGCATCAGCCGAGGCGCCCGAAGGAATGGGCTGAACTGCCGAAGCCGCCTCGCGAGGGCACGGCCTGTTCGATCGCGTGATTGCCGGTTGCGGGAGCCGCCGGGTCCAGCTGTCCGAGTTGCAGGGCTTGCCTGCGCGCCTGGTATTGAGCTTCATCGCGATAGCCGATAGGGTAGTTCGGCCCCCGATAGAAGATCCCCGGACCTCCCAGGCTGGAGGGGCGGCGGTCGTCGTCCTGATCGCACACATCGGGCCGCCCCCAGTCGGCCGAGCACTCCTGCAGGCTCGCGTAGCGATCGTGTACGACACCTCGGGTATCTGGCGAGCAGGCCGGCAAGGAAACGGTCCCGATCAGGACCAGCACGATCCGCTGGGAGCGGCGGCGCTCGGACATGGCCGGAGCATACCGGCACTGTCAGCTGTTCTCCCTCTCCCGCTTGCGTGAGAGGGTGGGGGTGAGGGTGTCGATCCATGCGATCAACCTCACCCCGACCCTCTGCCACTGCATGGGAGAGGGAGAACTGAACGCACTTCTATTTCGTTGGCAGCACCACCGGCGGGCGCGTCGAAAACGGCCTGATCTGCATCGCCGAGTGGATCTCGTCCGGAAAAATCACGGCGCCATCCTTCATGACCAGCCGGACCTGGCGAAGCAGGCCCACATCCCGCGTCGGGTCGCCCGGGACCAGCAGCAGGTCGGCGCGCTTGCCGCGCTCTATCGTGCCGAGCTGCTGGTCGAGCGCGAAGTACTTCGCGCAGCCCAGGGTCGCGATCCGCAGTACCTCCGCGGGAGCGATCCCGGCGCGCTGCCAGGTTTCCAGCTCGCTGTGCAGCATCATTCCGGGAAAGTCGTCCGTGCCGGGCAGGATCCGGATGCCCGAGTCGTGCAGCAGCTTGACCGCATCGAGCAGCTTCTGGGCGGAGGCCCGGTAGGCGCCGTCCTGGTCGGGCTTCATGTCGAGCATCGCGACCTTCAGTCCGCGCTGCACCGGCCCGGGCATGTGATCGGCCCAGGGTGACTTCACCGAGCTCAGCTGTCCTGGCCGCGCCAGGAGCATCCCGTAGAACCCGGCAAGTGTCGTATCGTGCGCCGTGCCGCGCTCCTGCATCAACTTGATCATCCGCTGGAAAGGCGCGCCGTGCAGATCCAGCTGGGCGGTGCGCTCGCCCAGCGCCGTGAAACGAAACGGGGTGCGCGTGTCCTCCTTGTCGGTGTCGATCATGAAGCCGAGCAGCAGCTGATTGATGTGAGTCACTTCGTCGTAGCCGTCCCGTACGACGCGTTCCGAACTGGAGAAGGCAGGCACGTGCCCGGCCACCCGCATGCCGAGGCGGTGCGCCTCCTTCGCCAGGGGTTGCACCCAGTCGGGATGAGCCGAGTTGTAGATCTTCAGCTGCCAGTAGCCGTGCGCCGCGTACCAGCGAACCGCCTTCAGGCCGTCCTCCAGGTTGTCGACGACGAAGCCCGTGTGAGCCGAATAAGGGCTGCGCCCCTCGAGAAAGCCCGACCGGATCACGCGCGGCCCCAGCACGCCGCCGGCATCGATTTCCTGGGTGAGCTCGAGCAGGGGCAGATTGTCGTTGCCCATGTCGCGCACGGTCGTGGCTCCCGCTGCGACGTGCAGCGGTCCGTCCCACGGGCTCAAGTGCACGTGCACGTCGAACAGGCTCGGAAGCACGGTGCCTCCCTCGCCGTCGATCGCGACCGCTTCGGGCGGCGGCGTCATGTCGGCGCCGATGGCGGTGATGACTCCCCGGAAACTGACCACCGTCGTCAGGGCGCTCAGCGCCCCGCTGTCCGGGTCGAGCACGCGCACGTTGCGCAGGTAGATGGGTGCATCCCAGCGGTGTACGGTCTTGCGCGTGAACTCGCGCAGCGTCTCCTTGTCCAGCGAGTTCGCCAGCTCCTTCAGCTGGTCCGCCGCACCGGCCCATTCCTCCGGAACCACGAGCATGAAGCCGCTCAAGTACCCCCGGAAGCGCTGCGAGGTGTCGGCCAGGATGAAGGTCGGCGTCACATCCAGTCCCCACAGTGCCCACACCGTGGCCGGCTGTTCGCCGGATGCCGAACGGATCCGCACTTCGTGTATGCGCTCTGCGCGGACCGAACCGGCCGGCCAGCCCGCAAGCGTCCGCTCGGGCGCGGCCAGCAGCGCTTTCAGATAAACGCCCAGCGCGTACGGGCTGGCGTCGTTGGCGATGTACAGGTGCGCCGCAGCCGCCGGCGCCGATCCCTGGTCGTTCAGCGTCTTCCATTGCGCGGTGTCGCCGTGCCAGTCGAACGACTCGTCGATCGGGGCTCCGAACCAGGCCGCGCCCTTGACGCTCCAGGCGTGCGGCAACCCGTCGGATCCCAGCACGATGGTTTCCTTCGTTTTCGACCCACGCCCGTTGTCGTCGACGTGATAGTCGACCTCGATGCGGTCGGCGCGCGTCGTCGCGTTCAGGTAGCCGGCCTTCTCGCCGTTCACGATCACGACCAGCCGCTCATCGGCGTCCGCGGCCGGCGCGGGCGTGGCGATCGACATCCACAGCAGCAGCGCAAGAATCGACCTTCCCATGGATCCCCTCCGTATCCTTGCTGCGATCTGATTCGGTCCGGTTGCCCGGGTGCACGTCAGGCATTCGATCACACAGACGCATACACACCCCGCAAGACGACAAACGGCGCGCCAAACCGCCGGGTCCGGTCCCGCGGCGTGTTATCGACGGAGCGCGAGCGCGGGCGTGGCGGCTTAAGACGCTGCGCCGATTACCGCATTGAGGTTTTGCTATCGTTAAGACAAAGGAGGGCGGTCGCGTGATCACACACTCCGGGGGCTGTCACTGCGGGCGGGTCCGATTCGAAGTGATCGCGCCGGCCGAGCTCGAGGTCGGCGAGTGCAACTGCTCCGTGTGCGGCAAGGCAGGCTACCTGCACCTGGTCGTTCCCGCCGATCGTTTCAAGCTGCTGTCCGGCGGCGAGGTCTTGACGACGTACAGCTTCAACACCCAAACGGCGAAGCACCTTTTCTGCTCGGTTTGCGGCGTCAAGTCGTTCTACGTGCCGCGCTCGCACCCGGATGGCTTCAGCGTGAACGCGCGCTGCCTCGACCCGGGTACCGTGAAGGAAATGCGCATCGAGCAGATCAATGGCCGCGAGTGGGAAAAACAGTACCCGAAAGGTCGCGGAGATTACGACGCGTGAGGGCGGGCCTTTTCCTTGTCGCGCCGGCCGGAGCCTTGCCGCCAGGCAGCAGGCGATGAGCCGCAAGACATCGGCGACCGATCCATGTTCACTAGAAGCCCCCTGAGGTTCGCGCTGCTGCTCGGCTGCGCCGCGCTGTTCATCGGGCTGACGTCGTATTCGCTGCCCGATACGGTGGCGTCGCACTTCGAAGCCGACGGGTTCGCGAACGGCTTCATGCGACGCGCGATGTACATCCGCTTCACGCTCGCGTTCGCGCTCGGGCTGCCCGTGCTGCTGGGCGCGGTGTCGTACTTCGCGTTCGGTGCTTCCAATGCCCGCATCAACCTGCCGAACCGCGAGTACTGGCTCGCTCCCGAGCGAAGGGACCAGACCGTGTCCTATCTGCGCGCGCATATGGCTCGTTTCAATTCAGTTCTGGTCGTGTTCCTCTGCTACGTGCACTGGCTGGTGGTGCGCGCCAACCAGGTCCAGCCTCCGCACATGTCGACGCCGGCCATGCTCACCGCCCTGGCCGCGTTTGCCGTGTATGCGATTTTCTGGACCCGTTTCTTCCTGCGGCGCTTTCGCAATGCGCCGCCGGGGCAACCGGGTTGAGGGGGAGCCGACATGCAGGACACGCTGGTTCGACCCGCCACGGCCGCCGACGCCGAGGCGATCGCCGGCATCTACGACCACTACGTGTCGAATACGACGATCACGTTCGAGGAGGAGCCGGTTGGGCCCCTCGAGATGGCCAGGCGCATCGAAGAAGTCCGCGCTGGCGCGCTGCCCTGGCTGGTGGCCGAGGATTCCCACCGCGTCGTCGCGTTCGCCTATGCCGGCAAGTGGAAGGGGCGATGCGCGTATCGCCATTCGGCCGAAAGCACCATCTATGTCGATCCGGCGCTCGCCGGTCGCGGCATCGGAACCCAGCTGTACCGGGCGTTGCTGGCCGAGCTGCGTGGCAGGTCGATTCACGTCGTGATCGGTGGCATCGCGCTGCCGAACCCGGCGAGCATCGCGCTGCACGAACGCCTCGGGTTCAGCAAGGTGGCGCACTTCAAGGAGGTCGGATACAAGTTCGACCGGTGGATCGACGTCGGTTACTGGCAGACATCTCCGTGATGCCCCAGACCCCTCCGGTGGCTCCGCCGCAGGCTTTCGGCGAGTACTCGATCTCGACCGACAAGCAGCTTCTGGACGTTGCGCTGATCCACGAATTCCTCAGCCGATCGTACTGGTCGCCCGGGGTTCCGCGCGCCGTGGTCGAACGGGGCATCGCCAATTCGCTTTGCTTCGGCGTCTACCGCGGCCGGGAGCAGGTCGGCTTCGCGCGCGTCATCACGGATCGCGCCACCTTTGCCTACCTGGCGGACGTTTTCATCGTCGAGGCGCATCGGGCCAGGGGACTGGGCCGGCGGCTGATCGGCGCGATCCTTCAGCACGAGGACCTGCAGGGACTGCGCAGGTTCCTGCTCGCGACCCGGGATGCCCATTCGCTGTACCGGGAATACGGCTTCACCGAGGTCAACGCGGCGCGTTTGATGGAGATTCACAACCCGGACCCGTACGTCAGATAGAGGCGCCATGTATCTGCCTGGACACTTCGCACAGCCGCAGTCCGAAGCGCTGCACGCGCTGATGCTCGCGCATCCGCTTGCAACCGTGGTCACCCTGTCGGCCGGGGGCATCAACGCGAATCATGTCCCCCTGCTCTCATCCGCCGAGCCGGACCCGTTCGGCACGCTGCGCGGCCACGTGGCGCGTGCCAATCCGATGTGGAGCGACCTGGTTTCAGACGTCGAGGCCCTGGCGATATTCCAGGGGGCCGACGGCTACATCTCGCCGTCCTGGTATCCGACCAAGCAGGAGCACGGCAAGGTGGTCCCGACCTGGAACTACGCGGTGGTACACGCCTACGGCACGCTGCGCGTGATCCAGGACGCGGCCTGGCTGCGCGGCCTGCTCGAGGCGCTGGTCAGCCGGCACGAAGCGTCGACCAGCGCGCCGTGGTCGATGGCGGACGCCCCGCAGGAATACATCGAGCGCATGATCGGCTCGATCGTGGGATTCGAGATCGTCATTTCCCGGCTGATCGGCAAGTGGAAGGTCAGCCAGAATCAGCCGGCCGAGAACCGGGCCGGCGTGGTCGACGCGCTGTTGCGGCGCGGGGACGCTGGGCGATCCGGATGGCCGCGCTGGTTGATGAGGCGTCCAAATGATCGAAGCAACGGCAGGTCCGCTGGAGGGCGGCTGCACCTGCCGCGCGGTGCGCTACCGGATGGCGACTGCGCCGCTTTTCGTCCACTGCTGCCACTGCCGCTGGTGCCAGCGCGAGACGGGCGCAGCGTTCGCCCTGAACGCCATGATCGAGGCCGATCGCGTCGTGCTGCTGCAGGGTCACCCCGAGGTCGTGCATACGCCGTCCTTGAGTGGTATCGGGCAGAAGATAACGCGTTGCTCGATATGCCGGATCGCGCTGTGGAGCAACTACGGCGGAGCCGGCGACCGGGTCCGCTTCGTCCGGGTCGGCACGCTCGATGAACCGGATCGCCTGCCGCCCGACATCCACATCTTCACCGCGAGCAAACAGCCATGGGTGGTGCTCGGACCGGACGTTCCGGCGATGCCGGAGTACTACGACCGCAAGGTGTACTGGCCGAAGGAAAGCCTGGAGCGACGCGCGGCGCTATTCAGTTGAGGGGTCGGCGGATGCGGCCTCGCCGGTCGCGCTGGGCGGCCACAGCACCTCGGGATCGATCTTCACGCGAACCGCTTCCGGCTTGACGTCGGCGACGATGTCGTAGTCCCGATGGCTCGCGGTCAGCCGCTTCTTCGGCGTTTCGTACGGCGCGGTGGTGCCCTGGTGCAGCGCGTAGACGACCGGGTGCTTCGGGTCGATCAGCCGACGCACCACGATCGCTGTTTCACCATTGGCCAGGCGCACGTAGGCTCCGGGCGGGAACAGGCCCAGGGCGGAGATCAGCGCACCGACCAGTGTCGGATCGATCGCGCTGGCGGCGCGCTGGTGCAGGTCTTTGATGGCGGTTCGCGGCGACATCGCGGCCCGATAGGTGCGCTGACTCACCATGGAGCAATAGCGGTCGACCAGCGACACGACCTGGGCCTCGCGGCAGATGGCAGGGTCCTTCAAGCCGGCCGGGTATCCCGATCCGTCGCGCGCTTCGTGATGCTGCTCCACCACCTGCAGCCACACCGGATCCTGCACGCCGAAGCTGCGCAGCGCCTTCACGCTTTCGCCCGGGTGCAGCCTCAATGCCAAGCGCTGCTCGCTCGTCAAGGCCTCCTGCTGCCTGTACAGGGTGTCCTGCAATCCGAAGATGCTCAGGTTCATCGTCAGCGCAGCGCAAACCGCCGAGTCGGTCCGGTCCGCGTCGTGATGCAGGCGGCCGAGCAGCAGCGCGGTCAACACGGCGACATTGAGCGAGTGACGCAGCGAATAACGCGACGCTTCGAAGAGCAGGAGGTGCGCGAGCGCGGCGTCGCTGTCCAGCGCACAGCACTCGCGAACCGTGGCCGCGATCGAGCGGATGCCGGCTTCGAATCCGGGCGCCGTCGGCTCCAGCGAAGACAGCCCGTCCAGATCTCGCGCGGCCTCGGCCAGGCGCTCGAAGACCGAGACGCGGTTGCGCATCGATTGCGACGGTAAGTGCGCAAATTCGTGAACCACGCGGCTCGGGCCGCCGGCGTGGGCGCTGTGGGCCTGGGCGCTGGCCGGATCGTACAGGCCGCTGTCAACCAGCCGATCGAGTTGCTGTTCGCTCTCGACCGCGTGCCCGCGGCGCAGCAGCAGCCTGCCCGACGAGTTGTAGACGTCGAACGGCACGGGCGCACCGACCTGAAGCAGGCCGGCCCTGATCCTCTCCATGCTCAATTCGAGATCGCTCCTTGATCGTCTTTAACCTCGATTTCAGTATAGGCTTGAGCCGCCCCTACAATCGGTTTGCAGGGCTCCCATTGGGTCCCAATTGATAATGCATGGCGCGCCGCAATATGTCCCCGGTGCAGCGTGATCGAATTCGAAAGCAAGACGCGGAGTGCCGGCTTTCGCCTCGATGACTAGAGTTGCGCCATCGAAGGTTCGATATCGAGGGCGAACGATGAATGCGAACAGCAGGAGCGAACAGCGGGCGGCGGTCCTGGCCGATCCGCGCTGGGCCGCAGTCAGGGCGCGCGATCCGCAGGCCGATGGCCGCTTCTTCTACTCGGTCCGCACGACCGGCGTGTACTGCCGGCCCAGCTGCGCGTCGCGCACCGCCCGCCCGGAAAACGTGCTGTTTCACGCGACCGCGGCCGACGCCGAACGGGCGGGCTTTCGCGCCTGCCGGCGTTGCCGGCCGGATCGACCGACTCTGGCCGCATCCCAGGCCGCCATGGTCGCCGAGCTGTGCCGGTACATCGAGGCGGCTGAACGGCCCCCGACGCTCGAGCAGCTGGCGCGGCGGGCGGGCATCAGCGCGTTTCACCTGCACCGGGTTTTCAAGTCGGTCACCGGCGTGACGCCCAAGGCTTATGCCGACGCGCATCGGGCCCGGCGCATTCAACACGAGTTGAAGCGCAACGGCACCGTCACGGAGGCGATCTACGGCGCCGGTTACGGCTCCTCCGGCCGGTTCTACGAGGGGGCCGGCCAGGTGCTGGGCATGACACCCACGCGCTACCGCTCGGGCGGGGTCGACACCGAGATCCGCTTCGCGATCGGCCAGTGTTCGCTGGGCGCGATCCTGGTCGCGCGCAGCGCGCGCGGAGTGTGCGCGATCATGATGGGCGACGACCCGGATGCGCTGGCGCGTGAACTTCAGGACCGTTTCCCGAAGGCGCAATTGATCGGAGGCGACGCGCAGTTCGAGCAGTGGGTTGCCAAGGTGATCGGTGTGGTCGAGGCGCCGCGCCTGGGGCTGGACCTTCCACTCGACGTGCGGGGCACCGCGTTCCAGCGGCGCGTGTGGCAGGCGCTGCGCCGGATTCCGATCGGGCGCACGGCCAGCTATACGGACATCGCCAAGCGCATCGGCTCGCCCAAGTCGGTGCGCGCGGTGGCGCAGGCCTGTGCCGCCAATGCGCTGGCGGTGGCGATTCCCTGTCACCGCGTGGTGCGCAGCGACGGGTCGCTGTCCGGCTATCGCTGGGGCGTGGAGCGCAAGCGGGCGCTGCTCGAGCGGGAGGCAGCTGCGTGAATGCTCCCGATCGGCGCAGCGGGCTTGCCGGGCTTGCGCTGGACGCGAACGATCGCATCCCGCTGGCGCCGGGTGCGGTCCTGCTGTGCGGCTTCGCGCTGGCGCGCGCCGCCACGCTGTTTGCCGACCTGCAGGGCGTGCTGGAAGCGGCGCCGCTGCGGCACATGATCACGCCCGGGGGCTTCCGGATGTCGGTGGCGATGAGCAACTGCGGCTCCATGGGTTGGGTGACCGATGAGACCGGCTACCGCTACGACCTGGTCGACCCGCAGGGCGGCCGTCGCTGGCCGGCACTGCCCGCTTCGTTCGTCGAGGTCGCGCGCTGCGCGGCAGCGGCAGCCGGCAATCGCGACTTCATGCCGGACGCGTGCCTTGTGAGCCGGTACGAACCCGGCGCGCGCCTCACGCTGCATCAGGACCGCAACGAACACGATTTCGAGCAACCGGTCGTTTCGATCTCGCTCGGATTGCCCGCGGTATTCCTGTTCGGAGGATCCAAGCGCGCCACCAAGCCGGCGCACATCCCGCTGGCGCATGGCGACGTGGTCGTATGGGGTGGACCCGCCCGTCTGCACTACCACGGCGTGTCGAACCTGGCGGACGGGCTGCATCCGCTCGCCGGCCGCTACCGCTTCAATCTGTCGTTGCGCCGCGCCGGGTGATACACCCTCACCCCCGTCCCCTCTCCCGCAAGCGGGAGAGGGGAGGAACTGCCCCGAGGCCCGCAAGAGCGAATCCGGATCGCCCCTCGCCCGCGCAAGCGGGAGAGGGGAGGGGTGAGGGTCCGCGTTTGCAAGAATGAAACTCAATAACGCAGACAGCGACTCTGTTCGTGCGATCCCTTCCAAGAGATTCGTTACGTCCCACTAAGCCCCGCTAAAGCTTCAAGGACACGAGTCGTAATCCGGGATGCCCCGGGCGGCAAGGATCCAGATGCCACCCGGAGGCACCGACTCATTCACCGCGAAGGAACCCACATGCAGGTCTCATCCGCAACCGCCGGCATCACCCCGCCGACGGCCGCATCCGCGCCGGCTGCCCAGCGCACCGAGAAACGCGAAAACGACGGCGACGGCGACGATGCCAAGGCAGGGGCAACTTCGTCGCGGGCGCAGTCAATCAATCTGAACGGACAGGTCACCGGCCAGTTGATCCACCAGACCGCGTAAACCCACGCCGGCGCCGGCGAGCCTCTGGATCAGGCAACGTGCAGCATCAGCTTGCCCACGTGCTCGCCGGTGAAGAGCTTGCGCAGCGTGACGACCGCGTTTTCCAGCCCTTCGTGCTGCTCCAGGCGGAACTTGAGCTTGCCCTGCTGCAGCCAGCCGCTCAGCGCCGCGATCGCTTCGGGGTAGCGTGGCATGTAATCGAGCACGATGAAGCCGTGGACCTTCAGGCGTTTCATCAGGATTGCCGGGTAATGCACCGGACCGGGCGGCACGCCGATCGCGTTGTACTCTGAAATCAGTCCGCAGGTCGGGACGCGCCCGTTCAGATTCATCAGCTTGAGGCAAGCATCCAGAATCTCGCCGCCGACATTGTCGAAATAAACGTCGATGCCGTTGGGGCAGGCGCGCGCGAGCGCCGGGCCGACGGCCTCAGTCTTGTAGTTGATCGCCGCATCGAAACCGAGCTCCTCGACGATCCAGCGGCACTTCGCGTCCGAGCTGGTCAGCCCCACGGCACGGCAGCCCTTGATCTTCGCGATCTGTCCGACCAGCGAACCGACGGCTCCCGACGCCGCTGAGACCACGACCGTCTCGCCGTGCTTCGGTGCCCCGTGCTCGAGCAGACCGAAATAGGCGGTTGGCCCGACCACGGCGAACAGGCCGAACGCTTCCACGTCCGATATGTCCGCGGGCGTGATGAACTTGCCCACGACGCCCGGCGCGCCGATCTGATAGTGGGCCCACACGCCGATCCCGCTCACCCTGTGACCCGGTGCAAACTCCGGATGCCGCGACTTCACGACCGTGCCGCAGACCACGCCCCGCATCGGATGGCCGAGCGCCACGGGGGGCATGTATTGGTCCATGTCGCTCATCCAGATCCGGTTGGTCGGATCCAGCGACAGGTAGTCCAGGCGAAACAGGAACTGACCCGCGTCGGGCTCGGGGATCGGCTCCCGATCGAAGCTGAGCACGTCGTCGCCGATAGCGCCGATCGGCCGCTTGCGCAGGCGCCAGACGTGATTCGTTTCCGTCATGGTGTTTCTCCCGGATCAGCCAGGCGGCGATCACGCGACGATACGCCCCCACCCGGGCCGCGGCGGCACCGCCGGGCATTATCGAGAGAAATCAAGGCCCCGCTTGCAAGGACGAACGCGCCACCACGTTCGGGCAGGGCGCCAGGCGCTTGCGCAGCCTGGTAGCGGGGCGGCGCGAGACTGCAGGTCCGTACGACTGGCTGAGGGTCCTTTTCCGCCCGAGCTCACTTCAGGGCGTCGACGAAGTCCGCCCGCCGATTTTCCTTCCAGCATTTTTCCTGGTGACACGGTTCGCGCGGCTTTTCCTTGCCGAAACTCACGGTCTCGATCCGGGAGTCGGGCACGCCAAGCAACACCAGCTTCTCCTTGACCGCCTCGGCGCGGCGCTGGCCCAGCGCCAGGTTGTACTCGGCGCTGCCGCGCTCGTCGCAGTTGCCCTGCAGCGTCAGGACGTCGCGCGGATACGACTCGAGCAGCTTGGCGTGCTGCGAGATCAGGGGATCCTCGTCCGGCTTGATCGTGGCCTTGTCGTAGTCGAAGTAGATGCTCTTGTGGCTCAAGATCGACTCCAGCCGCTCGAAGCCCTCCATCTGCGACTCCGTCCTGACCGTCGCAACCTTGACCGCCGCCGGAGCCGGCGGCGCCGGGCGCGCAACGGGCGCCATTGCCTGCGGCGGGGGAGTGGGGGCGGGAGGAGCGGGCGGGGTCGGAGTTGAGCAGGCCGCTGCCAGCAAGGCGGGACACAAGATCACGGTCAGACGTTTCATGTCGGACTCCTGGATGGGCGAAAAGGGGGTACTGACACATACATTTGTACAAATATAATAGACCAGACCTCGCTCGAAGCAACGGCGGGATCGGCCGCAACCTTCAATTGATTGCGGTAGTCGCCTCGCCGACGCTCTTGCATTTGCACAAATATGAATTCGTGGAACCCCCGAACCGGGACTCACTCTAAGCACCGAGCGTCGATCACCCGCGGGGAAGGCAACGCCCTGAGGGGTTGAGGTCAACGCAGATCAGGGGCCCTGGGTTACCTGCACCAAATCGCCCGGGCGCAACCATTTAGCGAAAGCCGCCGTGATATCTGCGGCACCGAGGTCGACGTAGCGGCGCGCCGCCACGGTCGGCTCGTCCAGGGGCAAATCCAGGTCCCAGCGGCCGATCAACCCCTGCGCGATCGCGCCCGTGCTCGCCTCCGCCAGCGGGATCTGGCGCAGCAGCATCGCCTTGGCGCGCTGCAGCTCCTCGGCAGTGACCGGCGTCTGGCGCATCTGCTCGACTTCACGCGCGACGCTGGCGTGCACCTTGGCCACGTTCGGCGGATCACAGGCGTACTGGACGCCATAGACTCCGCGGCTCTTGCTGGTCTCGATGAAGGAATTGATCGAATAGACGAGGCCGGCATTCATCCTGACGTCGCGGCTCAGGCGCGACGAGTAAAAGCCGCCGCCCAGTACCGTGTTGCCCACCTCGAGCGTGTAGTAGTCCGGGCTGGCCCGCGTGATGCCGATGGTCTCGGCCAGCGTGACGTGGTCCTGCACGCGGCTCGGGTCCGGAACCCTGGTCTGTGACGGCCGGCTCAAGGGTACCGGTGGCAGCGTCGTTTCGGGCTTCGGTCCGCTCGAGGTCCATCCGCCGAAGTACTTCTGTATCACGACACGGGCCTGCTCCGGCGTGATGTTGCCGATCACGACAATGACGGTCAGATCCGGACGAAAGGCGCTGCGGTGATAGCTGCGCACATCGTCCAGGGTGACCGCCGTCACGGTCGTGGGCAGCACCTCGCGCAGGATCGGATCGTCCTTCGGGAAAAGTGCGGCGCTCAGGGCGCGGCCCGAAAGGTAGGCCGGGCTGTTCAGCCGCCCCGCTGCGAACTGGGCGACCTGCTGCCGCACCGTCTTGAACGCCTCCTCGGGAAGCGCCGGATGCAACTCGTTGTCGGCCAGCAGCTCGACCGCGCGCTCGAAATTTTCCTTTAGGGCCGTGACGGAGAAATCGGTCCCGGCTTCCTCCTCGGCGCCGATTTCATCGAGGGCACGCTGGTACGCGATGCGGTCCAGATGCTCCGAACCGTAGGAAAAAAGCCGGTCGAGCACCGAAGACAGCCCCTCCTTGCCCTTGGGCACCTCCAGTTCCGGGCGGTTGCGGATGTGCCCGTAGACACTGAAGGAGTCCCCCACGGTTTCCGTTTGCACGATCAGCGTGATGCCGTTCGACAACTGGCTGACCGCCGGATGCACGGTCGATGGCGGCACGGCGAGCCGGCCCAGGACCTGCTGCGCCCAATCGGGCAGGGGCGTGGGCTTGGCCTCTCCCAGCGCGATGCTCTCCTGGCCGCCGAAGCCGCGGCCAGACACTGGTTTGCCGGCCTCGCTCGGCGTCAGCGTTGCGACGACGGCGTGATCCAGGTCCAGGTATTTCCTGGCCACGCGATTGACATCCTCAACCGTCACCTTTTCGATGCGCGCCAGATCCTCGTCGGGGGACTCGAGCCCGTCCACGGCCACTGCCTCCGACCATACGTTTGCCAGGCCCTGGATCGAGTTCTTCTGGGTCGCCGCGGCCACCCGTTCCTGCAGCTTGGCTGCGGCGACGAGGTCCGCAGGTACGCCGTCGTGGGCGATCTTGGCGAGGATCCCCCGCAGCTCCTGCCGCAGGGCCCTGGCGTTGCCGCCGGTCGGAAAGGATGCGGCGGCATATCCAAAGCCAGCCTTGGCCAGCGGCTCGAAAGTGAACTCGGTCGACAGCGCCTTGCCCTGGGGCACCAGCTCGTACAGGGCGCCACGCTGGCTGCTGAGGACATCGGCCAGGACTTCGCAGGCCGCGTAGTCCGGGCTGTCCAGCCCGGGCATGCGCAAGGCCATCACCTGCATGCCATAGGGCAGATCGCTCTTGAGCTGCAGCGACTGGGCCCGAACCGGGTGCAGCTTGATGCTCGGGCGCGCCGGCAGCGTCTTGCGCGGGATGTCGCCAAACAGTTGCGTCACCCTGGCGAGGGTGGTGGCCGGGTCGATATCGCCGACGATTACCAGGATCGCGTTGTTCGGCGCGTACCACCGGCCGTAAAAGCTCTTCAGCATGGCCGCCGTAGTTTTTTGGAAGGAAGGTCGCGTGCCCAGCGCATCGTGCTCATAAACGGTTCCCTCGAACAGGGCCATCCGAAGCCTGGTGAAAAGTACGTAGGTCGGGCTCGACAGATCCTGCGCCACCTCCTGTTCGATGGCTCCGCGCTCCTTTTCCCACGCCTTGGCGCTGTCGTCGACGTCCTGCATGCGCAGGGCCTCAATCTGAAGGGCAATGTCCAGATCTTCGGCAGGCACGGTGTACAGGTACTGCGTGACAGTCTGCCGGGTATCCGCATTGAAGTTGCCGCCCATGATGCTGCCGATGTTGGCCAGCTGATCGGCCGACAGACCCGGCGCGCCGCGGAACATCATGTGTTCCTGCGCATGAGCCATCCCGGGGAAGCCCGGCGGCGTTTCGTCGGCGCCGACCAGGTAGTTGACCGAGGTCGACACCACCGGCGCGAGCGTGTTGCGAACGATGACGACGCGCAGGCCGTTGGGCAGGGTGGCGCGGACGATGTCGCCGGCCGGGGACGCCGTCACGTCGCTCGTTGCGTTTGAAACGGACGGAAATACGAACGCAACCGCCAGGACGGCAAGGCTCGCCGGGAACAGGGCACACAGTTGTAGTCGAAGGGTCATTCTGCTCGCTCGTATCGGGCCAACCCGCGCGGAACATCAGACCCAAACGGCGGACATTGGTTCGGTGCAGATCGCCAAGCGTGCCGCGGTCGATCGCCCCTCGCCCGCTCGCGGGAGAGGGGTGGGGGTGAGGGCGGACACGGCGTGCTGTCGCAGCGGCGCCACTGGAAACAGGCCGCCTCGGGTCCTTGCTTGCCGCTTAGGACTTATCCGTAAATAATGTTCTGTGGCCCATCGATCTTGCGGAACGCGATGATCGCAGCCGCGAGATGGGTCAAGGCCAGATAGCTTCGATGCAGCTTCTCGTATCGGACCAGTAGCTTGCGGAACCGGGTGAACCAGCCATGCGATGCCTCCACCACCCAGCGCCGTGCCTTTTTCTTGGGGTCGCGCCGCTTCGTGTTGACCTCCTGGCGCCGACTCGCCACGTGAGGAATGTACCGGTGCGACTCGATGATTTCCCGCGCCGGCCGTCCTCGGTACCCTGCGTCGGCGCACAAGTGCTTGGAGCGGCGCTGCTCGGGGTCGGTCCGGGCGACGACGACGGCGTCGAGCACCGCCTCCAGTTGTGTCACGTCATTCACGTTCGCCGCGGTCACGATGATCGACAGCGGGACGCCACGGCCGTCGACGACCAGGTGGCGCTTGCTCCCATTTTTTTCCCCGATCCGTTGGGTTCGGCCCCACGGATTCTTGCGCCAGCGGAGCCTTCAATAACGCGCCGTCGACGCTTTGCCATCGCCATGCGATGCCCTCCATCTCGTCGTACTCGGCCAAGCCTTCTTCCCACAACCGCCGAAACACCCCCGCTCGTTCCCATTCCAGAAAGTGAGCGTGCACCGAACTGCCGCTGCCGAACCGCTCCCTCGGCAGCGCCTTCCACTGGCACCCGGTGCGCAGCACGTACACGATCGCCTCGAAAATCAGCCGCGGCGACTTCGGCTTGCGTCCGCCACCGAGCTTGCGCACATACTCCTTCTCCGCCGGCCGTTCTCGCACTGGAATCAGTGGCTCGACACGCTGCCAGAATTCCTCCGTCACGGTCCACGACTCAACTCGCGTCTTCTTCAGCACTGGGTACCGATTCCGTCGCCGCCACGGGATTGCGGCTCGGAACGGTATTATATATTATTTACGGATAAGTCCTTAGTACGAATTTAGATCGGTGATATTGGTGGCCAAGGGCTCGTCAATACCCCGCGCCAATACTAGCTCTCCGGGCCGCTTCTGGCTGTTCCGCCAGCCGTTCCGCCAGATTTTCGGGGTCCGGGGGACGCCGAGCAGCTGCCCCGGCATTGGCCGTATACAATTCGAATTTACGAAATATACGGCCAAATGGAATACATCCCGCTTCCTGACAATGTAACCCGTCAGGCGATCGACGCGACCACGGTCTTCAACGAGTTCACCCGGGTCCGCGACGCCGCACGTCCCTATGCCGGCGGCATGTACTGGAAGCGACAGGGCGAATACGAATACCTGGTCAAGACCAGACCCGATAACCGCCAGCACCGGATCGGCCCGCGTTCAGTTGAGACGGAGAAAACCTACCAGGAGTTCAATGCCCGCAAGGTCGAGATCGAAGCGCGGCTGAAGTCGCTGCGCGCTGCGCTCACCGATGCCGAGCGGTTGAACAAGGCGTTGAAGGTCGGCCGCGTGCCTGCCGCCGTGATCTCGGTGCTGCAGGCGATCGATGAAGCGGGGCTGGGGCCGCACTTTGCCGTCGTCGGCACCCATGCGCTGTACGCCTACGAAACGGCCGCCGGGGTGCGGATCGTGCCGGAGGCGCTGGCCACGCAGGACGTCGACCTACTGTGGGATGCGCGCCGGCGCGTGCAGTTTGTCACGGACCTAGGCCGAACCCAGACCTCGGTGCTGGGCGTGCTGCGCCGGGCCGATGCGACTTTCGAGCGCAAGTCGGGGCACCCGGAGACGGCCATCAACGCCAAGGGCTTCGAAGTCGACTTCCTGAGGCGCCAGCCCGAAGGCGAGGACCCGCACCCGTTCCAGTTCTCGGATGATGAAGCCGACCTGTGGCCGATCCAGGCGGTGCGGGCGACGGTGCTCACTAGTGCACCGCGCTTCGATCAGCCGGTGATCGGGGCGACCGGCCGCATGGCGCTGATGCGGACGATCGCGCCGGCCGCGTTCGTCGAATTCAAGCGCTGGATGGCCAAGGCGGCGCCGAAGCGTGAGCAAGCCAAGCGCCGACGCGATGCGCGCCAGGCGCAGATCGTGCAGTCGCTGATCGATGAAGGCCTGCTGGTGGCGGCGCCGCATTAGCGGGCGGCTATCAATTCGAAGGTGGCGATGACAATGAAGATCGAAGTCAGCTACACCAGAAAGCGAGACGGCAAGGGTGTAGCTACAGCGCCAAGTACAGCGGTTCCGGCGGCGAAGTGGTATGGGATATGTTGGGCGGTCCAGTCCGCAGGTTGGCGGACGCATGGCGGGGCTGCACGTCCAGGCGCAGCGGAACGTAGATCCAAGCGGCCCTTCGCGGACCGCCTATCCGTCGAACCGCTTGGCTGCGCCGCCGTACACTTGATGGGTTGCCGGAAAGCGAACGCCAATTTACGCCGCAACCGGCCAGGACCGGGCGTAGATCCCGGTTGTAAGAAATTTCCCTATACAGCGGACGTACGAAGGATCCGCCGCTTACGGCTTGACCGGCGGCTGAGGCGTGGATGGGACCGTGGGTTTGACCGCGTCCACGTTGACGCCGATTTTGTAGACGAGGTTGCCGCCGTGGTACGCGGTTAACAGCAGAAACACGCAGGCAACAACACCGACTAGGGCGAGCGCCCAGCCGCGAGCTGCCTTCATTGAAATCTTGCGCCACCAGGCGAGGCCCTGCACCGCGGCCAGTGCGACGAACAGCCATGTCGTGGTCAGTCCCAGATCTTGGTGCGTTTCCAGCGGGTCCTTGGAGAAACCGAGCTCAACCGCATGGTCAAGCGCGATGTCGCCGAACACGGCCGCAGCCAACGCCGCCAGAGCAGCGAGGATTAGCGCGACCAGGCTGATCGATGGGAGGCACGCACGTTCGCTCAGGTCCCCTCCACGAGCGAGAGTTAGCAACTGCACCGCAATGGCGACGAGGAACAGAACAATCGGAAAATGGACGAGCATCGGGTGGATGTGGACGACATCGATCACGACGGTCTCCTGCCGCTATTGCGAGCGATTGAATCATGGCTCCGCAGCGCCCGGGCTGCCCGATTGCACCGCAGTATGACCGCGCGCTCTTGGCGATCGACTCGCCGCCAAGAGCGGATGATGAAACGTAACGATCGGCGCCGCTTTCGGCCCGCAAACGGGCTTACGCGGAGTTTGGCGTTAGGGCCGTCTCGCACCGCGATTGCGTTGAGCTTACGGCGGGCGGTTCGTTGGACTTAAGTCCGCCCGGCCGATCTGGCTCTTGCGAGCGGCCCGCAATTACGGTGACGGAACCATGCAGTCCCAGACGTCGGTAACTGGTTTGCCCTTCGGGCAGCGAGTCATTTGCGCTACGTGGAACGCCTCGGGACCTCCGGCAAACTCGACCTGAAGGTCGGTGTCTGGCATCGCACTGAGTTCGAAGGTCGAATGTGCGGTGCAGGCCGAGGAGGCTTTCGAGGCCGGTGCCTTTGTCAGGTCGTAGCGAAGGAGCAGGCTCTTGCCCTTGATTTCGAACCGAGGGTTGACCGGCTTCTGCCCGCAGTCGATTGGATCGATCACGATTACGACGACCTTATCCTCGGTCCGATACGGATAGATCTTGTGTTCACCGCTACCCACTTTCTCCATGACTGGAATCGAGGTGAACTTCAACTTGGGCGGCCCCGACGGAGCGTCCGCAAACGCTGCAAGGCCGATCCCGGTAAGCGCGCAGGCAATCAAAGTTTTCTTCATCTGGCCCTCCAACGATATTTGCGAGTAGCGAGCACCCGACCACCCATCGGAACGGCGCGAGGCGGTTGGAAACAATTCAAGGCTACGGCGGAACTTGGAAGGATGACTTAATCTGGATCAACCGGCTGCTTGCCGCTGGGCTTCTTGGACGCTAACGCAGGACGGAGCTCGCGCGGCGTCGCTGCATCGCCCACCGCACCGCCTCCAGCCACACAAGGCCGAGCGCCGACATCAACGCCGCCGTCGCGATACTGCCAGCGTCCGGAAGGGCCAGTCCCAGAATACGCCGTAATGGAGGAAGCAGGATTGCTGAGGCCAGCATCAGAATGACGGCGATTGTCATGCGCCCGAGCCAGGGGTTGCGGGAATCAAAGCAGGCGAGCAGGGGAATCGATCGGCTGCGGTTCGTCAGCGTCAACTGCAGTACGCTGATCACGAGCGAAATGAAGACTGCCGTACGGTCCATCTCCTGGACCACGCCCACGGACCGCAGCCAGGCAAAGCCGACCACGATTATCGCTGCCAGTCCGACCCCTTGTAGCACTCCTTCCAGCACGTTGGCGCGGCAGAAGGGTGATGCGCCCGCGGGACGCGGTGGCCGCGACATCACGTCAGACTCCTCGTGTTCGGCCTCGAAGGCAACCGAGCAGGCGGGATCGATCAGAAGTTCCAGGAGCACGATCTGCACCGGCAGCAGCAGCGCTGGCCAATCCAAAAGAGCCGGCACAAGCGCCAGCGCGATGATCGGGACGTGCACCGCGAACACGAAGCGCGTGGCCTTGCCGATGTTGTCGAAGATGCGGCGTCCCTGGCCGATGGCGGCGACGATGCGCGCGAAGCTGTCGTCCAGCAGCACCAGTGCTGCAGCTTCGCGTGCGACGTCCGTTCCGCGCTGTCCCATCGCGATGCCGACATCGGCCGCCTTCAGCGCCGGGGCGTCGTTGACGCCGTCCCCTGTCATCGCGACCACCTCACCGTCCGCGCGCAGCGCCTGCACCAGGCGCAGTTTGTGTGCAGGCTGCAGGCGGGCGCACACGTCCGAGCTGCGCAGGCGCGCGCGTAGCGCCGCGTCCCCCAGTGCGTCGATGTCGGGACCCGTGATGATGGCGGGGCGCTCGCTCAGCCCCACTTGACGCGCGATGGCGAGCGCGGTGACCGGATAGTCGCCCGTCATCATGATCACCCGCACGCCGGCACGGCGGCATCGGGCGATCGCCTCGGGGACCTCGGGGCGCGCGGGGTCCACCAGACCGACCAGACCCAGGAACTCGAATTCGAAATCGTGCTGGCTTGCCGGCCATTGCGGGGACGGGGTGCCATCGCCGGCCCCATGTCGCCGCCCTCGTCCCATCGCCACCCCCAGGACGCGCAGCCCGCGCGCCGCCATCGCATCCACCTGCAGGCGAATCGCATCGCGCTGCGCGGCCGGCATGTGGCACAGGTCGAGCACGGCCTCAGGCGCCCCCTTCGAGGCGAGCAGGTGCCGGCCCGGTTCTGCGGCCGGAAAGACGCGCGTCATCGCCAGGATATCGCCCGTGAGCGGGTACTCCAATAGTGGCGCGCTGTCATCGTGCACGTGCTCCGTGCCAGCCAGCCAGCGATGGCCGAAGTCCTGTATCGCCTTCTCCATGGGGTCAAAGGGATCGGCAGGCGTCGCGAGCATCGCCAACTCGACCAGTGTGTGGAAGGCCTCGGGGAGGCTCGTCGCGTTTTCGAGCGTGAATCGCGCGTCCGCCGTTGCGACTTCGGCCACCGCCATCCGGTTCTGCGTCAACGTCCCAGTCTTGTCCACCGCCAGCACCGTGATCGTGCCCAGCGCCTCCACCGCCGACGCGCGGCGTGTCAGCACCTGCTGGCGCGAGATGCGCCACGCGCCCAGAGCCAGAAAAACGGTGATGATGACCGGGACCTCCTCGGGCAGAATCGCCATAGCCAGTGCAATGCCCGAGAGCAGGCTCTGCAGCACGGGCCGTGCGTCCCAGAACCACAGCAGAAGGACCTGCGCGCACGCCAGCAGCAGCGCACCGATGCCAAGCGTGCGCACCAATGCATTCGAATCCGCCTGCAACGCGGAAGGTTGCTCGCGGCTGGCCGAGAGTGCCTCTCCAATACGGCCCACGGCTGTGGCGTGGGCCGTGGCATGGACCTCGGCCACACCAACGCCCTGCGTGACGACCGTGCTCGCGAACACGAAGGGTGTTCCTTCGCCGCCCGGCGAGCAGGCGGCCGCAACTGAACCAGGCTGCGCCGGCAGCTTGGTGACCGGTACCGACTCGCCCGTCAGCAGCGACTCGTCCACTGACAGTCGCCCCCCCAGCAGTCGGGCGTCGGCCGGAACACGATCGCCCGCATGAAGGACGAGCGCGTCGCCCCGGACCACGTCGCGCCCGGCTATCCGCTGCTCGAACCCGTCGCGGACGACCAGCGCGCGCGGGGACGACAGATCGCGCAGCGCGTCCAGTGCGCGTTGCGTCCGGCGCTCCTGCACGAGCGTGATGCCGATAACCACGAAGACGAAAGCCAGCAGGAATAAAGCTTCGGCTCGGTCGCCAAGCACAAGGTAGATCGACCCTGCACCGAGCAGCATCAGGAACATCGGCTGCGTCAGGACCTCGCGCACGATCGCGGCGGTCGATTTCGGCTCGCTTCCCGGAAGCGCGTTCGGCCCTTCAACGGCCAGGCGTTGCGCCGCCTCATTGGACGTCAGGCCGGAAATCGTGCGCGCGGAATGATTGGTAATCACCGGCATGATCGAAAGACCGGGGCCAGTTTCAAACTCGCGCGACTCGGCCATTTCTGTAGGCGGCGGCTGCGCCATCCTCGGCAGTGCGCCCGATTGACGTCCCTGATCAGCGCTGCCGCCGACGCGTATTCGATGCTTCTTGGGTGCGGACCAAGGGATCGTGGACCCTGACGCCAAGTTACGGTTTGACTCGCCTCAAAGCGCAGCTCTTGCTTTTCGTCTTGGACTCTCCTCAACAAGCGCCTCTCGATCATGAAGGTTCGCTTATGCGGAGCCCGTAGCGCGCGAGACGCCGGCCAGGTTCAGCCTCGGTTCAGTTTGGCTCCGTAAAGTGCAACCCATGCACTATGCACCGTCGATACACCAACCTACAGGAGCCCAAATGGCAAACGTCACTTCCTTCGCGCGTCCCAAGTTTGCGGTCCGGTCATTCGAATGGCTGATCGCAGGCATCGCCGTGCTCGGAACGCTACTGGTCGTTTCCAACGCCTATCTTGCAGTTCCTGACGCGGCCGAGCGCGTGCAGACAATCCTTCACGGATTCTATGCAATCCTGGTGACCCTGGCCGCTGGTTTGGGCGCGGGCGCGTTGCACACGCTGGCCTGCGAAATGGAATCGCGTCTACATGGTTCGCGTCAGACCGTTGCTGCTGCCTGACAGAAGCGGTCAGATTCACGCCAGAGGCGGCGATGAAAGTGGCCGCCCTTTTTCATTCCCGGTGGGCTCGGGAGTGCCTCGCCCCGGGCGTTTAAGTTAGTTTTAAGCATCGTGTTGCCTAATCATTTGAATCGGGGGTTCAGCCAGATCTGAGGACGCGCAATGTTCGTGGATTCGGCAGTTCCAGGTGAGGACGAAGAGCGCGGTGGGTCGAAATCGGGTATTGGCCGATTCATCATCGAAGCGGCACAGAGAACAGCGGATATGATCCGAATATTGATTGCTGCCGATCGTCAGATTGTCCGCCAAGGACTCCGGCGCCTGCTGGCCGAGCATAGGGACCTGTCGGTGGCGGCCGAAACCGGCAACTACGCCGAGACGCTGAGTGCTGTTCAGGCCCACGACATCGACGTTGCAATCGTCGACCTGACGATGTCCGGGTGTGACGGCGTTGAATTGAGCGATCTTGTCAAGGCGATCAGACCGAACGTGAAGATTCTGTTCCTTTCCGCGTACAGCGAAAAGTCGATCGTGCTGCGAGCGTTACGCGCGCGTGCCGACGGCTGCATGGCGAAAGAGAATACGGCCGAGCAGATGATTGCGCTGATTCGCCGCCTTGGAGGTCTGGAGGCGTCTGCGATCCGGCCATGGCTGCGCACCCGCATTTCGTGACGCCGCCGCCGTAATGCCGAGATTTGCCTGAATGCTGGATTCTGCACATGCGCCTGTTATTGGTTGAAGACGATTTGATGCTCGGCCGCGCTTTGAAGGCCGGTTTAAGTCAAGATCGACACGCGACCGACTGGGTCCGGTCGGCTGCTGAGGCCCAGGCCGCCTGGGTCGTCCCGACGCCGGAGACCGTTCCGTACGAGGCGGTCATTGTCGACCTCGGGTTGCCGGATGGCAGCGGTGTCGACCTGATTCGAGCGGCCCGCGCGCGTCGCCTCAAGACGCCCGTGCTGATCGCAACCGCACGCGACCGGATTGCCGACCGGATCCTTGGCCTGGACGCGGGCGCGGATGACTACATGGTCAAGCCGATCGACCTCGACGAGCTGGCTGCGCGTCTGCGTGCGATCGAGCGCCGTGCCAACGGTCGCGCCGATGAACTGCGGACGTATGGCGCGCTGTCGATCGATGCCACGACCAAGATCGTCACCCTGCACGGTGAAAAGATCGATCTCTCGGCACGCGAGTATGCGGTGCTGATGGCATTGGTGCGCCGCCCGGGCGGCATCGTATCGCGAGCGCAGCTTGAAGAATCGCTGTACGGCTGGGATGCATTGGCTGAAAGCAACGCGGTCGAGGTACACATCCATAACCTGCGGCGCAAGCTGGGTCCATCGACGATACAAAACCAGCGAGGCCTGGGATATCGCCTGGTCGGGCCAACCCCGCTGTGAGCGCGCGCCCCTGGTCCCTGAGCCGCCGCCTTCTGGTTACCCTAGGCACGGCCACCCTTCTGGCCTGGTGTAGCAGCAGCATCTGGCTTTACCGCACGGCGCTGGGTCAATCCGATCTGCTTTTCGACGCAGCGCTCGATCAGACGGCGCATGCAGTGCTTGCGGTCGTGCGCAACGAGGCCAGTGAATTGGCGGACGCCAGTGGCGACGTCGGCGTCGAATTGCCGGCGGTCGATAAGGCCCCGTCCGGTGACATCGTCTACCAGGTCCGTGGTCCCGGCGGCGGCGTGGCCTACCGCTCGCCGGGGGCGCCGGCTCTCCCCTTGGCAGTGGCCACGATGCGTGGCTTTTCTGCCGCCCGTATCGAAGGGCAGGACTTCCGGGTCTTCACCCTGGTAACCGACGATGGGGCTGCCACCATCCATGTCGCACAGCCGCTGACGCGACGGATTGCCTTGGCCCAGTCCGGGGCAGTGCGACTGCTTGCGCCGGGTGCGGTGCTGATGGTCCTGCTGGCGTTTGCGGTCGTGTGGAGCGTTCGCTCGGCGCTCGCGCCGCTGGTGCGCTATGCGAGTGTTCTGGATGAACGCGCCGCGGATGCGGAACTGCCGGTACCGGCAAAGGAACTGCCGGCAGAATTGCAGCCGGTCGCGCGCGCGATCGATGGCCTGCTGGCGCGCGTACGCGAGGCCTTGATTCGCGAAAGAACCCTGACCGCGGACGCCGCCCACGAACTGCGCACGCCGCTTGCGGCCCTGCGCCTGCAGGCACAAGTCGCGCGTCGCTCCACCGGACCTGCGGAGCGTGCCGCGGCCCTGGATGAATTGCTCGAGGGCACCGACCGCGCGGCGCGAATGGTCGACTCCGTGCTGATGCTGGCGCGCTACGACGCCCGTCGCAGCGGCGACCTGATGCAGGCGCGCGTCGACCTTTCGGTGCTGGCAAATCTGGTTGCGCGCGAGTTTCAACCGCTCGCAAGTCAGCAGGGAACCGATCTGGTGCTGGCGGTTGCCCGTACGGTCGTAATCGGTGATGAGGATGCCTTGGCGATTGCGCTGCGCAACCTGGTCGCCAACGCGCTGCGCTATGCCCGCGAGGAAATCCGGATCGAAGTCAGGGAAGGTCCGGACGGTGTCTTGCTTGCGGTCCAGGACGATGGCGGCGGATTTGCGACCGAGGTTGCGGAGCGCGCGTTCGATCGATTCTTTCGCGGTCCCGACAAGAGCGAAGTGAACGGCGGCACGGGGCTCGGGCTGGCCCTCGTGCGGCGCATTGCGGACCTTCACCGCGGCTCCGTGCAGATCGTCCCCGGGATCCGCGGCGGCGCGGGTGTGGAGATGCGGCTCCCCTTGGCTTCGGATCGCGCCGCTTCGGGATTGCTTGCATTGAGGTCACGCGAGACGACTTCTGCGGCTTCCTAGTCTGAATTGCATCGCAGCATGACATGCCGCGAGCGTTGTTCAAAGAACCGATCCGGTTGCCGGGGAGAGGGCTTATGCGAGGCGTCTGTTGGTTGCTGCTGCTTGCAGCCGGGTCGGCCGTATGTGCGGAGCCGGCGGCGCCTGTGGAGCCGGAATTCACGATCCACATCCGAACGCATCAGTTCGAGCCGGCCGAATTGAAGGTGCCGGCCGGCGTGAAGCTGCGGATCGTGGTGCAGAACGACGACGACGTCGCCGACGAGTTCGACAGCTACGCGCTGCATCGGGAAAAGCACGTCCCGCCCAAGTCGAAGGCGACGCTGTTCCTCGGGCCGCTCGAGCCGGGGCGCTACCCCTTCAAGGGAGAAGAGCACAACGGCTCTGGGATCGCGAGCGGGCTGCTGATTGTCCAATGAGCAGGCAGCGCCATCGGCGCCCGCGTGCCGTCTGCTGAGCCCGATCGGATCGAGGAGGGCGTTCGTGTCTGCCCGTCCCTTGCGAGGAGCGCTGTGCGTCGCGCTGGCCCTGGCCTGCCGGACCGTGCGGGCCGACCCGAACGACTACATCCTGACGCCGACCGTAACGCAGGGCGAGCGGGAACTGGACTTGAAGTTTGGCGTCGGCTCGCGCGGGCCGCGCATCGATGTCGCACGCGCCGCCGGCCTGGGCTTCGGATACGGCGTGACCGGCACGTGGTTCACGGAGGCGACCGTCCAGTACGTGCGGGAGAACAACACCGGCACGCGCTGGGACGGAATCGAATGGGAGAACGTGCTGCAGGTGTCGGAGCCCGGTGAATGGCCGGTGGACGTCGGGGTCGCCGCCGAGGTGGAGAAGATGCATGACCCGGCGGAGGGCTGGAACGTCCGGCTCGGCCCGCTGCTGCAGAAGGACTTCGGCAAGGTGCAGGCCAACCTGAACCTGCTGCTGCGGCACCGGTACGCAGGCGAAGCCCAGCAGCGGATGCGGGTGGACTACCAGTTCCAGCTCAAGTACCTCTACCGCGAGCCGTTCGAGTTCGGGCTGCAGGGCTTCAGCGAGCTAAGGCCCTGGGACGGCTGGGCGAGCTCGGACCGGCAATACCTCAGGGTCGGGCCGATGGTGTCCGGGGCACTGCCGCTTGGCAACGCGCGCGGGCTCCTCTACAACGCCGGTCTGCTGTTCGGAGCGGCGGGCAAATCCTACGACCGCACGCTTCGCCTGCAGATCGAGTACGAATTTTGATTCAGGTCTTCGCCGAGGTGCTGTCCACGAAGGACGCTAAGGTGCTGTCCACGAAGGGCGCCGAGGTGCTGTCCGCGAAGGACTCGGATTCGTGCGAGGGGAGCCTGTGTGCGGCGATGACTGCAGGCAGTACGCTGGCGATGAGGCCGGCTACCAGGTTGAACAGAACCACTTCGATTCCGATCAGGATAAAGCGCGCTCTGACGGAACTGTCATCCGAAAGCAGATAACCAGAAGCCACCACGATCAGGGTGACCAGCATGGCGACGAGCGCAAGAAATTCTTCGAATGCAAGAGTCCGATGGCATGGCTTCAATAAAGACTGGGAGCTGGCGTCCTGCGTCATGTGAGCCTCCGTGGGAATGAACCTGTTGAACACGGTGCTCACTTTGCGCGCGGATACTGAATACGATCTGAAGCGACCGTGCCGACGTTCAGCACCGGTTCAGTTTCGACGTCCTGAAATTACGCGATTTGGCGATGCTCGATGCATTAGGCGCTGGCGCCCTTGCGTTCATGGCCTTCGACTCGTCGCGGAGGCTGCGATGCAGGGCACTGAAGCACGATTTGGGTTTCCCTCGCTTCCGCGGGCAGTTTGCCAAGCCCGCTTTTCGCAAACTTAATGTTCGGTGTCGGGGAGAGACGAGGTCCGGTCAGGGTCGTCCAGAGGCATAGACCGGAACATTTACGCCGCCGCGAAGCCGACGTAGCATCTGGACCGCTGCGAAGCCGACCATCGCGGACGGCTCTGGTCGGCCACGAACGGTCATCTGCCCATGCCCGCTTTCTGTACGTTCGGCTAAAGCTATCTGGCGCAACCGGACACACGCCCGATCAGGCGCCTCAGCGATCGCCCAGTTGCTTCTCCAAGCGAGCGACGGCCACCTCGAGAGCAGCAAGACGATCCAGTACGTAGTCGTAGTGTCCGGAGTCCATATTCATAACGACGCCGGCAGCGCTTTCCCAGAGAGGGCAACCTTTGCTGCCACCGTCCTCAGATTGCTGGGCGGCGTGTCGGTCGTGGACCGGCGGCTGCGGAATTCCTCGGTCATGATGCAGCTCCTCATCCGATACCGAACTCCTTGCGCAAGCTCGCGTCCACGGGACCGGCTGGCATAAAGCGCCGCAGCTTGCTCAACAGCGAAGCCTTTCCCGCCGGTGGGCGCCGCATGCGCCACGGCCCGAATGCGGCATCGACAATCGCGTCAACCACGCCATCGGCTTCAGGCGCATTGCGAATTTGTCTGGCGATGCTTTGCATCGCTCGGCCTCGCTCGGCGTCATAAGCGGCAACTTGCGATGCCGCGTGCGGAGAATTCGTGTCCAGGCTGGTGCGAGTGAAGGACGGTTCGACCAGAACCGCCCGGACGCCGAACTGCCTCACTTCATGGTCCAAAGACTCGGACAGGCCTTCGATCGCATGCTTGGAGGCGGCATACACGCCCATGTATGGCGCCGGCAGAAAGCCCAGCACCGAACTGACGTTGATAATCCGTCCCGAGCGCTGGGCACGCATGGACGGCAGGACCTCTTTGATTACCCGCAGTATGCCGAGCACGTTCGTATCGAAGAGCTCGGCGGCTTCCTGGGCCGAAGTTTCCTCCACGGCGCCGAGAAGCGCCGTTCCTGCATTGTTCACCAGTACATCAATGCGCTCGGCCTGCCCGAGTATTGCCGCGACAGCACGTCGGACGGAGGCTTCGTCGCGCAGGTCCATCTCCACCAGATCGACGCCAGGCAAAGGCTGCGTCTTCGCGGCGCTGCGCACGGTGCCGAAGACACGGCACCCCCGCTTGGCGAACTTATCTGCTGCCGCGCGGCCGATGCCCGACGACACGCCCGTAACAACGACCACTGTTGACTGTGACATAAGAATCTCCGTAGAACTGCTTCAATCGATGAGTGCGACCGCAACAATATTATTACCATAATATAAAGAGCCCTGCTATATGGCAAGCTTCTTTTGTCACTTTCGTAGTATTATGGCCGTAAGGCTACGGCGTGGATAGCGGTGGGAATCGCCGAGAGAGTCATGCGATACGACGCGGAACACAAACAGCGCACCAAGGAACGTGTGTTGCACGAAGCGGCGCAGGCCATCCGGCAGTTCGGGCCCGATAAGATCGGGGTCGCGGGTCTGATGGCCAAGGCGGGGCTCACGGTGGGCGGCTTCTATGCCCACTTCAAGTCGAAGGATGATCTGATTACACAGGCGATCTCGCACATGTTTGACGAGCGTGCGCAAGTCTTTCAAGGCTGCATGAAGGGCGTGGAGCCCGCGGAGGCGCTGAGAAGCTTCGTCGATATCTACCTCAGTGCACAGCATCGCGACAGGCGGGAAAGAGGGTGTCCGCTGCCGGCGCTTTCGGGCGATCTGGCGCGCATGCCCGCCGTGGCGAGGAAGCGCTTCGAGGCCGGCGTGAGGCGGATGACCGACTCGATAGCGGATTTGCTGAATCAGATGGGGCGGCCGGCACCGGATGAGCTTGCCGCCTCGGTCGTGTCCGAAATGGTCGGTGCCATCGTTCTGGCGCGCGCGGTAACCAGCGCCGAGTTGTCGGCGCGGATTCTCGAAGGCGCCCGTGACCACATAAGGCGACGCGCCAATCTATAGTCGATACGCGCGCAATCGTCAGGCCTGTGAATCGCGATCGGGCACTTGACACACACATGTATATGCATGGAACATGCATTCCATGGGACTCCTGTCTCTTCCTTGCTACTGCGCAACGCTTCGGCAGGCCGCCCGGGCGGTCACGGTGCTTTACGAGGAAATGCTTGCCGATAGCGGCCTCCATGCCACGCAATACACGGCGCTGCAGCTCCTCGACTCGGTGCCGAACGTGACGACAACGGAATTGGCAGAGGCTCTCGGCGTTGACCAGACAACGGCGACGCGGACGCTGGCGCTGATCAAGAAGGCGCACCTGGCCAGCGATACCGTGGGTCCTGACCGCCGGCAGCGCCACTGGGCTCTCAGTGCCCAAGGCCAAGCACTACTGACGAAGCTGAAGCCCCGCTGGGAGGCCGCGCAGGAAGCCTTCGAGAAACGGTTGGGACGAGCGGAAGCGGTGGCTCTGAAGAAGGCATCGTATCTCGCGGCCCGCAAGCTCGCATCGCGTTGAGTCTTCTCACGTCGCTTCTGCCCAACGGCGCTATCGGCTTTTTCCTCATGTTGACGTCAAAGGCAGTATGGCTTGCTTCATGCACAGGAACTCCGCTTCTTGCTTTCGCATTCGGTCCGAGCAACGCGGTCGCGGGTTGATCGAAAATCACTTGACAAGGTACCCATCGGTACCGTAGGATGCTCTCGTTGGTACCGATGGGTACCTAAATCAACCTAGGAGAGCATCATGAACATCTTTGATCGCGCCATCTCGTCGCCGCTGCGTACCGGCTTGTTCTTCGCTCTGTCCGCCACGGCAGCCGCCAGCGCTCTCGCCGGCACGGGATCCACCGATCTCTACGCACCCAACGGAATCACCGCCTCGTTCGCGCCGTCCTCGGCCACGCCGGTTGTGGCGTATAGCCCCAATGGATCGACCGATCTGTACGGCGCGAACGGCTTTCGCGCCTCGTTCGGGCCAGCCGATTCCTCCCCGCGAGTGGCGGAGGTGTCGCGCAATAGCTCCACCGACATGTACGCGGTCGACGGTTTTCGCGTCTCGTTCGGGGCGCCAAGTTCTGCTGCCGCGAGCGAGCTGACTGTTTCGCAGTGAAACCGGCAGTTCGTGTGAACGCCGAACTCGTGGCTTAGGGGCCCTCACGGGCCCCGCCACCCGCTCCAGCTTCAGCCGCTCGCACAGCAGGCTGATCCGCTCATGCTGCCGGTTCATGCCGCCACCTCCAGCAACTCGTCGCATACCGCCAGATGATGTTGCAGCGGCTCGGTCGGCCGGCGCCGGGGAGGCGGATAACGGCCGCTGCTGGGCGATCAAGCGGCCTTCCGACGGCCCTCTGTCCGCGGCACCGCGTGGGCCTTCGCGTCGCTGGCCGCAAAAAGCTTCAGAAATGCTTCGGTTGCTTCAGTCGCGCGCCGACGGATCTCGGCGGGGCTTGGTCTCTTGGCGAGCCCCAGCGCCAGGGTCAGAACCACATCCTCGAGCAGGAGCGCCATGTACCGGCTGACCATTCGTTCGGGATCAGTTTGATCGAATACGCCGGCCGATTGCGCACTTTCCAAAATCTCGCGCAATGCGGTGCGGGCGGCCTGGCGCCCGCGCGATTGCAGCGCCTGTGCCACCTGTGGCGAGCGATCGGCCTCGGCGATCGCCAAACGGAACGTCGCGATCACATCGGGATCGGTGATTTCGTGCAGCAGTACGGATCCAAACTTGACGAGGCTCTGCTCCAGGTCCTTTCGGCTGCGAGGCACCGGCCACTCCGGCGGCAGCCGCATGCGCTCGCCGCGCTCGCCGATGCAGGCCACCAGCATCTGTTGCTTGTTTCCGAACAGCGAATACAGCTCGCGCTTCGAGACCCGGGCGCGAGTCGCGATCTCGAGCGTGCTCGTTTGCGCGTATCCGTGTGTCGTAAACGCACCGAAGGCGGCCGAGAGTATCCGGTCGCGGATCGATTCACCCGCGCTGACTGGCAGCTCCATCGCCCCGACTTGCTTCTGCTCGTTCATTGGTCTCACCTCTTGACACGGTACCGATGGGTACCGTATGATTCACGCATCGGTACCCGATGGTACCCTCAAATCAGAGCGGAGTAAACGGGAAGCGATGCCTCTGAAAAAGGCCTCGTATCTCGCGGCCAGCAAGCTCGCATCGCATTGAGTCTTCACATGCCAGTCGCTTTGCACACAACCTCTGTTCGCTGGAGCCACTACATGCATATACATGCACTTGGGCGGCCGTTCCTTGGCGCTCTTGCAGCGGTCGGCCTGCTCTCGCAACTCTGCCTGGGAGGTTGCGCTGTGGGTCCGTCCTATCGAAAGCCGGCGACACCGCTCGACCCATTCCACAGCGCCCCCGCGATGCAGGCTCGCCGGACAGATGCTCCTTCGCCCGCTCTCGAAAGCTGGTGGGATGGCTTCAACGACCCGCTGCTCTCGCGCATCGTACGAAGGGCGCGTGATCAGAACCTCGATCTTGCGGCGGCACTGGCGCGAGTCCAGGAAGCCCGCGCCGCAGCGCGTGGCGCCGGTGCGCAGCTCCTGCCCACCATCGACGTGAGCGCTCGAGCGGCCCGAATCCACGAGTCCGTAGAGAGTCCGATCGGCCAGATCGCGAGCCATCTGCCTGGATTCAGCCGCGATCAATCCATCTACGATGCGGGCCTGGGCGCGAGCTGGGAGTTGGATCTGTTCGGAGGTCTGCGCCGCGGCAAGGAGGCCGCCTCGGCGGAGGTCGACGCCGCCGTCGCAGAGCAGACCGGAGTACGGATTTCCGTGACTGCGGATGCCGCGGACGCCTACTTGCGAATCCGGGGAGACCAGGCGCGCATCGCGCTTGCAGAGCAGCAGGTTGCCACTGACACGCATCTGCTCGAGCTCGTCCGCCAGAGGTTCGACCGTGGTCTGGCTGCCGTTCGCGAGGTCGCGCAAGCCGAAGCGCTGATGTCGCAGGCCCGCGCCTCTCTACAGCCGCTGCGTATCGATTTGGAGGCGCAAATGAACCGACTGGACGTCTTGCTGGGCGTCCAGCCGGGGACGTTCGCCGCGCAGATGCCGACACCGGCCGACATCCCTGCCGTGCCGAATATGTCAGGCAACGACAGCCCGATTAATGTGTTGCGCCGGCGGCCGGATGTGATCGCGGCCGAACGTCACCTGGCAGCGTCCAACGCCAGGATCGGCCAGACGCTCTCGGAGTACTACCCGAAGATCTCCCTCGCAGGCGTCCTTGGCTATGAAAGCTCTGGCCCGAGCGATCTGTTCAGAGCAGCGACCTTCCAGCCGCAGGGCGTCGCCGGACTGCGCTGGCGGGTGTTCGATTTCGGCAAAGTGAGCGCCGAAGTGGCACAGGCCAAGGGAGCCAAGGCGGAAGCACTTGCCTATTACGAGAAGGCGGTGCTGCGCGCAGCCGAGGAGGTTGAAAACGCCTTCACGTCGCTGGTGCAACTCGAGGCTCATCACCAGGAGTTGCTCGCCGAGGTCGCTGCACTGAAGCGGGCGCGAGATGCCTCGCAAGACGCCTACCAGGGCGGTGTGATCGCGCTGACCGACGTACTCGATGCCGATCGCCAGTTGCTCACGGCCCAAGACGAGCTCGCGCAAACGCGCGCCGATTCGGCCAGAGCCGCGGTGGGCGCATTTCGTGCGGTGGGCGGCGGGTGGTGACGTCACGTCAGTGGGCAGTCGGAATCAATCCTTGGGAGCACAACGATGCTTGAACTGAGAACCCTTGCTTTTGCCGGCGGCGTATGGGCGGCGACAATCACCCTGACGGCCTGCGCGCCATCGCAATCCGCAGAGGACCCGAGAACGGTTCCTCAGCTTGTACAACTCTCGGTGGTGCAGCCCGCCGAAGCGGGCGAGCGGGCTTTCACAGGCGTCGTATCGGCTCGCGTCCAGAGCAACCTCGGCTTTCGCGTCTCGGGAAAGGTCATCGAGCGCCTCGTCGATAGCGGTCAGGCGGTGCGTCAGGGCAAGCCGCTCATGCGGCTGGACCGAACGGACTACGCGCATGCCATCACCACCCAGGTCGGCAATGTGGACGCGGCTCGAGCCCGCCTTCAGCAGGCGGCTGCCGATGAAAAGCGCTACAGCGGCCTGGTCGCTTCGGGCGCGGTGTCACAGTCGGCTTACGACCAAGTCAAAGCTGGCGCGGATAGCGCGCGAGCGTTACTTTCAGCCGCCGAAGCGCAGCTCAAGCTCGCTCAGGACGAAGGCGCGTACGCAACGCTCGAGGCAGATGCCGACGGCACCGTGGTGGAGACCCTGGCAGAGCCGGGGCAATTCGTTTCCGCCGGACAGATCGTTGTCCGCGTGGCACGAACCGAAGCGCGCGAGGCGGCGGTAAACCTGCCTGAGACTTTGCGTCCCGCGCTTGGCTCGACGGCTCAGGCCATGCTGTACGGAGCGACCGACGACTCGGCCTCGCGGTATCCGGCGCGCCTTCGGCAGTTGTCGGACGCCGCCGATCCCTTAACCCGGACGTTCGAGGCTCGCTACGTATTGAATGGGGCAGCGGCCAGGGCGCCGCTCGGCGCGACCGTAACGGTGTACCTGAAAGACTCGGAGCGAACCAGTGCACTGGCGGTTCCGCTCGGGGCGATCGACGACGAGGGGCAAGGCCCAGGGGTGTGGCTGCTCGACCGGCAGTCTTCTACTGTTTCGTACCGATCGGTCAAGTTCATCCGATTCGACGGTGAGCACGCCATCGTGAGCGGCGGAATTCATGTCGGAGATCCGATCGTTGCCGTCGGCGGGCATTTTCTGCATGAAGGGCAACCTGTCCGAACCTCTGAAACGCGCGTCGCGCGCAATTAGCCCAATTGCAACCGTCTCCAGGCCTCCGATATGAGCCGCTTCAATCTGTCCGCGCTGGCCGTCCGCGAGCGAGCGATCACCCTGTTTCTGATCGTCGCGATCCTGCTTTCGGGGACGTACGCGTTTCTGCGGCTTGGGCGAGCCGAGGACCCTTCGTTCACGATCAAGACGCTGACGGTAACTGCCGTCTGGCCCGGAGCGACTGCACAGGAGATGCAGGACCTGGTCGCCGAGCCTCTCGAGAAGCGCATGCAAGAGCTGCGTTGGTACGATCGGGTAGAGACCTTCACGCGCCCTGGAATCGCCGTGATGATGGTCACCCTGAGCGACAAGACCCCGGCCTCCGCCGTTGCCGAGGAGTTCTATCAGGCGCGCAAAAAGCTGGGCGACGAGGCACCGAAACTTCCTGCGGGTGTTCAGGGCCCGTTTGTCAACGACGAGTACTCCGATGTCATCTTCGCCGTCTACGCGCTCGAGGCTCATGGCATGCCCCCGCGAGAGCTCGCGCGCGATGCCGAGACGCTGCGGCAGCGCCTTCTTCACGTACCGGGCGTAAAGAAAGTCAACATCCAGGGCGAGCGCCCTGAGCGCATCTTCGTCGACTTCTCCTATGCTCGCCTCGCCAACGTCGGTGTCACTCCGAGAGACATTTTCGGCGCGCTCCAGCGTCAAAATGCCGTGACTCCCGCCGGCTCCATCGATACCAACGGTCCGCGAGTGTTCATCCGCCTCGACGGCGCCTACGACGATCTGCAGAAGATCCGGGATACGCCGATCGCCGCAGGCGGTCGTACTCTCAGACTTGCGGACATCGCCGAGGTAAATCGAGGATACGAAGATCCAGCCACATTCCTGATTCGTCACGACGGCGAGTCTGCGCTGGTACTAGGCGTCGTGATGCAGGACGGTTGGGATGGATTGGTTCTTGGCCGAGCGCTAAACACTGAAGAGAAGGAGATTGCCCGCGCCCTGCCTGCTGGTGTGCGGTTCACGAAGGTTGTCGACCAGGCGGTCAATATCCAGGAGGCGGTCGGCGAATTCATGCTCAAGTTCTTCGTCGCCCTCGCCGTCATCATGATCGTCAGCCTGGTCAGTCTAGGCTGGCGGGAGGGCATCGTGGTGGCAGCAGCCGTGCCATTGACGCTCGCCGCCGTTTTTGTCGTCATGCTCGTCACCGGGCGCGTCTTCGATCGGATTACGCTGGGCGCGCTCGTGATCGCGCTCGGGCTCTTGGTGGACGATGCGATCATCGCGATCGAAATGATGGTCGTGAAGCTCGAAGAGGGCCTGGAGCGGGTCGAGGCTGCCGCCTACGCGTGGACTCACACGGCAGCTCCGATGCTCTCGGGGACGTTGGTCACGATCATCGGCTTCACCCCCGTGGGCTTCGCCCGATCGACGGCGGGAGAGTATGCCGGCAACATCTTCTGGATCGTAGGCTTTGCACTGATCGTTTCCTGGCTGGTGGCGGTCGTCTTCACGCCGTACCTCGGTGTCAAGCTGCTTCCACGCATCGCGCCCGTGCCTGGTGGCCACAGCGGGATCTATTCGACGCCCCGCTACCAGCGCCTGCGTCGGCTCATCTCCTGGGCCGTGGATCACAGGCTTAAGGTTGCCGGCATGGTGGTCGGGCTGTTCCTGCTGGCCGGACTTGGAATGGGCCTCGTCAAGCGACAGTTCTTCCCAAGCTCCGACAGGCCTGAGGTGCTGGTCGAAGTGCAGATGCCGGAGGGAACCAGCATCGAAGCGACCGCGGCTGCGACCCTCAAGGTGGAACAATGGGTACGCCAACAACCCGAGGCGAAGATCGTCACCGCCTACATTGGCCAGGGCGCACCCCGCTTCTTCTTTTCCTACAACCCCGAGCTGCCGGATCCTGCCTTCGCGAAACTAGTCATCCTGACTCCTGACGCCCGCGCGCGCGATCGGCTTAAATTGCGGCTACGCGAGCGGATTGCCCAGGGGCTGGCGCCGCAGGGCCGCGTGCGTGTCTCCCAGCTCATCTTCGGCCCCTACCCACGCTACTTGGTGAACTTCCGCGTCATGGGGCCCGACCTCGATCGCCTGCGCGCCATCGCGAACCAGGTCCAAGCGGTCATGCGCGCCAATCCGCATACCCGCCAGGTGAACCAGGACGCGGGCGAGCGGACTCCGACGGTACATTTTGTCCTCGACCAGGATCGGCTGCAGCTCATGGGGCTTAGCTCGAGCGATGCGGCAGAACAGCTTCAGTTTCTGTTAAGCGGCGTGCCCGTAACCCAGGTCAGGGAGGATATCCGTGCGGTGGAAGTCGTGGCGCGAAGCGCAGGCCCCGAGCGCCTCGATCCCGCGCGACTTGGCCAGCTGACACTCACGAGCCGCGCGGGGCGCGTGGTTCCCTTGAATCAGATCGGTCACATCGAGATACGTGCCGAGGATCCCATCCTCCGGCGGCGCGACCGTACGCCAACCATTACCGTCCAATCCGATTTCGACGAGGCACTGCAGCCACCCGAAGTGTCGATGGAGATCGAAAAGGCACTCGCGCCGATCATCGCGCATCTGCCGGAAGGCTATTCGATTGAAACCGGCGGGAACATCGAGGACTCGGCCAAGGCGAACTCAGCCTTGCTTCCTATCCTTCCAATCATGGTGCTGCTGACGCTGCTGGTGTTGGTCGTGCAGACCCGATCGCTGTCGGCGACGACCATGGTATTTCTGACCGCGCCGCTCGGTTTGGTCGGTGCGGTCCCGATACTACTCATCCTGCACCAGCCCTTTGGCTTCAATGCGATCCTCGGTTTGATCGGCCTGTCGGGCATTCTGATGCGCAATACACTGATCCTGATCGGCCAGATCCGCACGAATGAGGCCCAAGGCTTGGATCCCTATCATGCGGTCATCGAAGCGACAGTGCAGCGCGCGCGCCCCGTCCTTCTTACGGCGCTGGCTGCCGTGCTGGCATTCATTCCGCTCACAACCTCGGTATTTTGGGGTTCCATGGCCTGCACGCTGATTGGTGGCACATCGGCCGGCACGCTGCTGACGCTGCTCTTTCTGCCGGCGCTCTACGCCATCTGGTTCCGAGTAAAGAAGCCCGTAGCGCACGCACCTGCTGTGCTGGCATCGGCTGCAGCGCAGTGACTGCATTTTCGGACTTTACCTTGCCTGCCCAATGTCGCCTTCGGGTCGTCAAGAGGCATAGACCGGAACATTTACGCCGCCGCGAAGCCGACGTAGCATCTGGACCGCTGCGAAGCCGACCATCGCGGACGGCTCTGGTCGGCCAACAGCGGGCTACCGAGCGCGGCAGCGGATTTGACCGAAGCGGCCGGCCGAAGTATCGGCTGGCTCCGAAGTGATAGAGTGCATAGGACGCAAGGAGTGGAAAATGACCGTATCCGTCAAGACCTTGGGGATCGATCGCTTGGGGATCGACGAGCGCCTGGCACTGGTCGACGAGATATGGGCAAGCGTCTGTGCTGACGCGGCGAAATTTCCGCTGACTGAGGCGCAACGCGCGGAGCTCGACCGGCGCGTCGCTGACGATAACGCGTTCCCCGATGACGTCGTACCGTGGGCTGAAGTCAAGGCGTCGATCCGCGCTCGACTGGCGGAATGACCTTGCGCGTCGTTTTCCGGCGCGCCGCACAAGCCGAATTCCTTGAAGCTGCCGCCTGGTACGAGCAGCAGCGAACCGGACTCGGCGAAGACTTCCTTCGCGAAGTGGAGACCGCGATTGATCGGGCGGCCGAATCTCCGCTCATGTACCCGTTGGTAGCTGACGATGTTCGCCGAGCGGTAACCCGGCGGTTTCCATACAGCATCTTCTTTCGGAATCGCGGCGATGTTCTCGTCGTACTCGCCGTGTTTCATGGACGTCGTGATCCACGGATTTGGCAAAATCGGACGTAGCGGATTTCGATTGGAATGTCCAGTCCCCGCGATCTGGGCGACAGGTTTTCGGCGAGGCTCAGGCCCGCAATGGGTCATCCAGAGGCATAGACCCGAAGATTTACGCCGCCGCAACGCCGACGTAGCATCTGGACTGCCGCAAAGCCGACCATCGCGAACGGCTCTGGTCGGCCATGAGCCGCCGTGCGCGGTTATATTTGAGTAGACGCTTCATGGCATTGCAATGTAATTACATCGTAATTACAATGGGGCCATGGCCGAACTTCGCTTCGAGTGGGATCCGTCTAAGTCGATTGCCAATCGGCGCAAGCACGGGATCACGTTCGAGGAGGCGCGGACGGTCTTCTACGATGAACACGCGCGGCTGATCGACGATCCCGATCACTCCGGGCATGAGGATCGGTTCGTCCTGCTGGGCGTGAGCGCTTCTCTACGTATGCTTGTCGTTTGCCATTGCTATCGAAGCGCCGGGAGCGTCATCCGGCTAATTTCGGCCAGGAAGGCGACCAAAGCCGAAGCTCGGTTTTATCCATAGGGCCACGATCATGCGCAAGGAATACGATTTCTCGAAGTCCAAGAAGAACCCCTACGCCTCGCAACTGAAGAAGCAAGTCACGATCCGCTTGGATGGGGACTCGATTACCTACTTCAAGGCGATCTCGGCGGAAGTCGGCATCCCATACCAAAGTCTGATCAACCTGTACCTGCGGGACTGCGCGACGTCGAATCGCAGGCTCAATTTTCAGTGGAAATAGCCGGCATATTCCGGGTCTCCGGCGGTCAGGTCGGCTATCGGGAGTCGCTCCGCGGCTGCATTGGGTCGTCCAGAGACGCTGGGCTTGTCCGGTCTGGGGAAGTAGACTTCTCATATGGTCGCATTCGTCAATAGGCTAAGACGTTCTTGGGATCGCCTTCGTCGAGATGGATCGGGTGATGCGACACGGGCGATGCAGCGACGATGAATCAGACTCATATCCGTGGATTGGGTACCACCGTTCATCGATTCGTCGCGGGGTCTGCCTCGCTCTAGCATCATGGATCAGCCTTGCGGTGCCACGGTAGGAGTCTCGAGGGTTACCCCAATCGTTGCCCGGATCGCATCACCCGATCGATCTCGATCATGGTCTCTCCTTGTTCAATGCCCAGTCGTCTGGGGTGTAGCCAGCTGGGCAATGGCCCAAACGAACCCGCTCAGTTCACGGGCCACCGCCACGCAGACCTTGTTGATCTGCACCCCACGCGCGTGCAGCCTGGCAAAGCGTGCGCTCAGGCGTAGTTGGGCCTTCCAGGCGGTTGCCCGGATCGGCTCCACCAAGCTCTCCTGACGTTGTTGCGCCTGGCGGCAGATACGCGGCTTGAAGCGGTAGTTCCACGCCGCCTCGGTGAGCAGGCGTCGGGCGTGGGCGTTGCCGGTCTTGGTAATAGCGCCTCGGCTGATGCGCTCGCCGCTGGACTGCTCCGAAGGCACCAGCCCCAGGTAGCCCATCAGCTTGCGCGGGTGGTCAAAGCGTTGGATGTCCCCAATCTCGGCCACCAGCCCCACCGCGCTGACCATGTCGATGCCGCGCAGCGCCCGCAAAGCGAGCACCACCGCTTCGAAGCGCCATCCCGTGATGGACGTGCCCAGCGCCAGAGTCAGTCGATCTACGCGCTGATCGGCCGCCTCGACCTGCAGCCGATACTCGGTAAACGCCGTCTGGGACGCACCCACCTCGAAGTCGAGCGTGCCCAGCCAGCGATAGAAGGCCCGGCTCCACCCGCTCTTGCCCGGATAGCGGATATCGTGACGCAGCAAAAACCCCTTGAGCTGGTGACGCGCCTGGGTACGTGCCTTGACCGCGTCCTCCCGGGCCCGCGACAGATCCCGGATCGCCTCGTCGGCCGCGTCGGGAATCCACACCGCTCGTAGGTCGCCGCTGCGCGCCAGTTCGGCCAAGCGCACGCTGTCGCGCCGATCGGTCTTGACGCGATCGCCCGCACGCTTGGGGATCAACGAGGGTGCAATCACCTCGCACACGTAGCCTAGACGCGTCAGCTCCCGCTGCAGCCCATAGCCGGTCGGCCCCGCCTCGTACACCACGTGCAACTGCTCTGGCGATCCCAATCGCGCCAACTGCTTGACCAACTTCGTCACGTCGTGAGCGATCGTGCACACCGCCCGACCCCGCTCGCGCCCGGCCGACGCCGCGCCCATCGCAATCGTGCCCTTATGGACGTCCAGTCCGACGAATTCCTTGATAGGCTTATCCATGGCCGTTCTCCATGTTGTTGAGGACTCGTTCCCAACATGTAGCTCGGCACGGCCTGCCGTGCAACCTACGTCAAAGGGGAGCGGCCGCCTCGAACTACCGGGGCGACCATGATGTCTAGCGAGGGGTGATGGCCGGTATCGGGCAATCAGGCTTCGTCCGAGGTCGGCCATTATGAAAAGATCGCAGTTATGACAAGCGGTGGGCATGTCGACGCCTTCTTCTCCCCGGAAGGCGAGCTTGTCGGCCTTGATCTGCTTCACATAATTTCGCCGATGCGGGCTCTGTGGCCTGCGCAGCACGTGCGGCCCGATGACGAGGCTGACAGTCGAGGAGGAGCACGTCCGCCCACGGGAGATGCGCCGTTGGCGAGCCGACACCGCGCCTGGCTCGCGGCACCGGCGTTGCACCTGTCGCCGAGGCCGGCGCCGAACTTATGAATAGTTGCGGCACGCCGTGTGGCCTCACGTACGAGGGTGAGCAGCCGCCCGGGCGGACGAACTTTTCATAACTGCGATCTTTTCATAATGGCCGTTGTACTAACCCGCTGACGCGGGACTGAACAGCAACGATCGCGCTGCTTTGCGCGGCCCTCCTCGTCGTTGCGCTGGCAAACCCCCTTTGCGAAAGGATATGGGTGCTGTTCGCAGCAACACCTATCTGGTCCTTTCGCATCGGGAGCCTTGCCATGACACCACTGCGCCAACGTATGTTGCAGGACATGCAGATCCGGAATTTGACCCGCAATACCCAGCTCGCGTACTTGCAGCAGATCTCGGGCTTCGCGAAATACTTTCAGTGTTCACCCGAAGCACTCGGACCCGCGGAGATTCGCGCCTACCAGGTGTACCTCACCAACGAACGCAAACTGGCCCCAGGGAGTCTGTCCATCGTCGCCGCGGCACTGCGCTTCCTGTACAAAGTTACTCTCAAGCGCGACTGGGTCGACGAAGAGATCCCGCTGCCGAAGAAGCCCTTCAAACTGCCGGTGATCCTGAGTCCGGAGGAAGTATTTCACTTCCTCGAATCGATTCGCAGCTTCAAGCACCGAACGATTCTGACCACGGCCTACGCGGCCGGCCTGCGCATTTCTGAAGTCACGCGCCTGAAGATCACCGACATCGACAGCCAGCGCATGATGCTACGCGTCGAACAGGGCAAAGGGCAGAAGGACCGCTACGTCATGCTGTCACCGCTCCTGCTCGATGTCCTGCGCGCCTACTGGAAGGCCACGCGGCCAACCACATGGCTGTTCCCTGGCGATCGCCCCAACCGGCCGATCAGTAAGAATGCCGTGGAACAAGCCTGTCAGAAAGCGCACCGAATCTGCGGCATCAAGAAACCGACCACTCCGCATGGGCTGCGGCACGCATTCGCAACACACCTGCTCGAATCGGGCACCGACGTGCGTAGGATCCAATTGCTCATGGGCCACCGCAGCCTTGCGACGACCGCACGCTACCTGAAAGTGGCGACCACCACCGTGTGCGCAACAACCAGCCCGTTCGACCTGTTGCCGCGGCCCGAGCCCGCGTCTCAGCCACCGAGTCCGCCCACTTACTTCTGATTCTGACGGCCGGTGGCCGCCGCGCCGCTGGAAGTGGCGGACATCTTCCGCCGCTTCGGTGCTGCATTTCGCCAGACGCATGCCGATGCGCTCGGCCGCGGACAGCTGCGTGCCATGAGCGCGATCGAACAGTGCCGTACTGCCGCCCTCGGCGGTCACGTCGAACAGTGTGACGCCTGCGGCCATCGACGCATCACCTACAACTCGTGCCGGCATCGGGCTTGTCCCAAGTGCCAGTCGCTCGCCCGCGCGCAGTGGCTACAGGAGCGTGAAGCCGAACTGCTCGAGGTCGAGTACTTCCACGTCGTATTCACCGTCCCGGAGCCGATCGCGGCGATCGCCTTCCAGAACAGACGGCTCGTCTACGACCTGCTGTTCCACGCCAGCGCCGAAACCCTGCGCACCATCGCCGCCGATCCGCAGCACTTGGGCGCGGAGATCGGCTTCCTGTCGATCCTGCACACCTGGGGGCAGAACCTGCTGCACCACCCCCACGTGCACTGCGTAGTACCGGGCGGCGGCATTGCTCCGGATGGCCAGCGCTGGATCGGCTGCCGCCCGGGCTTCTTCCTGCCGGTGCGGGTTCTGTCGCGCCTGTTCCGCCGTGTGTTTCTGGAACAGCTGCACGAAGCCTTCCACGCAGGCCAGTTGCGCTTGCGTGGGCAGCTCGAACCGCTACGTCAGGCCAACGCCTTCCGCGCCTACCTCGCTCCCGCCGCGCAAGCCGAGTGGGTCGTTTACGCCAAACCACCCTTCGGCGGGCCGCGCCAAGTCCTCAACTACCTCGGCCGTTATACCCACCGCGTGGCCATCTCCAACAACCGCTTGCTCACGATAGATGGCAACCGCGTCACGTTCGCGTGGAAAGACTATAAGCACGAGGCTGCGCGGCGCACCATGACCCTGGACGCCGACGAGTTCATCCGCCGCTTCTTGCTGCACGTGCTGCCCAACGGCCTGCAGCACATCCGGCACTACGGATTCCTGGCCAACCGGCATCGCCAAACCAAGCTCGTGTTGTGCCGCCAGCTCCTAGACTCACCGGCGCCAATGACTCCGGATCCCGACTCCGGCACCAAACAAGACTACCGCGACCTGTACCTCGCGCTCACCGGCAAATCCCTGCGCGACTGCCCGCTCTGCGGCAAAGGTCACATGGTCCGCATCGAAACCTTGCCGACCATTTCCTTCGTGCACGCGCGCTCACCGCCGCGAGTCACCTGATGTCGCCCGCCTCTCCGTTCAATCGCCCTTCGGCTATCACGGCGAAGGCGTCGTACTGCGCATTTCGTCCCCACCTCGATCCGTTTTGCACCGTCAAGCCAAGACAAATTCGATCGCGCTCCAATCTGGCGATCACGCCACCGCCCCCGCTCATCGTCCACATCCTCGCTCTACCGCTCCCAATCAGCACCGATGCCAGCCCGCTCGGATTCAATGCCCATAGCGCCACCACCGAGGCAGCGGCTTAGTACACGCGATTTTTAGCCCACCGCCGCGGCGGCGGCACCGTGCCACAGCCCCTGCATCGTGCGCCGCGACGCCGGGCTAAAAATCCTCTGCTTTATGAAAAGATTTCCATAACGGCCATCAGCGGTCCTTGAGGAATGGCTGCTCTGAGTCGAGTGATTCCTCGCCAAGAGGGACTGCTGCAAGGGTTCCGTTGCGTGGGCTGAGGACGGGCTCGAAGTCCGCGTCAGCAAATCATTTGGCGGTCGCAAGCGCGATTCCGGGGTCGGCGCTTGGGAGGCGGTCTCGCGTTTGCTGAACCATCAAGCCGCCACGAAGTCCGTCGACAGCGCGAGCGCCCGCCAACTTTCCAGCTCGGCTTCCACCTCGCGGTGCTTTTCGCCAATGCGCCGCACCGTGTCGCTGCCCAGCGGCAGGCGACGCGGCGGCTTGGGAGCGTCGACGAGTTCGAGCATGGCCCTGGCCAGGCGCTGCGGATCGCCCGGTTGCTGCCCGTTGGCGCCGGCTGCGAAGGCTCGCATGGCGCCGACGGTCTCGGCGTAGTCGCCAATGCGCGATGCGGTGCTAACCAGCGAGTTGCCGCTCAGGAACTCGGTGCGAAAGTAGCCCGGCTCGACCACCGTCGTGCGCACGCCCAATGGCTCGAGTTCGATCGCCATCGACTCGCTCAGGGCTTCGACCGCGAACTTGGTCGCGCAATAGATGCCCCAGCCCGACGACGACGCGATGCCGCCGATCGACGACAGATTGATCACATGCCCGCTGCCCTGCGCCCGCAGCCGAGGCAGTACCGCGCGAGTGACATTCAGCAGACCGAACACGTTGGTCGCGAACACGCGTTCGACCTCGACAGCCGAAGCCTCCTCTACCGCGCCGAGCAGACCGTAGCCGGCGTTGTTGACGAGCACGTCGATGCGCCCGAAGCGTTCGATCGCCCTCGCGACGGCGGTGTGGGCTTGCACCTCATGGGTGACGTCCAGCGGCAGTGCCAACAGTTGCGGATGCGGACCCATGACGTCGGTGATCGCCGCCGCGTCGCGCGCCGTCGCGACGACAGCATCGCCGCGGGCCAGTGCCGCTCTCGCGACCAGGGCGCCGAAGCCGCGTGATGCGCCGGTGATGAACCAGACTTTCTTGTTCATCTCGTTCCTCCTCAGCTCAGGACTTGCGCCAGCTCGATCAGATTGCCGAAGGGGTCGGCCAGGAACGCGAGTCGACGGTTGATGGCCGGCAGCTCGAACGGCTCGGTGACGATCGTCACTTCGCGGCGGCGCAGCTCGGCGACCGTTGCGTCGATGTCCCTCACGTTCAGGCAGAAGTGGTGATAGCCGGCCAGGCGCAGGCTGTTGCCCAGGTCGCTATAGACCGGCTTGGGGATCGGTTTCAGATCGCCGTCGCCGAGGATCTCGACGAAGAAGGTGTCGTCGGTCGGCGGCGCAACGTACGCCAGATGCAGGTCGGCGTAGGGCCATTCGTGGATGACACGGAAGTCGAGCTTCTCGATGAACCAGCGTTTGGCGACCTCGAAGTCGGGCACGCGCATCGCGACATGGTGGCCTTTCATCGATGCGAACGGGCTCCTGGTGTTGGGGGCGGGGAGTTGGGTCAGCGACATAGCATGTCCTCGGTGAGTAGCGGTTCGACTGCATGAGTGGTGGCGGATCCCGGCAATGAAAGGTAGCCTGCGGCACTGTGGCTGTGAATCGTTACAATCGGACATTCGGAATGAACTGCCAGCTCATAATTCGCCATGACTGCATCGCCAGCCACTCCCACGCGTTCCGTCCACCTGCCTGGTTTGCTCGCGTTCGACAGCGTCGCGCGCCACATGAACTTCGCGCGCGCCGCCCATGAACACGCGGTCACGCCGACGGCCATGTCCAAGACGGTCAAGGCGCTCGAGGCGCAGCTCGGCATCCGGCTGTTCAACCGCACTACCCGAAGCGTCGCGCTGACCGAGGCCGGCGCCCAGTTGCTTGCCACGCTGGCGCCGGCGCTGGCGCAGATCCGCCAATCGATCGAGGAGGTCGGCGAATCCTCGGCGCGGCCGCACGGTGCACTGCGCATCAACACCTCGTACGTGGCGTATGCGGCGCTGATCGAGCCTCACGTCAACGGGTTCCTGAAGCGCTATCCGGAGATCAGCCTCGACGTCGTGATCGACAACGCGTTGAACGACATCGTCAGCGGTGGCTTCGACGCCGGCATCCGCCTTGGGCACGCGCTGCAGCGCGACATGATCGCGCTGCCGATCGGGCCGCTGCAGCGCCTCATGGTCGTGGGTTCACCGAAATACCTGGCGCGCCATGGCACTCCCAAGACGCCGAAGGACTTGCTCGCGCACAACTGCGTGCCCCAGCGCATCGGCGATCGCGGGCGGTTTCTCGATTGGGAGTTCGTCGCCGGCGCGAAGCTGATGCGGATCGATGTTCAGGGTCGCCTCACCGTCAGCGAAATGCGCTGCGCACTGACCGCGGCGCGCCAAAGCAACGGGCTCGCGTATGTGTTCAAGCAATTCGCCGAAGCCGAGTTGGCGAGCGGCAAGCTCATGACGGTGTTCGACCGCCATTGCCCGTCGGGCGAGTCGTTCCACCTGTACTACCCGAATCGCGCGCAGATGCCGGGAAAGCTGCGCGCGTTCATCGAGTTCGTGCGGGCGTTGAATTGGGAGGTACCGGCGTAGTGCCGCCTAAAGCTGCGAGCATCGAGCGTCCGGCCGCTTTCAGCGCTTGGAACAGCGGAGGGCCACCGGCTGCAACGGGTCGATCACGGCTGTTCGCGTGGCGTAGCTGCACGCTCGAAAGCGGTCAGCGGATCGTGTGCGCCAGCCGGTCTGCCGTGCGCTGCGCCAACTGCGCGCCAACGCGATTGATGGCCAAGTTCTTCAAGGTCAGCGTGCCCTTGAACCGGTCGTTCATGCTGGATCCCCGGGGTCGATTCCTGGGTGTTCTTCCAAAACCCGCACCCATGCTCACTTTCCGGCACCCATGCGCACCGTTCCGCCGCACAATCCCCCGCCTGTTCCCCAAGGTCATCGTTCGCCACCCCCACCGCGCTCAACCGGGACCACATCGACCACTACTTCAGCAGGCGGCGCCCGCAGCCGCGCCGGCCCGGCAGCCAGGGCGGCTTCGAGGCGCTTCTGATCCATGCTGGCAGCCACCTTCAGCGGATGCCAGCCGGATCCATCAGGCTCAGCCGCTTTGGCGCATCGGCGCCTTAATAGCGCACGCCTGGACTCCGCGACCGCCAGTAACAACCGAATCGCTTCGAGCACCGGCTTCGAGTTGTGCAACGGCATCCGCAGCGGTTCGTTGGTGCGCGGATCGATAACCACGTTGCCCTGGCCATCGCGCACAATGTCGTGAACTACGACGCCGGCCTGGACCAGCGGATCGGCCGCATTCAGGACGCCCAGCAGCTTGGCTCGCAGTGATTCCAACTCGGCAAGTTCCTGTTCGCGCAGCGCGTCGGCCGGCGTCTGCACGGTGCGGTGCAGGCGATCAGCTCGCCCGCCCAATCGAGGGCGTTTTCACGTGGCAGTCGCCTCGGCTTCTGCGGCCTGTGCGGTGACGGGTGCGGCAGGCGCGATCCAAGTGGCGGCGGTATCACGCTCACGCCGCGCGGCGGCGGCCTTCTGTTTCCCGCGGGTCAGCCGTTCAGGGTAGGCGATCGCTTTGCTTTCCATCGCGAGGATCGCTGCGAATTCTTCCAGACGCTCAGCCCGGAACCGAACGCACCGCGCTCCGATAACGACGGTGGCGTCAGGCGGAAACTTCGGATGCTTGCGCAGGTTGTGGGCCTGCGTCTCGGAAATCTGCCACTTCCGTGCCCAGTCGACGACACTCCACATCGCGCCCCAGGCATCTGATGCTCGCTGATTCATGCGCACTCCATCGGGTCCAACAAACCCGACCGGAGCCTACTTGCGATCGTTGAAGCGAATTGCAAGAGTTTTAGCGCGAGGTCGGCGATCACTATGGCGAGCAACAGCGCGAAGGCGCGCTTGAGCCACAGCGCCGGCCAGCGGTGCGGGGGCGTCGCTCCCAAGGGCGCCGCGGCCACCGCCGCGAGCGAGGTGACCAGCACGGCGGGCAGGTACACATAGCCCAGGCACGCGGACCCGCAGGCCTGCGAATAGTCCGCTGCCATGTAGCCGGCAGCGCCGGTAGCAGCCAGCGGCAAGCCGAGAGCGGCAGTAGTACCGATCGCGCGGCGCACCGGAATGCAGCCGGCCAGCAGCGGCACGCTCAAAAGGCCGCCACCCATGCCCACCAGGGCGCAAAGCAGGCCGATGCCCGCGCCGGCCAACGAAAGCAGTGCCGCGCCTGGCAGAGGCAGGGCACTTTCAGGTGCGCTCGGTGAGCCTAGTGCCGCGAGCATGCGAGCGATCGCGACGAGGGCGAATGCGAGAAAGATCCCGAGCAGGGCGTTGCCGCTGACGAAGGCGGCCAGACAAGTGCCGGCGAGCGAGCCAGCAAGCACGCCGGGCGCCAGGCGGGCCAGCACCCGCCAGTCCACGGCGCGGCGTAGCGCCCGCGCCCGAGCGCTCGAGATCGAGGTCGGAAGAACGATCGCCATAGAGCTGGCGACCGCCACTTGCGTCAAGTCAGGGCCCTGGAGCGCGTAGCGGCGCGAGCGCTCGATGTATTCGAGGGCGTTGCGTTCGATGTACTCGATGTCGGCGCTGCTCAATTGCCGCACGACTCTTGCCGGCGCTCCTTGGAGCAGCAGCACACCGGGCGGGAATATCTTGTGCATGGGGATGACCGAGCCCGTGGCGACGATCGTGTCCTCGCCGAGCTCCATCCCGTCCATCATGACGGCCTGCATGTCGATGAGGACCCGATCGGCAATCGTACAGTCGTGGATGATCGACTGCTGCCCGACCGAGGCGAAGGCCCCCAGAGCGACGCTGCCCCCAGGGGGGGTATGCAGAATGGCGCAGTCCTGGACGTTGGAGCCGTTGCCGATGCGGATGGGGCCGTTATCGCCGCGCATGACGGCCCCGAACCACACGCTGGATTCAGGGCCCATCGTCACCTGGCCGATGATGCGGGCGCCGTCGGCCAAAAACACGGTCTCGGCGAGTTCCGGGTAAAGCGAGCCGAGCCGGTAGACAACACACCGGGCGTCGTTCGCTTCAGAAGGTCGAGAGTTTCCGGCCCGCGGTGCTTTGACCCCGCACCGCGTTGTCGCATGGCTAGAAACCGTCTGAGCGCCGAGCTGCGTTGGTACACGGCTTCGTGAATGACATCGGCGGTGTTGCGAAAGTTCAAGCGGGCGCTTCGAAGGTCCTGGTCCACGATGTCATTCACCTCTCACAAACCCGCAGCGTTGTCCTTGATCTGACCGTGTCAGTGGTCGGAACGAGCGCTGTGCCTCAAGCTCATCGCACAGCCCCAGATACGCAAACCATGCAGTGCTACGGGTATCGGTGGCGTGCCGTCCCTCGGAAATCGAGACCTCCCAGACGGCGCGAGTATCTGATGGCCGCTTCCGCGTGGACAGCGTCCCTTTCGGACCGTTCGGTGCGGAAAATTCGCAACTCGTCAGTATTCCGTTGCCATTTCAGGGTCACCGCAGGTCCGCCTCGCGAACACTCAAGTACGCCCGACGGGGTGCCGCTCACTGCGCATCTGATGACTGACTGATGAATCGCTGATGTTGAGCTGCGCGCAAGCTGATTGACTGGTGTTGCTCTGATGTTGCCCTGATATTCCTCTGATGTTCTGATGTGACTCTGATGTTCGTCTGATACTCAGCTGACAACTCGCTGATGTGCCTCGTCTGTGCTGATCTTTCACTGATGTTCTGCTGATGTTGATCTGATAAAGAAGCGAATTGCGCGAAGGCAGGATAGGCTGCGCCGCCGTAGATGTGCGACACTTTTCTGCATGAGTGTCCGCACCGGCCGAATGAGCGTCGACCTTGGTCCGTTGAAGGTGGGCCTCTATCAAGCCGCGCATCGCGCTGGCCTGTCCCCGTCGGTGCTTGCACGAAAGGCAATCGCAGCCTTGCTGGACTCAACTACGAGCGAAAGCAGAGGTGAAATTTCGCGGCCAGGACCAGTGGCCGCGGGCGAGCGGGGAGAACCCGAGGCCAAAGTTCTCGAGGTGCGTGTGAAGTTGCACCATGAAGATGCAAGGAGAGCATCCGAATGCGCGCGGGCCGAAGGCCTGAGTCGTTCCGAATATCTGGCCATGCTGGTCGGCGAGGCAATGGGAGGGGTAGCAAGGCGCGCCGGCGCGTCGGCGAATCGAGGTGGACTGTGGTCGCCTGGCCCGGCGAGGGACCTCGCCGGCATGCGGGAGGCTCTGGTCGGATCGACATCCCAGATCGCGGCGCTCGGACGCAATGTGAATCAGATCGCCCGCTCCCTGAATGGAAATCCAGCCGTGGTCAGCAAGCAGACCCTGGAAACACTGGCGGCCGTTGCCGGCAGAGTGGATAGGCACGTCGACCTGGCTGGAGCTGTGTTGTTAGCGCTGCGGCCAGTGGTCGCAGCCCGGCGAGCGATAACGGGGGCGAGCGATGACCCGCGAGGCTGAAGCGGAACTGCAGATGTGGGGGCGGATGCCGTTTGCGCGTGCTAGGCCCGGCCCGCGGCACCCTAGCCGAGGAGTGCGTATTCCTACGTCAGATACGGTTCGGCGCGAGGTACGACTTGCGGTAAAGAGGGCGCCGCAGGTCATGGTCAAGGTGACAGGCGGCGGGCGCGGCATGGCAGTTATCCGGGCACACATGAATTACATCGATCGGGAGGGCGATGGGCTAATCGACCAAGCTGGCGAACGGCACGAGGGGCGCGAGGCGCGGCGCGAAATTGCACGTCAGTGGGGGAGGGAAGGCACCCCGATCCCTGAGAGGAGCGATCGGCGCGAGGCGTTCAACATCATGTGCTCGATGCCAGAACGACATCTGTGCTTGCTAGGACGCGAGGGTTGCGCTCTTTCGAGGCCGACCGCCCTTCTTGCCGTTTTCTCTAGATGCCGCCGCCTTGGCACGGCTGACCCGGCTGCCGTTCCTGATCGCCACAACGGTCTTCGCGACGCTCATCAGATCCTCGCTCGCGGCGAGCAGGCCGGCGATCGAAACGTGCAGGTCCCGCGAATCCAGGCAGAGCGCGCGCCCTGCAAATCCAAGCTTCAGTCGCTCCCGCTCGCTCCGATCGAGCCTGGCCAACTCTGGGTAGTTCTTGATGGGCAGTAGTACGGCCGACTTATCGGCAAAACCGATCAGCAGTGCTCGCAAATCTTTCATGTATCGCAACTCTCGCGCCTGCAGACCTGGCCGATGTGCCACCTTGCCGCGCGCTACATCCTTTCGCAGAACGTCGGCGCTGACAACCTCATCGGCGCGCTCCTTTGCGATGACGACGGTCTTCATAGCTGAATCTCCACCTGATCTTCGTTCGCCAAAAGCAGGGTTGTCCGATACCTGCCGGCATCAAAGTGTGCCGACAGAATGGCAACGGCACCTGACCGCCGGGTGCTCGGGGACACCACGGCCTGCACCGACGCGTCCCAATGCTGGTTTTCGAGACAAACCGTTTGTCGGCTCCCCCACCAAAGCTGCCGAGCCTTCTTCAGGTTCTCGGGCTTTTTCAGCACCAGGCGCAGCTCCTCCAGCTGCGATGCCGAAGGCGATCGCTGCGCCGGCACGACGTCCCAAAGACGCACGCCGTTGTCCCAGAAGCTGAACTCGAAGCGCGCCTCCCATTTATCCGTACCTACATGCACATGCGGCGGACAGTGCTCGTCCCGGGTCAGAATGGCGAACACCAGCCGACGATGCACGCATACACGCATAATAACCTAACCGTTGGGTTTTACAACCGCCACGGGACGAAAAGGTCGCCCTCTTGCGCCTGCTGCTTCAGGGCCGCTACCGACGTCCACTCGTCCGCTGGGCTGGAAGGGTTCTCCCGAGGCCATTACTCGATGATCTCGTAATGGCGCACGATGTGATCGTATTCGAGCATCATCTCGCGAACGACTGGCGGAACGACAGCGCACTCCACTTTATCGCCAGCGAATTGCCGTATCGCCTCCAGGTTGGCCCACTCCGTGACAACCAGGTACTCGACGCCTTCGGGCAAAGTACGGCGAAGTATTCGAGGCACGAAGGAAGCCGGGCAGCTTGCGGATCGCTTGAACACCGGAACGCAACATTCGAAGCCGGCACTCGCTTGAGGGATAAATACGTTGGCGTCTATGCAATAACGACGAGCCAAGCGAGGCCGTCGGTCACCTTTTGCCATGGCACGCCAGCGTGGAAGCGTATTTGGCTACGCGCGAGAATGCGCTGGAAGATTTCATACGTATAAGCGGTCTTCGGCAATCATGCTACCGCTGCCCGAGCGACCGGAAACGCGATCACGGCCGCATCGGTGACCGGTGTGCCATCAGCCCGCGTGACTTGAAGCCCGGCGCAGTAGTTGCCCCAAGCGATTAGCAGGGCGCGCCGATCGGCCAGGAATTGCGATCGGTTGTACGCCCGGCGCACGCGGTCAGTCTCGTTGTGCGCCAGCGCGACCTCGACGACGTCCGGCCGCGCGATGGCTAATTCGTTGGCCCAGGTCGAAAACGAAGCGCGAAAGCCGTGCACGGTCACGCGCTGCGTCGTCACCTTCTTTCCCCACAAGCCCATGCGTTGGAGTTGGATCAGCATCGCCATGTTGCTCATCGGCCGGTTGTTGCCAGCGGTCGAGGGAAACACGAATTGCGTGTGCTGCCCAGCTTGGCCTTCCAGGATCTCGCTCACGCGATCGCACAGATACACGACGTGCTGTTCACGGCCTTTCATCTTCGCGGCCGGGATGGTCCAGGTGCGCTGCGGCAGATCGAATTCGGACCACTCGGCCATCAGCGCCTCGGCGGTGCGCGCGGCAGTGAGGATCGTGAATTCGAGGCAGCGAGCAGCGTTGCCCTTCCTGAGCCGCAGATCGGACGTAAAGCCCGGTATTTGCCGGTAGGGCATCGCTGCATGGCTGCCGGGGTCACGACGTCCGGCGCGCTTGCGCAACTCCCTGCGGATCGGCCCGGCGGGATTGTCCGGGCGCAGCCTTTCGATCACGGCCGCGTCGAAGACCGTCCCCAGGCGCTGATAGACCCGCCAGCCCGTGTCTGGCACCTTGCGCAGGACCGGCACAAGTGCGTCCAGAAGATCGATCGCGGTTACCGCGGCGATTGGCGTATTAAGTACCTGGGCGCCGACGTGCCGCTCGATGCTCTTGAGCCATTCCTGGCCGTGTCGGTCGCCTCGAATCGGCTCGATGTGAGCGGCGTGATAAGCGCGCGCGAACTTTCGCAGCGTGGTCGTGGTGGACTTCTTTTCGGCCCTCGCGTCGACTTCCTTCTTGCGGGCTTGCTCGCGTTCCGCAGCCCTCACGTCAATCGGATCGCGCGGCGGCTTCTCGTCCAGCAGCTTGCGCGCGTCTTCGGCCTTCTCCCTCGCTCGCGTCAGCGATGCGCCCGCCGCTTGCTGGCTGCTGCGATCGGTCGCGCCCAGGCCGAACTCGCGGCGCTTGCCACCCGGTGCCGTGTACCTGAACACCCACGATGCGGTGGTGTCCTTCAATTTGCCGCCGGACTTCACGCGCAGGTAAAGCCCGTCGCCGTCGCTGTGATCGCCCTCGCCGGCTGCTTGAACCCGCCGCGCGTTGAGAAGATGCCTTGCCATGTGCCGCTCCGTTCCGCCAGTTGTTCCGCCAGAAATTGCCGCGCCGAAGCGCATTCGGGGGAATTCACTTGCACCTATCGAACAGTAAAGACGTTCAATTAGCGTCGCAAATTCAGCGGGTTACTGAACTCACAAACACTGAGGTGCATTTACGGAAGGATGTTAAGAGGTGGCCAAGGGCGGAATCGAACCACCGACACAAGGATTTTCAGTCCTCTGCTCTACCGACTGAGCTACTTGGCCTGCGAAAAATCAACGACTTGGAGCAGCCGATCTGCACATAGCCCCTGCACATGGGCCTGCATGGGCAGCGACTAAGCCCTCGATGATACCGAATCGGACCGACGCGACAGATGCGCGCATGTAACGGCTACAACGGGCGACCGTCGCGGCGAATCGCCTGCGATGCGACCGCCGGCAAGATCGAGGTACCTTTGGACGTGCCATTGGCATTCGACGCGGGCAATGCGACGATCCAATCTACGCGCGCTCGGCCGGCCGTACGTTTTCCGATTCGGTCGATCATGTTGCCAATTTTGGTTTCCGGGTAAGGTGTTCGGCGGCATCCTCCGCCCACTAAGAATCAATCACGATCGAGAACCATCATGTCTCAGGCTGACGGCAACCCACCACGGCAGGTCTGCTTCATAGACATGCCATTCGGCCGCAAGGTCGATCCGAAGTCGCGCGTCGAGATCGACTTCGACCAGATATACGAGCGAGGCATCCGGCCGGCGGTCGAGCAGGCCGGTCTCGAATGCGTTCGCGGCGATCGCGAAGAAACCGGCGGGATCATTCACGCGGCGATGTTCGCGCGCCTGCTCCTGTCCGAGTTCGTCATTGCCGACATGACGACCGCCAATCCCAACGTGTTCTACGAACTGGGCATCCGGCATTCGGCGCGCCCGTACACCACGATTCCGCTGTTCGCCACCCTGGGAGCGCCGCCCTTCGACGTCAATATGGTGCGCGCGGTGCCCTACGACCTGCAGGACGGCAGGTTGACCGAGGAAGGCGCGGCGCGCCTGGCGCAGACCATTGGCGACAGGATCCGCGCCGCGCTGCAAAGCCCGGTCGCAAAGGACAGCCCGCTGTTTCAGCTTTTCGACCGCTATCCCGGGATCGAGATCAGCCATGAACTCACGGACGTGTTCCGTGATCGCGTGGCCTACTCGAACGATTTCAAGACGCGGCTTGCCGCGGCGCGGGCGCTGAAGCCGTCCGAGCGGGCCGTGGCGGCGCTGAAGTCGATTCAAGGCTCTCTTGGCAGTATCGCGACCGCCGAGCGAGGCGTCGTGGTCGACCTGATGCTCTCATACCGTGCGGTCGAGG
>CAVTZO010000016.1:0-4585 GCA_963739145.1 uncultured beta proteobacterium
AGACGGACGGATTCGAACCGTCGATGCGCGTTTTTGCGCACATGCTCCCTTAGCAGGGGAGTGCCTTCGACCACTCGGCCACGTCTCCGCAAAATTCTCCGCGCCACGGCATGCGCAACAGCGGCCGCGGCAGTGTAGATGGCGCACCCTCGGGGGTCAACGCGCGATGCTCAGGCAGGCGTCTGCTCCAGGCCGAACGCCTTGTGCAGCGCGCGCACCGCCAGTTCCATGTACTTGTCCTCGACCACGACCGAGATCTTGATCTCGCTGGTCGAGATCATCTGGATGTTGATGCCCTCCTCCGACAGCGTGCGGAACATCAGGCTGGCGATGCCCACGTGCGAGCGCATGCCGATGCCGACCACCGACACCTTGCAGATCTTGGGGTCGCCCACCAGGCCCTGCGCGCCCACGTGGCCCTTGACCTTGCTGTTCAGCACGTCCATCGTCTTCGCGTACTCGTTGCGGTGAACCGTGAACGAGAAATCGGTGGTGCCGTCGACGCTGGTGTTCTGGATGATCATGTCCACGTCGAGGTTGGCCTCGGCGATCGGACCCAGGATCTGGTACGCGATGCCCGGGCCGATCCGGAACGCGCGTCAGCGTGATCTTGGCCTCGTCGCGTGAAAAGGCGATGCCGGATATGACGGCCTGTTCCATGTTGGTGTCTTCCTCGTAGGTGATCAGCGTGCCGGAGTCGGCCTCGACCGCGATCGGCAGGTCGGCGTCGCTCAGGCTGGAGAGCACGCGCAGGCGCACGCGGTACTTGCCGGCGAACTCGACGGACCGGATCTGCAGCACCTTGGAGCCAAGGCTCGCCAGCTCGAGCATCTCGTCGAAGGTGATCGTGTGCAGGCGTCGCGCTTCGGGCACGATGCGCGGGTCGGTCGTGTAGACCCCATCCACGTCGGTGTAGATCAGGCACTCGTCGGCGCGCAGCGCCGCCGCCAGCGCCACTGCCGAGGTGTCCGAGCCGCCGCGCCCGAGCGTGGTGATGTTGCCGAGCTCGTCCTGACCCTGGAAGCCCGCCACCAGCACGATCGTGCCCGCGTTCAGGTCGGCGCGGATCCGCCGTTCCTCGATGTCGATGATGCGCGCCTTGGTGAACGCGCTGTCGGTCAGCACCCGGACCTGGTGCGCCGGTGTAGCTCTTGGCGTTCAGGCCGAGCTGCTTCAAGGCCATCGCGAGCAGGCCGATGGTCACCTGCTCGCCGGTCGAGGCGACCACGTCGAGTTCGCGCGGATCGGGAGCCGGCTGGATTTCCTTGGCCAGCGCGATCAGCCGGTTGGTTTCGCCGCTCATGGCGGAGGGAACCACCACCAGCTGGTGGCCGGCGCGGCTGCCACTTGGCGACGCGCTGGGCGACGTTCTTGATGCGCTCGATCGAACCGACCGAGGTGCCGCCGTACTTCTGGACGATCAGTGACATGGGAGAACTGCGCTGCGGCAGGAGCGGAAAACTTCGACCCCGATTATAGGGGTCGCGCGCGAGCCAGCGGGCTGCTCAATCGCCCAGCAGCCGCGCCGTCCCCACCCAGTCGATGCGAACCCGTTCGCCGTCGGCCACCAGCATCCTGACATCGGGCCCTATGCCAGCCACGTAGATCAGCCGACCGTCGCGCCAGACCAGCGGCAGGCTCGACCGCTCGTATTCGGGAATGCGGGCCTCCTGGAAGATCTGCTTCAGGCGCTTGGACGGACGGGTCGGATGCGGCTTGAAGCGCTCGCCGCCGGTTCTGGGGCGCAGCTGAAGCGGCTCGGCGCCCAGCCAGATCGCGTCGAACCCTTCATCGCCGGTGCGCGTGAAAAGCAGCGCCCCGCCCCAGGCGGGTACGGCAAGCTCGCTCTCGCCACGCCACTGCACCGCATGCGGCGCCGGCGCGTTGCGCTTGGGCGCGTTCAGGCACAGCAGCCCGCGATGCCGGCGCAGCTCCAGGTCGCCCAGGCGGATCAGCATGCGCGCGTCGGCGCTCGCAAAAAGCGCTTGTTGCAGGGCCTCGTGCAGCCGTGCCCGCGGCGGTGCCGCCACGCCGGCCTGTGCCAACCACTCGCGCAGAACCAGCGTGCGCCGAGCCTCGGGCAGTGTCGCCAGCCGGTCGATGCGCAGCATCGCGGCTGGCGCATCGTGCGTGCAGGTCTGAAGGTCCTCCTGGGCCACCGAGCGCAGCACTTCCGCGCCCTCGGCGATCAGCTCGATCGAACGCTCGGCCGCGCCGCGAAAACCCGAACGCATGCGGGCCAGTTCCGGCATCACGCGCAAACGAATCGCATTTCGATCGAAGCGCGTATCCACATTGGAAGGATCTTCGACGAACGCCAGTGCTTTCTGCTGAACGTAGCGTTCGATGCGCTCGCGCGGCACGTGCAGCAGCGGGCGCAGAAGCGTGATCCGAGCATCTCCCACGCGCGCCTGCAGAGGCCGCCGCGCAACCATGGCCGACAGGCCCTCCAGGCCGGCCCCGCGGACCCACTGCAAGAGGAACGTTTCCAGCCGATCGTCCAGGTGATGCGCGGTCATCACGGTCGCGGCGCCCAGTTCGCGCGCACTTTCGGCCAGCGCCCCGTAGCGGGCCTCGCGCGCCGCCGCCTCGACACCCAGGCCGCGCCGTTCGACCCGAATGCGCCGGATCGACAGCTCGACGTTCAGCGCCGTGCACTGGCGCTGGCAGTGATCCGCCCAGGCATCGGCATCGCGGTGCAGGCCATGATGTACATGCACCGCGACCGGCCGCCCGCAGCCCGGCGTGCGCTCGTCGCGCAAGGTGCACAGCAGGTTCAGCAGGGCGGTGGAATCGCGCCCGCCGCTGAAACCCACCAGCAGCGGCCGATCCAGCCGCGCGCGGCCACTTGCCGGACGGGCGGCGGGCGCGTCGTCCGACAGTGCGTCGTCGACCGCCGACTTGACCGCGGCCAGCAGCGAGCGCTCCAGCGGATCAGCTGTCGGCCGGCGTTTCCTTGTACTTGCCATAGCCCATCAGCCGGGCGTGGCGTGCGGCGAGCAGGTCCTTGACCTTCAGCCCTTGCAGCTGCCGCAGGCTGTCGGCCAGCGCGCGCTTGAGCAGAGCGCCCATCTGCTTCGGGTCGCGGTGTGCGCCCCCGACCGGCTCCGACACGATCCGGTCGATCAGTCCCAAGGCCTTCAGGCGGTGCGCGGTGAGCCCCAGCGCCTCGGCCGCTTCCGGCGCCCGTTCGGCGCTTTTCCAGAGAATCGAGGCGCATCCCTCGGGCGAAATGACCGAATAGGTCGCGTATTGCAGCATCAGCAACGTGTCGGCCACCGCGATCGCCAGCGCGCCGCCCGAGCCGCCTTCGCCGATCACGGTTGCGACGATCGGCACCTTCAGTTGCGCCATCTCGAACAGGTTGCGGCCGATCGCCTCCGACTGGCCGCGCTCCTCGGCGTCAATTCCCGGGTAGGCGCCGGGCGTGTCGACCAGGGTCAGCACCGGCAGCCCGAATTTCTCGGCCAGCCGCATCAGCCGTAGCGCCTTGCGGTAGCCCTCGGGCCGCGGCATCCCGAAATTGCGCAGCGCCCGCTCCTTGGTATCGCGGCCTTTCTGGTGGCCGATCACCATCACCGCCTGGCCGTTGAAGCGGGCCAAGCCGCCGACGATGGCCGGATCGTCGGCGAATGCGCGATCGCCGTGCAACTCGTGAAAGTCGGTGAAAATCTCGGCGATGTAGTCCAGCGTGTAGGGCCGCTGCGGATGGCGCGCCAGCTGCGACGTCTGCCAGGGCGTGAGCTTCGCGTAGATATCCTTCAGCAGCGTCTGGCCCTTGGCCTGCAGTCGCGTGATTTCCTCGGAAATGTCCAGCGCCGACTCGTCCTGCACGAAGCGAAGTTCTTCGATCTTCGCCTCCAGCTCGGCGATCGGCTGCTCGAAATCCAGAAAGGTCGTTTTCATCGCATCATTCAGTATTCGATCGGGACCGGGTCCAGGCTGCGCCACAGGTACCAGGTCGCCACGCTACGATACGGGATCCAGCGCTGGGCCAGTTCCACCACTCGTTGGCGCCCCTCCCCCTTCAGCAGGGTCGCCGGCTTGCTTCCCGGCAGATAGTGCCGCTCGATCGCCTTCAGCAAACCCAGGTCGTCCAGCGGCAGCACGTCGGGGCGCTGCAGATTAAAGATCAAAAACATCTCCGCTGTCCAGCGTCCGATCCCCCGGATGTCCGTCAGGCAGTCGATCACCTCCTCATCGGAACACCCGACAAACCGCGCCGGATCGACCCGATCGGCGAAATGAGCCGCAAGATCGCGCAGATACTCGACCTTGCGCTGCGACAGCCCGCAGGCGCGCAGCGTCGTCATGCGCCGCCGCATCACGGATTGCGGCGACAGCGGGCCGCACGCGTCCTGCACCCGGCCCCAGACCGAGTCGGCCGCCTTTACCGAAATCTGCTGGCCGACGATCGAGCGCGCCAGCGTGTGGAAGGCGTCACCCCGCGTGGTCAGGGCGATGCGCGGGTGGCGCCGGATGATGCCGCCCAGAACCGGATCGGCGGCGGCGAGCCGGCGCTTGGCGCGGGCCCAGTAAGCCGGTTTGCGGCGCGCCAGCGGGCGCCGCTGCCGGCGCAGCGCTC
>CAVTZO010000017.1:0-59475 GCA_963739145.1 uncultured beta proteobacterium
AGACCAGCGGCGGATTGCTGGTGACTTGCGGGCCCGGTGCGTTGCAGGCCGTGCTCGACGTGTTTGCACGCCATGGCTTTGGGGCAGCGACCGAGATAGGCGAGGTCTCCGAAGCGGACGGCGAGCCGGCCCTGGAGATCATCGCCGGCTGAACGCGCCCCACCCCCTCCCCTCTCCCGCTGGCGCGGGCGAGGGGAGGGGGTGAGGGTAGATCGGCGGCGGTGGCTAACGAGGCGAGCTTGCCTTCTGCGCGCGGAACGCCTTGTCGATCATCTGCATCGACTCGGGCGAGTCCCACTGCCGCGCGCCGTAAACCTTGACGAGCACGCGGCCCTTGGCGTCGATCAGCACCGTCAGCGGGATTTTCGAGGCGCCCAGCATGTTCTCCATCTGCAGGTCGTGATCGATGAAATGCCGCAGCGTGGCGTTGGATCGATTCAGAAAGGCCAGGGCTTTTTCGGGATAGTCATCGGTCGAGACGCCGATGATCGAGAACGGAAGCCGATCTTCCCGCCAGGCCAGCCTTTCGAGCGAAGCCATTTCTTGAATGCAGGGGTCGCACCAGCTGGCCCAGACATTGATGATCAGCGGCCGTCCGCGGTACTCGGCGAGCGGCCGCGAGGGGCCATTGAGCCCCTGCAGGGTGACCTCGCGCAGCACGCCTCCGACCGGGACCTCGCCGGGCGTGCCGGCGGCGGCGAGCGGTGCGAGCGCGCCCGCCAGGTACAGCAGGGCGCAACCGACGCCCGACCTGATACCCACCTTCAATCCCGGATCGGAATCGCCGCGGCCGCATCCCTGGGCGATGCCGCGCGCTGGGCCCACCAGCGCTGCAGGTAATCCGAAATCGCGGGGGGATTGTCCATTTGTGGAAACGAATGACGCTCCGATTCCGGCTGCGCCGCGCCCGCATCGGCCGCGGCGCCGTCGCGCGCGTCCTTGTCCTCCCATTCGCCGATCAGCTTCTGCGCCCTGGAAAAGGCGTCCTGGAACGAAGTGCTGTTCGGCAAGGCCTCTTTGAAGTAGGCGCGGCCGAAGTAGGTGAAGTCGTTCTCGTCGGCGCAGCCAAACGAGCGTCGATCGTGGCGGGCGGCCGTGAGAACCAGGGTGTCGGGGTCCCGCACGGCATCGATGAAACCGCCCGCGTAGCACGCGGATATCACGACGACCTTCCAGCGGATTCCCGATTCCTTCAGGGCCGTGCCGAGCTCGGAGGCGCTCAGGCCGGGCAGGTCCATTCCGGACAGGCCCAGGCTGATCTCGTGGTCCGCCGACCCGTGGCTCGTGATGTACAGGAACAGGATGTCGCGTTCCTTGTCCATGGCGGCGGCGATCGCGGCCACGGACCGACGAATGCTGGTCACGGTCGCCATCGGGGCATTGCCGGCGGTATTGCGGCTGTTCACCAGTTGCAGTGAATGGCCGCGCGTGCCGAAGTCCGCGTCGAACTGGGTTCGCACGAAATCGACTTCGCGCCGGAAGACCTCCTGCGAACCGTCCCCCGCGATGGCGAGCAGGTACAGGTTGATCGCCCCGGGATCGCGCGGCGCCAGGGCACCCAGCGCCTTGGCGAGCAGCGCGGCCTGGCTGTACAGCGCGGTCTCGGCATTGGCCCTGGCGCGCTGCCGCTCTTCGTCGTCGGCCTTCTTCAGCCGCCCGAAGCGCCACGTGCCGCTGTCCTGCATGCGCCCGTCGCCTTGCGGCTTGGCGTAGGTCAGCGTTCCTTCGCCGTCGTACTGGCCATACCGGAACTGCCCCTGGTACACGTCGCCGCTCGCAAGCCGCATCTGCCCCTGTCCGTCCGGCAGCCACCCTTTGACCGCGCCCTCGTAGCGCGAGCCGTTCCCGTCCGTGATGCGCGCGATGCCCACCAGCTGGCCGTCCAGAAATTCGCCTTCGTACGTGGTGCCGTGGCCGTCGCTGAAGATCCCGGCCCCTTCGGGTTTCCAGTCGCGAAACTGTCCCTCGTGGCGCAACCCGTTTGGCCTCGTGAAGACTCCGAAGCCGGTGAACTCGCTGTGCTCGAAGCTGCCCTCGTAGATGCCACTCGAAGCGTCCTCGAAACGGCCCTGGCCTTCGAACTGGCCATGAGCGAAAGCGCCGCGGTACCTGCGCCCGTCCCGGTAACGCATCTCGCCGTCGCCCCAGAACGCGCCGAGCCGGAATTGCCCTTCGTATTGCGCATTTGGCGTGACCGCCGTGCCGTGTCCCTCGAACATCCCGGCCCTGAAATCCCCGTCGTACAGGTCACCCTCGGCGCTGCGCAGCCGGCCGTGGCCCGAAAACAGCCCGTTGTCGAAATCGCCCTCGTAGTACGAGCCATTGTCCCATTCGACCCGTCCTTGGCCCTGGCGCTTGCCGTCGACCAGCGGACCGTAATACCTGCCCCCGTCGGCGGTCACCGCGACCGGCGACTCATCGGTCGCTTGCGCCGATAGCGGATGGACGCACAGGAGCCAGGCCGCACACAGCCAACCCGCTCCAGGGATCGAACGGCTCATCGATGCTCCCCTGTTGTCTGTCGCGCCGATCTTCTCGCGAACGCGCGCTGCGCGTCGCTCCCGGCCGCCGACGGCGATTCGAACCGGCCCTTCGAAGACTACCGCAGTGGCCGCTCAGCGCAGTGCTGACGATTGCGTCGCGCCGGGTTCCTCGCCGAGAAACGAAAGATCCAGCAGGTCCGCAGCCGCGATGTCCCTGTCCAGTCGACCCTGGTCCTGCCAGAACTTCACCTGCCTGCGGATATCGGCCACGTCGAGGTTGGCGCGCCGATCGCAGTAGGTCTTGGTCGTCGCCAGCAGGCCGGCCGGCACGCGCGCTTCGCGCGCGATCACGCCGAGGTATGCGTCGTACTGCGGTCCCGGAATGAAGTCCCCGGCGTCGTCGTAGTGCAGGAAGTTAAGCTGGTAATCGGCCGCCCCGTGCTGGTACGCCCGCATGAAGCGTTCGACCAGGCTGCGCCTCGCCGCTATGTTGCCGGCGGCGGTGAACACGACGGCCTGCTGCCACACGGTGAAGTCGCTCAGGCGCAGCAACACGTCGCCTTTGCCGGCGGACTGGATCGCGGTCGCGAACGGCAGCAATGCCGCGTCGATGTCGCCGCGCCACAGGGCCTTGAGCTCGCGGCGGGTCGACTGCGACCAGACCACTTTGATCCGATCGGGTGGCAGTGCGAACCGGGAAGCGATGCTGAAAAGACCGTAGTACGCGCCCGGTTCGGTCTCGGCGATGCCTATGCGCGCGCCGGGCAGCCCTCGGATGTCGGACAGGCCGGCTTGGCGCCCCTTGCTGCCGATCAGCAGGGCATACATCGGGAACCCGCTCTGATCGCTCGCCTGCGACGCGATCATCTTGAAGCCGTGGCCTGCGGCGTAGCGGTAGAAGCTGGCCGACAAAGGGGACAGCCCGATGTCGACCTCGCCCGATGCCACGGCGGCCGAGACGGAAGCTTCGGTTTCCAGGAACCTGACCTGGGGATCGAGGCCTTCGGCCTGGAAACGCCCTGCGGCGACGGCGATGTACAGAGGACCGGCGCTAGCCTCGCGCACCAGGCCGATCCGCACCGGTTGCAACTGCGCCGCGGCGCTCCCGGCCGCAAGGCCGACCGCCCATAACGCAAACATCAATCGGATCACTTCGATCCCCGGTCGACCTAGGCCCCGCGTGTCGCGCGCCGTGCCTGCTACTCGTCCGATCCGCCGCAGAATTTGCGGATGCGCTCGTCCTTTTCGGGATTGGACCAGCGCGCGTCATCGGGATCGAACACCAGCGGCCTGGTCAGATCGTTCGGATCCACCAGCCAGCGCAATTCCGGCTTGTACACGGTTCCGCCCGGAATCTCCGGGCTGCCGGCCGCGGCCTCCTGCGTGAGGATGAACGACTTCTTGCTCTGAAGGGAAGAGCTCACCAGCTGTACGTCGGTCATGTGCCCGGGCACGTAGATCTGCGGCCGCACGTGCTGGGTGTACATGAACGGGTCGCGCACGGCGTTCGTCGACAGTCCCAGCGTCGTGACCGAGCCGAACTCGATGTCGGTCGGCGGCAGCGAATCCATGATCTCGAACAGATGCGCGCCCACCAGCGGATTGCCGGTCGGACTCACCCCGGCGTTGTACGGGCTGCCCGTGGCCGGGGAGGTAAGCCCGGGGTCGGTGCCGAAACCCTCGATCAGCGGGCCCGAAGTGTTGTGCCAGACCGTCGTGAAGTGGTTACGGTCGCGCAGGATGATCTGGTAGAAGATGCTGTACGGGCCTGCCACGCCGCCAAATCCGCTCGTCGTCAGGTTCATCTGCCCCTTGGCCGGTGTCGTGAGGACGGGTCCGACGCCCAGGCAGCCCTGCAGGCCCTTGACGCCGTTGACCAGCACTCCGCCCGTGCTGCCGGGTCCTATCTGCGCTGCCGTTGCCGCCGGCTCCAAGGCCGTCGACGGGTTGTAGGGAGCAACGCACGTGCCGGGGGGATAGATCGCCGCCTCGCGCGGGTCGTAGTCGTTGATGACCGGGACGATCGGGTTGCTGCCCCAGAAATTCGGGTCGGTCGCCACGCGGCCCGAGTGAATGTGCTTGAAGGCGACGATGCACGCCACCGGATCGAGCTGATCGATGTTGACGACCGCCGTGCCCGGCACCGAGCCGCGCGGCACGACGCCGATGCATTTGACCGGATTGGCGTCCGGAACCAGCTTTGCGCCGCCATTGACGGCGTTGGGATCCGCGGCCATCCTCGCCACGTCCAGCTGCATCACGTCGCAGGTCTCCGGGGTCGAGTAGATCGGAATGTTCAGCCATTTCGCGATGTACGCGGCGTTGTCGGCATGGTCGCCGTGGCCGTGGCCGAGGAAGATGGCCTCCGGATGCAGGTCGACCAGATCCTGGGCTCCGAAGGGCGTGCGGCGCAGATCCGGCCCGGACTCGGGCGGCACCTCGAATCGGTTGATGTATGTATCCAGCAGAACGACTCGGCCTCGGAACGAGGCGGCATAGCCGGCGTTGGTGATCCACGAGAAGATGACTCGGTCTCGCCTGACGGCGCCGGTCCGCGGGTCCACGTTTTCCGCACCGAAGAACTTCTGCCGGGCGGCGATCGTGGCGGCACTCAACGCCGCGCCGTCCTCCGCGACGGCGGACCCGGCCCAGCCGCAAGCGGCCGCCATCAGGAGTGCGAAGGTCAACCTCAGCTTGCTTTGTTTCATGGCGAGTGCCCCTTTTAGTCTTCCGCGCGCAGCGCGTCGCGCGCGGCGGATCACGGATGTCGAGGGGTCTTTTCTCTCATCTTGTAAACGGGTGGCGACGTGTCGGACGCCGCGGCGCGCCACGCGCCAGCCGTGCTGCACTTGCCGCATCCCCTCTGCGCGGCCAAGCGGGTGCAAAGCTTAGGACTGCGTCGGACCGCTGTCTATTGAAACCCTCCGGCGCTCATCGGAATGTTCGACCGTCAATGGCCCGCGATGTTATCCATCAGTGTCAGCAGGCTAAACTGACCGCTATGACAAAGTCAGGCCTCGCGCAGGCCCACGCACTCCAGGAGAACTCATGTATGACCACGTCAAATTCGGAGTCAGCGACTTTGCAGCGAGCAAAGCGTTCTTCCTCAAGGCACTCGAACCGCTCGGCGTAGCTGTTGTCTCGGAGGGAGCGCCGACGTACGGCGTCGAGCTCAGCGCAAAGGGTGCGGCTTCATTGTGCCTGTACCAGACCGAGGAGAAGCCGGCGCATCTTCACCTGGCGTTCACGGCCGTGAATCGCCGGCAAGTCGAAGCTTTCTATCGCGCGGCGCTGGAGGCGGATGGCAAAGACAATGGTGCTCCTGGTCTGCGCCCGCACTACCACGCGAACTACTATGCAGCTTTCGTCATTGGTCCGGACGGGCACAACATCGAAGCGGTTTGCCATGAGCCCGAGGCCTGACCGATGACTCATCGAACCGCCTCCTGCAGTTGTGGCCAGCTTCAAGCTCACGTCGCATGCGACCCGATTCGGGTCTCTGTCTGTCACTGCCTTGCCTGCCAGCGCCGAACCGGAAGTGTCTTTGGAGCTCAGGCTCGCTTCCCGTCAAGCTCAGTCACGATAAAGGGCACGAGCAAGGAGTTCGTCCGGGTCGGAGACGAAGGGACGCGGGCCACTTTCAGGTTCTGTCCTGAGTGCGGATCAACGGTGTACTACACAGCCGAAGGCCTTGAAGGCTTTATCGCGGTTCCGGTCGGCGCGTTCGCAGACCCGAAGTTTCCGAGTCCCACGTTCTCGGTCTACGAGGAACGAATGCACAGCTGGATATCCATGCCTCCGGACATCGGGCACATGGCCTAAGCGTCAAGAGTCCGTCCACTTCGCTTCGCCATCTGTAGACCCGTTGGACGTCGGGAACCCACAGCCTGCCCGCGTCACCCGACCCCGTGCGCCGCTTTCAACGCGAGGTATCCGCTCCAGAGAAACTCGATACCGATGCACATCAGGATGAACGCCGACAGGCGGACCAGCACCTCGATGCCGGACACGCCCAGGAAACGCGCGAGGTTGCCCGCGAAGCGATAGGCCACGTAGATGCTGACGCCGATCGCAAGCAGGCCGATGGCCGCCCCGACTCCGTACAGCGCGAAATCGGCCAGCGTGAATGCATCCATGGGCTTGCGCGAGCCGATCGAAATCGCGACCGACATCGAGCCCGGCCCCACGGTCAACGGCATCGTCAGCGGGTAAAAGGCGCCGACGCGGCCCATGGCGTTCTCCGACACGTTGTGCGGAGCATGGTCGGACCAGTCCTCCCGCACCAACAGTTTCCATCCGAGCGCAGTGATCACCAGCCCGCCGGCGATGCGCACCACCGGCAGCTCGATGCCGAAAAAGACGAGCAGCCAGGGCCCCAGCACCATGGAACCGAGCAGCAGCGCCAGGCCGTTGACCGCCACCTGTCGCGCCAGCGCGTGCTGTCGCGCGGGCGGCAGATCGCGCGTCAGGACGTGAAACAGCGGCGCCACTTCGAGCGGGTTGACGATCGGAAACAGCGCCGCGAAAGTCACCAGGAAGGCAGCCGCCAGGGTGTGCATGGCGCCGGACATTCACCTACGACAGGTAACGGTTCAGCCAGGCGAGCAGCGCCAGCAGAACGAGGCCGGTGCCCAGGCTCCAGCCGATCAGCTTCTTCTCGATCGGCAGCAGCGGCTCGACCGGGATCTTCTTCAGCTCTTCCCGGATGTCCGGTTCACCCATGCACGATGCCTCCGCTCCGGTTCAGGCGCCCGCCAGCGGCGGCTTGACGCCGGCGAAGAAGATCCACGAGATCAGCAGGCCGACCCAGATGATGAATCCGAACAGGCTCAGCGCGTAGACCGCGACCAGCTTGCCGATGCCTTCCTGCCACAGTTTGCGGAAATTGGACAGCACGCCGATCGAGAAGAAAGTCAGGACAAAGAAGATAACGCGAAACACGTTGGCCTGCCCGGCGGCCGCCTTGACTTTCCCGATCCACTCGGGCGAGGCGCCCCAGGTGAGCAGCAGCACCGACACGAAGGTCAGCAGGTAGCCGATGATGAACTTTGGGAAGCGCTGCCAGATCTCGCGTGCCCTGGCCTTGTCGGTCGAGGGCACGTTGATGTAATGGGTCCACACGTAGGCGAGCAGGAACGCCCACAGGCCGATGAACACGTCGATGAACACCTTGACCGTGGCGGTGGTGCCCAGGATCCATCCTTTCTGGTAGTTGACGCCCTCGGCGGCGGCGCTGGCCAGAATCAGCGATTCCGCGATCGCCCCGCTTGCGACGGCCGCGCCGTCGGTCTTGACCGCAAGACCCAGCCAGGCGCCGGCCACCAGCGGCTCGTGCGACAGGAAGGCCTGCGCGGCGAACGGCAGGATCAGCAGCTCGATCACCGCGAAAATCACGACCAGGGAGGAAACCAGGATCGGAACCGACGGGCGCGCGCGGATCGCGCTGCCCGTCGCGATGGCGGCCGAGACGCCGCAGATCGAGATGCCCGAGGCGAGCGGCGCGGCCCACTCGCGGCTGAAGCCGAACCACTTGCGCGCGACGTAATAGACGACCGCCCAGTAGATCAGATAGGCCTCGACGATGGCCGCCACGCCGCGCAGCAGCAGCGAGGAGGCCAGGCTCAGTTTCTCGGCCGCGGTGACCGCGATGAATCCGCCCAGGATGACGATCGCGACCTTGATGTACAGCTCCGGCCGGATCGCCTCCTGCAGCCACTGGGCGAAGCGCGGAAACGCGTTCGCGATCACCAGCCCGGCCACGAGCGCGATGATGTAGCCGCCCTCGTTGGTGAGCTTGAGCGACCAGCCGATGCCGAATTTCTTCAGATCCGCCGGCGTGGTGACCGCCAGGTTCGCGTAGCTGCCGGCGATCCAGCTCAGGTAGGCGATCGCGAACACGGCGGTGAAGCGGATCGCGAAGCGCCGCGGATCGATCTTCAGGGTGACCGCCCCGAGCGACAGGGCGGCCAGCAGCGCGACATAGGTTGCCAGGATCGCGCCGGCGCCGCCCAGGAAGGCATAGCCCTTGGACACCGGTCCGAGCGCCTTGGCCGGGTCGACCCAGACCGCCGTGGTCACCGCCCACCCGATCAGATCGAAGCCGGCCGCGCTGGCCAGCGCCAGTGCGAACACGAGCAGTCCTAGCCACAGTGCCAGGACGTCTTCCCGGCTTCCGGTCCCGCCGACTTGCGCCGCCGCATCCGGCAGGGCATCGGTCGCTCCGGCCATCGAACCCTCCAATCAACCCGTCGCACACTAGCAATCGCCGTCGAGCGCCGGAACGAACCATTGTTCATATTCATATGATCGCTGAGTACAAGGGTCGCCCCCTCAGAGATCCGAAGGTTTGAATTCGATGGAGACGTCGAAGCGGAAGGCCTTGCCCTGCATCTCGACAGGCAGCGCGACAGCCGCGATGGCCTGCCTGGCGATGACTTCCGCCGCGTCGTTGAGCACTGGATACCTGTTGCTCGCCGAATACGACGCCCGCGCCATCGGAATGCCGCCCTCGGACGCGATTTGCACCGCGACGGTGCCCTCGAGGCCTTGCTGGCCGCGCTGGCGCGCCGCCCCCGGGTAGAACCAGAACTTCTTCACCTCGGCCACCAGCTGGTCACGATATCGAGCAAGCCCCGGGTCCAGCGGCGGGCCCTTTTCTGCCTCGTGCTCGTCCTCGGCGGCGACGGCTGTCTCGCATCGAACCCCGTGTTCGAAGTACAAATCCAGTACGCCGTCCGGACCGCGCTTTCCTGCCCGGGCGTCGTCGTGAGCGGAGTCGTCGTAGTTCTCGGCGTTGAATTCGACGCAAACCGAAAATCGGAATCGCTTGTCGAAGAGCTCGACGGGCGGCCTGACGGCGACCAGCGCCCGATCCGCGGCCGCGACCGACAGTTGATCGAACTCCCGCACATCGCTGGAGCCAAGGACTTGCACCGATGGAGCGCCGCGGTCGAGCGCGATTTGCACCAGCACCTGGCGTCTGAGCGGACTCGCGTGCTCGCCGCGCTGGATGCGTCGCATGGCGCGCGTCAGCTTGTTGACGTAGGAAAGGATGGCCGCAGCGTCGTCCGCACCCGCTCGTTCGTCGCTGCCGGCGTTGTTCCGATCCACCGGCTCGGTGCCGACGGGCCCGCCGCCCGGAAGCCCTTCGCCGTAGGTCCCCGCTTCAGTCTGCGCCGACGCAGCCGGATTGGTCGGCGCCGGCGGCTCGTTCGTTTGCGCGGTCATGACCGGCGTCTGCTCCGCCTGCTGTGTGCTCGCTGCGTTGCCGGCTTCGGCCGCATGAATCGTCGCGGTGGCCGGCGCCGGGGACTTCGCCCGGGCGGCCTCTCGCGCCTGGGCGGCAACGGGCTTGGGCACATGCGAGGTCTTGACAGGCGGGGACTTCGTAGCAACCCCGCCGGGCGCCAACGTGACATCAATACGATCACCCGGCTCCGCATCCGTTTGTAGCTTCGTGATCGGATGCACCAGAAACAGCACCGCCGCATGGATCGCGACCGCGATCAGCACGGCGATGCGCATTCGGCCGGGTTGCCGATACATTGTCCAGGTGCCCCTAGCGGGAATTGAAGCCGGCGCGGCGAGTGCGCCGCGCACCGCCTGAGAGACGAAATCATAACGGGCCGCGGGACACGCGCCCGAGGCACGTACCCTCGCCGGCGTGACCCGTGTCAGAATATCCGCGACGTTTGCGGAAAACGTCGGGAGAAGCCCGGGCTTGCCGCCATGAAGATGCGCTTGGGAGTTCTGCTCATGCTTTTCGCCGGGAGCGAGGCCGCACTTGCGGCGCCGGTGACTGTGTCCGGGCAGGGCGCGCTGGCGCTCGCCGCCCTGGTCGGCGAGTATTCACCGCTGCTGAGCCAGCATGACAGGCATACGCTGGCGCGCGTATTCGACGGCAACCTGCAGGGCACATTCACGGCAGGACAGGCGATTACGGTTCAGGCTGACTCGATCGTCTGCCGAACGTCCAACGTCGATATCACGCTGCGCTCGTGCGAACTTGCCTTCGGCGCGAACAGGGCGACCCTGCGAGGTCGCAAGGCTCACGAGCTGTTCGCAACTCTTGAAGAGGTCGGGGTCCCGTCCGAAGGCGCAGCCGGGACGGTGTTCGAAAGCCTTTCGCAAATGAACTGCACGGTGGATCCGCATGAATTGCAGCAGCGCGCTGGCGGGGGCGCCGTGTGCACCTTCAGCCCCGGGCCGTAAGCCGGTCCGTGTGGTCGTTCGTTAACCTTTGCGTTCCATGGAACCCGCCTGGACGTCCGACTGGGTCTGGGGCCTGCCGCTGATCGCGCTGACGACCATGCTGCACGTTCTGGCTCTGGTGGGAATCACACTGCTGCTGGTGCGCTTCAAAGGGCGCCTCGAAAAGCGCCCCATGGGACAGACTTCGCTGGCGCTGTACGCGCCCGTGATCTTCGGCACTCTCGCCCTGGCGCTGGCGTTGCTCAACGGTGTGGAGGTTGCCATCTGGGGCGCGGCTTACCTGCTGCTCGCGGCGATCGACACGCCGGCGGACGCGATGCTGTATTCGATCAACGCCATAACGGCATATGGCTCGTCCGGGCTCGACCTGGCGCCTCACTGGAAGCTGATGGGAGCGCTGGAGGCGACCAACGGCCTGCTGCTGTTTGGCATCAGCACCGCCTTCCTGGCAGCGGTCATCACTGAAACCTGGACCGCGTTTCGAAAGCTCGGTGTTCAGCGCAGGTAGGCCGGCAGCTGCGCCCCCGCCTGCCGCTTGATGAGCGCACCCTGAGCCTCTTGCATCTCGGAGCGTTCGAGTTCCAGCAGCCACTGCGTCTGGCCTCCGACGAGCGCGGCCACGGCCACGCCGTCGCGGAACAGGATGCGGTTGCCCGCCAGCGCGGGGACCTTCGAGCCCGGCACGATGACGCCGACCAGGTTGAGCGGATCGGCGGCGCTCAGGCAGATCCAGGTTGGCGCGGGCGGGTCGCGGCGCGTCTCGCGCAGCAGGCCCACGGCTTCGGGCAAGGCAAACTGTTCGCCCGCGATGCCGGCCACGAATCGGCCACCCCGTATTTCGCCGCGCGCCTCCAGGCGCCGCAGCACGCGCAGCAGCTCGCGCCACGGGGGAAGCCAGGCCGCCTCGCGTTCCAGCAGGCGCCAGAAGACGACTCCATAGCGGCGCAGCAGGGTATCGGCGATGTGTTCAACGACTTCCTGCTCGGGTTCGCCGGCGGCCACGGGTCCCGCCGCGGGTCGCCGCACCAGGGCCCAGCGTCCCGCGTCCTCGATGCCGAGCAGCGCCGTGCGCCGGCGACGTTTGCCCTCCATCAACGGCTTGCGCCGATTGGACGGCGTGAGCAGCACGCGCAAGCCGGAAAAGCTGTCGGAGTGCACCAGCCCCAGCGCGACCAGTTCGGCGAGCGCGTCCTCGACCTGCGTGCGCAGCAATCCGGTCGCCTCGACGATCTCGTCGTAGAAGCAGGCGCCATGGTTTTTCAGGTGCTCGACCACTCGCTGGGCACGCGGACTTGCGAGCGCCGGCCCGGCGAGCGCGGGCACTGCCCGATTCCACAGCCCCAGGCTGCGCCTGGGCAACAGCGCCACCGGAGTGGTACGGATCGGGGCGGCGCCTTTCGCGGCAACGCTCGCGGGTCCGGTCAGGCGCGTCCACACCGCGCGACCGGCAAGACACAGGTCATCGAGCCACGTGAACTCGTAGTTGTCCAGGCGCGCCGGCAGGATGTCGGCCTCCCATGCCGCCGCAGGCGCCTCGAACCCCTCGAGCTGGGTCACCAGCGCGGCCAGGGCGTCGGGCCCCTGGCGGCGCTCGTCCGGGACCACGTGCTGCCAGCGGCAAAGGAAACGCATGAAATCCTGGCCCGAGACCGGCTCGATCTCCTGCCGCAGACGCTTGACGGTGTAGCGGTGAATGCGCGCGAGCAGTGCCCGGTCGCACCATTCGTCCTGGCCTGCGCCCGGCGTGAACGAACCGCGCATGGCAAAGCCCTCGGACGCGAGCTTGCCCAGCGCCGCTTCGACCTGCGCGGGCGCCAGCGCCATCGAGTCGGCCAGCGCCTGCGCGGTCACCGGCCCCAGGCCCTCGAGGCGGCCGCGCGCGATCTCGACCAGCGCATCGTCGGCAGGCCACGAGCGCGCCGCAAACTCCGCCGGGGCCGTGATGGGAGGGGAGCATTGCGCGTGCGCAAACACGGACCTGAACTGCGGCAGTCGTTCCGCCGCAATCCAGAACGCCCGCTCGCCGCCGGCCGCTGGCGGCGAAGGCTGCACCACCATCCGGGTGGCGCGGCCGGCCTGGGCCAGCGCCCCGACGAGCGGCCCCCATGAGGCGTCGAGCTCCCCGTCCGTGACGAAGCCAAGTCCCAGCAGCGCATCATGCAGCTCGTCCGCGCTCTGCGCACTGGGCCACGCTTGCGCGCGCACGCGGTCGATCGCCTCGGGGTCGAGCCGGCCCAGCCCCGCGGCCGCCTCCTCGTCGAGCCAGCGGCGGCTCATCACTGCGCGGGTGCGGCGCTCCTCCAGCGGCGCGTCGTCCAGGAAAGCGTACGGCCGTGCGCTCAGGATCTCGAGCGCCAGCGGCGAAGGCTCCGTCAACTCGCGGTGCTCGATCCGGATCCGGCCCGATTCGATCGCACGCAGCAACGTCTCCAGCCCTTCGATGTCCATCGCCTCGTACAGGCAATCGTGGACCGCCTGGCTCACGAGCGGATGGTCCGGCACCTCGCGCTCGCCGGCCAGGTTCTCGGCGCAGGCGATCTGGTCCGGGAACACGGCCGCCAGCAGATCTTCGGCCGCCATGCGCTGCAGCTGCGCCGGCACCTTCTTGCCCGAGCGGAAGCGCGGCAGCGCCAGCGCGGTCGTCGCGGTCCAGCGCCAGCGCGACGCGAACATCGGCGCCCCGAGCATCGCCTGGACCAGGACCGCCCGCACGCTGTTCGAATGCAGGTACCGCACCACCTCGTCGAGCGGGAAACTGTGGCTGGTCGACAGCGACAGCACGATCGCATCCTCGGTGGCCGCCGCCTGCAGCTCAAAGTTGAACTTGCGGCAGAAGCGCTTGCGCAGGGCCAGGCCCCACGCGCGGTTGATGCGGCTGCCGAACGGCGAGTGAATCACCAGTTGCATGCCGCCGGACTCGTCGAAGAAGCGCTCGAGCACGATCGTCTTCTGCGTCGGCACGGCCCCCAGGGCGGCGCACGCCGCCGCCAGGTACTCGACCAGCTGCGCGGCGGCCGGGGCGACGAGCCCCAGCTCCTGCGTCAGGTAGGCGAGCGCCGCACCGGCGTCGAGGCGGGCCACCACCTCTTCTCGCAGACGCGACACCGCGAGCGAGAGCTCGTCGGTCCGGCCGGGGGCCTCACCCAGCCAGAACGGAATGTTCGGCGGCTGGCCGCGCGCGTCTTCCACGCGCAGCCGCCCCGCCTCGACGCGCAGGATGCGGTACGAGGTGTTGCCCAGCTGAAAGATGTCGCCAGCCAGGCTCTCGATGGCGAAATCCTCGTTTACCGTGCCCACGGACTGGCCGGCGGGCTCCAGCACGACGTCGTAGTCGGCGGTGTCGGGGATCGCGCCGCCGGATGTGATCGCGGTCAGGCGTGCGCCACGCCGGCCTCGCACGAGTCCATTGACGGCGTCGCGGTGCAGGTACGCGGCGCGATGTCCGCGGCGCGTGCTGAACCCCTCGGCAAGCATGCGCACCACGTCCAGGTATTCGTCGCGCGTCAAGGTCGCGTAGGGATGGGCTCGCGTGAGGACGCCGAACAGGGCGTCTTCGCTCCACTCGCGCGCCGCCACTTCGGCCACGATCTGCTGGGCCAGAACGTCCAGCGGCTTGGACGGTATCGTCACGCGGTCCAGTTCGCCGCGCCGCACCGCGTCCAGCAGCGCGCTGCACTCCACCAGCTCGTCGCGCGACAGCGGGAACAGGCGTGCCTTCGGCCGCCCGCTGACCGTGTGATTGGCGCGCCCCGCGCGCTGCAGAAAGGTCGCAATCGACCGCGGCGAACCGAGCTGGCACACCAGCTCGACGTCTCCGATGTCGATGCCCAGCTCCAGCGAAGCGGTGGCCACAAGTGCCCGCAACTGGCCGCTCTTCAGGCGCTGCTCGGCCTGCACACGCCGCTCCTTGGCCAGGCTTCCGTGGTGCGCGGTGACCACGTCCTTGCCGATCAGCTCGGACAGGTGGCGCGCGACGCGCTCGGCCATGCGCCGCGTGTTGACGAAGACCAGGGTCGTTCGATGCTGCTGAGCGAGCTCCGCCACGCGGGCGTACACCTGCTGCCAGACCTCGCCGGACATGACGGCCTCGAGCGGGGACGGCGGGACCTCGAGCGCGAGGTCGCGCTCGCGTGTGTGTCCGCTGTCGACGATCGTGCAGCCCGCGGCCGGCGCCTGCGTGCCCACCAGGAAGCGCGCAACCTCCTGGATCGGTTTCTGGGTCGCGGACAGGCCCACGCGCACGGGCGGAGCCGGCGTCAACGCGGCGAGGCGCTCCAGCGACAGCGCCAGGTGGCTGCCGCGCTTGTTCGGCGCCAGCGCGTGGATCTCGTCGACGATGACCGTGCGCGTCGTCGCCAGCATCTTACGGCCGGACTCGGAGCCCAGCAGCACGTAAAGCGACTCCGGCGTGGTGACGACGATGTGCGGCGGCCGGCGGCGCATGCTTGCGCGCTCGCCGGGCGGCGTGTCGCCGGTGCGAACCAGCGTGCGGATTTGAACATCCGGATAACCCAGGGCCGCAAGCTCGGCGCGGATCCCCGCGAGCGGCGCTTCCAGATTGCGCTGGATGTCGTTGGACAGCGCCTTCAGCGGCGAGACGTAGACGACGCTGGTTTCGTCCGGCAGTGCCTCCTGGATCCCGCGGCGCACCAGGGCATCGATCGCGGCCAGGAATGCGGCCAGCGTCTTTCCCGAGCCGGTCGGCGCCGCCACCAGCACATGGCGGTCCGCCTGGATCGCAGGCCACGCGCGCGCCTGGGCCTCGGTCGGCGCGGCAAAGACCTTGCGAAACCATGCCTCGACCGCGGGGTGGAAAATCCCGGGCTGTGTCATCGCACTAAGATAGTGGCGGGCGCCGGCTGCCGCAAGGCGCCATCCGGAAAAAAACGTCTACGCGGGAAACGGCGTGGACGCAGAGCGAAAAGGGATCGCCGCCGTTCAGGGCGCAGGGCTGATCAGCTCGGGCCGATACAGCCGGATCGCCTCGGCGACGATCGGCTTCAGCCCCGGGGCGCCGTCCAGATCGAACTGCGCGTACAGGTCGCGTCGCATGCGCGGTTCCCAGAACTTGTGCAGGTGGTCGACGATGCCGCGCATTGCCTCATCGCGGTCGGGGTAGGCCTCAAAGAAGGCTCCGATGCGGTTGGCCATGTGGATCAGGTTTTCGATGTCCATATCGGGTTCGCTGTTTGATCAATCGGACGCCGCGGCGATGCGCCAAGCGTGCGAATAGACGGAAAACTCGTTGCCGCGGGCAAATCCCACCAGGGTCAGGCCGCAGTCGCGCGCGATCTGCGCTGCCAGGCGCGTTGGCGCGGACACCGCGACCAGCGTGGTGGCGATGCCGGCTGCTTTCTGAACCATCTCGACGCTGGCCCGGCTGGTGACGACGACAAAGCCGGGCTCCTCGTTGGCGCGCGCGCGCAGCACCGCCCCGACCAGCTTGTCCAGCGCGTTGTGCCGACCCACGTCTTCCCGCACGATCTCGGCCGTTCCCGCAACCCGGCTCCACGCCGCCCCATGCACCGCGCCGGTCGCCTTTTGCAGCCGCTGCGCATTCACCAGCGCCGCCAGGGCGGCCGACACGGCCGCGGCCTGCAGGCGCGGGCCACGGTCGCCCAGCGCCGGCAGCGGCCGCAGCACCTGTTGCAGGTTCTCGGCCCCGCAGATCCCGCAGCCGGTTCGGCCGGCCAGCGTACGCCGGCGGTCCTTCAACCGGACGAACGCGTCGGACGCCACCTCGATCGCCACCGTGATGCCGGCGGCCGCCTGCTGAACCTCGACCCCATAGATCTGGCCCGGATCGTCGACGATGCCTTCGCTGACCGAGAAGCCGACCGCGAAATCCTCAAGGTCGCCGGGCGTGGCGAGCATCACCGCGTGGGACACGCCGTTGTACTCGAACGCGACCGGCACCTCGTCGGCCAGGATCGCCGCTCGCTCCTCGATCCGGCCACCGCGGAAATGAATCTCGACCGCCGGCTCGGCGAGCGCAGGCGGTCCGTCCGGATCGGCGAACTGGGCAGCGCCCATCAGGCAGGCTCAGCCGCTGTTCATCGGAGCGCGCGCGGTCATCACTTGGCGGCCGCCTCCGTCGCACGTTCCTCGTAAAGCCGCTCCTGGGTCTGGTTGAAGTCGCGGTACGCGCGCTGCCACTGCGAGGGCTGCTCGACCGGGGTGACCTGGACTGCCGTGACCTTGTATTCCGGGCAGTTGGTGGCCCAGTCCGAGCTGTCGGTGGTGATCACGTTGGCGCCGGATTCCGGGAAATGGAACGTCGTGTACACGACGCCCGGCGCGACCCGCTCGGTCACCGTGGCGCGCAGCACCGTCTGCCCGGCCCGGCTCTCGATGCCGACCCAGTCGCCTTCGCGTATGCCCCGCTCCTCCGCATCGTGCGGATGGATCTCGAGCCGGTCCTCGTCGTAGAACTGGACGTTCTCGGTGCGGCGGGTCTGGGCGCCGACGTTGTATTGCGACAGCACGCGGCCCGTGGTCAGCAGCAGCGGGTACTTGCGCGTGACCTTTTCGTCGCTCGGCACGTACTGGGTCAGCAGGAAGCGTCCCTTGCCGCGCACGAACTCCCCGACGTGCATGATCGGGGTGCCGTCCGGGTGCTCCTCGTTGCATGGCCACTGGATGCTGCCGAGCTCGTCGAGCTTGGCGAAGCTGACGCCATGGAAGGTCGGTGTCAGCAGCGCGATCTCGTCCATGATCTGCGCCGGGTGCGTGTAGTTCATCGGGTAGCCCAGCGCGTTGGACAGCGCCTGGGTCGCTTCCCAGTCGCCAAGCCCCGGCAGCGGGTCCATCACCTTGCGCACGCGCGAGATGCGGCGTTCGGCGTTGGTGAAGGTGCCGTCCTTCTCCAGGAACGAGGAGCCGGGCAGGAACACGTGCGCGTACTTGGCCGTCTCGTTAAGGAAGATGTCCTGCACCACGATGCATTCCATCGCCGACAGAGCGCTGGCGACGTGCTGGGTGTCCGGATCCGACTGCACGATGTCCTCGCCCTGGCAGTACAGCCCCATGAAGGTGCCGGCGATCGCGGCATCGAACATGTTCGGGATGCGCAGCCCGGGCTCGGGGGAGATCTGCACGTTCCAGGCCTGCTCGAACAGCGTTCGCGTGGTCGAGTCCGACACGTGGCGGTAGCCGGGCAGCTCGTGCGGGAACGATCCCATGTCGCACGAGCCCTGCACGTTGTTCTGCCCGCGCAACGGGTTCACGCCGACGCCGTCGCGCCCGATGTTGCCCGTGGCCATCGCCAGGTTGGCGATCGCCATCACCGCGGTCGAACCCTGCGCGTGCTCGGTGACGCCCAGGCCGTAGTAGATGGCCGCGTTGCCCCCGGTCGCATACAGGCGCGCGGCGCCGCGCACCCGCTCGGCCGGCACGCCGCTGGCGGACTGCAGCGCCTCCGGCGAATTGTCGGGGCGCGACACGAATTCGCGCCATTGCCCGAACGCCTTGGGCTCGCAGCGCTCGGCGACGAACGCCTCGTTGATCAGGCCCTCGGTGGCGATCACGTGCGCCATCGCGGTCAGCACGGCCACGTTGGTGCCCGGCTTCAGTTGCAGGTGGTAATCGGCCTTCACGTGCACGCTGTCGACCAGGTCGATGCGGCGCGGGTCGACCACCACCAGCTTCGCGCCCTCGCGCAGGCGACGCTTCATGCGCGAGGCGAACACCGGGTGCGCCTCGGTCGGATTGGCGCCGATCACCACGATCACGTCCGACTTGTCGACGGACCGGAAGGTCTGCGTGCCGGCCGATTCGCCCATCGTCTGCTTCAGACCATAGCCGGTCGGCGAATGGCACACGCGCGCGCAGGTGTCGGTGTTGTTGTTGCCGAACGCGGCGCGCACCAGCTTCTGCACGAGGTAGGTCTCTTCGTTGGTGCAGCGCGAGGACGTGATGCCGCCGATGGAGTCGCGGCCGTACTTGGCCTGGATCTCGCGCAGGCGGCGCGCGGCGTATCCGATCGCCTCGTCCCAGCTCACTTCGCGCCACGGGTCCGAGATCCTGTCGCGGATCATCGGCTTGACGACGCGGTCGCGATGGGTGGCATAGCCCCACGCGAAGCGCCCCTTGACGCATGAGTGCCCTTCATTGGCCCCGCCGGCCTTGTAGGGCATCATCCGGACCACCTGCGAGCCCTTCATCTCGGCTTCGAACGCGCAGCCGACGCCGCAGTAGGCGCAGGTGGTGACGACGGTGTGCTCGGGCTGGCCGAGCTGGATGATCGACTTTTCCTGCAGCGTCGAGGTGGGGCAGGCCTGAACGCAGGCACCGCACGAAACGCACTCGGAGTGCATGAACGGCTGGTCCTGTCCCGGCGACACGCGCGAGCCGAAGCCGCGGCCGGAAATCGTCAGGGCGAACGTGCCCTGCACCTCCTCGCAGGCGCGCACGCAGCGGTTGCACACGATGCACTTGGACGGGTCGTACATGAAGTACGGATTGGAGGCGTCCGTGACGTCCTTCAGGTGGTTTTCGCCCTCGTAGCCGTAGCGGACCTCGCGCAGGCCGACCGCGCCGGCCATGTCCTGCAGCTCGCAGTCGCCGTTGGCCGGGCAGGTCAGGCAGTCGAGCGGGTGATCCGAGATGTAAAGCTCCATCACCCCGCGCCGCAATTGGGCCAGCTTGGGTGACTGGGTCAGCACCTTCATGCCCGCCTCGACCGGCGTGGTGCACGAAGCCGGATAGCCCTTGCGGCCCTCGATTTCGACCAGGCACAGGCGGCACGAGCCCCAGGCCTCGAGCGAATCGGAGGCGCACAGCTTCGGCACGTTGATGCCGACCTCGATGGCGGCGCGCATCACCGACGTGCCAGCCGCCACCGTCACCTCGCGGCCGTCGATCGTCAGCGTGACCGCCGCGCCTTCGCGCTTCGGGGTGCCGTAGTCGGTGTCGTCGTACCCGTGCGGAACCATCCGCGCGGGATCGAACTCGACGTCAGGCGATGGCCGCTGGCTTCTGCGGATTTCGACTGCTTGCATGGTCAAGCCCCTTCTGAAAGTCTTCCGGATAGTTTTCCAGCGCGGACAGCACCGGGAACGGCGTCATCCCGCCCATCGCGCACAACGAACCGCTCACCATCGTGTCGCAAAGATCGCGCAACAGGGCGATCTGCTGCGGCACGTTCTGACCCGCCATGATCCGGTCGATCACCTCCACGCCGCGCGTGGCGCCGATCCGGCAGGGCGTGCACTTGCCGCACGACTCCAGCGCGCAGAAGTGCATCGCGAAGCGCGCCATCTTGGCCAGGTCCACCGTGTCGTCGTGCACGACCACCCCGCCATGGCCGACCACCCCGCCGAACTTGGCATAGGCTTCGTAATCGAGCGGCGTGCTCCAGTGCGACGGCGACACGTAGGTGCCCAGCGGCCCGCCCACCTGGATCGCGCGCACCGGCCGCCCGCTTGCCGTGCCGTCGCCCCACTTTTCAAGCAGGTCGCGCAGCGTGACGCCGAACGCGACCTCGATCAATCCGCCGTGGCGCACGTTGCCGGCCAGCTGCACGGTCAGGGTGCCGCGCGAGCGCCCGACCCCGAAATTCTTGTAGAACGAAGCTCCGCGCGCCAGGATGATCGGCACCGTGGCCAGCGTGACCACGTTGTTGATGGCGCTGGGCTGCCCGAACAGGCCCTTGATCGCCGGCAGCGGCGGCTTAGCGCGCACGACGCCGCGCCGGCCCTCCAGACTCTCGAGCATCGCGGTTTCCTCGCCGCATACGTAAGAGCCAGCGCCCATCCGCACTTCGATGTCGAAATGATGCCCGCTTGCGAGGATGTCGCGGCCCAGGTATCCGGCCAGGCGCGCGGCCTGCGCCGCCCGCTCCAGCATGCGCACCGAATCGGGATACTCGCTGCGCACGTAGATGTATCCGAGTTCGGCACCGATCGCCAGGCCGGCGATCGTCATGCCCTCGATCAGCATCAGCGGATCGCTTTCCATCACCAGCCGGTCGGCGAACGTTCCCGAATCGCCCTCGTCGGCGTTGCACACCACGTACTTCGGCGTGGCCGCGGCGCGCATCGCCGTCTGCCACTTGATGCCGGTCGGAAAAGCGGCGCCGCCGCGCCCGCGCAGGCCCGATTCGATCACCTCGTTGACGATCGCCTCGGGTCGCATCGCCAGCGCGCGGCGCAGGCCGGCAAAGCCTTCATGCGCCACGTAATCGTCGACCGACAGCGGGTCGGTCAGCCCGATGCGGGCGAACGTCAGGCGTTGTTGCGACTTCAGGTACGGCAACTCGTCGACCGCGCCCATTGCCAGCGCATGCTTGGCCGCGTTCGGGAACCCGGCGTCGAACAGCGCCGCCACATCCTGCGTCCGGACCGGACCGAAGCCGATCCGCCCCGAGGGCGTCGCGCACTCGACCAGAGGCTCCAGCCAGGCCAGGCCGCGCGAGCCGTTGCGCACGATCTGCAGCGCGACGCCGCGCCGCGCCGCCTCGGCCGCGATCGCGTCGGCGACTTCGTCGGCCCCGACCGCGCGCGCGGACGAGTCGCCCGGCACGTAAACGGTCGAAGCGCTCATGTCGTTGTCCCCGAAGTGGCAGCGGCATCGAGCGCACCGATCAGCTGGTCGAAGCGTTCCGGCGTCACGCGCGCGTGAACGCGCTCGCCGATCATCATCGACGGCGAGGATGCGCACAGCCCCAGGCAATACACCGGTTCCAGTGCGAAGCGGCCGTCCTGCGTGGTCGAATGCATTGCGCAACCGAGTCTGGCCTGGGCATGGGTCGCAAGCGCCTCCGCGCCCATGCTCTGGCAGGCCTCGGCCTGGCACAGCTGGACCACGTGCTGCGCCGGCGCCTGCTGGCGGAAATGCGCGTAGTAGGTGATGACCCCGTGCACCTCGGCCCGCGACAGGTTCAGGCCGCGCGCGATGGCCTCGACCGACTCCGGTGGGATGTATCCAAGCTCGTGCTGCACATCGTGCAGCACCGGCAGCAACGCGCCCTGGCGTGCGCGATGATGCTCGAGCGCGCGGGCCACGGCGCCCTGGATATCGGCTGTTGCAACACCGCTCATCAGGTCTCCCGCCGGTTCGACCGGTGGTTTGGATTTTGGTGCAGAATATGCAATGGGATGCCTATTTGGCGGTGCTTTGCCGGGCGCCCGCGGCACTGCGGATTCGCAGAACAGTACACCCGCCGATCCCGCGACATCAATAAGCAAACAGGTTCATATGTGGCGCATATCGATTCATCCCGAATGGGTGGTCGCTCCGGCCGGGGGCGAGCCGCACCCGCTGCCGGAGCTGCTGCTGCTTCTGACCGCGATCCAGAATTCCGGCAGCATCGCCGACGGAGCGCGCGTCACTGCGATGTCATACCGGCGCGCCTGGGGCATGCTGCGTCGCTTCGAACGCGAATTCGGCACCCCGCTGGTGATCAAGACCCGGGGCCAGGGCACCCGGCTGTCGGCGCTGGCGGAAAAGCTGCTGTGGGCCGATCGTCGGGTTGCGGCGCGCCTTTCGCCGACCCTTGAAAGCCTTTCTTCGGAACTGGAAGGCGAGCTCGAATCGCTGCTGGCCCCGGCGCGCGCCAGCCTGCGCATCAACGCTTCGCATGGCTTCGCGGTGGCGGCGCTGGTGGAGGCGCTGGGACGGCAGGACGTGCCGGTGGACCTTAAATACCGCACCAGCACCGAGGCGGTGGCGGCACTGGCGCGCGGCGAATGCGACCTGGCCGGCTTTCACGTGGCCGAGGGATCGTTCCAGAAGACATCGGTCGCGCCCTACCTCGCCTGGCTCGACTCACGACGGCATGTGCTGATCCTGCTGGCCCACCGCACGCAGGGGCTGTTCGTCGCAAACGGCAACCCGAAGGCCGTCGCCGGGTTCGAGGACCTGACACGGCCGGATCTGCGCTTTGTGAACCGGCAGGTCGGCTCGGGCACGCGGGTGCTGATCGATCTGCTGCTGGCACGCCACCGGATGGATTCGGCCCGGGTCGTCGGCTACGAGAACACCGAATTCACGCACGCGGCGGTGGCTGCGTACATCGCCAGCGGGATGGCCGACGTCGGATTCGGGCTGGAGGCGGCGGCGCGCCGCTTCGGGCTGGACTTCGTCGCTTTGCTGCGCGAGCGGTATTTTTTTGCGTGCGAGGCGGCCTCGGTCAACAAGGCCCTGCTGCGCAACGTGGTCGAGCTGCTGCGCGGGGTCGAAATGCGCGCCGTGATCAATGCGCTGCCAGGTTACGATGGCCAGAACGCCGGCAGCGTGATCGAACTTGAACAGGCGTTCGGCTTGCCATGACGGACGACACGCGGCTGCCCGTCGATGCCCCGGAGCGCGCGATCGCCGTGCATCTTGCCCGGCGCGTGAACGCGGGGCTGATATCGGTCGAAGCGGCAGTGCGCCCCTACGTGGAGGCGGTCGAGGCGCGCGACGCGGCGCTGCGGGCGTTTGTGACGTTCGATCCGGACCAGGTGATCCAGTGTGCGCGGCGCAACGACCGGGCTCAGGTCAAGGGTCCGCTCGCAGGCGTGCCGGTTGCGATCAAGGACGCGATCGACACCGAGCAGTTCGAGACCTGCTATGGATCCCCGATCTACCGGGGGCACCGGCCGGCCCTGGACGCGGCTTGCGTGGCGTTGCTGCGCCGGGCCGGTGCCTTGGTGCTGGGCAAGACGGTGACCGCCGAACTGGCCACCTTCGCGCCGGGGCCAACCCGCAATCCGCATGCGCACGCACACACGCCCGGCGGATCGTCCAGCGGATCGGCCGCCGCGGTGGCGGCCGGCCTGGCGCCGCTGGCGCTGGGAACCCAGACCGCGGGCTCGGTGATCCGGCCCGCATCGTTCTGCGGCGTGGTCGGCTACAAACCGTCGGGCCGCCAGGTGCCGCGCAGCGGCGTGAAGGTGAACTCGGACACGCTGGACGAGGTCGGCGTTTTCGCCGCGTCGGTCGACGACATCGCGCTCGCGGCCTCGGTCGTGGCGCTGCGGCCCGACTGGGCGCAGCAGGCAGCACGCGGGCGGGCACGACCTGCGCCGAGGCTCGGATGGACCTTGACCTCGCGCGCGGACCGGGCCGAGCCGGCGATGCGGCACGCGGTGGAGCAGGCGGCGCAGCGCGCGGGCGGCGGCGGCGCGTGGGTCGAGCAAGCCCCGTGGCCCGAGGCGTTCGACCGGCTGTTCGAGGCGCACCGGACGATCCAGCTGGCCGAGACCGCGCGCGCGCTGGCGCCGGAATACGCGTATCGCCGGGCGCAGCTTTCGGCGCAGCTGATCGAAGCGATCGAAGAGGCGCAAGGCTTTCCGGAGCAGCGCTACCTGGATGCGCTGCGGACCGCGCGCTCGTGCGCTTTCGTGATCGAGGATCTGTTTGGCGGCGCCGACGTCATCGTCGCCCCGAGCGCGGTCGGCGAGGCGCCGGCGACGCTGGAGACCACGGGCGATCCTTTGTTCAACCGCCCCTGGCACCTGCTGGGCTGCCCGGTGATCAACCTGCCATTCGCGCGGGGGCCGCACGGCCTGCCGCTCGGCGTGAGCGTGATCGCCCGACCCGGCCGCGACGCCCAGCTGATCGCGGCAGCGGCCTGGCTCGAGCAGTGCTGGCTGCGTTAGCCGGCGGGTCACCACCCTCACACCTCCCCTCTCCCGCTTGCGCGGGCGAGGGGCGATACAGCTCGGCCTCTTCCACGTTTTCACATTGGCTGGGGGGAGCACGAGGGGGCCAGCCCAGCCCCCTCGTTCTCTTCCTATTTCCCTTTCCGGCCGCAGGCCGGAAAGGGAGGGGGGAGGGTCACCTCAGAAGCGCGCTCAACCCGCCGCTGGCAGCTGCACGATGCTCGGAAAGAACATGTAGCAGGCGACGCTGATCAGGATCAGGTAGACCAGGATCACCAGGCACCACGCGAAATTGTGGCGGATCACCTCGCCTTCGTTGCGCACGAAGCGGGTGGTCGAGACGCCGACGCTGGCGGTCTGCGGCGCGATCGGCTTGCCGATCTCGGCGCCGACCGAGTTCACCGTCGGCAACAGCAGCGGCGGAAAGCCCAGGATCTGGCCGACCAGCGCCTGGAACTTGCCGAACATGGCATTGGTCGAGGTATTGCTGCCCGACAGTGCGACCCCGATGAAGCCGAGGATCGGGGCCACCACGATGAAGGCGACGCCCAGCGAGGAGAACGCCTTCGCCAGGGAAGCGGCCATCCCCGAGAAGTTGTAGACGTAGGCCAGGCCGAAGATGAACACGCCGACCAGCAGCGCGCCCCACATCTGCGACCAGGTCTTGTTCCAGACTTCGACGAGATTGACGCGCTGGCCGCCGATGCGCAGCAGCACCACGACGATGATCCACGAGGCCAGGATCGCCGAGCCGCCGACGAAAGGCGTCCACTTGAATGCCGCCGTGATCTTCGCGCCCTCGGTGATCGAGGAGGCCGCCGCCACCTGCAATTGCAGAAGCACGACGCCCGGAAGCTTCGACCAGGGGCCGGTCCAGGCAACCACGACCAGGACCAGGACCGCGATCGGCAGCCAGGCCTGCGCGATGTCGCCGCCGGACAGTCCATGCTCCGTTTCGGCTGAAGCGGCGCCGGTGGCCGGCTTGCCGCCGTAACCGAGAACTTCGGCCGGCCGCCATACCTTGAGCAGAAGCAGCACGCAGATGAAACAGACAATCGAACCGGCGACGTCCGGCAGGTAGGGTCCCAAGTACGTGCCCACCGGCAACTGGCCGGCGATGTAGCCCAGCGACCCGACCACCGCCAGCGGCCAGGCCCCGAACATTCCTTTCTTGCCGGAGACCAGGTACAGCAGGATCCACGGCGGCAACAGCGCGAGGATCGCCACGATCTTGCTGATCGAGCCGGACAACGCGAGCAGCGGATATCCGGTGACCGCGGCGAGCGCGATGATGGGGGCCCCGAGCGCGCCGTACGACACCGGCGCGTTGTTCGCAATGGCTGCGACGCGGATGGCGTCCAGGTCCGGGATGCCCAGCGCGATCAGGATCGGCGCGACGAACGCCCACGGATACCCGAAGCCGACCAGGCCTTCCAGCAGGGCGCCGAACGCCCACGCGAAAAGGATCGTTTGAACGCGGATATCGTTCGTGCCCTGCGAGACCAGCCAGCGCCTGAGCTTGTCGAAGGTGCCCGTGGCGACCAGCGTGTTGAACAGCATCACCCCCCAGAAGGTGATCCAGTCGACGTTCCATACGCCGGTCGCGGAGCCGTAGAAGTAGGCGCGGATGCCTTGATCGAGCGGCATCTTCCAGATCCAGAGCGCCAGCACCAGCGTGAGCAGCGAGCCGACCAGGGTCGCCAGCCACGCCGACCAGCGCAGGCCCGCCAGCATGAAGAGCAGTGCCGCGACGGGAACGAGCGCGACCAGCCAGGTGATGAACAGATTTCCGGTGGGGTCGAGAATTTGCGTGAACATTCGAGACGTCCTCCCTTTGTTCTTCTGAATGCCGCGCCATCACACGCCGACGGCGGCGTTACTATGGACCGCCGCGCGCCGGCCGACAAGCACGCGCTGCCGGCAATCGGAGACAAGCCACATGCTGCTGTGCCAGATCAGCGATCTGCACGTGATGGCCGGGCGCGCCCTGGCCTACGGCGTCGTCGATACGGCCGCTTGCCTGGAGCGTTGTGTGCAGTGCATCGCCCGGCTGGACCCGCTACCGGACGTGGTCATCGCGACCGGAGATCTGGTCGACACGCCCGACGCCCGGTCCTATGGACTGTTGCGGGAGTTGCTGGCGGTCCTGCCCTTGCCGGTTTTTCTGATGCCCGGCAATCACGACGAGCGACAGGCGCTGCGCGCGGCCTTTCCGGACCATCGCTATCTTCCGCGCGAGGGCGGGTTCCTTCAATACGCGATCGACGAGTACCCCGTGCGGTTGCTGGCGCTCGATACGGTGATCCCCGGCGAGCCCGGCGGCGCGCTGTGCGCGCAACGGTTGCACTGGCTGGAACAGCGCCTGCTCGAATCCGACTCGCCCACCGTGATCGCGTTGCATCACCCGCCGTTCGAAACCGGCATCGACCACATGGACCGGATGGCACTGGCCGACCCGTCCGGCCTGGCGCAGATCGTGCACCGGTTCCCGCAGGTGCAGCGCATCGTCTGCGGACACCTGCACCGGCCGATCCAGGCGCTGTTCGGCGGGACGCTGGCGACGGTGTGCCCGAGCACGGCCCACCAGGTGCTGCTGGACCTGAAGCCGGCGAGCAGGGCTAGCCTGGTCCTGGAGCCGTCTGCGTTCCAGCTGCATCTGTGGGACGACCGGACCCTGGTGACCCACACCGCCTACACCGGCCGCTACGACGGACCCTATCCGTTTCACGATTGAGCGCGGCGCGCCCTGCTGCCTCAATGCTCCAGCGGCGGCAGATCGCGCGGCCTGCGCTGCTCGTCGGTGGCCACGTACACCAGGGTGGCCTCGGTGACCTTGGCCACTTCGGCCTTCAGGCGGTTGCGCTCGGTATAGACCCTGACGTCCACCGTGACCGACGTGCGTCCGGTCCGCACGATGTTGCCGTAAAACGATAGAAGGTCTCCGACGAACACCGGCTGCTTGAAGACGAAACTGGTGACCGCAACCGTCGCCACGCGTCCGTTGGAGCGCCGGGCCGCCAGGATGGCGCCTGCGATGTCGACCTGGGCCATGATCCATCCGCCGAACACGTCGCCGTGCACGTTGGCGTCGGCGGGCATCGGCACCACGCGTAGAACCGGATCTTCATCCGGTAGGCAGAAACGTTCGGTCATCTGTCTTTCCCCGCTCGGCGGGGCCGGGATGGGATGGGTGGAGGTCGGGGCGACAGGCGATAATGACGCGCACGGCCCGTTGCGCATTGTCGGCCGGCACGGCCGGGTGTCAAGCCGGCTCGCGGCGCGGCGGTGTTGATGCGAGGAGTTCATTGAACATGATTTCACGCGCGGGCCCGCGATGCGGGGCATGAGGCCGGCGCCGGGTCGCGAGCCGCGCCTGGCGCCCGAGCCGGGGCGCAGCCAGTGGCATACGGTGCGCATGCTGTTGCCCTACCTGTGGGCGTACAAGGCGCGCGCCGTGTTCGCGGTGCTGTGCCTGGTCCTTGCCAAGGTGGCGGTGGTGGGCGTGCCGGTGCTGCTCAAGCACATCGTCGACCGCCTCGCGGTGCCGCCCGCGAGCTCGCCGGTCGCGATCCCGATCGCGCTGATCGTCGCTTACGGCGCGTTGCGCCTGTCCACATCGGTTTTCACCGAACTGCGCGAGTTCTTCTTCGCGCGCGTGACCCAGTCGGCGGTGCGTACGCTCGCGTTGAAGACCTTCCGGCATCTGCACGCGCTGTCGCTGCGGTTTCACCTGGAACGGCGCACCGGCGCGGTGACGCGGGAGATCGACCACGGCATCCGCGGCCTGTCCTCCCTGATCAGCTTCACCTTGTATTCGATCGTGCCGACGCTGGTCGAGATCGGACTGGTGATGGGGTACCTGCTGTCGCATTACGACCGGTCGTTCGCGCTGATCGTCGCCTGCAGCCTGTCGCTGTACATCGCCTACACGCTCACCGTCACCAACTGGCGCACGCAAGTTCCGGCGCCAGATCAACGAGCTCGACGCCAAGGCGTCGTCGCGGGCGGTCGACTCGCTGCTCAATTTCGAGACGGTCAAGTACTTCAACAACGAGGAATACGAGGCGCAGCGCTACGACGCGACGCTCGCGCAGCAGGAGCGCGTGGCGGTGCTGTCCCAGCAGTCGCTGAACGTGCTGAACACCGGCCAGCAGGTGATCATCGCGATCGGCCTGACGCTGATCCTCTGGCGCGCGGCCGCCGGCGTTGCGGGCGGGCGCATGTCGATCGGGGACCTGGTGCTGGTCAATGCGTTCATGCTGCAGATGTACGTGCCGCTGAACTTTCTGGGCGTCATCTACCGGGAGCTGCGCCAGGCGCTGGCCGACGTGGAGCGGATGTTCCGCATCCTGCAGGAGGCGCGCGAGATCGCCGACCGGCCGGGCGCCGGCCCGTTGATCCTGCCGCCGGGCGGAGGCAGCCCCGGCGTTCGCTTCGAGCACGTGAACTTCGGCTACGATGCGCGCCGGCAGGTGCTGTTCGACGTCGATCTGACGATCGCGCCGGGCACCACCTGCGCGGTGGTGGGGCCCACCGGCGCCGGCAAGTCCACGCTTGGCCGCCTGCTGTTCCGCTTCTACGAGGTGCAGTCGGGACGCGTGCTGATCGACGGCCAGGACGTGCAGTCGGTCACCCAAGAATCGCTGCGCGCGGCCATCGGGATCGTGCCCCAGGATACGGTGCTGTTCAACGACACGATCGAGTACAACATCGCCTACGGCCGGCCCGGTGCGAGCCACGCCGAGGTCGTCACCGCGGCGCGCATGGCCCACATTCACGATTTCATCGAATCGTTGCCGGACGGCTACCGCACGATGGTCGGTGAACGGGGCCTGAAGCTGTCGGGCGGCGAGAAGCAGCGCGTCGCGATCGCGCGCACGATGCTGAAGAATCCGCCGATCCTGCTGCTCGACGAGGCGACCTCGGCGCTGGATTCGCGCACCGAGCGCGTGATCCAGTCCGAGCTGGCGGAGGTCGCGGCCGATCGAACCACGCTGGTGATCGCGCACCGCCTGTCGACGGTCGTCCACGCGAGCCAGATCGTGGTGATGGACCGGGGCCGCATCGCCGAGCGCGGCACGCACGACCAGCTGCTGGCGCGCCAGGGCCTGTACGCGCGCCTGTGGGCGCTGCAGCAGCGCGAGGCCGAACGGGAGACGGCCCACTGATCCCACTGATTCTTCGGAGCCCGGTCGCAGACCGAGCTCCGCACGAACCCACCCCTCTCCCGCGCCAGCGGGAGAGGGGTCAGGGGGTGAGGGTGGTGCCAGAAGAGAGGTCGGGGGTGAGGGCAGCAACAGGAGAAGCACGATGACGCGCGCCAAGGTCGATCAGGAGTCAGGCGGCCCGTTTCGCCTGGAACGCGATTCGCTCGGCGAAATGGCCGTTCCGGCGCAGGCCTATTACGGAATTCACACGATGCGTGCACTGGAGAACTTTCCGATCTCCTCGGTGCCGATCGGCGTGGTCACCGACCTGATCCGCGCCTTCGCGATCGTCAAGCGGGCCGCGGCAAGCGCCAACCGGGATCTGGAGCTGATCGCGCCCGAGAAGGCGGCGACCATCGTCCGCGTGTGCGAGGAGATCGAGGCCGGTCAATGGCACGACCAGTTCGTGGTCGACGTGATCCAGGGCGGCGCCGGCACCTCGACCAACATGAACTTCAACGAGGTGATCGCCAACCGCGGCCTCGAGCTGCTCGGCGTTGCGCGCGGCGAGTACCGCTCGCTGCACCCGATCGACGACGTCAACGCCTCGCAGAGCACCAACGACACCTATCCGACCGCGGTCAAGGTGGGCCTGTGCTTCGCGATCGTGCGGCTGCTGGCTGCGATGGCGGACCTGCGCGGCTCCTTCGAGAAAAAAGCGTTCGAGTTTCGCGAGATCCTGAAGATCGGCCGCACGCAGCTGCAGGATGCGGTTCCGATGACGCTGGGACAGGAATTCACGACCTATGCGATCATGCTCGGGGAGGACGAGGAACGCCTGCGCGAGGCGATGGCCTTGATCACCGAGGTCAACCTGGGTGCCACCGCCATCGGCACCGGGATCAACACCGATCCGGACTATGCGCCGCTCGCCTGCCGCTACCTGGCGCAGTACTCCGGGCTGCCGGTCAAGCCGGCGGCCAACTTCGTCGAGGCCACGCAGGACACCGGCGCATTCGTGCAGCTGTCCGGCGTTCTCAAGCGCATCGCCTGCAAGGTCTCCAAGACCTGCAACGACCTGCGGCTTCTTTCCTCGGGGCCGCAGGCGGGGCTGAACGAGATCATGCTGCCGGCGCGCGCGGCCGGCTCCTCGATCATGCCGGGCAAGGTCAACCCGATCATTCCCGAGGTGGTCAACCAGGTGGCGTTCGAGGTGATCGGCAACGACATGACGGTGACGATGGCCTCCGAGGCCGGGCAGCTGCAGTTGAACGCGTTCGAGCCGATCATGGGGTACTCGCTGTTCAAGTCGATCACGCACCTGCAGGCGGCCTGCCGCACGCTTGCGCACAACTGCGTCGACGGCATCCGCGCCAACGTCGATTTGCTCGAAAAGCGCGTGAACATGTCGGCCGGACTGGCGACTGCGCTGAACCCGTATATCGGGTACGAGGCAGCAGCGGAGGTGGCCAAGGATTCGATCAAGTACGGCCGCGCCGTGGCCGAGCTGGTCCTGGAGCGTGGCCTGATCTCGGCGGCCGAGCTGCGCGAGATCCTGCAGCCCGAGGTCCTGACCCGGCCGACGCGGATCCGGCGCAAACCCAAGACCTGATGCAGACGCTGACGATCACGCGTCCGGACGACTGGCACCTGCACCTGCGCGACGGGCAGGCGATGAAGGATGCGCTCGTGCACACCTCGGGCGTGTTCGCGCGCGCGATCGTGATGCCGAACCTGCGGCCGCCGGTCACGACCACCGCGCAGGCGCGCTCGTATCGGGAGCGCATCCTGGCGGCGCTGCCCGCCGCGCATCGCTTCGAGCCGCTGATGACCCTGTACCTGACCGACGTCACCTCGCCCGATGAGGTGCGCCGCGCGCGCGAATCGGGCTGGGTGCACGGGGTCAAGCTCTATCCGGCCGGCGCGACCACCCACTCGGACAGCGGCGTGACGGATCTGAACCGGTGCGGGCCGGCCCTGGAGGCGATGCAGCGGTGGGACCTGCCGTTGCTGGTGCACGGCGAGGCGACCGACCCGGCCGTCGATGTGTTCGACCGCGAACAGGTGTTCATCGACTCGGTGCTGATCCCGCTGCGCCGGAGCTTTCCGGCGCTGCGCATCGTGTTCGAGCACATCACGACGCGCGAGGCGGTGCAGTACGTCGAGCAAGCCGACCCCCTGACCGGCGCCACGATCACCGCGCATCACCTTCGGTACAACCGCAACGCGCTTTTCGTCGGGCCCGACGGCCGCAACGGCATCCGGCCGCACGCCTACTGCCTGCCGGTGATCAAGCGGGAGGCGCATCGGCAGGCGCTGGTGCGGGCCGCCACCGGCGCCAATCCGAAGTTTTTCCTGGGCACCGACAGCGCGCCGCACCCGGTGCGCGAGAAGGAATCAGCATGCGGGTGCGCCGGCTGCTTCACCGCGCCGCTCGCCCTGGCGATGTACGCGGATTGCTTCGAGCAGGCCGGCGCACTGGACCGCCTGGAGGCCTTCGCCAGCTTTCACGGCGCGGACTTCTATCGATTGCCGCGCAACCGCGAAACGATCGCATTGAAACGCGAGGCCTGGCAGCCGCCCGCCGACTTTGCGTTCGGAGCGGAGCGGGTGGTTGCGCTCGGGTCGGGCGAAACCTTCGGCTGGAAGCTCGACGGCTGACTCCCCGGGGCCGCCGGCCGCCGGCTCCACCGCCTTTCTGCATGGAGACCCGCTTGAGCGATCTTTCCGCATTCCCCATCACCAGGAAGTGGCCGGCCCGGGATCCGGGCCGCACCCAGCTCTATTCGCTGCCGACGCCGAATGGAGTGAAGGTCTCCGTGATGCTTGAAGAGACCGGCCTGCCTTACGAGCCCCACCTGGTGAGTTTCGAGACCAACGACCAGAACTCGCCCGAGTTCCTGTCGCTCAATCCTTACGGCAAGATCCCCGCCATCCTGGATCCGGACGGCCCAGGCGGAAAACCCATCGCCCTGTTCGAATCCGGAGCGATCCTGATCTACCTGGCCGACAAGGCGGGCAAGTTCATGCCGCAGGATGCCGCGGCCCGCTACGAGACGATCCAGTGGCTGATGTTCCAGATGGGCGGAGTCGGCCCGATGTTCGGCCAGCTCGGCTTCTTCCACAGGTTCGCGGGCAAGGACTACGAGGACAAGCGCTCGCGCGACCGCTACGTCGCGCAGTCGCAGCGCCTGCTCGATGTGCTGAACGGCCGTCTTGCGCACCGCGCGTGGATGATGGGCGACGCCTACACGATCGCCGACATGGCCATCTTCCCCTGGGTGCGCAATCTGATCGGTTTCTACCAGGCCGGCGATCTGGTCGGCATCACGGACTTTCCGCACGTCACCCGGGCGCTGAACCGCTTTCTCGCCCGTCCGGCGGTCGTCCGAGGGGTGGCCATCCCCTCGCCAGCCGGGACCTCCTGAGCAGTGGTCGGTGAACACGAAACCGTCGCGAGAGCCTGCGCGTCGCCCGATGGTCGGGCGTCTCGCGATCCTTCTCGGATGGCTGATGTATTTGCCCGGGCCCTTGATTGGCGGCGCGCTGCTCGCACTTTCCCAGGGTGGATCAATCGGCGACTGGCGTACCTGGGTGATTTGGGCAACTGGCCTGGGCTTCTTGGGAGGCTGGCATGTCCTCGTCGGCAAGCGAGGTGAAAGGCTTCACAGCATCGGCCGCGCGCTTGCCGCGCCACCGGCCAGCCGACTGCTGAGGAAGAAGGCGGGTCGCTACGTACTGTACTTCCGGTCGTTCGCGGACGACCTTTCGGTCGAAACGATGTCGATCGCGCAGTCTTCGCTCGAGGAGCGGCTGTGCCAGGCGCTGGACTTTATCGGTCCGGTGATGGCGATCGGCAAGCCGGGTGAGCGCCTGGCTACACCCGGCGCTGCGCGTCTGTACGTTCAGGACGCCGACTGGCGCCAGACGGCTGTGCAGCTGATGACCCGGGCCCGCCTGGTCTTCATTCGAATGAGTGACAGCCCGGGCCTGCGGTGGGAGATCAGCACCGTGCTGGAGCGGGTCCCGCCGACCAAGATCCTGATCTTCTTCGAGAGGGGCTACAGCAACGAGGTCCGCGAGCGACTTTATCGCTTCCTGGCTTCAAGCCTGAAGGAGCGTGGGTACCAGGACCTTCCCGAAACGCTGGGCGCCGCGGTTTTCCTCTGCTTTCCGCACAGCGGCGCGTCCGAGCTTCTTGCGCCGGTTCAATACATTGATCCTCAAGACAGGAAGTCAGGCCCGCAGTGGGATGTGGAGGCTTCTCTGGGTCCTGTCTATCGGCGACTCCTGAGCAGGCTGCCCGTTCGGCTCGGCAAATACTCCCGGCTGGTACTGGTGGGCGGGCCTGCCCTTCTCGCTCTCGCAATCGATCAGACAGCCAAACTCGCCATGGTCACGCATCTCGTACCGGGATCTCCGATTACTGTAGTTCCTTCTTACGTCAACTTGGTCTTGCTACGGAACAGCGGCCTCGCCTTTGGTCTCTTCTCGTCCCATGGGGAGGCCTTCCGGTTTCTTTTCTACGTTGGCGTGCCGCTTGTCGTGCTGGCCTTCCTCGTGCGGTGGGCAACTGCCGTCCCTGCCTACGGGAGCGTGCACCTCGTCTTGCGTCGAGTCGGCTACGGGTTGTTCATTGGCGGTCTTGTAGGGAACGTAATCGATCGCATCCGGACCGGGAGCGTGATCGACTTCATCGATCTTCACTGGCACCAGGTTCAATTTCCGGCGTTCAACTTCGCTGACACAAGCATCTCTCTCGGCCTACTGCTGTTGCTGCTCGCCTATTTATTGAAGCTGCTCGCCGGCAGGGTTGCGCGCAGTTCGGCTTGAGGAAGACTCGATGCGGCCCGCAGCGTTGCGCCCTTAGATCAAAGCTTGCACGCGCGTCCTCACCCTCCTTCGCGGCTGGCGCCGCTGCGGAGGGCAAGCCCGCCGCCGTAGTAGCCGCGGCACCACTCGAACATCGCCGGCAGTCCGACCTCAATCGAGGTGGTCGGCCGCCAGCCCAGGTCGCGCGTGGTCGCTTCGATGTCGGCCGAGGTCGACCGCACATCGCCCGGCTGCATCGGCCGCAACTGCAGGTTCGGCTGGCGGCCGGCAAGGTCCGCCAGCACCTCGATGAAATGCATCAGGTCCTCCGGCCGGCTGTTGCCCAGGTTGTACAGCCGGTGCGGAACCTCGCCGAAATGCGCGCCGTCGTCCAGCGCCGCGAGCGTTCCGGCCACGATGTCGTCGATGTAGGTGAAATCGCGCCGCATCGCGCCGTGGCCGTAGACCTCGATCGGGCGATTCTCCAGCAGGGCGCGTGCGAACTTCACCGGCGCCATGTCCGGCCGGCCCCAGGGTCCGTACACGGTGAAGTAGCGCAGGCCGGTCAACCTCATCCCGAACTGCAGCGCGTAGACGCGCGCGATCAACTCGTTGGCCCGCTTGGTCGCGGCGTACAGGCTGAGCGGATCGTCCACCGGATCGTCGACCGAAAACGGCTGCTTCGAGTTGCCTCCGTACACGCTGGAGGACGACGCATACACGAAATGCTCGACGCCGCCCTCGCGGCGGGCTGCCTCCAGCAGGTTGACGAAGCCAACCAGGTTGCTGCGGACATAGGCGTCCGGATTGTCGAACGAGTAGCGCACGCCGGCCTGCGCCGCCAGGTGAACGACGCGGCGCGGGCGCGACCGCGCGAGCAAGTCCTTCACTGCCGCCCGGTCCGCCAGGTCGGCCTCGACCTGCTCGAAGCGCCCGCCCGGTGCGATTCGCGCGATCCGCTCGACGCGGTCGCGCTTCAGTTGCGGGTCGTAGTAATCGTTGAAATTGTCCAGGCCGATCACGCGCTCGCCGCGGGCGAGCAACGCCTTGCACGCCGCCTGCCCGATGAAGCCGGCGCTGCCGGTGACCAGGATCATGCGGGGAAGCATTCCGAACGGCCGCTCGCCGGTCTGTCCGCGTGCCGGGTCGCGACCCGGCCCGTGCCGCCGGCGTTCATTGCGCCGCGCCCCGCCCGATGCCGTAGTACCGAAGCCCGGCCGCCCTGACCAGTCGCGGTTCGTACAGGTTGCGGCCGTCGATCAGCGCCCGCGCGCGCAGCGTGCTGGCGAGCCACTCGAAATCGGGGCTGCGGAACTCCAGCCACTCGGTGACCACCACCAGCGCGTCGGCGCCCTCGCAGGCGCGCGTTGCCGAATCGCAGTATTCGATGTGCCGCTTCTGTTCGTCCAGGGCCTTCGCGGCGGTGCCGTGCGCGCGCGGGTCGTAGGCGCGCACCTTGCCGCCGGCATCGACCACTTCGCGGATCAGCACCAGGCTCGGGGCCTCGCGCACGTCGTCGGTGTTCGGCTTGAAAGCCAGGCCCCAGACCGCGATCACCTTGCCGTGCAGGTCGGGGCCGAGCGCCTCGCGCAGACGGCTCGCAAGCAGGTGCTTCTGCTCTTCGTTGACCTCGTGCACGGCCGAAAGAACCCGCGCCGACAGCACGTTCTCGCGCGCCATCGCCAGCAGCGCCCGCACGTCCTTCGGAAAGCAGGACCCCCCATAGCCGGCGCCGGCGTACAGGAAGCCCGGCCCGATGCGCGGGTCGGCCCCGATCGCATGGCGCACCCGCTCGATGTCGGCCCCCAGGCGCTCGGCCAGCCGCGCCAGTTCGTTCATGAACGAGATCCGGGTCGCCAGCATCGCGTTGGCCGCGTACTTGGCCAGTTCGGACGAGCGCGCGTCCAGCACCACGAGCCGTTCGCGGTTGCGGTTAAATGGCGCATACAGCTCGCTCAGAAGATCGATCGCGCGCCGATCGTCGGATCCGATCAGGATCCGGTCCGGATGCATGAAATCCTGCATCGCGGCGCCTTCCTTCAGGAACTCCGGGTTCGATGCGATCAGCAGCGGCACCTTGATCCCGCGCACGGCCAGCTCCTCCTCGACCGCGCGGCGCACGCGCTCCGAGGTGCCCACCGGCACCGTCGATTTGACCACCAGCAGGGCCTGGCGCGAAATGCGCCGCCCCAGCTCGCGCGCGGCCGCCTCGACGTGCCGCACGTCGGCCGAGCCGTCCTCGTCGGTCGGCGTTCCGACCGCGATGAAAAACACATCCGAATGGGCAACCGCGTGGTCGTAGCTCGAGGAAAAACGCAGGCGCCCGGCCCGCAGATTGCTCGCCGCGACCTCGTCCAGGCCCGGCTCGTGGATCGGGATCTGGCCGCGCTGCAGGCCCAGGATCTTCGATTCGTCGATGTCGATGCACAGCACCTCGTTGCCGACGTCGGCAAAACAGACTCCGGTGACGAGTCCGACGTACCCGGTTCCGATCACGGTGAGCTTCATTGGGCGGGCTTTCGCTGCGGCAGCAAGGCAAAGGCCGGATGCGGCTGCCCGATTTTACGCAGGGACACGCCGCGCATGTTCGGCAGCGCCTATCATTACTGCCCGATGACGCGTGACCGAATGATTTCGATTGCCGGCCTGGACCGCGGCGGCGCGGCGGCGGCCGACGAGGCCGCGCGCGGCGCCGGGTCGCCCGCCGCGCGCGCGGCCGGATCGCTCGGCGTGTCCATCGTGATTCCGGTTTTCAACGAGGCTGAGAACCTGCGCGAGCTGGTCGCCCGGGTCGAGGCCGCGATGGCACCGACCGGGCGCTCCTTCGAGTTGATCCTGGTCGACGACGGTTCGACCGACGCATCGCAGGCGCTGCTGGCGGAACTTGCGCGCAGCCGGGCCTGGCTCAGGCCCCTGGTGCTGATTCGAAACTACGGGCAGTCGACCGCGCTGCAGGCCGGGTTCGACCACGCGAGCGGCGAGCTGGTCGTGACGCTGGATGGCGACCTGCAGAACGAGCCGGGCGAGATTCCCCGCCTGCTCGATCTGCTGGACGCCGACCGATCGATCGACGTCGTTTCGGGATGGCGCAAGCAGCGCCAGGACAACGCCTGGTCGCGCAAGCTGCCTTCGTGGTTTGCCAACCGGCTGATTTCCGCGGTGACCGGCGTGCGCCTGCACGACTACGGCTGCGCGCTGAAGGTCTACCGGCGTCCCATCCTGGCCAACGTGAAGCTGTACGGCGAGTTGCACCGTTTCGTTCCGGCGCTCGCGGTGGAAGCGGGCGCGCGCCTGCTCGAGGTGCCGGTGCGCCATCATCCGCGCACGCGAGGCAGTTCCAAGTACGGGATCGATCGCGTGTTCCGCGTGCTGCTCGACCTGCTCTGGGTCAAGTTCATGATGCGTTTTCTGCATCGCCCGCTGCATGCCTTCGGCGCTGTCGGAAGCCTGCTGATCGCGGTCGGAGTGGTCCTGCTGACCTACCTGGCGATCGACAAGCTCGCGTTCGGCCATCCCATCGGCGGCCGCCCGCTGCTGATCCTGGGCGCCTTGTTGACGTTGATCGGGGTGCAACTGCTGGCGACCGGTGTGCTGGGCGAGTTGCTCACGCGCGTGTATCACGAACCGCAGGGGCGACGCCAGTACGTACTGAGGGATCCAGGGGAAGCCAGGTCGCAGGCCGAGTAGAAAGAATATGAGGGAACCCTCGCCCGCGGCCCCTCTTGCTGAAGACGGTGGCAAAGGCTGACAGCCGCGTGAACGCCCGCCGCGTCGCAATGCAGGCCGCGCGCCTGATGGCCGCGCTGGCGCTGCTGGCGCTGGCCGCCTGGATGGTCGGCATCCGTGGCCTGGCCGAGCAGTTGCGCAAGGTCGATGTCGTGTGGTTTGTGCTCGCCGTGGCGACGTTCGCCGCTTCGCAATGGGTTTCGGTCACGCGCTGGGCTTCGATCGCGGCGGTTCTCGGCCTGAGGGCGCCGGTGCGCGATCTTCGCCTGACCTACGCGCAGGGGATGGCGATCAACGTGGTGCTGCCGGGCGCCACCCTGGGCGGCGACACGCTGCGCAGCGTGCGCCTGCAGCGCCTGGGCAATCCACTGGGCGAATCGGCCCTGTCCGTGCTGCTCGACCGTGCGAGCGGCTTGTGGATCCTTTGCCTGCTGTCGTTGTGTTCCGGGGTGGGTCTGCTCTGGTCCGGAGACCTGGACCGGCTGCACCTGCCCGGGACGGGCGCGGTGCTGGACGTGCGGTCGGTGGCCTGGATGTACCTGGTCGCATTGGGCGCCGCGCTGACGCTTCCCTTCCTTCCCATCCGACTGTCGGCGGCTGCGCCGGCCTCGAGCAGCACCGCGCGGCGCCTGCTTGCGCGCCTGGCCGAGCTGCACGGGTTGACCGTCTCTCGAGGCTGGGCGCTGGCCCGCTCGCTGTGGATCTCGTTGCTGGTGCAGGTGCTGTGCGGGCTTGCACTGTGGATGTGCCAGCGCGCGGTCGGCGGGCAGGCCAGCTACTGGGCGGTCCAGGCGATCGCGGCCCCGGTCTTCGTCGCCGGCGTGGTGCCGCTGTCCTACGGCGGCTTCGGCGCGCGCGAGCTGGTGGCGCTGCTGGTGTTTCCCCTGGTCGGCGTCGACGGGCAGATTGCGGTGGCGGCCAGCGCCCTGTTCGGCGTGGCCTCGGTGCTGCTGGGGCTGGCCGCGGCGCCGCTGCTGCTGCTGCGCTCGAAAGAAGGAAGAATCGATCGCCCCTCGCCCGCGCAGCGGGACAGGGGAGGGGGCGAGGGTCCGAATGAGGCTGGAGGGAAATCGGTGGCCACCCCTCTCCCTTTAGGGAGGGGGGCCGGGGGAGAGGGTCCCCCATGATTTTTTGGACCTGACTTCATGCAGATCGTAGTCATCGGCGGAGCTGGCGTGCTGGGGCAGGCGTTGCTCAGGGCGATCGCCGCGCGCGGCGTGCTCACGCGCAGCGACGGCGTGCCCGCGCCGGTGCGGCGCGTGATCGCGGTCGATCGGACCCAGCCGGGCAGGCTTTTCGTCGAGCCGCGCGTCGAATACGTGCGCGACGACCTGGCAAGCCCGCGCCTGCTGCAGGCGGTGATGGGCACCGCAACCGACTCCGTGTTTCACGCCTGGGACAGCGGCGCCGGCGGCCGCAACATGTCGTTCGCGCTGGCCGACAGCCTGCGCGACCTGTTCGATGTGTGCGAACTGCAGACCTCGCGGCCGAAGGTCGTGCTGGCAAGCAGCTTTGCGGCCGAGGGGCCGCCCGGCGAGTCTCGCGCGCTGCCGGCTGCGCCGGAAGGGCTGACCGCGCTGGTCGGCGAGTTGCTGCTGGCCGAGGCCGTGCATCAGGGTCGGGTGGACGGCCGCGCGCTCAGGCTCGCGTTGATTGCGGCCGCACCCGGGTGTGCGTCCTTCCTGGGCGAGCTGCTGCGCGCTTTGCACGAAGACCGGCCGGCGCACAGCCCGATTCCCTGCGAGGTGCCGCTCTGGCTCACTTCGGCGCCAGCTGCCGCGCGCGCCTTGTTGCACGTGCACGAGCTGCCGCCCGCCGCGTGCGCGCAAGCCGACGTGCTGAACGCGCCGGCCAGCACGCTCAGCGTGGACGCGCTGCTGCAGGCACTGGGCCGCTGGCGCGGACGGCCGTTGGACGCGCCGGCGGTCGAGCCGGATCCGGCGCTGTGCGAGGCGCTGGCGCGGCTGCCGCCGCGCGCTGCGATCGAAACCGCGCTGACCCTGGGCTTCGAAGGCGGCGAGAACGCCGAGGACCTGGTGCGCACCCTCGTGGGAGGTCCGGATCCGTGACCGGATCAGGGGATTTCGAGGCTCTGCGCCGCGCAGGACGCGCTATTTCAATTTGTGAGGCACGCCAAAACGACTCTCGCCGGGGAACACCTCGGTCGTGCCCGACGGGCCGAACCCTGCGATCTGGACGATCACACTTCGTCCTTGGCTCCATCTTGACATCCTCTCCACGCAAGCGCGCTTCGCGCGCTATGCATGGAGATTCCCGGAGGGGCTCAGCTCCGGAACGGTTCCTGCCAACGGAAGCCCAACCGCACTTCCTTGAGCCGCTGAGCGCGGCCTCCGGCGCGGCAGCTCGCGATGCGCGCCTTCACAAGCATGAGTTCCCGCATATCCTGCGGTACTCGGCGGGCATCCGCCCGCCAGGATTTGTTTCGCGCGAAGCAAGATGTTCCGCGCCGCATTGCGATCGGCGTTCTCGGTGTGTCCACATTGGACGCACTCGAACAGCGCCTGGGTCTTTCGGTTCTCGGCCGCGGTGTGCCCGCAGCAGCTGCACCGCTGCGAGGTGAACGCCGGCGCAACGGCCACCAGCACCGAGCCGCGCCAAGCCGCCTTGTAATCGAGCATTGACCTTGCCATGCCCCAGCCGTTGCGCAGGATGGTCCGGTTCAAGCCGGCCTTTTGGCGCACGTTCTTGCCCGGCGCTTCGATCGTGCCGTTTGCCGAGGCCGTCATGTTCTTGACGGCCAGATCTTCGATGGCCAGCAGCGCGTTGGTCGAAACGAGCTTGGTGGTTTCCTGGTGCAGGAAGTCGCGCCGAATGGCCGCGATTCGGCGGTGGCACTCGGCCACGCGCACCACCGCCTTGCGCCGGTTGTTCGAGCCGCTTTTCTTGCGCGAGACTGCCTGCTGCAGGCGCTTCATGCGCCGTTCGTACCGGCCGATCCGAGCGGGCAGTACGATCAAACGGCCAGCGCTCGGAGTGATCGTGGCCACGGCGCCGAAGTCCAAACCGACTTCACCGGCGGCGCCTGAAGCAAGCGCGTCGATCTCGCGCTCGGTTTGCAGCGAAACGACCAGGCGCTTGCCCTCGAAGCGCAGCGTCACGTTCTTGAGCTTGCCAAGGGCGGGCCGGCTATGGCGCAGGCGTACATCACCCAGCTTGGGCAGGCGTACGACGCCGGCCACGGCGTCGTACGTGCAGTCCTGCGGGACGCGGATTGTGTCGCCCTGGCCCTTCTTCTTGAACCTGGGCGCGCCAAACCGCGACGTGAACTTCCGAGCCCACGCAGCGCAAAGGTCTTTCAGCGCTTGTTGCAAGGCCTGCGCTGGTGGCTCACCGAGCCACGGGTGCGCCTTACGCAGATCCGGCAGGCGCTTGCAAAGCGCCGCATAGCCCGGCCGCTTGCGGCCGGCCACGATCTCGGCGCGCTGCAACGCCAGCGCCTCGTTGAACACGAAGCGGCGGCAGCCAACCCAGCGCCGAACCAAAGCCTCGCGCTGCGCCGTTAAGCGCGGTGCGTACTGGAAGCCTTGGCGGATGAGCATCGACAATTGCCGATTAGTTGATATACTGTATATAATACCATATCCGGCGATCTTAATAGTGAGAATTAACAAGCTGTTTCACTGCAGCTATGCGCTTAGTTACCAGTTTGTGTTCGTGACGAAGTATCGGCGCAAGTGCTTCACCGGGGCGATGATCGAGCGGCTTCGTGAGATCGTGATCGGCCTTTGCCAGGATTGGCAGGCGGAGCTGATCGAGATGAACGGCGAGCAGGACCACGTCCACATGCTGCTCGGGTTGAACCCGAAATGCGCACCGAGCATCGTGGCCAACAACTTCAAAACCGTGACGAGCCGGTTGCTGCGCAAGCAATTTCCGGTGCTGCGGGCGCAGTATCGGCAACCGGTGCTTTGGAGTCGAAGCTATTTTGTTGCGAGCGTCGGCGCAGCCCCTCTGTCCGTGATCAAGCAGTACATCGAGCAGCAAGCAAGGCCCCTTTGACGCGGTCCTGCGGCCGGCGTGCGCCGCCTCACCACCACCCAAGCCGGACGGCTCCGCTTATGGGGCGCTCCGCGCCCGGCCGGCTATGGATGCAGCACCGCGGCCCGTTTCGGTAGCTGCCCGGCTTCAGGGCGACGGTCCTGTCCGGATCCCACGAATCGTCGGTGCCGGTGTACCAGGTGCTTCGCAGCACGACCGCATGCCGGTCCTCCGGGTGATAGTGGGGTGCGCTCATGATTCCAGGTGGAAACTTGACGCGAATGACGTAAAGACCCGCTTTGCCGGGGTCACGGGAAACGACGGCGATCTGCACCCCGTGGCCGTTCGGAACGTCTTTCCACTCGGTCTGCTCGGGCGTCAGGCGAACGAAGCCCTTGGCGTCGGTCTGCGCGCCGGCGGGCGCCGCGACCAGGCAGAAGCAAAGTGCCAGCCCGCCTGCCATCACGAACATTGCAGCGCGCATCACCGCCTCCTTTGCCTTCGATGCAGTCCCGCCTCCCGGACCCGGATGCTGCTCGGTGGGCGCAAGACCGATATCCGGCCGCAGTCTATGGATCAGGCCTGCCCGGCGTCAACCCTCATGGGCTCGTGGCGCTTCGCAGCGAGGTGACGCTTGCCTCCGGCGTCAGAAGGTCCGGATCGCACACAAGCTCGATCAGCGCCGGCATCCTGCGCTCGCGCACATAGCTCAGCGCCTCGTCCAGCGCCGGCGCGAAGCCCGCGGTGTCCGTCACGCGAATTCCATGCGCACCGAAGGACCTGGCCAGCAGCGGGAAATCCGGATTGGTCAGGTCGGTGCCGCTGATGCGCCCGGGGAAGCGCCGCTCCTGGTGCAGGCGGATGGTGCCGTACATCGAGTTGTTCAGGACCAGGAAGATCACGCCGGCGTGGTACTGGGCGGCGGTGGCCAGCTCCTGCACGCTCATCATCAGGTCGCCGTCGCCGGTCACGCACACGACGGTGCGTTCCGGAGCCACGATCTTCGCGCCGATCGCCGCCGGCACCCCGTAGCCCATGCAGCCGGAGGTCGGAGCGATCTGCGTGCCCGGGGCGCAGTATCGAAAGAACCGATGAACCCAGATGGAGAAGTTGCCCGCCCCGTTGGCGATGATCGCGTCGCGCGGCACCGCGTTGCGCAACTGCTGCATCACCTGCCACAGATCCAATGCCGGCTCGTGTTGCTGGTACAGCCCCGGCCGTAGCTGCCATTGCTCGTAGTCGGCGCGCGCGGACCGGGTGTGCGTGCCCCATGTGGCCGACTCGATCGGATTCATCGTCGCCAGGCGCGCTGCCATCTGCGGCATGCCCGAATTGATCATCAGCTGGGCCTGGTAGACGCGCCCGAGCTCCTCCAGGCCGCTGTGCACATGGATCAGCGCCTGCGCAGGAACCGGTGGCCGCAACAGCGTGTAGCCGCTGGTGGTGATCTCGCCCAGGCGCAGGCCGAGCGCGATCACCAGGTCGGCGTACCGGATGCGCTGCGCCAGCTTCGGGTTGATGCCGATCCCGGCCTCGCCGACGTAGTTCGGATGCTCGTTATCGAATCGGTCCTGGAACCGGAATCCGCAGAGCACCGGCAGATCGTTGGCCTCGACGAATCGGCGCAGGTTGTCCTGCGCCAGCGCGGTCCAGCCGGGCCCGCCCACTATCAGCAGCGGCCGCTGCGCCTGGCGCAGCAGGCTGCGCATCGCGGCGATCTGAATGTCGCTCGGGGCCGCCTGCACCGGCTGGTGGCACCGGGCGTCGGGCGAATCGGTCGCCGCGTCGAGCACATCCTCGGGCAAGGAAACCACCACCGGCCCTGGCCGCCCGCTGGCGGCGCACTGGAACGCCCGGGCCACGACCTCGGGAATGCGGTCGGCCCGTTCGACCTGTTCGACCGCCTTGGCGACCGTGCCGAACATCGCGCGATAGTCGATTTCCTGGAATGCTTCGCGGCCCAGCTGCTCGGTGTCGACCTGTCCGACGAAGACGATCAACGGCGTGGAGTCCTGGCGCGCGTTGTGGATCCCGATCGCCGCGTTGCTGGCGCCGGGTCCGCGCGTGACGAATGCCACGCCCGGCTGGCCGGTCAGGCGCGCATAGGCATCCGCCATGAAGACCGACGCCGACTCGTGGCGATTGACGATCAGGCGGATCGCCGGGCCGACATCATGCAGAGCATCCAGCACGGCCAGGTAGCTTTCCCCCGGTACGCAAAAGACCTGGTTGACCCCCTGGATCAGCAACTGATCCACCAGGAGGCGGGCGCCGGTTCGCTGCTCGAGACTCATCGGTCCTGCAGTGTAACTTCCGCGCGCGTCAACCCGCGCCCGGCAGGGCGGCCAGGCCCTTTTCCAGCGCGGCCCGGATCGGAACCTCCAGCGTCGGCAGGAACAGGGCCAGGGCGGCCAGCCCCGCCAGCACGGTCACCGGGAAGCCGACCGCAAACAGGTTCAACTGCGGCGCGATGCGCGCCATCACGCCCAGCACCACGTTGACCAGCAGCATCACGGCCAGGATGGGCAGGCAGATCCTCAGGGCGATCGCAAAGATGTCGGACCCGGCGCGAACCAGCGCCAGCGGTTCGATCGGGACCGCGGCGGCGACGTCTGCCGGAAACAGGCGGAAGCTGTCGACCAGCGCCGACAGCAGCATCAGGTGGCCGTCGATCGCCAGGAACATCAGCATGACCAGCATCGACATGAAATTGGACACCACGTTCTCCGACTCGTTGGTGTCCGGGTTGAAGTAGCTGGCGAACGACAGGCCGATCTGCAGCCCGATCAGCTGCCCCGCCAGCTCGATGCCGACGAATACGATCCGGATCGCGAACCCCAGCGCAATGCCGACCAGGATGTTGTGCGCCAGCGCGACGAATCCGTGGGCCTCGAGCAATCCGTCCATGGTCGGCGAAGCGACGACCGGCGCGATCGCCAGCGTGACCGCCATTGCGATTCCCACCTTGACCTGCACCGGGATCGCCGTGTGCGACAGCACCGGCGCGGTTGCCATCATCGCCAGGATGCGGGTAAGCGGCCAGAACACCGATCCGTACCAGTGGCTGAGCTGCGCGGTGTCGAACGCGATCAAGGTTGCAGTCCCTGGGCGCCCGCCTGGTGGGCTGCGGTCAACCGATGGTCCCGGGGATGGCCTCGAACAGGCGCCGCATGTAATCGACGAAGAAGGTCAGCATCCAGGGCCCGGCCACGATCAGGGCCAGCATGGTGGCGATCAGCTTCGGAATGAACGACAGCGTCATCTCGTTGATCTGTGTGGCCGCCTGCAGCACGGAAACGATCAGGCCCACCACCAGCGAGGTCAGCAGCATGGGCGCGGCCAGCAGCAGCATCACGGTCAGCGCCTGCTGGCCGATGGTGACGACGGATTGAGGGGTCACGGCGAGTCCCGATTCAGGTCGAATAGCTGGCGACCAGCGATCCGATCAGCAGGTTCCAGCCGTCGGCCAGCACGAACAGCATCAGCTTGAACGGCAGCGAGACCAGCACCGGCGACAGCATCATCATCCCCATCGACATCAGCACGCTGGCCACCACCATGTCGATGATCATGAAAGGGATGAACACCATGAAGCCGATCTGAAACGCGGTCTTCAGCTCGCTCGTGACGAACGCCGGAATGACCACGCGCATCGGCAGTTCCGCCGCCGCCGCAGCCCCCGACGACTTGGCGGGCTCCAGGCGCGCCGCGCGCGCGAACAGCATCAGGTCCGTCTCGCGCGTCTGCTTGAGCATGAATTCGCGCAGCGGCCCCGATCCGGCGGTCATCGCCTGCTCGAACGACATCTTCTGCTCGCTGTATGGAACGTAGGCCTGGTCGTGGATCCGGTCGAAGGTCGGCCCCATGACGAACAGGCTCAGAAACAGCGCCAGCCCCACCAGCACCTGGTTCGGGGGCGATGCCTGGGTGCCGAGCGCCATGCGCAGCAGCGACAGCACGATCACGATGCGCGTGAACGAGGTCGTCATCAGCAGCATCGCCGGCAGGAAGCTCAGCAGCGTCAGGAACAGCAGCGTCTGCACCGGCACCGAATACTGCGTGCCGCCGCCGGCCAGCGGCGAGGTCGTCAGCTGCAGCGGACTTTGCTGCGCGAGCGCGGGCTCTGCCAGCGCCAGCGCCGCAAGAGCGACGGCCAGGATTGCGAGGCCGGCCTTCATCGCGGGGAACCCAGGCGGCGGAAGATGTCTGCGAAGCTGCGCGGCGGGCTCGCACTCGGCGTGTCGCCCGCATCGCCGCCCGGCGGCAGCGTGCCAAGGCGGCGGATGCCCGAGGCGCTGACGCCGAGCAGCCAGCGCCGATCGCCTGCCTCCACGATGACGAGGCGGTCGCGCGGGCCGAGCGGCAACTGGGCGACAATGCGCAAGCCGCCGGCTGCGCCGGACTGCGCCAGCCCGGAGCGGCGCAGCACCCAGGCGGCGGCCGGAATCAGGGCCAGCACCAGCAGCATGCCCAGCAGCAGGGGCGTGAGGGACGGGCCGGCGGCGGGCGGCGCGGCCTGCACCTGAGCGTGCGCCACGGTCGCGGCGAGCGCCGCGCCGGCACATAGGCCGAGCCGGCGTGCTGCGGAGGGCAACGACCCGATGGCCGACACGTCGCGTCTTTCGCGTGCGCTAGCGGTGCAGCCGGCGCATGCGCTCGCTCGGCGTCACGATATCGGTCAGGCGGATGCCGAACTTTTCGTTGACGACGACGACCTCGCCCTGTGCGATCAGGCAACCGTTGACCAGCACGTCCATCGGCTCCCCGGCCAGCGCGTCGAGCTCGATCACCGAACCCTGGGCCAGCTGCAGGATGTGCTTGATCGGGATCTTGGTGCGGCCCAGCTCCACGGTCAGGTTGACCGGGATGTCCAGGATCAGGTCCAGGTCCTGCGACGCCTCCGGCGCGCTGCCGGGCGCCAGGCGCGGGAAGATGTTGGCCGGTTGCGCCGCGGCTTCCACCGCGCCCTTGGTGGAGGCCTGCTCCGCCATCGCGGCGCCCCAGTCTTCCTCGGGCGAGCCGGCGGCGGGGTTCTCGTTGGAAGTGTTCATCATCGGTCCCCGATGGCCATGGCCTCGCTGAAGTGCGAATACTTCAGCAGGCGCTCGATGCGCACCGCGATGTGGCCGTTCACCGTTCCGAAGCTGCACTCCATCACCGGAACGCCGTCGACCTTGACGGGGATGATGTCGCGCAGCGGCAGCGGCACGAAGTCCCCGACCTGCAGCCGGATCAGGTCGCCCAGCCGCATTGGCGTGCTGGCCAGCTCGCCGCACAGCTCCACCTCGGCGCTTTGCACCTGCTGGGTGAGCTGACGCACCCAGCGCCGGTCGGGCTCCTGGCCGTCGGCCTGCAGCGACGAATACAAGGTGTCGCGGATCGGCTCGAGCGACGCATAGGGAAAGCAGAAATGGACCTCGCCGCCGCTGTCGCCGATTTCCACGTTGAACGTGGTCGCGATCACGATCTCGGACGGCGACGCGACGTTGGCGAACTGGGTGTGCATCTCGGAGCGCTGGTGGGTGAAGTCGAACTTGAACAGGCTCCCCCACGCCTTCGAATACTCGGCGGTCGCGACCTGCACCAGGCGCTGGATGATGCGCTGCTCGGTCGGCGAGAAATCGCGCCCCTCGATGCGGAAGCGAAGCTTGCCGCTGCCGCCGAACAGCGTGTCGATCACCGAGAACACCAGCGTGGGGTCGAAAATCAGCAGGCCGGAGCCGCGCAGCGGGGCGAGCGACAGGATGTTGATGTTGGTCGGCACCGACGATGTCGCGCACGAAGGCCGAGTACTTGATCACGCGCACCGGGCCGACCGAGATCTCGGGGCTGCGCCGCATGAAGTTGAACAGCCCGACGCGGAAATTGCGCGCGAACCGCTCGTTGATGATCTCCATCGTGGGCATGCGGCCCCGAACGATGCGCTCCTGGTTGCCCAGGTTGTAGTTGCGGATGCCCTGCGCCTCCTCGGGCTTGTCCAGCTTCTGCGATTCGCCGGTGACGCCCTCGAGCAGCGCGTCCACCTCGTCCTGCGACAGGAATTGTTCGGTCATGGCACGATCAGTTCAGCCGGCACGCCGCGTTGCCGGAGTGCCGTATTGCCTTCGGGTTCATCGCGCGACTCATTGGATGATCATTTGCGTGATGCGAACCGCGGTGACCGAATGCGCCGCAGCCGTGTGATCGAGCGACTTGTTGGCCGCCTCGACGATGTCCTTGGCCAGCGCCTCCTTGCCTTCGCGGCTGACCAGGTCGGTGGACTGGCGCGCGCCCAGCACCAGCAGGATCTCGCTGCGCAGCGCCGGCATCATCTCCTTGATCGTGCCCTCGGCCTCGAGCGACGCGATCTCCAGGCTGAACTTGATCTGCATGTAACGGTCCTGGTCCTTTTCGGCCAGGTTGACCGTGAACTGGTCCAGGTCGACGAAGTTCGGAAGCTTGCGCTGCTCCTCTTTCTTCGCGACTTCGGGCGCCGCCGGCTTGCGCTTCACGTAGAAAAATGCGCCGGCGCCGCCGGCGGCCAGCAGCAACCCCAGGGTCACCAGAATGATCAGCTTCTTGGGCGGTCCCTTCCTGGCCGGAGCCTGCCCGGCTGCCGGGGTCGCCGCCTGCTTGGCTGGCGCGCCAGCCGCTGCCTGCTTGGCCGGGGCGCTAGCCGCCGGCTGCTTGCTGTCTGCCATCTCGATTCCCGCAAAGCCAGCTACTGGTTCGCGCGGCCCGCATTTATGTGATTAAGTGCCGCGTCTGGACAACCGATTATTCGGGACCCACCCCCCGACCGATCGGGCGAATACGGCGGACTTTGGGCGACTGTTTGGCGCGGATCTACGCGTAGGTGTCGACCAGTCGGGCGGCTGCCGGGCGCGTGGCTGCGTCGGCTTCCGGGGATGCGACCGGGCCAGCTGCGGCGCCGTCGTCGGCGTGCCCCCAGGCCTGCGGCTGTGCTGGGGCGCCCCAATCCGGCTGCGAGCGGCCGCCGACGGTCGCGTCGGACAGCTGCATTCCGCTCGATGCGAACATCTCGCGCAGGCGCGGCAGGGCGTCCTGCAGCGCATTGCGGGTCGCCTCATGCGCGGCGGTGAACGCCAGCGTCGCGGAGTGGCCGTTGACCTGGATCGATACGCCGACCGGTCCCAGGCCAGCGGGCTGCAGCGAAATCTGAGCCGACTGGATCCCGGTGCGCGCCATCACGACGATGTGCTGGGAAAGGTCCTGCGCGAATTCCGGATGGCCGACCGGCGTTGCCACGCTGTCTCGCACGTCGCTCGCATAAGGCGCAGCAGGCGTGAAGGCGACGGTCGCCGATGCGCCGTCCGGGCGCGCGGAATCGGCCGTCGAAACGGCCGCCAGCGAGCCGGTCTGCGAGGAGGCGTCTGCGAGCAGCTTGGGCGCGGCTGCCTGCAACGCGCCGTTCAGGGCTTGCGCGATCGCCTGTGCGCCATCGCGCCCGAGCGAGGCTGCGCCTGCCGAAAGGCCCGGTGCGTTGAAATCGGCCACTGGATTCTGGTCGGCTGCATCGGCCGCCGCGGTGGCCGCATCGCGCATCGCTTGCGCCGCCGTACGCGCCGCGTCGCCCTTGATCGAGGTATCCGCACCCAGCGCGCCGCCTGTCGCATTCGCGCCCGCCGGATCCGGGGATCCGGCGGCGAGCGCTCGCCCCCGGTCGCCCAGCATAAGACGAAGCGCATCGGTCGCCGACTCCGATGCCGAGGTCGATGCGGGGTCCGCTGCGGCCGAGGCGTCGTACTCGCTGCCTCGATGGTTCGCAAAACGGCATCGTCATTCTCGCCGAAGGCCTCATCGAGGCGATGGGCGAGCAGGGACTGATCAAGGCGCTGCCCGACGGCCAACTGGAACGTTTCGGCAAGGTCTTGCGCGACGACCACGGCCATCTGCGGCTCGGCGAAATTGAATTTGGCCGCCTGATGAAGGAGCTTTTGAATCAGCGCCTGGAAAAGCTCGGCATCAAGATGACCTTCATTGACAAGGACCTCGGCTACGAACTGCGCTGCGCCGACCCGATTCCGTTCGACGCCGAATACACGCGCGACCTCGGTTACGCCGCGGTGAAATTTTTGCTGTCGCCCGAGGCAGGCAATTAGAACTCCACCGGTTTATCTAGCCCCTTATCTGTCTATGACTTAGCAAAGATCTAGTGATTTTGCGATTGTGTCAGTGAGCGATTGAAAACGCAGCGACGGCAGGTTTTTCAATGACTCAATGACCCGATGACTCAATCACCCAATTCCTAAATGCTGAGCGCTTCTCCGCGTTGCTTGCGGCTCAGAATCCAGTCGAAGATGAACCGCGACACGAACACCGCCGTAAACAGGTTCGCCAGCAAGCCGAACGTGAGCGTCGTGGCGAATCCTTTCACCGGACCAGTACCAAAGATGAACAGAATCGCGGCCGAAACGATCGTCGTGACGTGCGTATCGACGATGGTAATCCAGGCATGGCTGAAGCCCTGATCCACGGCCGAGGGAGGCGTCTTGCCATTGCGCAACTCTTCGCGAATACGCTCGAAAATCAGCACATTGGAATCGACGCCCATGCCGACCGTCAGGATCACGCCTGCAATTCCGGGCAGGGTCAGGGCGACGTTGACACCCGCGATGGTGGACCACCCCAGGAAGCCCAGCAAAATGATGAGGTTCATGATCAGCGCCAGGTCCGCATTAATGCCTGCGCCGCGGTAGTAGACCAGCATGAAAATCAGCACGGCTACCATGCCGATGATGGTCGCCTGCACGCCGGAACGAATCGAATCCGCGCCCAGCGAAGGTCCGACGGTCTCCTCTTGCAGATACTTGATGCTGGCCGGCAGCGCGCCCGAGCGCAGGATCATCGAAAGATCCTTCGCCTGCTGCTCGCTCATGCGGCCACCGCTGATCGAGCCCTGGTCGCGAATCGGCTCCTTGATGTTGGCTACTTCCTGCACCTTGTCGTCGAGCACCACCGCCAGGCTGTCGCCGACGTGGGCGGAAGTGAAGCTGTAAAACCGCTGGCCACCGTCGGTCGTCAGCGAAAAGGTCACGCTGGGCTGGCCGTTCTGGTCGCGGTTGGGCTGCGCGTCCCGCAGATCCTTGCCGCTGACCGCAGAAATGCGCGAGACCAGATACCACGCCTGTCCCTCGCGTTTCGGCTCCGGGCATGTTGTGCCCCGGCAGCAGAATCGCATCTGCGGGAAGAACGCCCACCGGTGTTTGCGCCTGCAGGGCAGCCTGCTCGCTGGGATACGGTCCGCCAAGAGACTGCTTGATCTCGAGCATGGCGGTGGACTGTATGAGGTCCTTCACGCGCCCGAAATCGTCCACGCCCGGCAGTTGCACCAGAATCTGGTATTGCCCGCAGCCCATGTTCTTCAATCGTGGGCTCGCTGACGCCGAGAGCGTCAACCCGGTTGCGGATGGTGTCGATGGCCTGGTAACGGCCTTGGTCTTCAGGTCGACCAGCGCCGACGGCTTCATCGCCAGATTCCACGTATTGTCAGCGCCGCCGGTCACGTCGTACTCGGGCAACCGCTCCTGCACGATGGTGAGCAGGTCCGAGCGCGCCGCGGGCTGCATGCCTTTGACCACCAGGTGGTCGGGATTGTTCTGCTGGTCCGGCTGCGAGATGTCGCCATAGTCAACCTTGCGGTTGCGCAGCTGCTCTTTCAGAACTTCCATGGCGTTCTGCGCCACCACGTTGACCGCATCGTTGACCTGAACCTGCAGAATCAGGTGCGTTCCGCCACTCAAATCGAGGCCGAGGTGGATGTGATCGCTCACCGCCGCGATCAGCCCCTGGCGGGAGAAACTCTTCGGAACGCCAAAGATTCCGAACAGGAAAAACAGCACGATGGCAACGATGGATACGAGCTTATAGAGAAAATTCTTGTTCATATAAAAGACTAGTTTCGAGTTTCAGGTTTCGAGTTCCAGTCTTCGCTACCGCCCGAAACTGGAAACTTGAAACGCGAAACTATTTTGCCTTCGGTTCTTCCTCGGGCGTCGTCACGATCGCCACCGAGGCCTTGGTCACTTCCACCCGCAGATTGTCCGGCGGCACGCGCAGGTGGATCGCATCATCCTTCAAGGCAATCACCGTGCCGCGCAGGCCTCCGCTGGTCGTGACCTTGTCGCCGGTCTTGAGCTGATCGAGCATGGCCTGCCATTTTTTCTGCCGGCGCTGCTGCGGCAAAATCAATAGAAAATAAAAAATGGCGATCATGGGCACAAACATGATCAGCAACGACAGACCGCCACCACCCGGTGCCTGCAGCATTATGAGTAGAGCTTGCATTTTATTTATGTCTGCGCGGATGCTTCCGCGAAAAACCGCCCCGCGCCCGTTCGCTTCGCGGGAGCTGTTATTTCACCACGGGGTTTGGATCGACTTCGGCCGGGTTCCTGCTGTTTCAGGCTTGAATCCGGGGAGGGCATCCGTGGAGGTCATGGCTTCGGTCGAGACCTGACACCAGAAAGAAAACGGCACTCTTCCCCAAGTGAAATAGAATGCCGCACCCGCCGCATAGTGTCAAGGTAGAAACTCAGGTTGTGGATCGTATTCAAGACCTGCGCCAGCACTTCGTTGGATGCATAAAGGTGACGTAAATAGGCCCGCGAGTAACGAAAACACACACGGCAGGAGCAGTTTGGGTCGAGCGGGCCCGCATCCTGGGCATAGCGCGCCTGCTTGATCGAGACCTTGCCCTCGGAGGTAAACAGCAGTCCATGCCGCGCTGCCCTCGTCGGCAGCACGCAATCCATCATGTCCACGCCCAGGTTGGCGTACTCGACAATTTCCTCGGGCGTGCCCACTCCCATCAGGTAGCGCGGCTGGTCGGTCGGCAAATGCTCGAGCGTGGACTCCACAATCTCACGCGTAAGCTCGCGCGGCTCCCCCACGCTAAGCCCGCCAATGGCGTAACCGGGAAACCCGATTTCGATCGTTCGCTCCGCAGATTCCTTTCTCAGCGTGCGATCCATCCCCCCCTGCACAATGCCGAACAAAGACTGTGTGGAGTCACCAGGAACCGGGTGCCCCATTCTAGCCGCGCTTTTGGCGGCTAGAGTGGGGATTTCCGATGCAGCGTTCCACGGCACCTCATCCTTATGCTCCTCGAAATATTTCTTGCTGCGCGCGGCCCAGCGCGCCGTCAATTCCATCGAGGCGAGGGCGCGAGTGCGATCCGCCGGATACTCGGTGCACTCATCAAACGCCATGATGATGTCGGCGCCCAGCCCGATCTGCGCCTCCATCGCGCTCTCTGGACTGAAGAAATGAGAAGAGCCATCCAGGTGCGAGCGAAACGTCACGCCTTCCTCGGTGACCTTGCGCAGTTCGTTCAGGCTGAACACCTGAAACCCGCCCGAATCGGTGAGGATCGCCCGTTTCCAGGCCATAAACCCATGCAGCCCACCCAGCTTTCGAACGGTGTCGACGCCGGGCCGCAGGTAAAGGTGGTAGGTATTGCCGAGAATGATGTCCGCGCCCAATTCTTCAAGAATGTCCTGAGAAATGCCCTTCACCGAGGCGACCGTTCCTACCGGCATAAACACCGGTGTTTCGATCTCGCCGTGCGGCGTACTCAACCGCCCAGTACGCGCTTGGGCACTACTGGAATCGATGCGGAAGGAGATGGACATTCTTTTGGGATTGTAGCAACGGCGCGTACGGGAACCGGCGAGGCCCGAAATCTGCAATCTAAAGTCTGCAATCTAAAATCTTCGATCTAAGATCGGAATGATCTCCCCACGTGCATTTCCGCCTTCCACCACCAGTCGCCCCACACTCACCGGCAACTTGAACCGCCGCGGCCCGGCGCTGCCAGGATTGAGATACAAAACGCGATTCTTCGTTTCCTGCTTCGGAACGTGGCTATGCCCCGAGATCACAATGCGGAATCCCGCCGCCTCTGGCTTCACATCGAGTTGCGCCAAGTCGTGCAAAATATAAATTGAAATGCCCGCAATCTCGACGACCTCAGTCTTCGGCAGCTTCTGAGCCCAAGCTCCCTTATCGACATTGCCGCGAATGGCGGTCACGGGAGCAATGCTCGCGAGTTTCTTAAGGACCTCCGGCGCGCCGATGTCGCCGGCGTGAATGATGTGTTCCGACCCGCGCAGCGCCTCAAGCGCTTCGGGCCGAAGCAAGCCGTGTGTGTCGGAAATAACGCCGATCAGGCTGGGAGTTCTCACTTCTGGGTACTAGGTACTGAGTACTGAGTACTGGGTGCTGCTACTCACTTTCCCTTCATTTTCTCCACGAACTTGCCGACGCTAACCACCGCCCGGCCCACCGTTCCGCGTCCGATCTCCTGCGCGTCATCGCGGGCAGTCACACGCAGGATATAGAACCGCCCGTCGAACGATTCGAGCTCGGCCTCAGCCTTAACGCGCGCGCCAATCCCGCTGGCGGCGCGATGTTCAATGTTGATCGACGTTCCCACCGTGATCTCGTCGCCTTCACAGTAAGGCTGCAGCGCGCGAAACGCAGCCGTCTCCATCAACCCGATCATGTGCGGCGTCGAATATACCGGTGGCAACTCCGGATGACGGGACGTGAGCGTATGCTCGAACGCGACCGTCTCCTCCGCCTCGCCGCGCGTTCCGATGGGAATGTTCTTGGCCAAAACCGCTCCTCCAAAAAGAAATGAGCCAATGATTTTACCGAATCATTGGCCCAAGCCTGTGCTCAGCAAACCGGGTTCGGCAAGCCCGGTTTATGCCATCGCCATCGCCGTCCGGTGCGCCTCGATCCCATCCAGCGCCTGCCACAGCATGCGCGCCGCGTTCTCGGCCGCGTCCAGAGCGGCATCCGCGGTCTCGGGATGAGTGGCAATCCGCTTTTCCAGCTGTTGGCGCCACACCCGCGAATGGTACACATCGGCCTTGGCATGCAGCGAGAAGTAACCGCAGGTCTTGTCGTCGGCGCCGTACATCTGGCGCAGGCCAAGCTCTTTTTCCTGCGCAATGCGCGGCACCTGGGACTCGTAAACATAGAAAGCGGCTAACGCGTCTTCCGGCGAGCCTTCGCTGGCTACCTCGTGGAAGTGCTTGATAAGCTGCCGAATCTCCGGCACTGGACGATGCCACTCCAGATTGCGGCTCGATCCCATGCCTTCGGCGAAGTCCAGCCAAAGCTCCGAGTGCGGGACCGCGTCCCGGCCCGTCCGCCCGTCCACGCCCTTCTCGTCGCACATGTTGGCCAGCACCGCCCGCCGCAGTTCGCCTTCCTCCAGGCGCATCCCCAGCGCCGCCAGATACGTCGGAAACGCTTCCACGTGATGGAAGTAGTCCTGCGCATATTCGCGCAGATCGTTGCGCGTCAACTGGCCCGCTGACCACGCCTTATAAAACGGATGGCACAGCAGGTCATACTTTCCGATGCGCGCCTCCAGTTGCTCAAAGAATTCCGCAGTATTCATGGCGCCCCCTGCGAGTTTCGGACAGCCCACTATACGGGCGAAAAGGCTAGGGCAGCAAGTGATGGAAATCACACTGCCTGCCAAGTTGCTAGAATAAAAGAACAACCGGACGCAAGGATTTTCTGGGGTTCGCTCCCACTCGATTTTGCATGCAGTTCACCGAACATTTCGACGTCGTTGTCGTCGGCGCCGGCCATGCCGGATGCGAAGCCGCGATGGCTGCGGCGCGCATGGGCCTGAAGACCGCCCTGTACACGCTCAACGTCGACCTGATCGCGCAGATGTCGTGCAACCCCGCTGTGGGCGGAATCGCCAAGGGACACCTGGTGCGCGAAGTCGACGCGCTTGGCGGCATCATGGGCGAAATCACCGACGCGGTCGGCATCCAGTTCCGCCTGCTGAACACCTCGCGCGGCCCCGCCGTATGGTCGCCGCGCGCCCAATGCGACAAGCAGGCCTATCGCCTGAAGATGCGCGAGGTGCTGGAGTCGCAGCCGAATCTGAAAATCAAGCAAGCGGAAGTTGCGGATCTGATTGTGGAAAGCTCTCGCTGGTCGATGGCAGCGCTCGTCGTTGGCCCATCCTCAGGAGACTCGCGAGGGTGCAAACGACCAACGACCAACGACCGACGGCCGCCGCCGGGTTCTCGGCATTCGCCTCCGCGACGGCCGCACCGTCGGCGCGCCCGCCGTCATCATCACCACCGGCACCTTCCTCAACGGCCTGATTCACTGCGGCGAACAGCAATATCCTGCCGGACGTTCCGGCGAACCCAACGCGGTCCTGCTGGGCGAGGCCCTGAAGAAGCTGGGCCTGCGCGGCTGCCGCCTCAAGACCGGCACTCCGCCGCGCCTCGACGGACGCACCATCGACTGGTCGCGCTTCCCGACGCAACCCGGTGACGCCGATCCTACGCCTTTCAGCTTCCGCACCAAGCGCGTCGCGCATCACGACTCGCAAGTCCCCTGCTACATTGCGTGGACCACGGCCGAAACCCACCGCATCATCCGCGAAAACGTTCACCGCTCTCCCATGTACAGCGGCCAGATCCAGTCCATCGGCCCGCGCTACTGCCCGTCGATCGAGGACAAGATCGTGAAGTTCCCCGACAAGGAGATGCACCAGCTCTTTCTCGAACCGGAGGGACTGAACACGCACGAAATCTACGTCAACGGCATGAGTACCTCCTTGCCGGTCGAAGTCCAGCTGGAGATTTTAAAGTCGATCCCGGGTCTCGAAAACGCGGAGATGATGCGCCCCGGCTACGCCATCGAATACGACTCCATCGACCCCACCGAACTGGAGCGCACGCTCGAAACCCGCAAGATTGCCGGCCTGTTCCTGGGCGGCCAGATCAACGGCACCTCAGGCTACGAGGAAGCGGCGTGCCAGGGACTGATGGCAGGCATCAACGCCGCGTTGCAGGTGAAGCAGCAACCGCCGCTGATTCTCGACCGCACCGAGGCCTACACCGCGATCCTGATCGACGATCTCATCTCCAAGGGCACGAATGAGCCCTACCGCATGTTCACGTCGCGCGCTGAGTTCCGCCTGCACCTGCGCATCGACAACGCCGACCGCCGCCTCACCCCCCACGGCCGCCGCGTAGGCCTGATCTCAGACGCAGCCTGGGCCGATTTTCAAGCGAAGCAGCAGCGCCTGGAGAAGATGAAGAAGCTTCTGGAAAACACGCGGATGACCACAGACTTAGCCAATTCATTGGAGGGTCGTCGGTCCAATGAAGAATTGAGAAGTTGTCATTCCGAGAAGCGAAGCGACGAGGCACCTGCTGTCGCCGACAGCACACCGACAGCCGTCGACTGGCGATCGGCCACCGGCCAGACGCTTGCGCAACTAATCAAGCGTCCCGAAGTCACGGTGGAGCAACTAGTGCCGATCCTGAGCGAACTCGCCCCAGAATTTTTCGCAAGAAATTCCTCCGTGTCCTCTGTGTCCCCTGTGGTGATTTCTTCCGAAGTCCGCAACGAACTCAAGTCCGTCGAGACCGAGATCAAGTACGAAGGCTACCTGCTGCAGCAACAGCGCGCCATGGAGCGTCTGAAGAAAGCCGAGCAGCACTCGATTCCCGACTGGTTCGACTACCAATCCGTCAGCGGGCTCTCGCGCGAGATGCAGGAAAAACTCACTCACGTCCGCCCGCGCACTATCGGTCAGGCCTCGCGCATTCCCGGCGTCACGCCCGCGGCCGTCTCGCTGGTCAACGTCTACATCGAGATTCAGGCACGCCGCCGCGACCAGGCCGCCGCGCTTTGAAAGGGAGATTTTCGCCCAAGCTTTGAAAGGTCGCGGTTTCAGCCGCGCCGTAAGCGCGGAAACAGGAATCCCGTGCTTCGTCGGTAGGACACATATTCTTCCCCGAGTTCCGTCGTCAGCAGCTTTTCCTCCCGCAGGGCCTTTCGCGAGTGTACCGCCCAGATCACGACCACCGCGAGAACCCCACGCCACTCGCCAATCACCAGTGCCGTCCCCATAGCCGCCAGCAGCATTCCCGTGTAAATCGGATGCCGCACCAACGCATACGGACCGGAACGGATGAGACGATGCCCTTCTTTGAGAGTCACTCGGGCGCTCCAGTACTGGCCGATGCAATACCGCGCCCAGATCGCAACGGCAACGCCCAGGCTCGTCAAAGCAACGCCGCTCCAGGCAATCCAATCTTCAGCGGGAAGAAAGCGCAACCGCAGCGGCCCGATTCGCAGCGAACGCGAAAAAGAAGTTCAAACGCCAGCACTAAGGGAACTATCGTAGCCAGCCGACTGGTCAACGGTTCAGCCGATTTGGTGCGCTTCACCCGCAGCCAGGTGATCGCCCAGTAGGCGGCGAAGAAATACCAGGGAATCATTGCGATCTGCCACAGGGTCAGCGGGTATTTCACGCTTCCACTTTAATCAAGAAAGATTGTTCAAGAAAGCTTGTTCAAGAAAGCACGTCAAGAGGAAGTCCACGCGGGCGCTACAATGGCTCTGCATGATTGCCCACTTGCGTGGAAAGCTGCTGGCCAAGCATCCCAATCAGGCCATTGTGGATCGTTCTGACTGCACGAGGCGCCCCTACACCTTCGTTGTGCTCGCGGTCGTCATCGCACTGTTCGGCGTCCGCGCCGCCGTGCAGACGCCGACCGATATATTTCCGAACATCAACATCCCGGTGGTTAGCGTCGTTTGGACCTATAACGGCCTGCTGCTGAATGATATGTCTGGCTGCGTCATCTACTACTACGAGCGCAATCTTACCGCCCAGGTCGGCGATATCGAGCATTTGGATTTCAATCGCTCAATGGTTACGGCGTCGTCAAAATCTTCTTTCAGAAGAATGTCGACATTGCCGCGGCTTTAGCCGAAGTTATGGCAGCCTCGCAGACGGTGCTCAAGCTCTTCGTCGTCCTGCATCATGCTCCTCAATGTCCTCAGCTACAACGCCTCCAGCGTTCCGATCCTGCAGCTTGCGTTGTCGAGCAAAAAGCTGCCGCAGATGCAATTATTCGACCTTGGACAGAACTTCATCCGGCTGGAGCCGCGACTGTCGCCGGTGCCGCTGTGCTGTCCCCCTATGGCGGAAAGGTATTGCAGGTGCAGGTCGATCTCGACCAGCAGGCTATGCAAGCGCATAGCGTTTCGGCTGATGACGTGGTCAATATCATCTCGGTACAAAATCTGATTCTGCCGGCTGGCGACCAGAAGCGGCAAATACGACTGGAACGTCTCGCTAACGCCAGTCCGGTTCTGCTCTCAGCGGGATCAACGATTCGCCGGTCAAAGAGGTCAACGGCACAATCATCTACATGCGCGACGTCGCCTACGTGCATCAAGGCTCGCCACCGCAGACCAACCTCGTCCGCGTGAACGGATCGCGCGCGCGGTGCTGATGACCATCCTCAAAATGCTCGGCCTCGACGCTCAGCGTCATCGAGGGAATCAAACCTCTGCTGCCGCGGGTCGAGGAAAGCCTGCCGGCGAGCCTCAATCTGCGCGCTGTCGGGGATCAATCAATCTTCGGCGAAGGCGGCAGTATTCGGGGTCATCGAGGCCGCGCTGGCGGCAGCCTTGGTCGGCGTGATGATCCTATCGTTTCTCGGC
>CAVTZO010000018.1:0-78421 GCA_963739145.1 uncultured beta proteobacterium
TAGCCCGATCCTTGCCAACATCTACCTGCACGAGCTTGACGTCGAAATGCGCCAAGCCGGGTTGGCGATGGTGCGCTACGCCGATGATGCCGTGGTGCTGTGTCGCAGTCAGGAGGAGGCCGAATCCGCGCTCGCCCGAATGAGTGCTTGGGTGAGCGCGAACGGTCTGGCGCTCAATCCCAGCAAGACCCACGTTGGGGACTGCCGGGTCATGGGCCAGGGATTCGAGTTTCTGGGGTATCGATTTGCAGCGGGCCAGCGCCGGGTACGCAAGAAGAGTCTGATGGCGTTACGGGATAAGGTCCGGGCCCACACGCCTCGCAATCGCGGCCAATCCATCGCGTGCGTGGTTGCGACGCTCAATCCCGTCTTGCAAGGCTGGTATGGCTACTTCCAACACGCCCATCGGTACACGTTCTCCTCAGTCGACGGCTTCGTTCGTCGCCGATTGCGGGCCATGCTGCGCAAGCAGAAGCACCGACCGGGCCAGGGACGATGCCTCCACGATCACGTCCGATGGCCGAATTCCTTCTTCGCCGACCTTGGGCTGTTCACGATGTCCGATGCCCATCGCCTGGCGCGCCAATCCCGATGTGGAAACAACTGACTGGAGAGCCCGTCGCGGGAGAACTGCACAGCGGGTTCGGAGGGAGGGGACGGCGGTAGCCGTTCCCTACCCCTATCCATCGACCCATTGCGGATGTCCAGGCACGTCCGCTATTCGGCGACCAGGCAAACGCCCGCCACATCAGCCTGCAGTCACTTTGCGCGCGCGCGGGTCGACCTACGCGCAGGATCGCCGGCATGTACGTCTACATATGCGTCGAGCAGGCGGCGGATCATTCGCTGATACTGCGTGTCCGCTTTCGCCGCTGCAGACTTGAAGAACTCGACGCTCTTCTTGCTGAGCGTGATCGTGATCTTGACGTCTTCATCCCGGAATGCCAATTCCTGAGGGGAAGGTAGAAAGTCGCGAACAACTTTGGGATCTCCCATCGGTTCATTCGTGTATTTGATTTTCGCGCTCATAAATGACCTTTCCCTTGCGCCAGTAGCCGGCGCCGATTATTCGGACAACGCCGGAGCGGTACGTGAATCGAACGGTCAGCACTCCGGCCGCGACACGCCCGAAGCAAAAGTACCTCCGTTCCTTGACGCCGCTGTGCCTCGTGTCCTCAGCAATAACGCGGCGCGGATCGGCAAACCCATGCTGGGCCAGCACGAACGGCACACCATGCTTGCCCCGATTTTCCGCATCTTTGTGCGCATCCCATTCGACGCTTGGGCCTGGCATGCCACCAGTTTACTCCATTGCGCCATATTTATATATGGCGCATTTTATGGGTCGACCGTCTCACCGATCCGAACTCCGCGGAAGAGACCAACCCTCTAAGCGGACAAACTCTGTTGCGAATGATAGGACTTCACCGCGGGAGAACAGCGAACGTCCAAGTCACCGCACGAGTACGCCCCAGCGCTGACACCGTTACCCTGTCGAGGCATGCTGAAAAATGACTCGGAAGGTACGCTTGTAGCGTGAGATCCACGATCAGCCAGATGGTTGCGATCATCAAACAATTCTTTCCCTCACGTCTTCACCGAGCACGCGGCGCTGATGGCTGCCTCGATCCTGAACAGCTCGCGTACGATCGACGTGTCCGTGTATGTGGTGCGCGCCTTTGTGCAGCCGCGCGATCTGCTGGCAGGGAACAAGGAGTTGGCGCAGCGCGCCGTTCGCGAGACCCCTCAGTTCGGATTGATTGGTGTGTGTTCCGGTCGATCGATGTTGTTGTCACTGTGGCCGGCGGCCTGCGCCTGCAGATCCGCGTGGTAGGAGCTGCGCACCATCGGTCCGCACGCCGCATGGGCGAACCCCAGGGCGCGCGCTTCGCGCTCGAACATCCGGAAGGTTTCCGGCGGCACGTAGCGCAGCACGGGCAGGTGGTGCGCGCTGGGCGCGAGGTACTGGCCGACGGTCAGCATCTGGACGCCCGCCTCGCGCAGGTCACGCAGCACCTGGAGGATCTCGTCGTCGGTTTCGCCCAGCCCCACCATCAGGCCGCTCTTGGTCGGCACGTCGGGCGCGGCCCGGCCGAATTCGCGCAGCAGCCTGAGCGAGTGCGCATAGTCCGCTCCGGGGCGCGCGCTGCGATACAGGCGCGGCACGGTCTCCAGGTTGTGGTTCATCACGTCCGCCGGCGTGGCCAGCAGGACCGGCAGCGCGCGCTCGAGGCGGCCCCGGAAATCGGGCACCAGCACCTCGATGCGGGTGCCGGGCGAGGCGCGGCGCACCGCGTGGATGCAATCGGCGAAATGGCCGGCTCCGCCGTCGCGCAGGTCATCGCGGTCGACCGAGGTGATCACCACGTACTTCAGCGCGAGCCGCGCCACCGACTGAGCCAGGTGCTCCGGCTCGTTCGGGTCGAGCGGATCGGGGCGGCCGTGACCGACATCACAGAACGGGCAGCGCCGGGTGCACTTGTCGCCCATGATCATGAAGGTCGCCGTTCCGTGGCCGAAGCACTCGCCGATGTTCGGGCAGCTCGCCTCCTCGCACACGGTGTTCAGGTGCTGCTCGCGCAGCAGCGCCTTGACTTCGTGGAAGCGGCTGCCGGCCGGCGCGGCCCGCACCCGGATCCAGTCGGGTTTGCGCAGCGGCGCGGCCGCTTCCGCCCGGATCGGAATCAACCGGGTCTTGCCCGCACCCCGGGTCTTTCCGGTCGGCTTGATCGATGCTTGGTTCTCGCTCACGGTGTGAGGTGAGCGGCCAGCCGGTCGGACAGCCGGCCTGCCGCTTCGCTCCAGGAAAGGTTCACCCCTAGTGTAGCCAGGTCGACCACCGCCAGACCCGGATAACCGCACGGGTCGATGCAGGAAAAGGGCTTCAGATCCATCGCGACGTTCAGTGCCACGCCGTGGTAGCTGCAGCCGTTGCGGATGCGCACGCCAAGGGCCGCGATCTTGGCCAGGCCTTCGAACGGCCCGCCCGGGGCGGCCGCCGGGTGCGGCGCGTAGATGCCGGGCGCTCCACGCACGCGCCGCCCGATCACGCCGAACGGCTCCAGGGTCTGGATCACCGACTGCTCGATCCGGAACACGAGTTCCCGCACCGTGATGCTGAGCCGGCGCAGGTCGATCAACGTGTAGATGATCGCCTGGCCGGGGCCGTGGTACGTGACCTGGCCGCCACGGTCCGTCGCCACCACCGGCGTGGCGCCGGGCGCCAGCACGTGCTCACGCCGGCCGGCCTGGCCCAGCGTGTACACGGGGTCGTGTTCGACCAGCCACAGTTCATCGTCCGTATCGGCAGCACGTTGCAACGTGAAATCGCGCATCGCGTGCCACGTCTGAACGTAGGGCGCGCGCCCCAGAAGACGGCGGATCGGTTCGGTCTTGAGCATCGGCAACGCACGGCGCAACGGGCCACCGGCAAGCTTGAATCTTATTCGACTGCCGCTCGCGGTAGCGCGGGTCCGGATCCGGCGCAGTACCGTCGCGCTGGACCACTGGATCGCGTCGCGCTCACTGCCTGCCGCCAAGAATGATTCCCGACCGTGACCGTCGACCACTGCTTGCCTCAGCAGTGACTGGCCTGGGGGCGGTCTGCGCAGTGCCGCTTCGCGAATGGCCCTGCTTCGCGCTGCTCGCTTCGGAGGGCGGGCCGGGCGCCGCGCTGCGCGCTGCGCCCGGGCCCGGCGACGCGTTGCGACGGCCTCGCGAGCTTTGGATCACCCGGCCCGAGGCGCAGGAATCGGCGCGCGCCGTCTACTGGGACGCAGGACAGCTGCAGATCGAGGGGTACCGTGCGATCAACCGCATCTATCGCGACCTGTATGCGGGAGTCGAGCGCCCGATCGCGCTGGGCTTGCTGAATCTGAACTGCGCGATGCAGCGCGCGATCGCGCAGAACGGGCCGGCGCACCCGATGGTGCTGCTTTCGGGCTTCCGCACGCGCGAGACCAATCGACGGGTCGGGGGCGTGGAGCCCAGCACGCACTTCGCCGGCGAAGCGGACGATTACATCCACCCCGGCCTCTCGTTCCAGGACAACCTGCGGCTGGCCCGCCTGTTCCACGTCGGGGGCCTCGGCGTCTACCCGGATCGCGGCTCGCTGCACAAGGACCTCGGCCCCTGGCGTTTCTGGGTCGAGTACGGTCGTCCCGGCCAGGCTCGCGCCGGCACAGGGTAAGCGAAGGGTCGATTGCATGAGGCTGACCCGCCTTACGTTCTTCACGATCCTGATCGTGACGGTCGCCAGTGCGCTGCAAGCGTTTCCCAGCGCGCCCTCGGAGCGGGCCGCGGTCGTTTGCAGGCCCGTGCTCTTCCTGACCGACGTCGCGGCCGAAATCTCCTCGTCGATGGACGGCGCTGGACGGATCGGTCCGACGCGGCAACCGTGGCATGACAACGCCCACCACGCCTGCCTGCGCATCGCCGAGCGGGTCTTCATCGCCGCCGCCGAATCCTGAAGCGGGGCCGCTGCTGGCCGCGTTGCTGACCCGGGCGGCCTCGCTCGGCGCCCGCGACCTGCGGCTTGGCGCCAGCGCCGCCGGCGCATTCGCCTGCGCGCGCTTTGACCGCTCGGGAGGAAAGCTGGCCGAATTTTCGGCGGCAATGCTCGATGCGCTGTGCGCGCTTGCCGCTCGCTGCGCGAACCTGACCTGCTCCGCCCGATCGATGGGTCCTGCGCAGCGCCCGATGTGCCCCGAAGCCTCGTGGGCGTCCGATCCCCGATGGCCCGCGCTGTGCAGCCGGTACCGCTTCGAGCTCACGCTCGGGCGTGGCCACTGCGGCCCGACCGCGTTCATCCGCATCCTGGAGCGCGTCGGTCCGCCGATCGGACTCGATCGGATCGGCTACGACGCTGCGGCGCTGGAGACGATCCGCTACGCGATTCAGGCGCCGTCCGGTCTGGTGATCGTCAGCGGGCCCGCCGGTTCGGCACGCGCCACGGCGCTGTACTCGATGCTCGGGTCGCTCGACCCGCAGCGGCGCAGCGTTCAAACGGTCGAGGCCCGGATCCGGCGGTCGGTGCCCGGATGGCTCCAGTTCGTCGTTGCGGACGGCTTGAGCGACCATCCGGCGGACCCTGGGAACGTGCACTGCGCTGGGTCGTGCGCAACGGCGCCGATGCGATCCTGCTCGAGACAATCGCCGGACCTGCGGTGGCCCGCGTCGCGATGCAGGCCGTGCAGGCGGAACGGCTGGTGCTTTCGACCATGGAGCCAGGGCGGGCCCGCGGCGTCATCACGGAGCTCCTGCGTTGGCAGGTTCAGCCCGCCCAGCTGCTCGATGTCCTCTCGCTCGTGATCGGCCAGCGCCGGATCGCGCGCTTGTGTCCGCATTGCGCGATGCCGGACGAACGAGAGCCGGTGCGCCATGCGCTGGCGGCGGCGCTGAACACGTGGTTGATCGACCACCCGGTTTCAGCCCGCAGGGCGGCGCCGTCCGGTTGCGCGCACTGTGCGCAAACCGGCTATGGCGGCACGCTGCTGGTTTACGAGCTGATCGAAATCGACGCGCGGGCGCGTGGCCTGATCGCCTCGGGCACCGACCCGGTCCAGCTGGAGTCTGCACTTCTGGCCGAGGGATGCACCCTCTGGGACCGTGGGCTGAGGCATCTGGCCGATGGAACGACCTCGCTAAATGCGTTGCACGCCGCAATCCGGCAGCCCCGTTAGCTCAGGCACGGTCTTAAGAACGAGTCTGTCCCCCCCCCCGGCTGACCGGAACTCGGTAATGCGCTCCGGGGGTGGCCGGCCATGCCCCATCCGGCTTACGATGAGGCAGGCTGCCCGATGTCCGCCTTTCCCGGCCTCTTCAATGAGGTGGTACGCGTTCGTGTCGTTGCAAGCTGATGTTTTTCCGGAGCCCGGTGCTCGATCCGACAAGAGGGGCTGGATGCGTTTGTTCGATCTGCTGATCCACGTGGCCGAAGAGCGGGACTTCGCGGTCAGCGACATTCACATCGATTGCGGGGTTCCGCCCGCGCTGCGCCTGCCGGATGGTCTGCGCAGCGTGCGGGGCTACGAGACGGGCGTGAAGGCATCCGACATCGAGGATCTTCTCAGGGACCTGGGCCTGGATGCCCAGGACATCCTGGCGCGCGTGGCGGCGGGTGGCGGCCAGACACGGCTGTCGGTGACGTCGATCCAGGGCGTTGCGTTCCGGCTTGCCATCACGCGCTTCGGCGGGCTGACCGCCAGCGGTCGCGGAGGCCTGTTCAGCCTGGCTCTGCGCCGCCTGCGGCCGGCTGCACCCGGCTTCGCGGAGCTTGGTCTGCCCGAGGAGGTGCATCAACTGGCCACGTTGAAGCGCGGACTGATTCTGATCACCGGAGAAACGGGAGCCGGGAAATCGACCTCGCTGGCGGCGCTGATCGAGTACCTGAACGGCCAGTCCAACCTGAGAATCGTCACGATCGAGGAACCGGTCGAATATCGGTTCGAGTCGCGTCGTTGCCTGATCCAGCAGCGGGAGGTCGGCTTCGATGTTCCGACCTTCGAGCAGGCGGTCGAGCACACGCTGCAGCAGGACCCGGATGTGATCGTGATCGGCGAGATCCGCAACCTGGCCACGCTGCAGGCCGCGTTTCGCGCCGCCAGCTCCGGCCACCTGGTGTTCGCGACGCTGCACACCAGCTCGGCGGCCAAGACGCTGCAGCGGATCCAGGACCTGTACCCGATCGAATTCCGTCACCAGGCGCTGAGCGACACGGCGGCCTTTCTGGCCGCCGTGATCAGCCAGACCCTGTTGCCGAGCCGGGATGGCAAGCGGCGGCACCTGGCGCACGAAATCATGACGGTCAGCCCGAAGCTGCGCGCGATGATCCGTGACGGCAAGTGGCTGCAGATACGGGGCGAGATCGACCGCCGCGCCCCGCTGTCGCACCTTCTGAACCACTCGCTGGCGCGCCTGGTGAGCAGCGGCCTGGTGGATCACGACGTCGCGCGCGCGGCCTCCGAAGACCCGGTCGACCTGGAATCGCGCGTGACGGACCTCGCGGCTGCCGAAGAGCGCAGCTGAGCCCGCGTCGCGGGGCATGTGGCGGACGACCGTGCGTCAGAGCACCACGCGCACCATCGGATGATGCGTCAGTTCCATGTACAGCGCGTCGAGCTGGCTGCGCGACTGGGCGTTGATGGTCGCGGTGATCGACAGGTATTTGCCCGCGCGCGATTCGCGCACCTGGATCGAGGTCACGTCGAAGTCGGGCGCGTGAGTCCGCAGCACCTCGGCGATGGCCGCCTCGAACCCGGCCTGGTTGATGCCGACGATCTTGATCGGAAAATCGGTCGGATACTGGATCAGGCTGTCCTGCTCGGCCATGGCTCCACCCGATGTTGCGCAAACCGATGCTACAGCGCATCGATGGCCGCGTCGTAACCGCGGCGCAGCTGCCTGTAAACGGGGCCGGGCCGGCCGTCGCCGATCGGCCGGCCATCAAGCTCGACAATCGGCAGCACTTCGCGGGTCGCCGCGGTGAGCATCAGCTCGTCGGCGGCGCGCACTTCGTCCATCGAGATCACCCGGACCTCGAACGGAATCGAGGCCTGCGCGCACAGCTGCTCGATGAACCCGTAACGGATTCCTTCCAGGATCATGTGATCGCGTGGGGGCGCGAGCACGCGCCCGCCCTTCACGACCCAGACGTTGCTCGCCGAGCCCTCGGTCAGCCGCCCGTCGCGGTGTTGTACGACCTCGTCGAGTCCGCGGTCGGCCGCCTGCTGGCGGGCCAGCACCGCGCCCAGCAGCGAGGTCGCCTTGATGTCGCAGCGATGCCAGCGCAGATCAGGCACCGATACGGCGCGCAATCCCTGATCGCGCTGGGCCGGACCGGGCCGGTTCAGGGCAGACGCCATCGCAAACACGGTCGGCGCCACGCCGGCGGGAAACGCGAAGTCGCGCCGCGCCACCCCGCGCGTGACCTGGATGTAGACGACCAGTTCCGCGGCCGCCGAGGAGCGGATCAGGCGTTCGATGATCGCGCGCCATTCGTCGCGCGATCGCGGGTTGTCGATACGCACCTCTGCCAGGCTGCGTTCCAGGCGGTTCAGGTGGTGCTCCAGCCGAAACGGCCGCTTGCGATAGACCGGGACCACCTCGTAGATGCCATCGCCGAAAATGAAGCCGCGATCCAGTACCGGGATGCGCGCGCTCGAAAGCGGCAGATATTCGCCGTTCAGGTAACACAGGGGGTCGTCGGGCAGCGTCGCGTTCATCGAGGTCGGGGGCGAAAGGGCGCGCGGCGACCGTCTCAGATCGGTCCGTCGCGCTGGGATTGTGCCTCGGCGCCGAGCAGGTGGCGAGTCACCAGCTGCTTGAGCGTCGGCAGGCGCCGATGGAAGAAGTGATCGGCGCCAGGAATCACGACCACCGGCACCTCGGACCGTAAGGCCCAGTCGAAGACGTCCGCCAGCAGGATCGTTTCGTCGCGCTCGCCGTGAATCACGAGCGTCTGCGCAACAACCGGCGGCATCTGCCACTTGCCGGCGGCGGCGCCAATCAGGACCAGGTACCGGGCGTCCGTGCCGCGCTGCCGAAGCCGTTGCGCTGCCCAGGCCGCCACGAAGCTTCCAAACGAGAACCCGGCCAGCGCGACGGGCGCCGTCGGCGGCAGCCGCCGCGCCACATCCTCGAGCACGGGCACATGATCGATCAGGTGCATCACGTCGTCGAGTTCGCCCCGGCCCTCGTCGTGCTGGCCCTCGGTGGCGCCGACGCCGCGGAAATTGGAACGCACGGTCAGCCACCCCATCGCCGAAAACACGCGCGCCAGGGTCGAAACGACCTTGTTGTCGAGGCTTCCTCCGTACAGCGGGTGCGGGTGGCAGATGTGAGCGACGCCGACCGGGACGGCGATTTCCGGCCAGTCGAGCACTACTTCGATCCGCCCGGCCGGCCCCGCGACGATGCGCCGCTCGGAACGAACGGTCACGGCAGCCGAAGACGCTCGACGATGCGGCCGTTCACGAGGTGAGAGTCGATGATCTCGTCGACATCCTTCTCGTCGATGTAGGTGTACCAGACCGCTTCGGGATACACGACCATGCAAGGTCCAAGGTCGCACCGATCCAGGCAGCCGGCCCGGTTGATCCTTACCCCGCCCGGGCCTGCGCGGCGCAGGGCCTTGATCCGGTCCTTCGCGTAGGCCTGCATCTGCACGGCGCCTCGATTGGCGCAACAGACGTCGCCCGGTTCGCGCTGGTTGGTGCAGAAAAAGACGTGTCGCTTGTAGTAACTCATCGATCCGGCATCCGTCACGGTCGCGCCGGCGCAGCATGGCCCGACCCGTTCGGGTTCAGGATACTCGCGCGCGAACGGGGCTGGAAACCGGTCCGGCCCTGCCATCGGTGGTACAGTCGCCGCGCGATCGAGTCAACCGGGCACTTAAGCATTCGACCCGATGTCCGCCTCAAAAACCACAGGCCGCACAGCGAACCAGCCCTCCCGGGGCGAACCGGAGGCCTCGTCGGGGTTCGACGCGCCGCTGTCGCGCGAGGCGATCGAGCAGGCCCTTGGCCTGGGCGTCTCGGTGGCGGTCGAGGTGGTCGCACAGACCCGATCGACGAACGACGATCTGCTCGAACGGGCCCGTCTGGCGGCGGCGCACAAGCCGACCGTGCGTGCGGCCCTGCACCAGTTGGCGGGGCGCGGCCGGCACGGTCGGCGCTGGCACGACGCGCGCGGGCGCGCGCTGCTGTTTTCGGTGATGTCACCCTGGCTGCGGGATCCGGCGGCCGCTTCGGCCGTGACCCTGGCCTGCGGCGTCTCGGTGGCCGAAGCCCTGCGGCAGCACGGAATCGAAGCCCGGCTGAAATGGCCTAACGATGTGTTCATGTCGGGGCGCAAGCTCGGCGGCATCCTGACCGAACTGGCGCTCGATCCGCACGGGCGCGCGAGCCTGGTCGTGGGCCTGGGATTGAATCTGTGCCTGGATCCGGAAACGCGGGTGGCGATCGATCAGCCGGCGGCGGCGCTGGACGAGCGGATCGTGGAATCGCGCCTGACTGCGGAACGGGAAACCTGGATTGCCCGGCTGGCGCACGCGATGCTCGATGCGATCGGGCGATTCGAACGCGAGGGCTTCGCGCCGTTTCGTGCCCGATTCGAGCACTTGTTTGCCTACGCCGGGCGGCCGGTGGTGTTGATGCAGGCGGGTCTGCCGACGCTCGAGGGCGTGCCGATCGGAGTCGATGGCGAGGGGCGCCTGCTGCTGTCCACCGAAACCGGGGTACATGCGGTCTCCAGCGGAGAGCTCTCGCTACGGCCGTCCGACGCATGACGTGGCTGCTGCTCGACGCCGGCAATACGGCACTGAAATGGGCGCTGGCCGAGGCGGGTGAGTTCCGGACAGCGGCCCAGGGCATCCTCGGGCTGGACGCGGGTTTTGGCGACCTGCTGGTTGAAGCGCTCAGGGAGCCCATGACGGCCCGCCCGGCGGTGCCGCCGTTCGATCTGCGAGCCATCGGTTGCAGTGTGGCCTCGGATGCGACCGCCGGGCAGATCGTCGCGGCGCTGCGCCGGTTGGTGCCGGCGGGAGTGCAGTGGCTGGCCTCGCAGGCGCAGTTCGACTATCAGGACGTCCTGCTGACGAATGGGTACCGAGATCCGGCCCAGCTCGGTGCCGATCGCTGGCACGCGATGATTGCGGCCCGCCACAGCTTTCCGGAACACCCGCTGGTGGTGGTATGCGCCGGCACGGCGACCACGGTCGACTCGGTCGACCCGGCCGGGCGCTTCCTGGGCGGCGCGATAGCGCCGGGCACGTCGATCATGGCCGAGGGCCTGGCGCGGGGCACGGCCAGGCTGCCTCGCAGCGTCGGGCGGCCGGTGCAGATGCCCGACAACACGGACGATGCGATCGCCACGGGAGTGGCCGATGCGCTGGCTGGCCTGGTCGAGCGCCGCGTTCGGGCCATGGCTCGAGCGGGCGCGCCGCCCCAGCTGGTGATGGCGGGCGGTCGCGTGCGCGAGCTGGCCGCGCGCCTCTCGGTCGATCGGGAGGTGGCCGGCATCACGATCGAGGAGCACCTGGTGCTGCGGGGACTCTGGATTCGTGCGTCGGCCGAGCAGGCAGCGGTCGAGTCCCGCCCTCGCCCCGTGCAGTCCGGCGGGCGGCATGCGCAATGAGAACACTGCTCCTGCTGCTGCTCTTGCTGAACCTGGCGCTGTTCGGCTGGATAAAAGGCATGTTCGGCGCGTATTCGGTCAGCGGACGCGAGCCGGGGCGCCTGGAACGCCAGGTCGCGCCCGATCGGGTCCGCATACTGACCGATCGCGACGTGCAGCAGCTTCAGCACCGCGCCGCCCAGGCACCCGCGGCGGAAACGCTGGCCTGCCTGGAGATCGGCGACTTCGCCGGCGACGGCCAGTTGGAACGGCTGCGCGCAAAGCTGGCCGCGCTGAAGCTTGCCGACCGCGCGAGCGAGCTGACCCAGGACAATCCGGGCTGGTACCGGGTTTACCTGCCGCCGGCCAGGTCGCTCGCCGAGGCCGAGGGCCAGGCCGCGCAGCTGCGCGAGCAGGGTGTGCGCGATTTGTTGATCGTGAAAGACGAGGGGACTTTGCGCTACGCCATCTCGCTCGGCTCGTTCCGGGACCGCGATCTGGCGCGCAAGCAGCTGGCCCTGCTTGAACGGCGTGGCATCAAGGGCGCGCGCGTGGCCGACAACCCGACCGTGGTGCGGTCCACCCGCGTGCGGATTCGCGACGCCGATGCGGCTGCGGCGAAGCAGCTGGAGGAACTGCAGAAGGACTTCCCGCAGCAGAAAGTGCAACCGTGCGGGCCCGACGCGACGTCCTGACCCGGGCGCGGGTCAGTCGGGCGGGATGAGGCGGCGGATCAGGTCCGCGACCGTCGCCAGTTTCGCCCGCGCAAGCGACACGCGGGCGGCATCCGGCTCGCGCAGGCGTGCGGCCCAGATCGGCTGTGGAAAATGCGCGTCGTCAACGAAGCGCGCGATCACGTGCCAGTGCAGGTGAGGGACCTGGTTGCCCAGGCTCGCCAGGTTGATCTTGTCCGGCGCGAGCACCTCGCGCAGCGACGTTTCGACCGCGTTGACCGCCGCCAGCAGGCGTATCCGGTCGGGCTCGGCCAGGTCGCTCATTTCGGTCACATGCGCATTCCAGATCACGCGCAGGTACCCCGGGTAGTCCGGATCGTCGACGCGCACCACTCTCACGCGCGGCGTGCGAGCCACCAGCAGGCCGCCTTCGCTGCGGCAAAAAGCGCAGTCGGTCGCGCAGTCGCCCGGTTCCACGCTCAGACCAGCACTCGCTCGATGCCGCCCTGGTTGGCACGGGCCACGAAATCGGCCATCCAGCTGGCGCCGAGCAGGTGCTGCGCCAGTTCGACCACCAGGTACTCGGCCTGCGTCCCGACGCTGTCGTCGAACCGGCTCAGACCCTGAAGGCATGACGGACAGGAGGTCAGCACACGCACCTCGCCTTCGAACCCGTCCGCGCGCAAACGGCCGGTGTCGGCCTTCAACTCGGCTTCCTTGCGCATGCGCACCTGGGTCGAGATGTCGGGCCGCGTGACCGCCAGCGTGCCGGCCTCTCCGCAGCATCGATCGCTTCGCCCGACGGGGGCGCCGTCCAGCGTTGCGAGCAGGCTGTTGACCGTCTTCAACGGGTCCTGCAGTTTCATCGGACTGTGGCAGGGGTCGTGATACACGTAACGCGCCCCTTGCACGCCTTGCACCCGCACCCCTTTTTCGAGCAGGTACTCGTGAATGTCCAGGATGCGGCACTGCGGAAAGATCTCCTCGAACTGGTAGCCCAGCAACTGGTCGTAGCAGGTTCCGCAGCTGACGATCACGGTGCGGATGTCCAGGTAATTCAGCGTGTTGGCGACCCGGTGGAACAGCACGCGGTTGTCGGTGATGATCTTCTCGGCGCGTGCCGCCTGCCCTGCCCCGCGCTGCGGGTAGCCGCAGCACAGGTAACCGGGCGGAAGCACGGTTTGCACGCCCACGTGCCACAGCATCGCCTGCGTGGCGAGGCCGACCTGGGAGAACAGCCGTTCCGATCCGCACCCGGGGAAATAGAACACGGCCTCGCCGTCGGCCGCGCTCCTGAAGGGGTCGCGGATGATGGGCACGAAGCGTGCGTCCTCGATGTCCAGCAGTGCGCGCGCGGTGCGCTTGGGAAGGCCCCCGGGAAGCTTGCGGTTCACGAAATGCACGATCTGCTGTCGCACCGGTGGCTGGCCGGTGCTGGCCGGGGGGCGGCGGCGCTGTGCCGCGGCCGGCAATGCGAGCAGGCGGTGCGCAATGCGCTGCAGCCGGTAGCCCCAGTCGACCACCACCTTGCGCACCAGCTTGATCCGTTCCGGGCTCGTGGCGTTGAGCAGCAGCATCGCGGCCGCGGTTCCCGGCGCGAAGTGCCTGCGGCCGATGCGGCGCAGCAGGTCGCGCATCGCCATCGACACGTCGCCGAAATCGATGTCCACCGGGCACGGCGCCGCGCATTTGTGGCAGATCGTGCAGTGGTCGGCCACGTCGGAAAACGCGTCCCAGTGTTTGAGCGACACGCCGCGGCGGGTCTGCTCCTCGTACAGGAAGGCCTCGATCAACAGTGACGTGGCCAGTATCTTGTTGCGCGGTGAATACAGCAGATTGGCGCCCGGCGCATGGGTCGCGCACACCGGCTTGCATTTGCCGCAGCGCAGGCAGTCCTTGATCGCATCCGAAACACCCTTGATGTCGCTCTGCTGCATGATCAGCGACTCGTGGCCGAGCAGGTTGAAGCTCGGCGTATACGCACGCGACAGGTCGGCGCCGGGCCCAAGCTTGCCGCGGTTGAAGCGCTCGTCCGGATCGACCCTGCGCCGGTAGGCGCGAAACGCGGCCAGCTCGTCGTCCTGCAGAAACTGCAGCTTGGTGATGCCGATGCCGTGTTCGCCCGAGATCACGCCGTCGAGCTCGCGCGCGATGCGCATGATCCGTTCGACCGCGCGCTCGGCCTCGTGCAGCATCTCGTAGTCGTCCGAGTTCACCGGGATGTTGGTGTGCACGTTGCCGTCGCCGGCGTGCATGTGCAGCGCGATCACGACCCGCCCCTTGAGCACTTCGCCGTGGATCCGGTCGATCGCCGCCCGCAGCGGCGCGAATGCGTCGCCGCCGAACAGCCGCCCCAGCGGTGCGCGCACCTCCGCGTTCCAGGAAATCCTGATCGCGCGGTCCTGCAGCAGGTCGAGCACGCGCGCGCCCGCTGCCTGCGTGTTCTCGGGCGCAAGCATGCCCAGGGCGGCCAGTTGCGGCCAGGCGTCCTGCAGCGGCGAATCGAGCAGCCGCATCAGCGCGCTCCAGCGCTGCCGCACCTGGCCGATCAGTTCCAGCGCGCGCTCGACCCGGTCGCCCAGTATCTCGCCGCGCGACAGCCGGTCGACGTCGGAATCGATGGCGTGTCCCAGCGTGAACGGCGTGCTCAGGTATTCCTGCAGCGCGTCCAGCATCCTGAGCTTGTTGGCGGTGGAGCGCTCGATGTTGATGCGCTCGATCGCATCGGTGTACTCGCCCAGGCGCGCAAGCGGGATCACGACGTCTTCGTTGATCTTGAACGCGTTGGTGTGGCGCGCGATCGCGGCGGTGCGGGCGCGGTCCAGCCAGAACGTGCGGCGCGCCTCCCCGCTCACCGCGACAAAGCCCTCGCCGCCGCGCTCGTTGGCCATGCGCACCACGTGAGAGGCGGCCCGCGCCACCGCGTCCGCATCATCGCCGACGATGTCGCCCAGCAGCACCATCTTCGGCAGCGCGCCGCGCCGCGACTTGGTCGCGTAGCCGACCGCGCGCAGGTAGCGCTCGTCCAGGTGCTCGAGGCCGGCCAGCAGCGCGCCGTCCGGCCGCCCGTCCAGGAAGCGCTTGATCTCGACGAATGCAGGGAATCGCGTTGCGCGCCTGGCCGAAGAATTCCAGGCAGAAGCTGCGCGTATGCGCGCGGCATCCGGTGCACGATCCAGCGCGCGCACGTGATCAGGCCGTCGCAGCCTTCCTTCTGGACGCCGGGCAGTCCACCCAGGAACTTGTCGGTGACGTCCTTGCCCAGCCCGCTGCGGCGGAAACTGGCGCCTGGAATTTCCAGGATCTCGCGCCGCAGTTCGCGCGCGCCGGGCGGCCGGCTCGTGGCCGTCCTTCCAGACGAGCTCGAAGCGCGCGACCGCGACCTCGTGGATGCTTGCCCAGGTTGTGATCCAGGCGCGACACCTCGAGCCAGTTGCCGTCGGCGTCGACCATGCGCCACCAGGCCAGGTTGTCGACCGCGGTACCCCACAGCACGGCCTTCTTGCCGCCGGCGTTCATCGCGATGTTGCCGCCGATGCAGGACGCATCGGCCGACGTCGGGTCGACGGCGAATACGCAGCCCGACGCGCTCGGCGGCCTGCGGCCACGCGTCGGGTGACGACGCCGGCTTCGGTCAGCACGGTCGATACCGGCTGCGGCAGCCCCGGCAGCAGCGCGGTCTCGACCGCGCCGCAGCGTTCCAGCTTCTCGGTGTTGATCACGGCCGAGAACGCCGGTCAGCGGGATGCGCCGCCCGTGTAGCCGGTCCCGCCGCCGCGCGGGATGATGGTCAGACCCAGCTCGATGCAGGCCCGCACCAGCGCCGGGATCTCGTCTTCGGCGTCCGGGCACAGCACCACGAACGGATATTCGACGCGCCAGTCGGTGGCGTCGGTCACGTGAGAGACGCGGGCGAACGGCGTCGAAGCGCAGATTGTCGTCGCGTGTGTGGCGCCGCAGAAGCCGGCGCGCCCTTTGCCGCAGGGTTCGCATCTGCTCGAAGTCCGCCGGCGAAGCGTGCGACGGCATGCTGCGCGGCTTGCAGCAGCTGGGCCACCCGCTGGTCGCGCCCGGCGTCGGGCCGGTCCTGCCCGCGCCGCTCGATTTCCTGCAGACGGTGGTGCAGCGCATCGACCAGCAGCTTGCGGCGACCCGGATTGTCGAGCAGATCGTCCTGCAGATAGGGATTGCGGTCGACCACCCAGATGTCGCCCAGCACCTCGAACAGCATGCGGGCGCTGCGGCCTGTGCGCCGTTCCTGCCGCAGCGAAACCAGCACATCCCAGCAGGTCGCCCCGAGCAGCCGGATGACGATCTCGCGATCCGCCAGCGAGGTGTAGTTGTACGGAATCTCGCGCAGGCGCGCGGGCGGCTCCGCGAGGACCGGCGATCCACTCACAGGATGCGCGGGATGATCGCCCATGTTCGAGCCGCGTAGTCGGTATAGGACGAGCCGAACGTCTCGCGCATCCAGCGTTCCTCCAGCCGCCACTTGCGCCACAGCCCGAACCCCGCAAGCAGCAGCGCCAGCAGGCCGCGCCACTGCCCCTGGGCCAGCGCGGAGCCCGCAAACGCGAGCAGCAGCCCGCTGTAGATCGGATGCCGCACGGTGCGGTACGGGCCGGCCAGGATCAGTTCGTGATCCTGTTTGACGGTGACGGTGCCGCTCCAGTTGGCCCCCAGGATCCGGCGGGCCCACACGGTCAACGCCAGCCCCAGCGCGGTGATCGCCGCGCCGGCAAGCGCGCTCCCCACGGAAGGCTCAACAAAACTCCGCGTGAGCCAGCCCGCCGGCAGGGGCGCTGCCAGCAGCACGACCGCCGCGAACAGCGGCACGATGTGCGCGGCGCGCGAGGCCGGCGATTCGCGCCGCTGCACCGGTTTGAGGCCGCGCGCGCTGACCGTCCAGTAGACGAGCCAGGCCGCCCACACGCACCAGAAGAAACCGCCCAACAGCGCTTGCATCGCCTCACCAGACCACCAGGTGGAAATGCAGGTAAGAGATCTCCTGTTCGCGGGGTCCGTTGGTGTACACGCGATAGTCCGACAGGCCCTGCTCCTTGACGATGGCGCGGATGATCGCGAAGCAGTCCATCACGTACGGCGCGTCGTCGGCAGTCAGATCGGCGATGTCGCGGATGTCGCGCTTCGGGAAGAACACCAGGTGCATGTGGCGCCCCTCGCGCGGGTAGGGCACCGCCACGCACTTGTCGGACTCGCGCACGACCCGCGGCACCCAGCCCGGCGCGTTGACGAGCCCGGCCGAAGCCACCAGGCCCATGATGTCATTGGGCCGATAGCAGCGGCTCTCGCAGGATCCGATATTGAGCCACGAGCGTGGCTGGGTGTTCATGAAGGCGCGCGCGCCGATCGACAGGCCGACCATGAAGGTCAGCACGAGCAGGGCGCCCAGCCGGATGCGCCGGTTGCGGGCGGATCGTTCAGAATTGGGCATGCGAGGATCCGGACAGGGATGGGCGGCAGCAGCGGTTCACCGCACCAGTTTACGGGAGGACGCCATGGCCCCTGCAATCGATCGCATCGATCACATTCAAGTGACGACCCTCCCCCCGAACCTCTCCCGCAAGCGGGAGAGGGGGAGATCTTGCCCCGCGCAGACTCTTCACGCCGTGAGCGCCGGCTCCTGCATCGCGGCGATCTGCTCGCGCAATTCGAGAACGCGTGCCTCCCAGTAGCGCGGCTCGGGAAACCAGGGGAACGCCGCCGGAAACGCCGGGTCGCTCCAGCGCCGCGCGATCCAGGCCGCGTAGTGGATCAGACGCAGGGTGCGCAGCGGTTCGATCAGCAGCAGTTCCCGGGTGTCGAAGGGCGCAAAGAGCTCGTAGCCGCGCAACACGTCACGCAGCTGGCCGCCATCTCCGCGCGGTCGCCCGAGAGCAGCATCCACAGATCCTGGACCGCCGGCGCCGTCGCGCTGTCGTCGAAATCGACGAAGTGCGGACCGGGCTCCGCGCCCGATTCGCTCCACAGCAGGTTGCCGGGGTGGCAGTCGCCGTGCACGCGCTGCTTGCGCGCGGCGCCGGCCAGGGCGAAGGCGGCATCGACGCTGCTCGAGCGCCTGCGCGACGAGCGCGCGATAGTCGCCTTCGAGCTGCGGCGGCAGCCAGCCGTGCTGCGAGCAGGTAGGCGCTGGGTTCGTGGCCGAAGCTGTCGCGTCCAGGCGCGGACGCACGCCGGTAAGTCCCGGCGCGCGCCCACGGCGTGCAGGCGACCGAGGAAGCGGCCGATGCGTTCGCGCACGGCCGGGTCGGCCAGCTCGGGCGTGCGTCCGCCGCGGCGCTCGAACAGCGCGAGGCGAAAACCCTGGACGTGCGTGCAGCGTGCGCCCGCCCAGGCGCAGCGCCGGGACCGCCGGCACCTCGGCCTCGGCGAGCTCCCCGAGGAAAGCATGCTCCTCGAGAATCTGCTCGTCGCTCCAGCGGCCGGGGCGGTAGAACTTGGCGACGAGCGCCGCCGGCGCGGGCGCGAACCCGGGCGCGCCGCGCAGGTCCTCCTCGATGCCGACCTGGAATACGCGGTTCTCGTAGCTGTTGAGCGCCAGCACCTGGCCGGAGCTGCGCCAGCCGCTGGCGCAGCCGCCCAGGGCCTCGTCGATCGCGTTGAGGATCACGTCCGGGGACAGGCCCTGGAACGGTTCGGCGGCGGCGGCGGCGGGGAGGATCTGCTGTTGCATGGGGCGCGAATCGCCTGCGGCTGTCATCACCCGGCGCGGGCGATCATGGTAGAAGCGCTGGGCGCCGGAGCGCGCCGCCGCCCGGCCGGCCGGCCAGGACAGTTGAGACGATGAATTTCCGATTCCTGAGCGAACTGTACGCGGGCTTTGTGCGCCGGCGCGGCATCAGCCACCATTCTGCTCGCTTTCCGCTGCTCGAGGCGCTGCGGCGCGCCGGCCCGCGCGAGGCACTGCCGCCGATGGCGGCGAAGCCCTCGGAGGCTTCGCGCAGCGCCATCCCGGCAGGTGCTCCAGACGCTGGATTCCACCCCAACGGGCTGACCGAGTCGCAGGCCTCCGATGCGGCGCGGGTCGGCCTGGAACCAGATCGGCCACGAACGCCGCTGCCCTGGTGCCTGCATCTGTGGCAGTGCTACCGCAATCCGTTCAACCTGCTGCTGACGGTGCTCGCCGACGTGTCCTACTGGACCGACGACGTCGAGGCGACGATCGTGATCGGCTCGATGGTGCTGCTGTCGACGCTGATCCGCTTCGTGCAGGAGTCGCGCTCCAACAAGGCGGCCGACAAGCTCAAGGAGATGGTCAGCACGACGGCGACGGTGCTGCGGCGCGACCCGGCCGAGATCGCCGCCGAGGAGGCGCGCCGCTACTTCCAGGCGATCCTGCGGCCCAAGCCGCCGCGCCGGGTCGAGATCGCCGATCAAGCGCCTGGTGCCCGGCGACGTGGTGGCGCTGTCGGCCGGCGACATGCTGCCGGCCGACGTGCGCCTGCTGTCGCACCAAGGACCTGTTCGTCAGCCAGGCGGCGATGACCGGCGAGTCGCTGCCGGTGGAGAAGTTCGCCGAGCAGCGCGGGCCGCCGAGCACCAATCCGCTGGAGCTCGACAACCTCGCGTTCATGGGCACCAACGTGGTCAGCGGCTCGGCGCCGGCCGTGGTGGTGACGACCGGCGACCGCACGTACTTCGGCGCGCTGGCGCAGCGCGTCACCGCGACCGACCGCACGCCCGACCGCCTTCCAGGCCGGCGTCAACCAGGTGAGCTGGCTGCTGATCCGCTTCATGATGGTGATGACGCCGATGGTGCTGCTGATCAACGGCTTCACCAAGGGCAACATGCGACTGGAGGATGCGTTCCTGTTCGCGCTGTCGGTCGCGGTCGGCCTGACGCCGGAAATGCTGCCGATGATCGTCACCTCGACGCTGGCCAAGGGTGCCGTCTACCTGTCGCGCAAGAAGGTCATCGTCAAGCGGCTGGACGCGATCCAGAACTTCGGCGCGATGGACGTGCTGTGCACCGACAAGACCGGCACGCTGACCCAGGACAGGATCTTCCTGTCGCGCCACCTCGATGCGTTCGGCGAGGACGCCGACACGGTCCTGGAATACGCCTACCTGAACAGCTATTACCAGACCGGCCTGAAGAACCTGCTCGACGTGGCCGTGCTCGAGCACGCCGAGATGCGGACAGGCGCTGGCCGTCGCGACGGCGTTCCGCAAGGTGGACGAGATCCCGTTCGACTTCACGCGCCGCCGCATGTCGCGTGGTGGTGGCCGAGAAGGACCAGCATCACCGTCTGATCTGCAAGGGCGCGGTCGAGGAGGTGCTGTCGGTCTGCACGCGCGTGCAGTGCGGCGAGGCGATCGAGCCGATGACCGACGGCGACGCTGGCCCAGGTGCGCGAGCTGACGGCGGGCCTGAACGAGGAGGGCCTGCGCGTGGTCGCGGTGGCGATCAAGCGCATGCCGCCCGAGCGCGAGACCTACAGCCTGAAGGACGAATGCGACCTGACGCTGGTCGGCTACATCGCGTTCCTGGACCCGCCCAAGGAATCGACCGCGCCGGCCCTGAAGGCGCTGGCCGATCACGGCGTGGCGGTGAAGATCCTCACCGGCGACAACCAGCTTGTGACGCGCAAGATCTGCACGCGAGGTCGGCCTGCAGGACAGCGGGATCGTGCTGGGCTCGCAGATCGAGGCGATGAGCGAGCAGGAGCTGGCGACGGTGGCCGAGCAGAACAACGTGTTCGCCAGGCTGACGCCGGCTCACAAGGAGCGCATCGTGCGGCGCTGCGTTCGCGCGGCCACGTCATCGGCTTCCTGGGCGACGGCATCAACGACGCGTCGGCGATCGCGGGCCGCCGACATCGGCATCTCGGTCGACAGCGCAGTGGACATCGCCAAGGAGGCGGCCGACATCATCCTGCTGGAAAAGAGCCTGCTGGTGCTCGAGCAGGGTGTGCATGGAAGGGCGGCGCACCTTCGCCAACATGCTGAAGTACATCAAGATGACCGCCAGCTCGAATTTCGGCAACGTGTTCTCGGTGCTGGTGGCGAGCGCCTTCCTGCCGTTCCTGCCGATGCTGCCGCTGCAGCTGCTGGTGCAGAACCTGCTGTACGACATTTCCCAGACCGCGATCCCGTTCGACAACGTCGACCCCGAGCTGGTGCAGTACCCGCAGCGCTGGCGGCCGGACGACATCGGCCGTTTCATGATCGTGTTCGGACCGGTCAGCTCGGTGTTCGACATCCTCACCTACGCGCTGATGTGGTTCGTGTTCGGTGCGACGACCGAGGCGCAGGCGCCGCTGTTCCAGGCCGGCTGGTTCATCGAGGGCCTGGCCACGCAGACCCTGATCGTTCACATGATCCGGACCCAGAAGCTGCCGTTCATCCAGAGCCGTCCGGCCACGCCGCTGCTGGTGACCACGATCGCGATCGTGCTGTTCGGCATGCTGATCGTGGTCGGCCCGTTCGCGCACGTGTTCAAGTTCGCGCCGCTGCCGGTGGCGTATTTTCCGTGGTGGGCCGCGATGGTCCTGGGCTACGTGGTGCTGACCCAAGTGGTCAAGAGCTGGTATGTGCGGCGCTACGGCTGGCAGTGAGCGCCGGGACAAGGAGACCCTGAATGCTCATCCTGCACATCGCGAACAAGAACTACTCTTCCTGGTCCCTGCGGCCGTGGGCGCTGCTGCGCGCGCGTTCGATCCCGTTCCGGGAGCAGATGCACTTCTTCGAAGATCGGGGCGACGAGCGCCCGTTCCGGCAGTTTTCGCCCTCGGCCCGGGTGCCGTGCCTGCACGACGGCGAAGCCGTGGTGTGGGATTCGCTGGCGATCGTCGAATACCTGGCCGAGCGTCATGGCGGAATATGGCCCGGCGATTCGCAGGCGCGCGCATGGTCCCGCTGCGCGTGCGCGGAGATGCATTCCGGGTTCTCCGAGCTGCGCTCCTGCTGTTCGATGAACGTGGGCGTGCGAATCCGGCTGCACGCGCTGACCAAAGGACTCGAGGCCGACCTGCGTAGGCTCGAGGAGCTCTGGAGCGATGGGCTTGGGCGCTTCGGCGGACCGTGGCTGGGCGGTGCGCCGTTCAGCGCGGTCGATGCGTATTTCGCCCCGGTGGCCTTCCGCATCCAGACCTATGGCCTGGATCTGCAGGAGCCGTGCCGGTCCTACGCGCAGCGCCTGCTGGCGCACCCGGCGTTGCGCGCCTGGGAGGCCGATGCGCTGCTCGAAACGCAGCGCGACCCTGCGCATGAGCAAGCCATCGCCGGGTCGGGAGTATTGCTGACCGATCAGCGCTGCGCCGCTTGACTTGCGTCGCGCCGCTCGAGGCGCCTTACAAGGACAAGTGAGGTCGCTGATCCGACGCGCGATCCAGCAGCGCGCGGATCGCGCGCACTCGATCCGGGTTCAGGCACTGGTCGCGGTCCGACCCGGCACACAGCGCGCCTCGAAATCCCAGGTAGTCGGGATCCAGGCGCACCAGGGGCCGGACATCGTCTTCGCGCAGGGACCCCGCCAGCCCTACCAGCAACCCGCAGGCACGGGCCTGCTGGACGAATTCGGCCAGCCAGGCTTCATCGGTCCAGTCCCGCAAGCCGCCGCCGCGCTTGTCCGCGGTGTCCAGCATCACTCCGTGCCAGCCGGCGGCAACCAGCTTGGGAGCCACATGCAGCGGGGGCGAGCGATCGGCGAACAGCACGGCGATCAAGGGCACGCCCGCAAGCGCGCGCGGCAGCGCCTGGACGTGGGCAAGCGGGAACTCCCGCTCGAAGATGCCGATCTTGACCAGATCGACCCCGCACTCGTGGTTTGAACGCACGGCGTCGCTCAGCGGCTCCAGCTCGAGCGGCAGGTCGCCCACCGTCGCGCTGACCGGCCGCCTTCCGGCCACCGCGGCCACGATCGCACGCAGCGTCTCGCGTGATACCGGACCCAGCGCGCCGTTGGACGGGTCCTTCGCATCGATCAGGTCGGCCCCCGCCTGAAGCGCGAACAGCGCCTCCTCGGCCGAGCGCACGCTGGCCAGCATCCGCACGCGGGCACGGCGCTGCGTCACGCCGCACCGCGTCCGCCGCGGTGAACCGCGATCGCTTCCATCAGCCAGCTCCATGCCTGCAGTTCGGCCTCGCCCGCCGTCTTGTCGATCGCGACCTTCAGGTACTCGAGCTCGGCATCGAGCTTGCCTGCGGGCAGGATGGAAAGCCGGCTGACCAGCACCGCCGCTTCGATCACCGCCGCCTGCGCCCGGTTGAAGCCTCGGAACGACGCGTGGGTTTCCTGGTGCACCGAGCGGCAGCGCAATCGCGGGCGCTGCGCGTCGTCGACGAGCTCGACGAGCTCCAATTCCTCGTGCGCCAGGCACGATGCCAGCCGCGCGCCGTCGATCTTCGTGGCGGGCACCAGCGGCCAGTCGCGCCGGCCCACGATGCAGCCGGCGAACACGCGGACGTCATCGGTGTAATTGACGACCGCCACGTGCGACTGGAGCAGCAGCTCCAGCGTCAACGAGGGCCTGTACGGCGCCAGCACGAGCCAGTCGCCTTCACGGCGCACGCCCAGCGGTGTCACCTGGGTACGCCCCTCATCGCCGCGCACGGTGACGATCGTTTCGAAGATCCGGTTCATGCGGGCCTCACTTGCCGGCTCCCGCGCGCCTGCGGCGCGCCACCAGGGTCGGGCCGGGTGCGCGGTGCACGAGGCGATCCTCCGGGGGGTGCTCGTACGCGCAACCCCAGTCGAGTTCCTCGTCCTGCGCGTAGCGCTTGCCAAGCTGCCAGGCGATCTGGGCCCGCGCCAGCTCGACGCCGAGGTAGAAGGCGTGCGCGCCGTCCTGTTCGACCTCGAGCTTCGGATAAAGCTCGTACGGATCCGTGGCCACCGACAGGCCATCACGATTGAAGACGTGGATGCCGCGTTCGCCGACCTGGATCCTGAAATTCGGGTCGCGCACCCCGGAGGCGATCTGCGCGATCTCCTCGCTCGAATACGGAAAGGGACGGCGCGCATGAACCGTCAGCAGCGCTTCGGTCAGATCGCGCGGCAGCGACTGCGCCTGGCGCGCTGCGTACATCATGCGGCGCGCCCAATCGGCCTCCCGCACTGCGCGCCGGCAGTGCGGGCTTACCTCGGTGGTCAGGATCGCGTTCAGGCGCAGCTCGACCGCCACGCCCAGCAGCACGGCGGTGGTGCCGCTGGAGTCGGCGTCGGTCAGTTCCGTGACGTTGCCGGTGCCCATCAGGATCGGCACGTCGGGCTCGAGCTCGCGCAGGCTCTGGTAGCGCGACAGGGAACGGGCAAAACCGAACTGGATCGGTTCCAGGACCGGGTCGGCCAGGAACGGCCGGCCGCGGCGGCGCATCGATTCGATCGCCCGCCGCAGCGACGCCAGATCGCCGGGCTCTGACGGGATCAGCACCGGGGTGGAATCCACCTGGTCCGCGATGTCGACGGTCTCGGCCTTCAGGCTCAGCAGGTAGTCGGCGCCGGCCCGCCCGCCGGTCAGCAGGTCCTCGCGTTCGAGTGAATCGACGCTGACCCGCAGGCCGATCGCCCGCAATGCCTGCACTGCCTCCGCCAGGTGGGGAAACGGCGTATCGGGCAGGCAACCCAGGTCGATCACGTCGGCTCCGTCGCGCCGATACGCCTGCGCCCGTTCCAGGATCCGTTCCAGGCTCAAATTCGGCGCATCCACGATCTCGGCGAAGATCTGCACGTCGTGCCGGGACAGATCCACGCCCTTGCGCCGGCGGCCGAAGAACTCGGGCAGATCGCGCAGCTCGTCCGGGCCGCGCTCCACCTTCGCTCCGAGCGACTGGCCGAGCGCCTCCAGATTGCCGCGGCAGCGGCCCGGAACGATCACGCGGTCCACGCCCGCGGCCGGCGCAAAGTGCCGGCCGATGAAGTCGGCCGTCATCAACCCGGCCACGCTGATCGGCAGCCGAAACACCTCGTACGTGAAGTCGGCCGGGGCCATCTGCGCCAGCACGCCGCGCAGGCTGGGCTCGGCCAGCTTGCCGGTCAAAAGGGCGATGTGCTCCGACATGCGTTCAGAGCTCTGCCAGGCGCCGCTCTATGGCGGACTTCAGCTGGGCCACGTCGGTGACCACGGTGGTGAACTCGAAGCGGCCGAGCCGCTCGGCGTTGTCCAGGTCGACGCGGCGCGGGTAGAGAGTGACCCACTCGCCGGGCGCCTCGGTCGTCACCACCGGCTCGGTGTCGCAGGCGAACACGATGCTCGGGATTCGGCATTTGCCGGCCTGGGCATACATGTTGGTCGCCAGCGTGTCCGAGATGCCCGTCACGCACTTGGCCACGGTGCCCGAGGTGGCCGGCGCGACCACCAGCGTGTGGTACTGGCCCTGGTACAGAAAGCTGACCGGCACGGCGCTGGCGGTGTTGTCGCGCATCACCCGGAAATGCGAGCGAAGCGACTCGACCGGCAGGTCGTACATCTGCAGCACCTCCTCGGCCGCGCGCGTGAGGAACAGGTCGACGTCAGGCAGCGAACGCGCCATTTCGAGCGATTCCTTCAGGAAGTGTCCCGACCCGGTCAACGCCCAGGCCAGGCGCGGACGCTCCTTGCTCTTCATCGCGGCAGCCCATCCCCCGTTAGCCGCCAGTGTAAAGAAAGTCGGGCCGAAAGCTCAGTAAGATGCCGGGTTTGCACAGCCGCGCTGAACCGCGACATCTCGATGTTCAATCTTCCTGCCGGCACCCGGGCGCTGTTGCTGATCAACCTCGCGGTGTTCGCGCTGCAGAGTCTTAGCCTCGGCGACACGCTCTTCGCTTATTTTGCGTTGTGGCCGATCGGCGCGTCGCCGTTCGGGACTCCCGGTTTCGAGCCGTGGCAGTTGATCAGTTACGGCTTTCTGCACGGCAGCCTGGTGCACCTGGGTTTCAACATGCTGGCGCTGTGGATGTTCGGCGCCGACGTGGAAAGGGTCTGGGGCCGCAACCGCTTCCTGACCTATTACTTCGTTTGCGTGCTTTCGGCCGGCTTGACGCAGATCCTGGTCACCTACTGGATCGGGTCGGGCGCGCCCACCGTCGGTGCCTCGGGCGGCGTGTTCGGGTTGCTGCTGGCGTTCGGCATGATGTATCCGAACCGCACGATCCTGCTGATCTTTCCGCCGATCCCGATGCCCGCCTGGCTGTTCGTCACGCTGTATGGCGTGATCGAGCTCGTGCTCGGCGTGACCGGGGCCGAGACCGACGTCGCGCATTTCGCCCATCTGGGCGGCATGCTGGGCGGCTTTCTCCTGATTCGCTACGGCCGCGCGCGCCGCCGCTAGCTCACGCATTCGGCGCTGCGCCGCCCTTCGCTTCGGATTCAACCTGCGAAGCGCCGTGCCATCCGCAGCCGGCGCGCATTCCGGCCCGGAACTTTTCGCGCTCCTCCGGGCTCATCTGTTCCAGCCGCTCGGCAAGGCGGCCGCGCCAGTGCAGGCGGCGACCCGGGCCGCCGCGCAGACCGCCGAACAGGATGCGGCACAGGATCACCAGACCGATCGCCTGTGCGAAGTCGATCGGGCGGCCGCCGAACAGGTCCGGCACGAGCCAGTTCCACAATCCCATGGTCGCCAGCCCGAACGCGGCGACCGCAAGAACGACCAGCGCCGAAATCTTCAGTACCCACCCGACCCGATGCATGTTCATGATTCGCTTTCCCTTCCCGATTCGAACTCGACGTAGATCTGCCGCAGCCGATCGCGCAGCTGCCGGACGGCATAGCGCTTGCGGGACAGCAGCGTGTTGATGTTGACGCCCGTCTGCTCGGACAGCTCGCGAAAGCTCCTGCCATCGAGCTCGTGCGCGACGAACACGTCACGCTGCCCGGCAGGCAGTTCCTCCAGCGCGGCGTCGAGCTCCTCCGCCAGCAGGCGGCGCGCGTACTGAGCTTCCGGCCCGGCGCGTGGCGAGGGCAGCATTTCGGCAAGCGCCGCCACGTCGTCCTCGCCCTCGCGGTCGGCCGCGATCCGGACCGGCTCGGCCGACTTGCGGCGGAACCGGTCGATGATCCGGTTGCGCGCCACCTGGAACAGCCAGGCGCCGAGTTGTTCGACCGGGCGCGCCATGCGGAACGACTCCACCAGCTCGTAAAACACGTCCTGCAGGATGTCTTCGGCGTCTCCCGGATCCGGCACCCGGCGCCGGATGAAGCTTCCGAGCCGCTTGCGTTCGCGAGCGATCACCTCGGCGATTCTTTTGTCCTGGTCAGTCAAGATCCTGTCCAGGGGCGGCGCGGCATCCATGGTGGGGAAGACGTTTGGCGTGCCCAAATATTGTGGGATCAACCTGCAGGCGCTACGCCCTCGCCCCCGTCCCCTCTCCCGCTGCGCGGGCGAGGGGCGATCCAGCATCTCCAATTCCATGCGCCGACATTGAAGGCGGGCGGTCGATCGCCCCTCTGCCACTACGCGGGAGAGGGGACGGGGGTGAGGGTTCTGCGCGATTCTTTGGCGTGACCTATCCGCTGACGTCGCAGACCAGCACGGTGCTGTCGTCGCTCAGCGTGTTCATCTGCACCTTGATGTCGCCGTGCGTTTCGGTGTGCGTGGCCGGCGCGGAGTCGATCCAGGACTGCAGCGCCTTTCGCTGCGGCGTGTTGGTCGCACCGAGCTCCAGCCCCCAGATGGCCAGCGGGCACTCGAGCTCGCAGGTTGACGCGTAAATCGCATGCACCGGGATGCCCGCCACCGAAACGCCGCTTTTCAGGACCGCCGTGGCGGTCGAGTAGCCGTGCTCACGCTCGAGCGAGAACTTGCGCACGGCATCGGAGTGGGTGGCCGCGAATGCCTCGCGCACGGCCCGATCGCCGATCGTGCGCATCAGGTCGCCGGCGAGCGGATGGCCGTACAGGGAGACACAGGTCTTGAAAGCGACCGCCAGGTCGCCCTCCTTCGCGCCTGGCGGCGCTTCGGAGGGCAATCCCTCCGCCGGCACCGGGCCGCAGCACAGCACGCAGACCGCCGCCAGCAACACCTGCAAACCGCGACTTCGAGCGATCGTTTCAGACTTCATGTCGGCCCACCAACTCGCCGCGGCCCGGGCCCACCGCGGTCGCCTATTCGATCATACCTGCGGCGACGGTATCGAAGCTCGTGGGGTCGATCAGGATGAAGCTTCCCGTGGCGCGCGACGACGCGTAAGAGTCTGCGGCGATCGAATGCTGGGTCGAGAAGGCCACTCGCGCGATGCCGTTGAACTCGACCGCACCGGCGCCGGCCTCCCATGCCAGCGTTTCGATGTCCAGGTGCGCGGCGATGTTGCCGAGGCGCGCGCGCGTCTGGCGCGTGCCATGGCGCAGCAGGTATTCACGGCGCGGATCGAGCGGGCGGTGGCCCAGCCAGCAGATGGTCGCCTCGAAATTCGACCTCGCTTGCGGTGCGCGATCATCGGCCGGTGCGACCAGGTCGCCGCGCGAAACGTCGATCTCGTCGGCCAGCTGCACCATCACCGATTCGCCGGCCACAGCCTGCCCGAGCTCGCGTTCGCCGATGCGGATCGCGGTCACGCGGCTCGTGTGGCCGGACGGCAGCACCACGATCGCGTCGCCCACGCACAGCGTGCCGGATTCGACACGGCCTGCGTACCCCCGGAATTCCGACTGGGACGGGCGGCACACCCATTGCACCGGCAGGCGCAGCGGCGCCTGCCAGTCGGCCTCATGCGCCGGCGCCTGCTCGAGCAGCTCGATCAGCGTCGGGCCCGCATACCAATCCAGGCGTTCGTCGCGATCGACCACGTTGGCCCCTTCCAGCGCCGAAAGGGGAATGGTGTCGATCCGCACGTGCAGCGACGGCTGCTGCTCGAGCCAGGCGCGAAAGTCGGCGAGCGATCGAATCGAACACCGGCTGCGCGTAGCCGACCAGGTCCATCTTGTTGACCGCCACGATCAAGTGCCGCACCCCGAGCAGGCCGGCGATCGTCGCGTGCCGGCGCGTCTGCGCGCAGGCCCCCTTGCGCGCATCGACCAGCAGCACGGCCGCGTCGGCAGTCGATGCCGCCGTGACCATGTTGCGGGTGTATTGCACGTGCCCCGGACTGTCGGCGATGATGAACTTGCGCCGCGCGGTGGCGAAGTAGCGGTACGCGACGTCGATCGTGATGCCCTGCTCGCGTTCGGCGACCAGGCCGTCGGTCAGCAGCGACAGATCGAGCGCGGACAGGCCGCGCCGCTGCGCATGCTTTTCCAGCGTGGCGAGCGTGTCGCTCAGCAGTGCCTTGGTGTCGTACAGCAGGCGCCCGATCAGCGTGCTCTTGCCGTCGTCCACGCTGCCGCAGGTCAGGAAGCGCAGCACGCCCCGGTCGTCGGAGGCCGCATCGGCCCCGCCCGGCAACTCGTCGCCGGCGCATCAGAAGTAGCCCTCGCGCTTGCGCTGCTCCATCGACGCTTCGGACGTCTGGTCGTCCATCCGGGTCGCGCCGCGCTCGGTCAGGGTGGCATCCGACCGTCTCCGCCACGATCTGCTCGTAGCTGGTGGCGGTCGACTCGACCGGGCAGGTGCAGGAAATGTCGCCCACGGTGCGGAATCGCACGCTCAGCTGCTCGACCGTCTCGTCCTGGCGCGCGGGCGTGAGCTCGGTGACCGGAACCAGGCGCTCCCGAACGGCGCACCACCGCCCGCTGGTGCGCGAAGTACAGGCTGGGAACCTGCAGCCCTTCGCGCGCGATGTACTGCCATACGTCGAGCTCGGTCCAGTTGCTGATCGGAAACACGCGCATGTGCTCGCCCGACGCCACGCGGGCGTTGTAGATGTTCCACAACTCCGGTCGCTGGTTCTTCGGGTCCCATTGCCCCCAGGCGTCGCGAAAGCTGAACACGCGCTCCTTGGCGCGGGCCTTTTCTTCGTCGCGCCGGGCGCCGCCGATGCAGGCGTCGAAACCGAACTCGGCGATCGCATCCAGCAGCGTCACCGACTGGTGCTTGTTGCGCGATTCATCGGGCGATCGCAGGACCACGCGCCCGGCGGCGATCGACTCCTCGACGCTGCGAACGATCAGGCGCTCGCCCAGCTCGGCGGCGCGACGATCGCGGAACTCGATCACCTCCGGGAAATTGTGCCCGGTGTCGATGTGCATCAGCGGAAACGGGAAGCGCGCCGGACGGAACGCCTTGGTCGCCAGGTGCAGCAGCACGATCGAATCCTTGCCGCCCGAGAAAAGCAGCACCGGATTGGCCGCACTGCCCGGCGACCTCGCGCAGGATGTGAATTGCCTCGGACTGCAGCCAATCCAGGTGGGGCAGGGTTCGGGTGCGAACCGGGGTTGCGCTCATGCGGTCGCGCCCATCGGGATCGTCGACGGCTGACTCGGGTGCAGCCCGCATTCCTTGCTTTCAGGGTTCTCCCACCACCAGCGGCCGGCGCGCACGTCCTCGCCCACCGCGACGGCCCGGGTGCAGGGTGCGCAGCCGATGCTCGGATAGTGACGATCGTGCAGGGCATTGTAGGGGACACCGCGGCCGCGCAGGTATTCCCACACCTGCGGCTCGCTCCAGTCGTACAGCGGATTGAATTTCTCCAGGCCCAGAGCATGGTCCCGCTCGCGCGCACCCAGTTGCGCGCGCGATACCCCCTGCTGGGATCGCAGCCCGGTGACCCAGGCACGCCGGCCAGCCAACGCGCGCTTCAGGGGCTCCACCTTGCGCACCTCGCAGCAGGCCTTGCGGTTGTCGATCGAGGCGTAAAAGCCGTTGATGCCCCGCTCGCGCACCAGGGTCTGCAAGGCGATCGAGTCGGGGTAGAAGGTTTCGTAGCAGCGCCCGTAGACCTGGTCGACCCGCTGCATCAGCGCGTAGGTCTCCTCGTGCAGCCGCCCGGTATCGAGCGTGAACACGTCGATCGCGATCCGCTCGCGCCGGATCAGGTCCAGCAGCACCATGTCCTCGGCGCCGAAGCTTGTCGAGAACGCCGCCGGCGCCAGCGCGGCCGCTTCGCGCAGCAGGCCAAGGGCCGAGTCGATGCGCGCGTTCATCTCAGTGGGTGCACGCCCGGGCCGAGCCGCCGGAACGCGGGCAGCGCCGGATCGACCGAGCCCTGATAGGAATCCGAGAAGGTCGACAGCGACGCCAGCGCCTCTTCGAGGTTGCGGTCAGCGCGCAGCGCGAAGCTGTCGAAGCCGACCCGCTTCATGTAGAACAGCTGATCGCGCAGCACATCGCCGAACGCGCGCAATTCGCCACGCCAGCCGTAGCGGCGCCGCAGCAGCGCCGCCGTCGAATAGCCGCGGCCGTCGGTGAAGACCGGAAACTGCACGGCGATCACCTGGATCGAGCCGAACAGCGGCTCGGCCTGACCGGGCTCATCGGCCGGGCAGAGCCAGGCGCCGACCGCGCCGGCCGAGCGCAGGCGCTCGCGCTGCGCCAGCGCGGTGGCCAGCGGAATCAGCGAGTTCGGCTCGCCGCACCAGTCCGAGCCGTTTTCGAAATGGATCCACGGGTCCTGCGTGACCTGTGCGCAGCCGTCGATCAGCCGGATGATGCGGCGCTCAGGCATGCTCGAGGCTTTCGGACTCGGCGGACGCGCCCCCCGCGTTGGCATAAGCCGCCGTCTTGAACGGCGCCAGCCCGACGCGCGTCAGCGTATCGATGAAAGACTCGTCCGGCGCCCGCAGGTCGACGTACATGTCGACCACGGCGGCGATCACGTCCGGAACCTGCCCGGCCGAGAAAGACGGACCGATCACGGCTCCGACCCGCGTGCTGGCCGGGTCGGGCCCGACGGTGCCGCCGAGCGTGATCTGGTAGAACTCGGCGCCCTGCTTGTCCACGCCCAGGATGCCGATGTTGCCGACGTGATGGTGCCCGCAGGAATTGATGCAGCCGGACATGTTCAGCGTCAGGTCGCCCAGGTCGTGCACGTAGTCGAGCGTCGTCGAAGCGCTCCTGGATCGCCTGCGCGATCGGCATCGACTTGGCGTTGGCGAGCGAGCAGAAATCGCCCCCGGGGCAGCAGACGATGTCGGTCAGCAGGCCGATGTTCGGCGTGGCCAGGCCCAGCGCGCGCAGCTCGTTCCAGAGCGCGAACAGCTCGAGCTGCGCGACGTCGGCCAGCACCAGGTTCTGCTCGTGGGTCACGCGCAGCTCGCCGAAGCTGAAGCGCTCGGCCAGGTCCGCCGCCGCATCCATCCCCTCGTCGTCCAGATCGCCGGGCGCCGTGCCGGTGCGCTTCAGCGACACTGCCACCGCCGCGTAGCCCGGAACCCGATGCGCATGCACGTTACGCGCGTGCCAGCGGGCGAAACCAGGATGCGATTGCAGGGCCTCGCGCAGCGGCGCCGGGTCGGCGTCCAGGTCCCGGTAAGGCGGCGGCTCGAAATCGGCCGCGATGCGCGCCAGCTCCGCCTCGGTGGCGGTGGCCGCGCCCCCTTCCAGGTGCGCGAAGTCGGCGTCGACCTCGCGCGCGAACTCCTCGGCGCCGAGCGCCCGCAACAGGATCTTGATGCGCGCCTTGAACTTGTTGTCGCGCCGCCCGTAGCGGTTGTACACGCGCAGGATCGCTTCGCAGTAGGACAGCACGTGCTGCCAGGGCAGATCGCGTCGGATGATCGTGCCCACCACCGGCGTGCGGCCCATGCCGCCGCCCGCCAGCACGTCCACCACGGTGGCTCCCGCTTCGTTATGCCGCAGGTACAGCCCGATGTCGTGCATCGCGGTGGCCGCGCGGTCTGCCCCGCGCGCTCCGGTCAGCGCGATCTTGAACTTGCGCGGCAGGTACGCGAATTCGGGGTGGAACGTGCTCCACTGGCGCAGCAGCTCGCAGTAAGGGCGCGGATCGACCTGCTCGTCCGGCGCCACGCCCGCGAACGGGTCGGTCGTGATGTTGCGCACGCAGTTGCCCGAGGTCTGGATCGCGTGCATCTGAACCGTCGACAGCGCCTGCAGGATGTCGGCGCTGTCCTCCAGGCGGGGCCAGTTGAACTGGATGTTCTGCCGTGTCGTGAAATGGCCGTAGCCGCGGTCCCAGGTGCGGGCAATGTGCGCCAGCATTCGCATCTGGCGCGACGACAGCAGGCCGTACGGAATGGCCAGCCGCAGCATCGGCGCGTGGCGCTGGATGTACAGGCCGTTTTGCAGCCGCAGCGGACGGAACTCGTCGTCCGTCAGCTCGCCCCGGCGATAGCGAGCCAGCTGGTCGCGGTACTGGGCGACCCGCTCGTCCACCATCCGTTGATCGAACCCGGTGTAGCGGTACATGCTCATACCACCAACGCCAGGCGGGTTCCGATCAGGGTCAGCATGGCCGCGAGCAGCACGCGCAGCGCCTTCTCGGGCAGCCGGTCGGCCAGCAGCGCTCCGAGCGAGATCGCCGGCACCGACCCGATCAACAGGGCACCCAGCACCATCCAGTTGACCGTGCCCAGCGCCACGTGGCCGAGCCCGGCCACCAGCGTCAGCGGGATTGCATGCGCGATGTCGACCGCGACCAGGCGCTTGGCGGTCAAGGCGGGGTACAGGAACAGCAGCGCGACCACGCCGACCGCCCCCGCCCCGACCGAGGTCAGCGTCACCATCACGCCGATCACGATGCCCAGTGCGAACGTAGGCAGGGGACGTGCCGGGTTGGCACCCGCAGGGATTGCCGCCGCCGGGCCGGATACGAAACGCCGGCCCAGGGCCTGTATCTGGGATCGGAGCAGCAGGCTGACGGCCGTCAACAACAAGGCGGCCGCGAGCGACGGGCGGATGATCGCCGCGAACTGGGTCGCGTCCGGGTGCCACGCGCGCAGCACCGCGATCGTTCCCAACGCGGCCGGAACCGATCCGAGCGTCATCCACCCGGTGATCGACCACTGGACATTGCCACGCCGCCAATGGGCGATTGCACCGCTGAATTTCGTGACGGAAGCGAACAGCAGGTCGGTACCGACCGCGATCTGGGCGGGCAGGCCGAACACGAGCGTCAGCAGCGGCGTCATCAGCGACCCGCCACCAACGCCCGTCGCGCCGACCACGAAGCCGACCACGGCGCCGCCCACCACGCATTCCAGGAACACGATCAATCCGACCTCGGATTGGACAGGGGGTTAAGGTTATTGGTCCGGCCGGCCGCTTGGAACGATCGGATCGCAATGTTCATATGCTGGCACGGTATGAGCCGGGCGGCCACCCGGGGCGGCGCCCTTGATTTGTGAGGCGCCCACCCCATCTGGCCCCAATGGAAGAAGCACGCCTTGATGCCGTCGCCGACCGTGATGATAGGGGGTCCGACGACCCGGCACCGCTCGACGCCTACTCGCAGGCGGTGGTGGATGCCGTTGCGAGGGTGGGTCCCTGCGTCGGGGCGATCTCGGTGCGCCGCCGGCTTGCCGATCGCACCGGAAAGATGCATGAGGTCTCAGGGGCCGGATCCGGCTTCGCATTCACCCCCGACGGCTTCGTGTTGACCAACAGCCACGTGGTGCACGGAGCCAGCTCGGTGCACGTGGTGTTCCCGGACGGCACGCAGCTCGATGCGGATCCGATCGGCGACGATCCGACCACAGATCTGGCGGTCGTACGGGTCGGCGCGAGCGGCCTGGCGGCCGCCCGCCTGGGCCGCTCGAGCACGCTGCGCGTCGGGCAGCTGGCGATCGCCATCGGCAACCCGTTCGGATTCGAGAACACCGTCACCGCCGGCGTGATCTCCGCGCTGGGACGCTCCCTGCCTGCCCGCGACGGTAACCCGATCGAGGACCTGATCCAGACGGACGCCGCGCTGAACCCGGGCAATTCGGGCGGTCCGCTGGTGAACTCGGCTTCCGAAGTGATCGGCGTGAACACCGCGATCATTCCGGGCGCCCAGGCGCTGTGCTTCGCGGTCGGCGTCGATACGGCCCAGTGGGTGGTGACGCAATTGCTTGCGCACGGTCGGGTCAGGCGCGCCTTCATCGGGTTGACCGGCATGACTGCCACGTTGCCGCGTCTTCTGCAGCGCGCGATCGGCGTGGATCAGGCTCATGGCGTGCGGGTAGGCGACGTGGCGCCGGAAAGTCCGGCGCGCACGGCAGGCATCGAACCGGGCGATCTGGTCATCGGGCTGGACGGTGTTGCCGTCTCTTCGATCGGCGAATTGCGCCGCCTGCTCGACCACTCGCGCATCGGCCGCGTGTGCGCGGTGCGTGTGGTGCGCGCAGCGCACCTGCTGCACCGGGTGATCACGCCTCGCGAGCAGCGCTAGGAATCCAGGCTCCGCCCCATCAGCTCCCCTCTCCCGCTTCGCGGGAGAGGGGCTGGGGGTGAGGGTCGTCGCCGATCGACCGCGCCACGACCCGGGCCACGAAGTCGAGCAGCCCAGGCAGCTCCGACAGCACCGGCAGGACGCGGACGATGACGTCGGGGTGGCGGCCGTTGAAGGGCGTCAAGATCGGCGGCAGGTCGTTTTCGATGTGACCGGCACCGGCCCAGAACACCGGAACAATGTGAATTCGCCCGGCGCCCTGTGCCGCGGCCGCCTCGAGCGTCTCCGGCAGGGTCGGCGACTGCAATTCCAGAAACGCGACGGCGACGCGGGCCTGGCCCGCATGGGCCCGAAGCGCGCCCGCCAACGCGTGCAGCGACTGCGCCCAGCGTGCATCGCGCGCCCCGTGAGCGAACAGAACGATGGCTTCAGGGCGCTGCATGGTTCCATTATGCCGGCCGGGCGTCGGACCAGCGCGACCTACCGCGCCCGGCAGTGCGGGCATGGCGCCACGCTCTCATTTCACTCTGTATCATCTTCCCAGGCGGCCCGCGCGGAGTTCCCCGCGGTTGGGCATGCTCCAGGGGCGGGAGGACGAGCATGGCATCGGTGAACAAGGTGATTCTGGTCGGCAATCTCGGGCGTGACCCCGAGACCCGTTACAGCCCGGATGGGGCCGCAATCACGAACGTATCGGTTGCGACTACCTCGCAGTGGAAGGACAAGAACACCGGCGAAAAGCGCGAGGAAACCGAGTGGCATCGGGTTGCGTTCTTCGGACGGCTGGCGGAGATCGCCGGCGAATATCTGAAGAAGGGATCGTCGGTCTACATCGAGGGCAAGCTTCGCACGCGCAAGTGGCAGGACAAGGACGGGCAGGACCGCTACACGACTGAAATCGTGGCCGACGTGATGCAGATGCTCGGCTCCCGGCAAGGTGCGGGCGGGCCGCCGGACGACGAGCCGCGGGCGCCGCGCGCGGCGGCCAAGCCCGCCGCGGCCAAGGCCGCCAAGGAACCGGCGGGCAGCGCCGGCGGGGTCGCCGACATGGATGACGACATTCCGTTCTGAAATCGATATTTCTTAGAACGCCAACAGCAAAGCCCGGCCGGCGCGCGTCTGCCGGGCTCTTTTCTTGTCCGCACATCTGCGCGACCTGCAAACGGTGATCGCTGGGCAAATGCTCGAGGACAAATGCAGCACACCGGACGCAATCCTTGCCGAGGCCCGGTCGCTCGGGGCCTTGCCTGCGGGCGCGGTCGAATCGAGACTGCAGCTGCTACGGTTGCGCTATCGCGAGGAGCCCCTGCTTTTCACGCCGGAGTCGCTTGAGCTTCTGCGCCAGGCCTCAGAGCGCGCGAAGCAGGCTCGCGCCCGCGCCAGCGACGAACGCGCGCTGGCGACGCTCAAGGAAGTGTTCGGGTATCCGGATTTCCGGGCGGGACAGCTGGAGATCATCCGCGCGGCGATGGCGGGGCGCGATTGCCTCGGGGTGATGCCGACAGGGGCCGGAAAGTCGGTGACGTATCAGATTCCGGCGCGCCTGATGGGCGGGGTGACGCTGGTCGTATCGCCGCTGATTTCGCTGATGAAGGACCAGGTCGACGCGATGGGCCAGGTCGGCATGCGCGCGACCTTCCTGAACTCGTCCCTCGACCCGTCCGAGCGGTCGCGGCGCGAGGCGCGCCTGCGGGCGGGCGAGTTCGAGCTACTCTACGCGGCGCCGGAGGGAATCGACGCGTCGGTCGGCCGCCTGCTGGACTCGCTCGACCTGAGGTTGGTCGCGGTCGACGAGGCGCACTGCATCAGCGAGTGGGGACACGACTTTCGTCCGTCCTATCGCAACCTGGCCGGCCTGAAGCAGCGCTTCGAGGGAATCACCGTCCTGGCGCTGACCGCGACCGCAACACCTCACGTGAAGAACGACATCATCGAGCAGCTCGCGCTGAAGGATCCGCTCGAGGTTCACGGCTCGTTCTACCGGTCCAATCTGAAGCTGTACGCCGTGAAAAAAGGACAGGGCGCGGGCGTGCGCGACATGATCCTGCGCTTCGTGCGCGCACGACGCGGCCAATCCGGGATCGTCTACTGCCTGTCGCGCAAGGCCGCCGAGGCAACGGCGCAGTTCCTCCAGGCAAAGGGCGTGCGCGCGGCGGCCTACCACGCGGGGATGACGTCGGAGGAGCGCGCGCAGACCCAGGACGAGTTCAGCCGGGACGACCTCGATGTCGTGTGCGCGACCATCGCCTTCGGCATGGGGATCGACAAGTCCAACGTGCGCTTCGTCCTGCACCGCGACATGCCGCGCTCGATCGAGGGTTACTACCAGGAGATCGGCCGCGCCGGGCGCGACGGCGCTCCGGCGGACTGCGTGCTTTTCTACTCGTGGGCCGACGTCATGTCGCTCGATCGCCTGCTAGACAACTCCGAGGTCCAGGATCCCGAGGTCGCCAATCAGCAGCGCCGCGCCGTGCGCCGCATGTTCGATCTGGCCGACGACCCCGGCTGCCTCTGGCGCCGGCTGGCCGGCCATTTCGCGGAAGTCATCGCGGCCTGCGGCGAGTCGTGCGGCAACTGCCTGCGGCGCGATATCGTCGCGGATGCGCGCCAGGTCGGCGCAACGCCCGGCGGGCAGGACCGGTGGAACTCCCGGGCGCTCGAGTTCTCGCCGCCGGCGGCTGACGCGGAGCTCTACGAGCCGGAGCGCCGCGCGCCAGGGCCGAGCGGGTCGATCCGGGATCACGGGCTGTTCGAGCGGCTGCGCGCACTGCGCAAGAAGCTGGCGGACGAACGAAAGGTGCCGGCCTTCGTGGTCTTCGGCGACCGCTCGCTGCAGGACATGGCCGCGCGCAGGCCGCGCACGCGCGCCCAGTTCCTCGAGGTGTACGGAGTGGGACAGAAGAAGCTGGAGGAATACGGGGACGCTTTTCTCGTGGAGATCCTGCGGGAGCTGTGAACCCCTATCCCAGTTCGTCGTCATCGCGCAGCGCGAACCTGCCGGCCTTGACGAGTTCGACTATCCGCCGTGCTTCGTCGGCCGATTCTCGCGGGACCATCAGCCTGACGCCCCCGACCGCGATCGAAACCAGGGGGTTGATCTGATTTATCCCGGCATCGACCGCAAAGGCCTCGATGCCCTCCGCTTTCAGACGAGCCCGCAGCATTTCGATCTGGAAGGGTTCCAGCGAGCGCGCGACGGTCACGAACGAAACGTCGCCCTGCGCTGCCGGATTCTCGTCGACCGGCTCGATGCCGGTGAACTCCGGGGCGCAAATCCCTCGCCTGGCAAGTTCGGCCCGTGCCACTTCGACCGCGACGTCGGTCAGGTTGCCGGAGCGCCAGCGCTCGACCAGTTCCTCGTCGCCCAACTCGCGGAACGTTTCGGCCAGCTCATCGCGGTGATCGGACATCGTCTCGTGAGGGTGGCACACCGCCCCGGGGGTCGAGGCGCGCGTGCCATCAGTATCCTCCATCTCGGAACCTGACCTCCAGGCGCGTGGTCCAGGCCGGGAGCGAGGCCTGCGCTAAGGCGCGCGGCGCGCCAGCAGGTCCAGCACCTCGTCGTGCAGCGCGCCGGCCGTGGCGACCAGCGACGGCTCGCGCAGCGGATTGCCGCCGCTCCAGCTCGTGACCCGCCCGCCCGCGCCCTCGACCACCGGGACCACCGCCGCCACGTCCCAGTATTGAAGCTGCGGATCGAGCATCACGTCGGCGCCGCCGCTGGCGAGCGAGAAGTATCCGAAGCAGTCTCCCCAGGTCCGGTACATGCGGGCGGCGCGCGCGAGCTTCTCGATGCCCGCACAGTCGCGTTGCTCGGCAGCCACCCAGGTCGAGCTGGACAGCACGGTGGCATCCTGCAGCCGGCCACAGGCGCGCGCATGGACCGGCCGGTGGCTGGCGTCGGCGCGGTAAAGATGGGTTCCGCCGCGGTGACCGATCAGCGCGGCGCCCGCCGCGCTGTGGGCGATGCAGCCGAGCACCGGAACGAACCCGTCGCCGTCGTCGCGCTCCAGCGCGATCAAGGTGCCGAACAGGAAGCAGTTGCTGATGAAGGCGCGGGTGCCGTCGATCGGATCGAGCACCCAGCGGTACGGGCCGCCGCCGCGCTCGCCGTATTCCTCGCCGCGCAGCGCATGGTGCGGATAGCGCTCTTCGATCATCCGCCGCAGCGCCAGCTCGGTCTGTCGATCCGCTTCGGTGACCGGGGAGTCGTCCGCCTTGGACGCAACGGTAAGTGGCTGCAGGAAATACGGCTGGATGGATGCGAACGCGCAAGCGATCAGCTGGTGCATGAAAGCCGTGAACTCGTGCGCCTCGTCGGCGCACAGCGTACCGCTGTAACGCGGCCAGGCGGGTGGCGCGGCGCCGCAGGCAGGCGCCTGCATCGGCGAAGAATCGGGCTTCATGGGCTGTAGTAGACGTGCACCGGCACGGTTTGCTGATGCAGGAATGCGGCGATCGGATATTGCGCCGGATCGCCGCGGGCCGCTTGTTCGATCGCGGCTCGTTTGCCGTCGCCCTGGATCAGGATCATCACCGCTCGCGCGTCGAGCAGCGCACGCAGGGTCAGGCTGATGCGGCGGTGAGGCACGCCCGCCGGCACCACCAGCGCGACCTGTTCGGCTCTGCGCAGGTCCAGAGCGGCCGCGGTGCCCGGCGCGCCGGGAAAAAGCGATGCGGTGTGGCCGTCGTCGCCCATGCCCAGCACGACCGCGTCGAAGGGGCGCGGCGCCGCGGCCAGCGCGCGTTCGACGGCTGCCCGTTGCGCCTCGGGCGTGGCGCCTGCGTCGACCAGCGGAATCAAGCGTGCCGCCGCGGCCGCCCCTTGCAGCAGGTGCCGCCGCACCAGGCCTTCATTGCTGTCGGGGTGTTCCGCCGGAACCCACCGGTCGTCGGCCAGGCACACGGTCACTTGAGACCAGTCGAGCTGCTGCGACGCGAGTTCGTCCAGGAACGGCATCGGCGTGCGGCCACCCGAGACGACCAGCGATGCGCGGCCGCGCAGCTGCAGGCCTTCGCGCAGGACGGTCCCGACCGCGGCCGCCAGCGACTGCGCGCTTTGCGCACCGCTTGCGAACACACGCTGCCGTACCGTCGCGGGCAGGCGCAACGACTCCGAAGCGGCCAACCTCAGGTCTCCTCGCGCCACGCATTGCCGTCGCGCGCGATCAGCGTGCTCGATGCCGTCGGCCCCCAGGTTCCGGCCGCGTAAGGCTTGGGCAGCGGCCCGCCCTGTTCCCATTCCTTCTGGATCGGCTCCAGCCAGCGCCACGCGGCATCCAGCTCGTCGCGCCGCATGAAAAGGGTCAGCTTGCCGTGAACCACGTCCATGATGAGTCGCTCGTACGCGTCCCACTGGCGGGTCTGGTAGGTCTGCGACAGCGCCACGTCCAGCGAGATCGGCTGCACGTCGATGCCCTCGCCCGGCACCTTGGCCATCAGATCCAGGCGCAGGCCCTCGTCCGGCTGCAGGGTGATCACCAGGCGGTTGGCCGACTCGCCCACGGCAGCGCGCAGCACCGGATGCGGCACGCTGCGGAAGTTGATCACGATATCTGCCAGACGCTTCTGCATGCGCTTGCCGGTGCGCAGATAGAACGGCACGCCGGCCCAGCGCCAGTTGTCGAGTTCGGCCTTGATCGCGACGAAGGTCTCGGTGCGGCTGCCGGGCGACATGCCCGGCTCTTCGCAGGTATGCCGGGCACCGGCTTGCCGTCGATTGCGCCGGCGCTGGTACTGGCCGCGCACGGTGCGCACGGCCACGTCGCTCGCCGGCGATCGGCCGCAGAGCGCGCAGCACCTTGAGCTTCTCGTCGCGCACCGCATCGGCCTCGATGCTGACCGGCGATTCCATCGCGACGATGCACAGCAGCTGCAGCAGATGGTTCTGCACCATGTCGCGCAGAGCGCCGATCCGGTCGTAGAACTCCCCGCGGCCTTCGACGCCGACCGTCTCGGCAATCGTGATCTGCACGTGGTCGCACCCAGACGCGGTTCCACAGCGGCTCGAGCAGCACGTTGCCGAAGCGAAGCGCGATCAGGTTCTGGACCGTCTCCTTGCCCAGGTAGTGATCGATGCGGAAGATCTGCGGTCTCGCTGAAGATCGCGCCCACTTGCTCGTTGATGTGGGTCGCCGAAGCCAGGTCGCGGCCGAGCGGCTTTTCCAGCACGACGCGGCTCGCTGGCGTCACCAGGCCAGCCGCGCTCAGGCCGGTGCAGATGGCGGCGAACAGTCCCGGCTCGGTCGCCAGGTAGAACACCCGCACGCGCGACTCGGCGCCCTTCAACCAGTCGGACAGCGGTCGATAATCCTGTGCGTTGTTGGCGTCGAGGCGCAGGTAATCCAGCCGCTGCGCAAAGGTGCTCCAGGCAGGTTCGCTGAAGTCCTTGGCGGCGATGTGCAGGCGGCAATGCTCCAGCGCGAGATTCAGGTACTCCTCGCGCGACAGCGGATGACGGCCCAGTCCCAGGATGCGCCAGCCCTTGGTGTCGCCGCTGTCGCGGTGCCGGTAATACAGCGCCGGCAACAGCTTGCGCAGCGCCAGGTCGCCGCTGCCGCCGAACAGGATGAAGTCGAAGGTGTCCAACGCTGACATGTGCGCATTCATTCGAAGGCATTCCGGGGGCGCCATGGCCGATTGCGGCGGCTTGCCGGGTCTGGGTTGATCCTACACAATCCTGCTGCACCGCGGCGTGCCGGGGTTGGAGTCGCCGTCGAGGCGGGACGGGCCGATCGCGTTGTCGAGACAGAGGTGTGACATGAGCGTTCACAAGGTGCTTGCAGGCACGACCGCGCGCATTCGGGAGCGCAGCGCTGCCAGCCGTTCGGCCTATCTGCGACGCACCGAGGCGGTGCGCACCCAGGGCACCGCGCGCGCGCACGTTTCCTGCGCCAACCTGGCGCATGCGGCCGCTGCGTTCGCGCCGCAGCGGAGTAGAAACCGACCTGGTCGTAAATCTTCCGCTTCTTCGGATCGCTGAGTACGTCATTCGCCTCAGAGATCGTCTTGAATTTTTCTTCTGCTGATTTGTCGCCCGGATTTACGTCAGGATGGTATTTGCGCGCAAGCTTCCGAAAAGCCTTGCGGATCTCATCCGCAGAGGCCGTCTTCTTAACGCCCAGCGCGCCATAATAGTCTTTTGTCTGTGTAGCCATGATTTAGGTCTCAGCTCTTAACTCCAGCCAATTGACCTTCTGATTTGCTGCTAAAGAGTTTCGCACATACGCGAAGAACTGAGAGCTGACAGATGAGAGCTGTCAGCCGGTTTTTTCAGTTCACTACTTCTTTCCCCTGCTCGTCCATCGGCACCGTGAATGATTCAAACGGCGTCCCATCCATCGATACCGGGATCTTCTGCATACCAGTCGCCGTCGGAGCGTAGCAATACCACCGCCCCTCTTCGGGAACAAAATTCACAAAAAACATCTGCCCATTGACTTCAAATCTCAATTCGTTTCCCCCATTTCTCACCCACTTACTTAAACCCCATTCCTCACTCTTAGTAGCGCCGAACCGCGTGCCGTAACCCGCCGCGTTTAGTAGCGCCCGCGCCTCGCCGGCGGTTGCGTGGGCGCCGCGCCCACGCCAAGACAGCTCAAGAAATAACGAGGGGGCGCCAAGCGCCCCCAAGCCAATCCTCTAGCTAAACCTGCAGACTTATTTTTTGTCCTCGACGTCAACGTACTCGGCGTCGATTACGCCCTCATCCTTCTTCTGATGAGCCGCGCCATCGCCGCCCGCAGTTCCATCGCCACCCGGCGTCGGGCCTGCGCCCGGCGTTGCCCCAGGAGTCGCTTGCGTCGCCTTATACATCTGCTCCGCCAGCTTGTGCGATGCAGCAGTCAGCTTCTCGCGCGCCGAATCCATCTGCGACTTGTCGCCGCCTTCGATGGCCTTCTTCGCGTCTGCCAGTGCATTCTCGACGTCGCCGCGCTCGGAGCCGGAGATCTTGTCGCCATGCTCCTTCAGCATCTTCTCGATGTTGTAAACCATCGAGTCGAGCTGGTTCTTGGAGTCGATCGCCTCGCGCGCAGCCTTGTCCTCGGCCGAATGCGCATCGGCTTCCTTCGCCATGCGGTCGACTTCTTCTTTGCTCAGACCCGAAGACGACGTAATCGTAATCTTCTGATCCTTGCCCGTGGCGTTGTCCTTCGCCGTCACGTTCAAAATGCCGTTCGCATCAATGTCGAACGTCACTTCAATCTGCGGCACTCCTCGCGGAGCCGGTGGCAATCCGGTCAAATGGAATTTACCCAAAGTCCGGTTCTGTGCCGCCATCGGACGCTCCCCCTGCAGCACATGCACTTCAACCGACGTCTGACTATCAGCCGCGGTTGAGAACGTTTCCGTCTTTTTTGTCGGAATCGTCGTGTTCCGCGGAATCATCGGCGTCGCCACTCCACCCAGCGTTTCAATGGAAAGCGTCAGCGGAGTCACGTCCAGCAAGAGCAGGTCTTTCACCTCGCCCTTGAGCACGCCACCCTGAATCGCCGCGCCAATTGCCACGACTTCATCAGGATTCACGCCCTTGTGCCCTTCGCGTCCAAACAGATCCTTCACGATCTGCTGAATGCGCGGCATACGCGTCTGTCCACCCACCAGCACGACTTCGTTGATCTTGCTGATGTCCACTCCCGCGTCCTTCATGCACTGCTTCGACGGACCAACCGAACGTTGCAGAATGTCTTCGATCATCGATTCGAGCTTGGCTCGCGTCAGCTTCACCACCAGGTGCTTCGGACCGGAAGCATCCGCCGTGATAAACGGCAGGTTGATTTCCGTTTCCATCGTGGTCGAAAGCTCGATCTTCGCGCGTTCCGCCGCGTCACGCAGACGCTGCAGAGCCATCTCGTTACCCTTGCCGCGCAGGTCAAGCCCCTCGTTCTTCTTGAACTCATCAATCAGCCAATCCACCAACCGCTGGTCGATGTTGTCGCCGCCGAGGTGCGTGTCGCCGTTGGTCGCCTTGACCTCGATCACACCTTCGCCTACTTCAAGAATCGAAATATCGAACGTGCCGCCGCCAAAGTCGTAAACCGCGATCGTCTCGTCCTTGCCCTTATCGAGCCCGTAAGCCAGCGCTGCCGCCGTCGGCTCGTTGATAATGCGTTTCACGTCGAGTCCGGCGATCCGTCCTGCGTCTTTTGTCGCCTGCCGTTGCGCGTCGTTGAAATACGCCGGCACGGTGATTACGGCTTCGGTCACTTTTTCGCCAAGATAGTCTTCGGCCGCCTTCTTCAGTTTCTGAAGAATCATGGCCGAAACCTCTGGCGGACTATATTTTTTTCCCTGCGCAACGATCGCGACGTTGTCTCCATCGCGCTCTACCTTGTATGGGACCATCTTCATTTCTTCGTTGACCTCGTCGAAGCGTCGTCCCATGAACCGCTTGATCGAGTAAACCGTGTTCTCAGGATTGGTAATGGCCTGCCGCTTTGCGACCTGGCCTACTAGCCGTTCCCCCGTCTTGGTGAATCCGACGACGGATGGCGTAGTTCGGCCACCCTCTTCGTTGGGAATCACCTTGGGCTCGCCACCCTCCATCACTGCTACGCAGGAGTTCGTCGTTCCCAAATCAATTCCAATAATTTTTCCCATAGCCTCATCCTCCAAAAGATAAGTGCTTTATAATCAGCATAATGATGATTGCGCCCTGATCCATAATAAGACCTGAGTGAATCACTGTCAATCTTTAGATGCCAAAGATTGGGATCGCGATTCGAGGTTCTTTGTCTTCATTATTGGATGGCGCTGGCGTGTTCCGGACGCTGCCGACGTGTCGATTTCGGCCTATTTTGGCTGGAATATATGGCTGACTCTGGCCGCCTGTCGCGGGCCGAAACCTGCCGCCGGGGATAGAAAACGGGGAGACGGAGCTTGCCCTAGTGCATCAGTTGGCGCACGTCTCGCAGCAGGTAATATTCGTTCACCGGACGGTCATCCTGCATGGCAGGTGCGTCTTTATCAAGATTGATCAGCCACTCGATCGGCATTTCTGTCTTCAAAACCGAGGCAAACTGGTCCTGCGCATTGGAAGCCGGACCCCACTCGACTAGGTCAGCGGCCGCGGCCGGCGGTAGACGCTTTGCCAGTTCCGCTGCCGTCCGGTTCGGTATCGGCTGCCAACTGGCCAGATAATGAACTCCCCATCCCTCAACCGAACGGAAAGTGCGTACAAACGGGAACGAATCATTCAGGGCGCGAGCAACCGCCGACGTCGTCGCGTTATCTCCCCCCGGATACCACTGCTGCAGAATGCCTCCCGGCCGCAAATGCTTTCGGGCGGCCGAATAAAACTCCCGCGAGTACAGCAAGCTCGAACCGGCCGCTCCAATCGGAGGCGGCGGATCAATCACAATCACGTCGTATTGCTCAGTCGTGCGCTCCAGAAAACGCCGTCCATCATCCACCACAATGTGCGAACGCGGCGACTTAACCAACTGCGGAGCATCCGCGTGATAATACGAGAAAAATGCCGGAACGCTCGGAACCAGGTCCACCACGGTCGAGTCAATTCCCCACGACAGCATGGATCGGTGCGTCGTTCCCATCCCGAAGCAGATGACCAGCGCATTCTGCGGAGTGTGATCGAGAAAGGCCAGCGGCATCGCCGACATCACCTTCGTGATCGGCGTCAGCACTGTCATGCTCACCCCGTTCACGAACAGGCGCCTATCCATCCCCTCACCCGCCGCGATGACGGTCGCCGTGCTATCCCTGCGGATGTGGCCTCCCTGCACCTGCTGCACATAACTCCGCGTCACAAGAATCAAAATCAATGACGTTGCCAAAATTCCTGTGAACGAGATCGCGCGTCGTACCGGGAAGCGCGCCCCACCCTTCCCGAAGAGAGTCATGCCCACTCCCACCAGCAACCACGGCAGAGCAAGCGTCACCAATGCATAGCGCTCATCCAGATAAGGCAATAAACCAAACCCTGCGACCAGCGGACCGAGGATACATCCGGCAACGTTCACCGCATACCCGACTCCTGCCCGGTTGGGATCGCCCTCGGAAAACTTGTCCACCAATCTGGGAGTCAGGAATCCCAGCAGCGCGCTGAACGCCGCGATACCAAGCGGAACTCGCAGCCAGTAAGCAATTCCGGTTCGTGTATCCGCAGTGAGCAAAGGAATCAACGCCGCCAACCAAACATAAAGCCAGACCATAGTTCCTTCGCTGCTATTCCGGCGGCTCCATACGCGGTACAACTTCGATCCGATAAAAGTGGCGCTCAGGTAAACGCCCAGAATCGTAGCGAACGAGTAAACAAACGTGCCAACGTAAATCGTGTACAGCCTCGTCCACACCACCTCCATACCCATGGAGGTCAAGCCCGTGGCGAACAGCAACCAGAGCGTACCGTTACTCCAATTCGGACCCGACGCAATGGAAGAAGTTCCAACAGAGCCTTCTTCCTCCACCGCCCGAGTCTCGTCAGAAGCAGTGGACGGTTGTTGTTTCGCAAGCCAGAGCGCGGTCGCACAGATGCCCAGATTCAGCGCCATTCCAACTTCCAGCGTGCCGCGAAAACCCAGTTTCTCGATCAGCAACAGCGGAATCAACGCACCCGCCACGGCCCCAAGCACGTTCGCCAGGTACAGAAAGCTGAACGACCGCCGCGATTCCAACTGCTTGTTGCTGCGAATCGCATCCATTCCCAACGGAATCGTCGCGCCCATGCATGCGCACCACGGAATCAGCGTGCATACCAGCCAAATGCCCGAAGCAATGTAATAACCGGCAGACGAAAGTGACAGACTGTTGCCGACATGTTCCAGCACATACCGCCCCGCCACCAACTCCAGCGGCACGATCACTGCCGAACAACCGATCGCCAGTTCCGCCATCGCGTAAAGCTGCAGCGGAGAGGAGTTCGTCCGCCTTGCCCACTTATGCACCATCCGCCCCGCGGCTAGTGAGCCCACGCCCAATCCCGCCATAAACGTGGAGAGCACGATCGACACCATCGGCGTGGTGACTCCAAACTGCGCCATGGCGAGACGAAGCCAGATCAGTTCATAGAGAATGCTGCAGACGCCCGATACAAAGAAGAAGTAGAAGTACCAACTCAGGCCGCCCGTCGTGACCGTCGAATCGGGTCGTTCGGCGCGGGGTTGCGAGGAACCTTCCAGGGCAGGCATCGGCTTAGAACTCACAAGTTACTCCTCGAGGACTTCGGATCTTTCGGCTCATATTGTCCGACCGAAATGCAGGCACACGGCGGGGATGAACCAAGAGCATGCAGCCTTAAGTCTCGCAGAGACCCCCAACCCCTCGGCCGTAGTAACTTGCCTCGATGGTAACGAAAGTCATAACCCCGGGCAGCTGACAATGCTCTTCTCCAGGCCCCGCCTTAGAGCACATGCAACCGTTCTAAGAGCTTCGCATCTCAAGTCCCACGGAGAATTACCTATGGAAAGATCTCGCTCATCGCTCGCACTCTTAGGATTCGGAGCCGCAGTCGCCGCCGCCGGTTTGTACGCCTCCCGCTACAGCCCTCGGAATGCAAGAACGAACCTCTGGTTCCGGCGCTTGGAGAAGCCCAGCTACCAACCTCCCGACTACGTTTTCCCAATTGTCTGGACCACTCTCTACTCCATGATCGCTCTTTCGGGATGGCAGGTCTGGAAAGCCGAAGACTCCCCGGAGCGAACCGCCGCCCTTCGCCTCTGGGTGAAACAGTTGCTGGCCAATGCCGAGTGGACCCGCCTCTTTTTCGGCGAGCATCGCCCGAAGCGAGCTTTGGCAGACGTCTTTCTCCTCGAAACCATGATCATCCGCTACATCAGGAACGCCAAAGAAGTCGACCGCATTGCCGCCATGACCTTCGTTCCCTATGCGGCATGGGTGGCTTTCGCGACCCTGCTGAATGCTGAAATCGTGCGCCTCAATCCCGACGCCGAACACAAACTCCCTCTTCCACACGCTGCGTGATCACGCGCCGCCTGCTTCATGCGTGGTCTCAAGCAGGAAGGCCTTAGGCGAATTCACAACCCGCCTAAGGCCTACTCTTCCCATATCGAAAGCACTCGATCGCGTGGTCGTTGACCATACCCGTCGCCTGCATGAATGCATAACAAATGGTCGATCCAACGAAATTGAAGCCCCGTTTTTTCAAGTCTTTGCTCATCGCATCGGACTCGATTGTCCGCGCTGGAATCTTGCCCTTTAGTCGCCTCTTATTGACGCGCGGCTGTCCGCCAACAAATTGCCACACATACCGGTCGAACGAGCCGAACTCCTTCTGCACCTCGAGAACCGCGCGCGCATTGGAAATCGCAGACGCGATCTTCAGCCGGTTGCGAACGATTCCCGTATCCCGCATCAGCGCCTGCACCTTGCGTGCGTCGTAACGAGCCACTTTCGCCGGAACGAAATTGTCGAACGCCGCCCGGTAGTTCTCCCTTTTCTTCAGGATCGTGTCCCAGCTTAGCCCAGCTTGCGCGCCTTCCAGAATCAAGAACTCGAAAAGCGTCCGGTCATCGTGCTGCGGCACGCCCCATTCGCTGTCGTGATAAAGAATCGACAATTCGTTTGTCGCCCAGAGGCAACGCACAACCGGCTTCGCATCTTCCTTACCGTTATAATTTCTTTCCATGGCGACCATTCCAGCCCTTTCCGAGGCGATCCTCGCCAAATACGAGCCCGTCATCGGACTCGAGGTTCACGTCCAACTCCTGACCGCGTCCAAAATCTTTTGCTCTTGCTCCACCCATTTCGGCGATCCACCCAATACCAACGTCTGCCCGGTCTGCCTGGGGCTTCCCGGCGCACTCCCAGTCCTGAATCGTAAGGCCGTCGAGTTCGCCACCCTCGCTGCCATGGCTCTTCAATGCCGGATCAACGAGACGTCGATCTTTGCCCGCAAGAACTATTTCTATCCCGATCTACCCAAGGGATATCAGATCTCACAATACGACAAGCCGCTCGCCGAACACGGCTTCATCGAAATCGAAATTGGCGGCAGTAAGAAGAAGATCGGCATCACCCGCCTCCATCTCGAAGAGGACGCGGGCAAAAGTCTCCACGACGGCTTCCCCGACTCTGCCCATAAAACCGCCATCGATCTCAACCGCACGGGAGTTCCACTCGCCGAAATCGTCAGCGAACCGGACATGCGCTCGCCCGAAGAAGCCTACCAGTACCTCACGCGCCTGAAAGAAATCATCCTCTACACCGGCGTCAGCGATTGCAACATGGAAGAAGGCTCGCTGCGCTGCGACGCCAACATCAGCGTCCGCCCCCGCGGCCAGAAAGAATTTGGCACCAAGACCGAAGTCAAGAACGTCAACTCGTTCCGCTTCATCAAGCAGGCCTTGGAGTATGAAATCGAACGCCACATCGGCGTTCTCGAGTCCGGCGACAAGATCACGCAGGAAACTCGGCTCTACAACTCCCACGAAGGCCGCACCTACGGGATGCGCTCGAAAGAGCAGGCCCATGACTATCGCTATTTTCCCGAGCCCGACCTTCTGCCTTTGGTCGTCGACGAAAAATGGCAAAACCAAATCCGCGCCGGCCTGCCCGAACTTCCAGAAGAGCGTCGTCAACGCATGATCAAGGAGTACGCGATCTCGCCCGGCGATGCCCACACGCTCACAATTTCTCGCGCCCTGGCCGAACAATTCGAATCGGCCGCGCGTACCGCCAAAAACCCAAAACGCGTTGCCAGCCTCGTGCAGAGCGAACTGCTCGGCCGCCTCAAAGCCCGCTCTCTCGAACTCGACCAGTCTCCGATCTCGATGGCCGGAGTCTCCGCTTCCGCCGATCTGGTTGAGTCAGGCGCAATTTCCGGCAAAATGCTGAAAGACTTTTACGATTTGAGTTTCGAGCGAGGCAAAGATTTCCCCGCAGTCTATGAAGAAGAAGGCCGTCCAGTACAATCGCGCGACACTTCAGCGCTCGAAAAACTTGCCGACGAACTAATCGCCGCCAATCCCAAACAAGTCGAACAATACCGCGCCGGCAAAAAAACAATGCTGGGATTTTTTGTAGGCCAAATCATGAAAGCCTCCAAAGGCCAGGCGAACCCCCAACTGATAAACGAAGTCCTGACAAAAAAATTGGAAGGCTAAAAACTCAGGCTGTGTGGAGAGGGTATTCCTCCCCGCGGCCGTTGCCGATGCCTTTGGGGCGAGAGATTCTCGCCGTTGCTTTTGGATGGCGCAGCAGTTTACCGCTGCACCTTGTCGATTTTGGGTGGCGCAGCAGTTTACTGCTCCAAAATCAAGTTCTTTCAAACGTCGGCTTCAGCCGCTGAGGTAAGTGCCGCCGGATCTATCTACTTCGCAGCCCCGGCATTCTTCAAAATTTCATCCGCGTAATAATTCGTGACCTTGGCATCATCGCGCAAGGTCTCGTAGTACGCCGCCTTCAATAACTGCTCACGCCGGTCCCGCAATTGTTGCCGGATCGCCTGCTGCACCCGCGGATCGTTCAAATCTCTCTGTCCAGACGGCTCTTTCGCAATCAATTTCACGATCATGTACGCGTACGGCTGATGGTTCGCCGGATTCACCACCGGAATCACCGGTGTGTACTGCCCCGGCTTAAGCTTCATCACCGCATCCCGAGTCGCCTGATCGGCGGTCTTCAAGGCCGATTCCGGAGCCATTCCCAAATCACCGCCGTTGTTGCTCGTCTCGGGATCTTCCGAATAATTCATGGCGAGTGTCGCGAAATCGTCTCCGCTGTCCAGTTTGTTCGCGATCATCTGGATTTTCTTCCGCGCCTCGGCATCGTTTTGCGCCTTGTTCTGCGTATTCCGAACCTGAGCGTTCACCAAGCCCGTCACCATAATCTTCGCCAGATGATATTGCGGCTCGATCAGGTTGAACTCCGCCTTGTGTTCGTTGTAGTAGGTGCTTACGTCCTGGTCGGTGATATTGATGCGCGACGTGATCTCTTTATTCACTACCTTGTCGCGCGTCAGCGAACGCCGGAGGTCGCGCTTGAAGTCGTCGATCGTAATTTTTTTCTCGGCAAGCCGCTTGTTGAACTCTTCGGCCGTGTACGGCGCCTTCGCCTCATTCAGTTTTCGATCCACTTCTTCATCGGTCGCCAGCAGTCCCAGCTTCTCCGCCCGCCGCATTAAGATTTCCGTCTCGATCAGCTCCGTCAAAATACTCAGTCGAAGGCTGACCGCCTGCTCTCCGCTTGGCTGCTGCTCTGAACCTGACGTCTGGTTGGCGTAGTATTTGTCCACTTCGCTGCGGTAGATTTTCCGGCCGTTCACTGAAGCCATCACATCTCCGCCCCCGCTGTCGTGATTGCAGGATATCGATGCAAGCAACACCGCAGCGCATACCATGACGAGCGCGCCTTGTTTCAAGCGCAAATAGTCGCGAGTTTTCAATTTCCCCCTCCCCCAGCGGCGACTTCATCTCCTTAATAAGGATGCAAGTTCGCACGCGGGCCCGAGCCTTTATTTACTTGGATGGCGACGCCGGAGTCTTCGCGTTCCCGACGCCAGCCTTATGTTCTGGGGGCGCGATACCGGCATCTGTAAGCGCCCGGTCGAGCGTCTCCCGAACTTGTTCCACAGGTACAGCACCGTCCAATTTCTGGCCATTCACAAAAAGCGTAGGAGTCGCATTCACTCCAATCGCGTCTCCCTCATCCATCGATGCGCGGACGACTTTGTCATCCTGCGCCTTCACGCAAGCTTGCAGCTTCGTCAGGTCGAGGTTGTGCTTCTGCCCTTGTTCCACCGCCAGCTTATCGAGGACATCAGACTGCGCCGCTTTGCCCTTCTCCCCCGTGACCGTGCGCTGGTTGGCGTGCAGGTAATCGGCGTAATCCCAATAGGCATCGCCGTTCTGTACGTTCAGACAATTCGCATCGACGGCCGCATGCACCGACCAGGGATGAATCTCCTCGAGAGGATAGTCCTTGTAAATGATGAGGATTCGATCCCCATACTCCTTCAAAATTTCCGGAAACAGCGTTGCATGCATCCGCGAGCAGAAGGGACATTCAAAATCGTCGTAGTTTACGACCACCACCTTCGCGTCCTTGTTCCCCCGCGTCGGCCGCCCCTTTACGTCGATCTTGCTCATCACTTCGGCGTACGGGTCCTTGCTCAGATCGAGCTTCGTCATCCGCAACAACGTCTTGTGATCGTGCGACAGCAGGAATTCGTACGTCTGCTTCTTTTCCGAATTATCAAACGTGATCGTCAGCGCGTCATAGTTCGGAAATTCGCTCGCCCGCAACGATCCCAGCACGACTTTTACATCCGGAGGCAGAGCATAATGCGAGCGCACCTGCCGCTCCACCGTTTGCGCCAGATCGCCAGACAGAGTTTGACCGGATGCCGGAGCCGAAGAGGCCGAGGATGCCGAAGGAGAAGTCGGAGCGGGCTTGGCCGTAGGCGGGGCCTGGGCCGAACACCCAAGGCAAATTGTAATAAGAACCACAGCAACGCGACGCAACATCATGAGTACAAACCACCTGAATACGCTAGAGATGCCTGATTATCTCACGCCGCAGAGGAAGCGGCGGCCGTCGGACCGCGTCTAGGAGGCTTCGCGCCTTACTCCCCGCAGCAGTTCTTCCGCCGTCAGCAGTTGATTCATCGACCCCGATCGAAAGCCTTCAAGATCAAGGGTGACGAACTTGAATCCAAGCCCTTTGAAAATTGCAGTGAACTCGCGTGCCATCTCCTGGGTCAGCGCGCGTCCCAATTCCTCACGTGCAATCTCGATGCGCACGATGTCGCCATGATGTCGCACCCGGAATTGGCGGAATCCCAGCGCCCGCACCGCGTCTTCGCCCTGCTCGATCACTCGCAACGCTTCTGGAGTCACCGCTCTTCCATACTCCATGCGCGAAGAAAGGCACGCCGACGCCGGCTTGTCCCACACTTGCAACCCCGCTTGCTGAGCCAGTTGCCGGATGTCAGCCTTCGTCAGCCCCGCCTCAAGCAGCGGCGCCAGCACATGATGATCGCGGGCAGCCTGCTGCCCCGGCCGGAAATCACCCTGATCATCCGAGTTCACCCCATAGGCGATCGCGTCCAACCCCCGACCTTCGCGATATGCCTCCAGAACGGTGAATAGCTCGTCTTTGCAATGAAAGCACCTTGAGGCATCGTTCCTCACATAATCAGGATTCTCGAGTTCGCGAGTCTGCACGATCTCAATCGGAATTTCATGCTCCCGCGCGAACGCCAGCGCCTCTTCGAGCTGTGTCCGCGCCAGGCTGGCCGAATCCGCAATCACGGCCCGCATAGCATCGCCCAATACCTCATGCGCCGTCCACGCCAAAAACGCCGAGTCCACGCCTCCTGAGTACGCCACAATCAGTCCCGGACGCTCGCCTAACAACTCGCGCAGCCGCGCTTCTTTTTCCCCAACAGTGGTTGCTGTATCCACAATCTTCATTTTTAGTGATCTATCCAATGCCTTCGCTCTGCTAATAGAGTCGTTCCTGTCGTCTGAGGTTGCCGAATGTTCCGACATTCGCCAGCGTGAAGCTGAATCGGTATTGGTTCTCGTTCCGCACTTCTCCCAGCGCAAAGCGCCGGTACTCCAGGCTAATCCCGCAACAATCCCAGTTATAGCTTGCTTGTGCCGTCGCGTACTGCAGGTATCCCTGGTTGGCGTCAAAACCAAAGCTGCTTGCCAGGCTCAGTCCGGGCTTGTTCAGTTGTCCGTAACCCGCCAGCACCCGGAACTGGTGGTAATCGCGTTGGCTCGTCAGGATCGCCCCCGGGGTCAGCGAGTCGAGCACTCGCAAGAACGCATCGCCTCCGCCCACCGTGAACGGCCCGTAATGGTAGTTTACGAGCGCTGTGCTCGCGTTGATCCGGCCGTGCTTCAGGTCATAATCCAAATCCCACTCCGTATTTGTCCGCGGGCTGGTCTCCATCCGCAATCTCGAAATGATGGGAGCAAACCGCCGCGCCTGATCCAGAAATGCCGTGCCCGTGAAATCCGCCGTGCTGGTAAAGACGTTTCGAACTCCGGGTATGAGCGCGCCACCAAACGTAGGATCGAAGAAATATTTTTGCCCGATCTCCCAGCTCAAAATCTCGCGCGGACCCGACGCGCACGGCTGCTTATCCGGCGTCGGAGGTGTTTCCCACGGAACTGCCCCAACCGGTGGCGCCCCGCCGATTGTTAATGTGCTCATCGCCGGCACGTCACAGTCGGAGGTGTCCCCATTCAGTCTCTTCGCGTAAAGGCGATTCACCACGGAGTATTCGATTTCATTCGTGTCCGTCAAAATATCGTTCTCGTCAAATCGCAGGATGTCGGCAAAATTGTTAATTCCCGTAACGTAGTCGTAGCGCACTCGCGGCTCGATTACGTGCTTCCACTTTCGTCCCAGAAATGGACGATCAAAAATCTTTGAAATCGTTGGCGGTCGTAAATCCACCGTCGCCTCAAACGATTTACGGTTCAGAGCCGCATCATCCGCCCGTCCCGTCTCAAGCGCCAGCGACGGATTGTACTGTTCCGTATAAAACGTGTCCCGCAACGTGACGGACGGCCGAAACGACCACCCGCGCCACAGCAAGGGCAACGCTAGCGACGGCGCAAGGTCGAATCGCCCAACCAGCGCAGCCGTGCGAAAACCGAGCGGGGTGGCCGATTGCGGCGACTCTCTCAATTGCAGCCCCTCCACCGCGCTCTGAAACGACCAATACAGCGGTGTGTGTCCCAGTTGCCGGTCTTCGCCTGAGATAAAAAAGCTCGGTGTATGAAGGGTCCGAATCAATTCCGTTTGCGTCAGCGTCGTGCATCCCGTCACCCCGACCTCAGATTGCGGATTGCAGACTTCGAAGTTCTGGTAGCGTTCTGCCAGCGCGTTGAAGTGAAAACCATCGGTCGTATTCGAAAGAAAAACCTGTGACCGGACTTCGGAGTCGATTGCCTGCGTATATACGTCCGTAAACGCGATGCGGTAGACGAACGAACTCAGGTAATCGATGTTCGCCACTCCGCGAACCGTTCCGAAGGGACGCTCAGCCTGGAACCGCGCATCCTCTCCGCCCTGATTCTGTACCGGATTTCCAATGCCCCGATCCACTACACCGGTGTAGTTGAAAGAGACATACGAGTCGTCACTCGGCCGCATACGAAACTGTCCCTGCTGCGCCCACCCCCGCTTGGAATAGTATTCCGCGCCCGCCGTAGCATCCGTGCTGCGATTGAACACCCAGTACACCGAATCGCCCGCAATGTATCCCTTGGTCGAAGAGTTCCCAACGCTGGGAATGAGCAGTCCACTTTGCCGCCCGTTCTTCTGAACCGGATGCGTCACGAACGGAAAATAAAATACCGGTAGCCCCATCAGCCGGAAGTTGCTGTGGTAGATCTTGGCCGTGCTATCCACATCCACTGTGATTTCCCGTGCATTGAATTGCCATTTGGGTTTCGGCAATTCACAGGTGGTCACCGATCCCTGCCGCACCAGATACCGCCCCGGTCCATTCTTCTCTACTATTTTTCCTGTGAAGGCGAACGGGTTTGAAGACGTCAGCACATACCGGGACCTCCGCCCGCGGAATCCGACCGTTCCGATCACATCGTAGAATTTTCCAACCTCGGTTCGGATGTTGTACGTCCCGTGGCTCGCTTCAACATGCTCATCGTAGGGACCGCCATCGAGAATGACTTGCCCCTCCAGTTCCGTGTCCCCAGTCTCCGAGTTGTAGCTGATCTCGTCCGCTTGCAGAAGGTAGGTCCCGTAATAGATTTCCACCTTGCCGCGCAGGTGGAACATGGTCCCATCCTTCTCTTGTTCCGCCGCACGAATTGTGACCTCCTCCATCTGACTTGCTGGAGCCGATGGCAAGGCATCCTGTTTCACTTCAGGGGGTGGCGTCTGGCTGGTTACTATCGAGGAGGCTAGAAGAACGTGACAGACCAGTGCGGCCGTGATAATGATTCGAGAGCGGGTGATCATCGCAAGCGCGCGTGCGCTCCGCCAGCCAGTCTGCCAACGGGAAGTGTTGACCTTAGCATGCGGGCGGCAGGCGAAGCAAAAGTTCCGCCTCTTGATCTCCGCAACTTGTGCCCGGCCTCGCTCTGGCTTCTGGCATTTTTCCGCGACCGCTCTCTTAACATCGCTTTAGAAAGCCGCAGTTCTCAAGATGACGGGATTTATAAATACCGCAACCAACGGAGAACCTGATCTCCCGGCTCAGCCTTGGAACGCTGCTGGACAAGCCGCCGGCGAAATTACTGCGGACGTCGATCCGAACGTCTCATCTGCTCCCGAGCCCGTATCCTGGCGCAGCGAAGTGGCGGAGCGCCTGGCGCGCTATCGCACACGCCGTAAGCCCCGTGCCCCGCGCTATCCTTCGCTTCTCCTGCCCTTCGATTCATCGGAAAGCCGCTCCCGCAACGCGCTCGCATCCACATCGGGCACAAACACCGCGCCGCTAGATTCCAGTTTTACAATCAGTCATACCGCTGAATACCCGGAAACCTCGCACGTGATCCTCGATGCGCCGATGCCCGCTCCGGGGTATCCGTCCGAACCCGCAGCCAACGTCATAGAATTTCCTCGTTCGGCCGCGATTCCTGTCTTCCATAACAACTCGCTCGCCGATCCCATTTTCGATCGGCCGCGCATCGTTGAGGCTCCGGAGGTTTTACCTCCTCCTCCCGCTCTTGGCGGCATCCTGATTGAGCCCGCTCAGGACGCGCTCGCTGATCCGCGTCTCAATGTCGACTCGCAGGTCCACTCCGCATCCATCCCACGCCGCCTGCTCGCGACCTCGCTCGATGTCATCATCCTGGCGTCCGCGCTCTGTGCGTTTGTGGCCATCTTCCAGCGCTTCAACGCTATTCGCGGACCGCTCCCGCTCCTCGGCGCGAGTGCCGCCACTCTTGCTTTGCTCCTCTGGATGGCATATCAGTACCTCTTCGTCGTCTATACCGGCTCGACCCCCGGCCTCCGCGCAGCCCGGATCAAACTCGCGCGTTTCGATGGCTCTCCCGTTCCCCGCCGAACCCGCCGGTGGCGTGTTTTGACCTCATTTCTCTCCGGCTTTTCCGCTGGACTTGGTTATCTCTGGTGTTTTCTGGATCAGGATTCGCTTTGCTGGCACGACCGCATCACCCGAACTTATCTGCAAGCGACGAAATAAGGCTTCCTTTGCTTTGAAATCCTGCTTACACTTTCGACCTTCGATGGTAAACTCCCGCTAGTCCGCTCGGGTTCCAGGTGTCTCCACCAAACCCGGCATCCCCCAATATTTACCGAAAACTCAAGATGTTTAGAGAGGAACTGCATGAAATTGCTTCGCACAGTCTCGATTACGTGTGTCGCCATAATGGCCGCGCTCAGCCTTGTCAGCGCCCAGACCTGGACCCCTGTGACCGCTCCCGCCACATTCTCCCCCGGGACTGCCCTCATGCTCACCGACGGCCGCGTCCTGGTGCAGGATTCTGATGCCTCCGACTGGTGGACCCTTACTCCCGATCTCACTGGCAGCTATATCAACGGCACATGGACTCAAGTCGCGTCTATGCCCTCGAGCTATGGACCTCTCTACTTCGCCTCTGCCGTATTGCCCGACGGCCGCGTTATGGTTCTTGGCGGCGAGTACAATTTCGGCGTCGGCGCCTGGACCACCCTTGGCGCTTACTACAATCCACTCAAGAATGTCTGGAAAACTCTCCACGCCCCCAGCGGATGGACCTCCGTCGGCGACGCGCAGAGCGTGATCCTGCCCAACGGCACCATGATGGTCGCCAACTGCTGCAGTACTCAGGAAGCTCTGCTCGACGCCAAGACACTTACCTGGACCGCGACTGGAACCGGCAAAGCAGACGAAAACGACGAAGAAGGATGGACCTTATTACCAAACGGTCAAGTTCTCACGGTGGATGCGAACCTCGGCAAGCCTGCATCCGAACTCTACAATCCATCGACCGGCGCGTGGATGGACGCCGGCAGCACCGTCGTAGAGCTAGTTGATCTCGGGTCTCACGAGCTTGGGCCTGCTGTACTGCGTCCTGACGGCACCGTGTTGGCAACCGGCGCATCCGGCCACAACGCTGTCTATAACACTGTGACCGCCACCTGGTCCTCCGCTCCTGATTTCCCCAAGGTTAACGGCAAGCAACTCGACATCGCCGACGGACCCGCCGCCCTTCTTCCGAACGGCAATGTTCTTTGCATGACCAGCCCCGGCGTTTACAAAACAGGAGCCGTGTTCTTCGAGTGGGATGGCAACAACTTCAATCAGACCGTCAATATTCCGAATGCCTCCGTCGATATTTCCTACTACGGCCGCATGCTGGAACTTCCCACCGGTCAGATCCTGCTCACCGATGGTTCCAGTGACGTTGAGGTCTACACTCCGACCGGAACTCCCAATCCGTCATGGGCGCCCACGATCACCAAGGTTGCGAAAACCCTCATCCACGGCAAGAGTTCAGCATTGAGTGGGACTCAGCTAAACGGACTCTCGCAGGGTGCCTCTTACGGCGATGATGCTCAGATGGCGAGCAACTATCCGCTCGTTCGCATCACCAACAACGCTACCGGACACGTGTTCTTTGCCCGCACCTTCAAACATAGCTCGATGGGTGTGGCAACCGGTTCGGCCATCGTCAAGACTCATTTCACCGTTCCCGCCGGAATCGAATTGGGTGCCAGCCAATTGGAAGTCGTCACGAACGGCATCGCCTCGACTCCCGTGAACGTCACCATCCAGTGACGAGTTGCAACCTCTGTCTGGCCGGACGGCACAGCCGTCCGGCTTTCTTATGCAAACTCTTTCACATCAATTCATCAGCGTCCTGGAACCAGCGCTTGCGTTCGGAATGGTGACTTGCTCTCTCTTGTTCTGGTGTTAAACTTCGGTTGCCCCGCGCACCAAGAATGCCCCTCAACGCGAGCTTGGGGCCTGTTTCAGCCGAACTTGAACCGCCTATGCCAGCTATGAAATCCTTCCGCTTTGTCGTTGTTGTCTGCCTGCCGCTTCTCGCTACTTTCGCCACACTCGGCGCCCAAACTTGGACACCGCTCACCAACATGCCAACCTTTGCGGCCAGCACAGCTTTGCTGCTCACGGACGGTCGTGTTCTCGTTCAAGATAGTGGTGCCCGCGACTGGTGGATTCTCACACCCGATCTCACCGGCAGCTATCTCGGCGGCACTTGGATAAGATCTGGACCACTTCCGAAGGGATATGGACCTCTCTACTACGCCTCCGCCGTTCTGCCCGATGGACGCGTGGCCATCTTAGGAGGCGAATACAACCTCGGTCATAAAGTCTGGAGTACGCTCGGCGCCATTTTCGATCCCACCACCAACAAATGGTCGTCTCTCACTGCTCCTTCTGGATGGACGACGGTTGGTGATGCCCAAAGCGTCATTCTCGCCAACGGCACTTTCATGGTCGCCGACTGCTGCACTACTCAGGAAGCGTTGCTCGACGCCACTACGCTGACGTGGACTCCCACCGGCACCGGCAAAGCCGATATCAACGACGAAGAGGGCTGGACCCTTTTGCCGAACAACAAGGTCCTCACCGTCGACACCAATTCCGGAACGTCTCTCGCCTCCGAAATTTTTGATCCCACAACCGGCTCGTGGTCCAGCGGCGGCACAACTGTGGTTGAGCTCGTAGACCAGGCTTCGAGTGAAATCGGCCCCGCCATTCTTCGCCCCGACGGCAGCGTGCTTGCTACCGGCGCCACGGGACACAACGCCATCTACAACACTGACACCGCTACTTGGTCAGCCGCTCCTGATTTTCCAAAAAACAGTCAAGGACACCAACTCGCCATCGCCGACGGCCCGGTCGCTCTCCTTCCGAACGGCAACGTTCTTTGCCTGACGGCTCCCGGCGTTTATGGCCAGGGCATTGAGTTCTTCGAGTGGGACGGCTCGAATTTCACTCCCACCGTCGCCACGCCCAACGCCGACCGTGAGTTTTCATACTTGAGCCGCATGCTTGTCCTTCCCACAGGACAGATCATGCTTACCGATGGCACAACCGATGTGGAGCTGTACACTTCGCCAGGAGTTCCAAATCCAACATGGGCTCCCGTGATCACTACCTACTCCGCCACGCTGACTCACGGAAAGACTTCGACAATCAGCGGACTACAATTCAACGGACTCTCGCAAGGCGCCGCCTACGGAGACGACGCACAAATGGCGACCAACTATCCACTCGTCCGCATCACGAACACTGCTACCGGCCACATCTTCTACGCTCGCACCTACAATCCCAGTTCCATGGGCGTCGCCACCGGCTCGACCGTAGTGACAACCACCTTTCGAGTCCCGCCAAAAATAGAACGCGGCGCAAGCCAGCTGGAAGTTGTAGCGAACGGCATAGCTTCCACTCCAGTAAGCATCACAATCAAATAGCCCACGGGCGCGAGCCGTATGGTTGTGTGGTGGCGGGCATTCTTGCCCCTTGCATTCTGCAAGTCAGACCCCGCGCGGAAGCACTTCAATCGAAAAAGCCCCGGCCAATGGCCGGGGCTATGAACTACGCCGCGTCCTAGCTTCCCGCGACGACTTTCCGTTCGCACTGATTGCCGCAGCAACTCTTGGCAGACGCTTTCTCCGCCCCGCCGCAACACTTGCCACCATCTTTCTTGCACTGCTTCATGCACGCCTTCATGTCCTTCCCGCCAGCGCATGCTTTCATGTCCGCACAACATGATTTGCCATCCTTCATGTCGCACTTGTCTTTCCCGCAACAACCCGCTGCATCTTTCGCGTCGGCGCTCGCATGATGGCAGCAACTCTTCGTCTCTGGCGCCGCGTTCGGAGTTGCCGGATTCTCTTGCGCCCAAACCATGAATGACAACGCCAACAACATCGCAAACAATTTGAGTTTCATAAGATCTCCTTTAAGGATGAATGCACCTGTGTCAAACAGCCACATCGTGGCCGCAGAAAAAAATTGGAAGTGGAAAAATCAGGAAGGATCTAAACGCGAAGGGCCATACCAAAAACAGCAACTGGGGGACTCAATTCGACCGAAATGTCCGTAACCGCGCGCCTCGCCCTCGGTACCGGACTTGCTTCCATCCTCGCCGCGAGAACCACTCCCCTCGCCGATTCCCGCGCAACACGCGCCGGAGCCGGTACACTTTGCGGCCCCTGTCGGAAGCAGCAGCTATGCGGATCGTCGCAGCCGGGTGCGTCGGCAAACATTGCAAGCACTGCCACCGCTTGCATCTTGTGCAATCCGGGACAGCAAGGAAGTCCGCTCGCCATCTCGACATGCGAATGGCCCGCATGATTGTGTCCGGGCATTACCGCCATCTCGTGACCGGAACGCATGTGCCCGGTATGCATAGCGAACATCGGCGCCATCGTCATCTCGGCCCAAGCCGCAATGACCACCAGCAAAAATGCCGCAATCCCCTTCTTCGCCATACCAACTCAAGCATTACAGAATGCCGACAGCCACCCAGTGACCCAGATCACGCCCAAGTGTGATCACATTCCCAGGGAACCTGAGCACCGAAGAGTCACAGAGAAACCTCGAATGTTTCCCAAAGACCATGGTTTCCTCTGTATCTCTGTGGTGAGAAATAGTTCTTCGCGAAAAACGAAAGACGAAGCACGAATGACGACAACTAAACCAGACTCTCTAGCGCCCCCCGCAGTTCATCAAACTGGAACCGGTATCCACTCCCCTTCAGTTTCCCCGGCTCAACCCGCTGGCTGGCCAGAAACAACTCCTTAGCCGCCGGCTCTCCAAAGACCAGCCCCAACGCAAATCCCGGCACCGGGAAGAACGCGGGCCTTCCCAGCACCGATGCCAGCACCTTCGTGAACTCCGCATTCCGCACTGGGCTCGGCGCCACCATATTCACCGCTCCCGTCAGCGACTCGGTCCGCAACGCGTGCTGCACCGCACCCGCCACATCCTCGACATGCACCCAGCTGAACCACTGCTTTCCATCGCCGATCCGTCCGCCCAGCCCCAGCTTGAAAGGAGTCAGCATCTTTTGCAGCGCCCCACCCTTGCCGCTGAGCACAACCCCAAATCGCAGATTCACCGTCCGGATCCCCGCCTCGGCAGCGATCCGGCTCGCCGCCTCCCACTCCCGGCATACCTCCGGCAAAAATCCCTGACCGCTCGCACTCTCCTCATTCAAAACTTCCTCGCCCCGGTCGCCATAGAACCCAATCGCCGACGCGCACACGAACACCTTTGGTTTTGACTCGGCTCGCGCCAAGGCGGTAGCAAGATTCCGCGTTCCCCGCACCCGGCTCTCTCGAATCGCTTTCTTCTTTTCGTCCGTCCATCGCCCCACCACGGTTTCACCCGCCAGGTGAATCACTCCATCAAATCCGGACACAGCCGCCCCCGAAAGGCCGCCCATCTCCGCCATCGGATCCCACGAGATCTGCTCGCCCTCGACCGCACGGGCCGGCCCCCGCACCAATCGCACAACCTCCACTCCGGCTCGCTCCAAATTAGGCAGGATCGCCGCCCCAATCGGCCCCGACGCCCCACTTATCAAAACGCGTTCCATACATACGCCCCCAATCCCACTCTAACAGTCCACGGTTCCCTGCGAACTCAGCGCCCTCCGCGGTAAAGCCTTTTCCCGCCACAAAGTGAACAAAGGGTTTTCTCGGTGACCTTGGCGTCTCGGCGGTGAAATCGCGCCTCCCCTAGGGTAAAATCCATCATGGCGACGTTGCGGGAACAGATCGCAACCAACGTGCTCACGGTCACCCGCTTCCGCGAGTTAATGCGGAAGTTGCGTGAGAACCGTCCCAACGACGATCTCGATCTCGTCAAGCGCGCCTACGAATTCTCCCAGAAGCATCATGCCGGACAGCATCGCGCCTCCGGTGAGCCCTACCTCGTCCATCCCCTCGAAGTCGGCAACGTTCTCGCCGACATGAAAATGGATTGTGTCTCGGTCGCCGCCGGACTCCTCCACGACTCGGTCGAGGATACCTCCGTCACCACCGTCGAAATCCGCCAGGAATTCGGCGAGCAGGTCGCCCACATCGTCGAAGGCGTCACCAAGATCAGCAAAATCGATTTCTCCTCCCGCGAAGAAGCGCAAGCCGAAAACCTTCGCAAAATGATGCTTGCCATGGTCGACGATATCCGCGTCGTCCTGATCAAACTCGCCGACCGCCTGCACAACATGCGCACGCTCGAGCACCTCAACCCCGAGCGTCAGCAAAAAATTGCCCGCGAAACCCTCGACATCTACGCCCCCATCGCTCATCGCCTCGGCATGGGCAAAATTCGCGGCGAACTCGAAGACCTCGGCTTCAAATACGTCGACCCCATCGGATACGAACAGGTCCGCACCGCCGTCGAAGCCCGCCGCAAAGAAGGCGAAGCCTTCATGGCTCGCGTCGAAGCCACCCTCCGCGACGGCCTCAAAGAAGCCGGTATCACCGGACGCGTCGAGAGCCGCGTCAAACGCCTCTACAGCATCCACCGAAAGTTAATCCGCCAGCGCATCAGCGTCGATCAGGTCTACGACCTCTACGCCATGCGCGTCATCACCAACTCCGTGCAGGATTGCTATGCCGTCCTCGGCATCATTCACAACCTCTGGCGACCCGTCCCCGGTCGTATCAAGGACTTCATCGCCATGCCTCGCCCCAATCTTTACCAGTCCCTCCACACCTCGGTCATCACCGAAACCGGCGAGACATTCGAAATCCAGATTCGCACCGAAGAGATGCACAAGATGTGCGAGGAAGGCATCGCCGCCCACTGGAAATATAAGGACGGTCCCGTCTCCGCGCAGGACGAGCAGCGCCTCGCCTGGCTCCGTCAGGTCGTCGAGTGGCAGCGCGACGTCTCCGACCCCAACGAATTTCTATCGACTCTCAAAGTCGATCTTTACCCCGAAGAGGTTTACACCTTCACGCCGAAAGGGAAAGTTCTCGTTCTCCCGCGTGAATCTACTCCCATCGATTTCGCCTACACCATTCACACCGAAGTCGGTCACTGCTGCACCGGCGCAAAAGTGAATGGACGCATGGTCCCACTTCGACACAAACTCCATTCCGGCGACATCGTAGAAATCATCACCCAGCCCGGACACAAGCCGAGCCGCGATTGGTTAGCCATCGTCAAATCCAGCCGCGCCCGCAACAAGATCAAGCACTGGCTCAACGTTCACCAGCGCGAACGCGCCATTGAAATCGGCCGCAAGCTGATCGAAAAGGAAGCGCGCAAATATCGCATCTCGCTGAAAGACATTAAAGACGCCGACCTCCAGCGCGCGGCCAGCGATTACGGACTCGGTCGCCCCGATGACCTGATGGCCGGCATCGGCTATGGCAAATACTCGGCTCGCCAGGTGCTCGCGAAGTTCACGCCCGCGGGTGCCGAGCCCATGTCGGAGACCGAGGAGCAGGCCGCCAACCACGGCTTCACCAGCGTCGTCCGCCGCGTCTTTGGCGGAGACTCCAATGCCATCGTAGTCAAAGGCCAGGGCGACCTTCTCGTCTATCGCGCCCGCTGTTGCAATCCAATTCGCGGCGAATCCATTGTTGGATACGTAACTCGCGGCAAGGGCATCGCCGTCCACTCCGTCAACTGTCCCAACGTAACCAACCTTCTCTACGAACCGGAGCGCCGCATCGACGTCCTCTGGGCCGGAGACAAAGAAGGACAGCCGGTCTCCTATCCGGTCAAAATTACTCTTCTCTGTGACGACCGCTTCGGAATGTTGAAACAGATCACCGCCGTCATCAGTGACACCCACACCAACATCCGCGACATTTCAGCCCGCTCCGAGAACGGCCAAGCCAACGTAGACGTAGTCCTGGAAATCGCGGACCTGAAACACCTTCAAAAAATAGTCGACGGCGTCCGCCAGATCCCCGGCGTCCACGACGTCCAAAGATTGCAGAAGATCTGACGCAACTCTTGATTCCCTACGGCGCTCGTCCGCCGTGGTAACAACACAAAGGTTCTCTAGCGCCTGAATCTCGCATTCGAGGCAAAACCGTATGCAGCAAACTGCATGCCCGAATCCTTCCCCCCACGCCCCACCCCGTCAACTCCGTGATAACAATACTCACCAATCTTCACCCTCTTTGGCCAGACAAGTGCCCTCAACCATCGCACGACCCACTCCCTCAACATCCAAAAATTCGTTACGAGGAGAGTGTCAATGCGCGCAACAAAATTGAAAACGACAGGCGTTCTTATGCTCGGAGGAATTCTGGCGGCTCTGCTACTAGCTCTTCCCGCCAGCGCTGCCAACTGGAAGACCATGGCCGCCGTGCCTGTCCCAACCGGCTACGCTGCCGCGGAATCCATCAACGGAGTCATCTACGTCGCCGGAGGCGCCAACGGCAGCAACAAAAACTCCGCTCTCCAATCGTTCAATCCGGAAACACAAACTTGGACGCTCCTGTCCTCCATGCCTCTTACTCTTTATCAAGGCGACGGTGCCGGAGTCATTAACAGTCAGCTCTATGTTGCAGGTGGCTGGAATGGCCCTTTGCCCACGAACACTCTTCTTCGCTACGATCCGCCGTCGAACTCATGGACGTCTCTTCCGGGCATGTCGCACCTGACCGCCTGTGGCGCGACTGGCGTCATCGACAGCAAACTCTATGTCACGACTGCCTGCAACGGTTACAACGGATATTCCAACTTTCTGGATGTTTACGATCCGGTCGCCAATACCTGGACCAGTTTGGCCGGCTCTGCCAGCGCCCACGCAGCTCCCGCCCTTGCGGCGATCAATGGCAAGCTCTACGTTGCCGGAGGTCTGGATGGCAATGGCAACTTAACCAAGGTGCTCGAGGTTTTCAATCCGGCAACGAACGCCTGGACGACTTTGGCGCCTATGCCAACCGCCGTCGTGTATGCGGCCAGTGTCTCCCTCAACGGCCAACTCTACGTTCTCGGAGGCAACAACGGCTCGGGTGACGTCTCCACCATCCAGGTCTATGATCCTCACAAGAACAAGTGGAAGACTCTCGCGTCCCTGCCAGCCCCTGTCAGCGGCTCCAGCGGCGTAGTTGCCTACGGCTTGGCATTTATGGTGTCCGGCGACGGCAGCGGCACAATGAACCAGTATTCCGCATTCGCCGCCTCGATTCCTTAACCGACGAGCACCTCAGGCAGATTTAAATACCAGATAGAGAATGAAGAACGCCCACTCATCCGCGAATGATGCGAGTGAGTGGGTCTCCTTACTTCTTCTTCAACCCGGTTCACAACGCGACCACCCGCGCAGCAGAGGCCCCCGGGACGCGCAGCAGAATTGGAAGTTGCGGACCTGGATTTCTTTCCTGAAGAGAAGGTCATAAGTGCGCGCCGTTGTAGCCGCACATGAATATGCGCCAAGCCAATTCGCTCGGATGGGAATCAGATTCAAAGCCTGGCGGACGGCAAAGGGTTCCTAGATCGAATCGGACGTGAATTCCACCCGGTTCCGGCCTTTGCTTTTTGCTTCGTACAAAGCGCCGTCTGCTTGGGTCAACAAGGCGTTGAACACGGCGGCCTGTGGTCCGCGAAATCCCGCTACTCCAAAACTGGCGGTGACGGATGTCTTTCTGCCCCCAAACTCGAACTCCTCACTCTCAAATCTTTTTCGGATGCGCTCAAGCGCCAGCTGAGCCTGGGCTTTCTCGATATGCGTAAATACCATGAGAAACTCCTCTCCTCCCAGCCGCCCGCAAATATTCGATTGACGAGTGTTTGATTTCACCAACTCCGAAAATCTCTTGATCACGATGTCACCCGCATCGTGCCCATACGAATCGTTAATTCTCTTGAAATGATCAAGGTCTGCTATCGCCACCCACATCGGGAAGTCATGTCTGGCGGCTGCACTCAGCTCGCGGTCCACCCAAACATCAACCGCACGGCGGTTCGGCAACCCGGTTAAGGGATCGGTCAAAGCTAATTCTTCTAATTGGCGATTTTTAGCCTGCACCTGCCGATGCAGTTCGATCATCCTCCGGCCCACTCCCACTCGAGCCACAAGTTCGCCGGGATGAAATGGCTTCGTCAGATAGTCATCCGCTCCCGCGGCGAGCCCTTCGATGACCTGCTCTTTATTTGTATTGCTGGTCACCAGAATCAGGTAGGCATACTGCTGCTGAAGGTCGCGCCGTATCTGCTCACACAGTTCAGGTCCGCTGAGGTCGGGCATCGTCCAATCTGTAATCACGAGATCGGGATGGTGATCAGCGAAAACTCGCAGCGCCTCCCGGCCGTCCTTGGCGAACAAAATCGTGTATGGTTCTGCGGCAAGCGACTGCTCTACCAGTTTTCGGTAAACCGGCGAGTCATCTACAACCAGAATCTTGAACTCTTCTCGAACGTCTCCCGCGGCAACTCGAGTGCCTGCGGATTCGGCGTCAATGGTGACGTGCAAATTTCATTCTCCATCCACGGGAACTCGGGTTCTCTCGTGGCGTCTTGAACTAGTTCATCGCTGCGTCCACAACCTGAAGCAGCGCCGAACAACCGCTCTCCAAATCCAATTTGGACTTCTCGAAATAAGCCGCAGCCCCATCCTGTATGAGTCGCCCCTCGTTCCTTTGTGAGAGGCTGCTCAGCACCACAACTGGAATTTGCGCAGTGATCGGGTCGTTTTTCAGCAATCTAAGAATCTGGTCCCCGCCAAGATTTGGCAGCAACATATCCAAGAGAATTGCATCAGGCAGGCGTTCTTGCGCCAGTCGAAGAGCTTGCTCCCCGTCGTCCGTGCTCACCACGGCGTACCCCGCTTTTTTCAAAAGCCGTTCACTAGCCAATCTCAGGAATTTACTGTCTTCCACCAGCAGTATCATCTTCATGGATCGAACTCGTGCAATCCGAAAACCACACGTCGTTCGCGAATCATCTCCCTTAAGGATCAGCGGCATACACAGCCTTCTGGACGTCGCGAACGCGTTTGTAAATGAAAAAGTGTCTATTTTCTGAACACTTCCAATTTGACTGCGCCCAGTTTGGTCTGGCCGCCTCGCCGCGAAACAGTGTGGGCGCAGTAGTGTGGCGCGGGAAAATCTGCACGAAGGATACCGGCTAACTCGACAATGGATGGAGTATCCAGAGTCCTGGAGGGACGTCCAAGAGGGGCCGCGCCCAGAACCCACCGTGGCGATGAAGTCTCAGAGGAACGACTGCCCCCGCGCCGCGCTGCTAAGCTGCCGTCCAGCCTTCACGCGCGGAGCCTTAAGCCCAACATATTCGTAGCAAAACGTTACGAAAACGGGACAATTTCACCACAGGTTTGCCTACCCATCACACCTGCTGCTAAGTAGAATGTAGCCGTCCTGCCAATCACTGTTAAAACAAAAGCGCCATAGCAGCGGATTGCGACTCAATCATGGAGTACCTCGCATGGAGCGTATTCGATATATCACTCATCATGGCGCACAGGTCTTAAGAGTTGATTTCACTCACTGTCAAGCCGCCGAATCGGAAGCCATTGTTCTCGCAATTCCTGATTTCGTGACCTCCAAGCCGCCTGGATCGGTTCTTCTGCTGGTGGATTTTACCGGTGCCTTGCTCAGCCACGAAGCTATTCGAGCCATGCAGCAGATCGCCATTGTCAACAAACCTCACGTCAAACGAAGCGCCTGGATCGGGACAGCGACCCTTCCAGATTCTTTGCGGAGAGAATTAAGCGATTACTCACGCCGCGAATTCCCTACATTCCCAACTCTGGTCGACGCCTTGGAGTGGCTGGTGAAAGATTAAAGACATTGCACACCATTTGTGTTCAGTTATTGGACACTCGCGCGAGATTACGTCTTCCGTAATCTACTCAGTTCCCGAATGCGCTGTGTATCTTCAATCCAAGGCCTGACACGGCCGAGTCTCCCAGACCACGTCTGACATTCTTCATTGCAAGGCCCTACTGTCTCTATGTCTTCTCCTACGATTACCGCGCCGAATATAGCTCCTTCCACCCCGCGACCAGCCAACGCTTCAACTGCCGCTGCTGCTGCGCCTGCACCGGCACCCTTCTCGACCCCAGCCCTCCTGGCGGCGATGCTGAAAGCTTCGCCGAAAATCAGCGACCTTTTCTTTTCGCCAGGAAAGCCGCCTCTGGTCGAAATTAACGGGAAACTATCGCCTGCGGGAATCGCACGCGCCCTCACCAGCGCTGACACTCAGCGCATAAGCTCCGACCTGATCGGCAATCATGAGCATGCCCTTCAGAACTTGAAGGAACGCGGTTCTTGTGATGTGTCCTACAGTTTGCCTGGCGCCCATCGCTTTCGAGTCAACATCTTCATGCAGCGCGGCACATGCGCCGTCGTCATGCGCGTAATTCCCAGCAGCGTTCCGTCCTTCGAGTCGCTCAACTTACCCGCCGAGTTGGCGAAGATTGTCGGCCTGCGCAATGGAATCGTGTTGGTCACCGGTCCGACCGGCTCCGGCAAATCGTCTACCCTGGCTGCAATCATCGACAAGATCAACCAGGAACAGTCCTATCACGTGCTCACCATCGAAGATCCCATCGAGTTCCTGCATCCCCACAAGAACTGCATCGTGAATCAACGGGAATTGCACAGCGATACGCCCAGTTTTGCGCTGGCTTTGAGGGCTGCGCTCCGCCAGGCCCCCAAAGTGATTCTGGTAGGCGAGATGCGCGACAAGGAAACCATAGAAATCGCAATGGAAGCGGCCGAAACCGGTCACTTGGTGCTTTCCACTCTCCATACCATCGACGCCTCGAAGACAGTCGAGCGAATCGTGGGAGTGTTCCCCATGGCCGAACAACACACTCTTCGAAACCGATTGGCGAAAAGCTTTCGCTACATCATTTCGCAGCGCCTCGTCCCTCGTAAGGATGGCGCCGGCCGCGTGGCCGTAATCGAAATCTTGAAATCCACTCTGCGCACTCGTGAGTATGTCGAAAAAGGCGAAATCGACGGCAAGACCTTGCTCGATGCAATGCGCGTCGGCGAACAGGAGGGCATGGAGCATTTTGACGGCGCCATCGAAAAACTCATCCGCAATGGCACCATCGATCGCGACACAGGACTCGCCTACGCCACCAACCCCGGCAATCTTCAACTCGATCTGTCGGACCTCGCAGAACCCGCCGCGGAGCCCGACCCGCTCCTCGAAACCAGCGACAAGTAAACCCGCTCCAAATCACCTTTCGCGAACACCTAGCCAAGTCCCGAAGGGACGCAACAAGAAAACCCGGCACGTAAGTGCCGAGAAAAAGAGAGTCACCAACCTGGAGTCCTGTAAGGACGACACGAAACCCGCCCACTGCTGGTTCTAGTCCGCGACGCCTGCCCCCACGTTCCTTTTACCAAATCTTCAGGCATAATGCGGCTATTCGAGACCAGCCGCATGCAAATCAAGAGCCTCCACCGATTCGTCAACCAGACAGTGACCCTTCGCATGGCCGATGGCGAGACCGCCAAGGTGAAAGTGCTATTTATTGACGATGAGGACGAGAGCGTAATCGCCGAGGTTGTGCAAACCTCGCGTCCCGAACAATCTCGCGCTCCTTGTGCGGTACATACCTTCGCCGCAGAACACATCGTATCTGCCGAATTGCCTGCGGCTGTACCGTACGTAAACGCCAATTTCACCTCAAGCTACTTCGGCTCCCTCGGGCATTCGCTTCCCGCCTCTCTCTATCACTCATCGACGCCTTCATGGTGGCCTTCAGGAAAGGCATGGCCTGCCATTGGGCCTGATGTTTCGGGCGGCAATGTCGGAATCTGCACCGGCAGTTATGCCGGCGCGCAAGCGACTACAAGCGGCCAGTGTTCCGGTGGAACCCTGACAACCGCATGGGCAAGCCACGTCACTTCCATTCCCGCGCAGGACTGCTTTCTGAACGTAATGCACGGTCCTCCTGATGGTTCCGGAAACGTACTGAAGTTTGATGGCAGTCAGTGCTATGGAACCAGCGCGCCGCCTCCTAGTGCCTCGGAGCCTTCGAGCCCGACTGGACTCACGGCAACAGTAGATTAATCGAGGGGAAGTCACCCCACAACATTGGCGCGTACGAGTTTTACTCGGCGCGCCTTTGTTGTGTAGGCTTGCTCATTCTGATTCGCCAACCCCTTCATATCAGCCTTCAATTGTCTCGACTGCAGTTGCTGTTGACTTCCGTGCGGGGGTCAACTCACGCAGTACGCTGCCAAACTGGCGCAGAGGACCTGTGCCTCCGTAAAAAAGCATGACTGTGATCAGGTAAAGCACAACAAACAGAGTGGAAACGATTACGATCCCCGCAAATGCACCACTCGTGCTTGAAGCAGTCTCCCAGTAGGACGTACGCCTGATAATTGCTGCTGCTGCAGCGCCTGCCACAAGTGCTGCCGCTGCGTACCGCCAAACCGCACTAATCAGATCTGACACGCCGAACCCAATCGGTCTCCCAGCGTACCAGAAGCCCGGAATCAGCAGCGCCCAATATGAGATGCTCCAGGCCGCGGCAACTCCCGAAGGTCCCCAGGGCAAAGAGGCTAGGAACATGGAGACGGTTACCCCCAATGACACAAGACTCCATCGAAACCAGCGTCCCGGCATGCCAATCGGAAGATGAACCCATCCAACAGTGCTACAGAGCAACATGGCTCCGATCCCGGGCCCGAATATCGTAAAGATTCTTCCGGCTTCGGCCCATTTCGCTCCGAGCACCAGCCTTACGACGTCCCTGCCGATCAAAGTGAGGTCGGCGCTCGCTGCCATGCCAATCAAAGCAACCATGCCAAGCGAACTGGCGAGATGTCGCCGGAAACTAACATGGTCTTTGTTCACCCGGCTCAAAGCCGACAACGCGACATTGTTCAAAGGCGCGGTGAGTTGGCTGGCAGTGAGAGCGAACAGGTCGAAAGCTTTCTTGTAAAATCCAAGCGCCACCGAATTAAATCGCCAGCCAACAATCAAGTTATCGATGTTTCGCGTCGCATAGCCGACGCTGAACTGCGCGAAGACTTTCACCCCGTAACGCAGCATGGGAATCGTCTTGCCGTTGCGTCGCGGCAAACTTGGAATCCACCTGCAAAGCCACCAGGATCCAATCGTCGTACTGACCTGTTGTCCAACGATCGCAGCCACGAGCGCCCAGTATCCCCAGCCCCGCAAGGCCAGAAAAATTGGAACAGCTGAATAGACGGCGCGGCCAATAACGTCATTCATCGACGTCGCAGAGAAACGCATGGCGCGCTGTAGAAGCGCCAGGTGAATGACTGAAGCTGACTGAACGAAAATCGCAGCCGAAAGGGCCCTCGCGACGTTTGTCACCAGCGGGTTCCCGTAGAAAAGAGCAAGCAGCGATCCCGCCGCAGCGAACATGAGCGCCAACACAAGACCGGCCCCCGTATTGAGCCAGAACAAATTGCTGGCGGTCTGGGAGTCAATCTCCTCAGACTGGATGACCGCCTCTGTAAGGCCGTTGAGGCCAAAGTTGGCCACAAGGAGACTGAATGTCGTCACCATTGTCACCACGCCAAAATCGGCGGGAGTGAGTAAGCGCGCCAGCACAACCGTACCAACCACTTGGACTGCAAGGCCCAGGCCTGAAGCCGATACTGTCACCGCAGCCCCGCGAACGGCGAGGCGACGTAAATCGTGGTTGCCCGCCCTGGGGTGAAAGGCACCACTACCGTCAAACGGAATCATTACTTCTCCTGGCCGACCCTTGTACTTGTTACGTCCGAGAATAGCCAGTCCAAATCACGCCGCCACTGCAGATGATTTACTAGGGGCCACCCACCGAAATGTGCAATGTTCACCCGGGAAAACAGCCTGAATCCTACTTCAGTTTCCAGTCAAAACCAGGATGGTAACCATCATGGTCGGATAGCCGATACAAGACCGGCGCCCATGTGGAGAACGTATCCTTCGTCGCGAAGACGCTGCTTCGCACGGTCCAACTTTTCCCAAAGGCCTTCCACCTGGTGATACTCGAAGACGATATTTCGGATACGGCGGTATACGTCAGACTCCATGTTCTCGAGAATTTCAAATTCCCCGCCCTCACAGTCAATCTTCAACAGGTCGACACTCTCGACGGAATGATCCTGCAGCAGTTGAGCGATGGAGATCCCAGGGATAGGGGTGAGCTTATACCCCCTTTCAAAGTAAGCCGAAACGGTACTCTGGCTTTCATCGGGGGCATCGACACTCATCAGCAGATCCCCGCCGGCAGTTACCGCTTTGTTCACCGGCTCAATTCGGTCTTGAAACCCGTTGATCTCGATGTTCTTGAGGAGTAGTGTCCAATTGCGGGGAGAGGGCTCGCAAACAATTACTCTGCGTGCGTTAAGACGCTTCGCTGCGTATAAGGAGAAGTCGCCGACAAAGCCACCAACATCTATAATGACTGGGTTCTGAGAGAGGTTCATGCCGTGGGTATAACTATCAGTCATGAATATCTCAGCAACGGTCATTGCGTCGGCATAGTTCTGCCGAATCGTGATGGTGAGGCCGTCTGGCGTGTGAAGATCGACCAGCTCGGTCGACCCATGCGCCATAAGAGCTTTCTTGAAGTCGTCTCCATTCACAAAGCAGTTCCGGGCAGAAATCGCTGTCAGACGGATGCGGTACATTTGTCGTGCCGCGAAGTAAAACCGTCGCGAAAGACTATTCGCTGTAAGAATTCGACGTATAGTGGCATTCATGGCAATCCTTCCAATTTCGCAGGGATCAGGTGGTTCTAAGCTAGCGAACGACGTGTGCCAAGACCTGCGTCTTGCATGCCAGCAGATAGTTTATTTGCATGTGGCAATTTGCCAGGTTGCTTTAGAGCACACCCTAGCTAGAACTCACACTCTCCATGTGCAAGAGCTTAGGTGGCACCAGATCTGGCTTCTTCTCTCGTCCTACAGCCCAATTCAGTATTCGAGTCGTGCTCTGAGCTTTCGCGTCCCATGTCAAACGCTCTTTGGCATAGGTCATTCCGTCACGACGTAGCCGGGCGAGAAGTTCGCGATCGGCGGCAAGATCAGACAGAATTTTCTCAATGCGCGATGCCATTTCATCCTCGTTTGTCATAGGCACTTTGTAGCCTACCTCAGGCAGAACGATATCTCCGGGTCCGCCAAAGTCCACAACCACGGGTACCGATCCGCTTGCGAGTGCTTCGAAGACTACTCCCGCACCATTGTCGCGGAGCGTTGGAAATACCATCACGTCCGCGGACCGCATATGGCTGAGCACCTCCGCATGGCCAAGCCAACCGCAGAATGTAACGGCCTTTTCGATTCCAAGTGATTTCGTGAGTTGCTCGAGGCGACTTCGCTCGGGCCCGTCACCGATCACGGTGAAGCGTGCCAGCCCCTTCTGCAATACAGATGCAGCCCCGCGCAGAGCAAGATCACACGCCTTTCGTGGAACGAGCGCACCAACAAAAATCAATTCGAGTTTGGCGTTCGGCTGTGGTTTACGTGTGTCGTCTGAGCATACCGAAAGACCGATACCTGGCTCGGGAACAAAAAACACTTTGCCATCATATTCGGCGAACTCCGAATATGTCTGAGATGAGGCCGCTATGATCGCTTTGGCATTGCGGTAGGTCGACCGTGCGAAAGGGAGATATCGGTAGACATTCCTCAAGCCTGAAATCCATTCTCTCTGCCTCTGGAGTTGTGGGAATCCAGCTGGCCATGGCAAGCCGCCATTGAGCGGACCAATCACAAACGGAATCGGTCCTTTTCGAAGAAAGAATGCGAAAGGGCTCGAAATGCTCGGCGTCATGGGCGCGATCCGGAAAACGACATCGAACTCGCCAGCGCGGATGCGGCTGCGAAATTGCCGCCACGCATACCACTCAAATGCAATGGCAAACGGATATCGAAATGCCGTCAACGCCTGACGATCATAGTTGCTTTTGAAAATCCGGCGGAAACCCCACGCGAAGATGCGGTCGAGCCGCGGCGTCCGAATCGCCTCAATTGAGCGAAAAGGGCCCTTTGCGCCTCGCAGGGCTTCCTCGTTAACCGCCCTGCCAACCAGTGTGACATCGTGGAGCTTGGCGAGCGCAGCGGCATGAGAGTACGTGACAAGCGGGATGCTGACTTGCTCCGGATTGCACTCAGGCCCTAATAGCAATATACGTAGGCGACTCATCAATCCTCCAAATGGGATGGCGGCTCTTTCGCGCTTCCGCCGAAATGTGCTTCACTGTCTGCTCAATTATCGGTTCAACATCCTTGCAATATTTTCGCTTCTGTTCAAGCGCATCCGTCTGGAGATTGAGAATCGACTGCGGCTTTCTAAACGATCTGAACCTGGTTGGTCAATTGAACTTCGGTGATCGGCTCGACGCCAGCGTCGGTGCCGCGTCGAGCGCGCTGTTTCACTGTTCTGCCATTAAACAAGCCGGCCACGATGCCGCTTGCGCAAATGAAGGCGAGCAGTATGAAAATCCAGCATGCGCTCAGTGTCCTGAATCCAGCCTCCGTGATGCTGTAAATCATACAGGTGGAGATATAGGCCAACATCAAGCCCCCGACTTCGCCGTTTTTTGAAAAGGCTTTGCACGCGCGCATATATCCCGTAATCAGAATCGTGAATAACAAGCCAACGCCGATCCAACCCAAATTCAAATAGACTTCCAGATACCCATCGTGAGCCTCGTTCAAGCGCTCCGGATGATAGAAGCCCAAAGCTTTCAGGTTCCTCTGAAAAATAAGCACGTTGGGGCTATTCCAGAAACTGTCGAATCCAGTGCCGATGATCGGATTGGAGACCGCAGGAAATAGTGATGCCCAAATATCGGTTCGCCCGGAGAAACTTGAGTCTCTACCCAAAGCGCTTGCAACGCTGCCGGCACCTCCGAAAAACATAGCGAGTGCGCCCAGGACAAATACGCCTATCCCAAGCATGTGCACTTTAGAGGGCCTAGTTTTGATCGCCCGCAGATGTGTTGCGAGCAAGAGCACGCTACCGAGAAGAAAGCATGCAAGGGATGTTGACGAATGTGCCATGGACAACAGGAGCAATCCGAGCAGAAGGAGTATTCCCTGAGCCACTAACCGCCGATTTCGGTTAGGCTCGCGTCGATTCATAAGCAGCCATCGAAAATTCCACAACACCCCCAACGAAATCACGAACAGGATGAGACCGAACATGTTCTTATTTGTCGTTACACCGACAAAATAGATATTTCCATCGTTGTCCCATGCGCGACCCAGTTCTGAGTAATGAATCAATGCAAGAGAGAATGGAAACAAAATAAATCCAACTCTGGAGAAGAGGCGGCGGAGGGCCGCCAATGGTTGACCATCGGTCACGATAATCAAAACCATCACTACATCGCCCACGTCCTTTATCCAGCGCTTCATCGAAGAGAGGGGAACGGGGGACCAGGTTACGCTAATCAGGCCATATAGAAAATAGATGATGATCGGCGCCATCACTCTCAGGTAAGGCCGAGTCTTTTTGAATCGAGCAATGAGTACAATAACGCCAATCGCGAGAAGAACCCCAAAGATTGCCGCGTCAAATGGGCTGCCGTCCTGATTAGAACTGGCAGCATAAGAATCCGGCGCAGTAATCCCGAACCACATCGATACCGGTCGCGAACCAATTAACCCGAACCAAATTACGGATACCCACAGCGCTCTCGAAGTTCGAACGGAATTATCCCGATTCAGGTGAAACAGGATTAGAACCCCGATGGTGCAAAGAAGAAAAGCAATCTGAGTGGGCATTCTAGATCTTCTCGGATAGCATGTGATCCAGCCTCTCATCATCCGCAGCCGAAACTCTAGTCGTCGTCAGCCGTGATCGTGTGAGATTGGTTTGCATTTTAAGAATCAATGTTGAGTTGTTTGTGATGAACAATGCCGATGTTGCCGAATCGGTGAAACGGGCGCAGGAAATGCCGTGAAGCATGTTCCCTCATCCAACATTATCGAGCCAATCGCCAACTCGAAAGTCCGGCCAGCACTATGAAGCCCGTCCGAGCAGGATTCGAATATAGATTCCTCGTCATCCGGGCAACGGTGCTACACGAGGAGTGCCCAAGAGAGAGTGTAATCCCTGATTTCCTGGCGTCGAACATTCAGCTCGTCTATACAGGTCCGTCTCAAAGTACCCCTCGATTTTCGTTGCCAAATCGTCGGAATCTCGTCGTCTGCAGACGAAACCGGTTTTGCCCTCAACAATATCTTCTGAAAAGGAACCGACATCTGTTGCAATCACCGGTAGACCGTAGTTGTACGCGACAAATAGGATCCCGCTCTGAAAGATGTCGGTGTAGGGTAAAACTGCGACATCCGCAGCCTTGAAATAAGTTTTCGTCTCGGCGTCGGGAATGAACTTGATCTGTTGCATGATCTTGTGCCGGCTCGGATGGCGTTCGATGGTCTGTCGGATCGACTCCCAGTACTCTTCGTGACCCTTCTTTCGCTCACCCGCGATGATTAGATGGTAGTCTCCGCGCTCAGCAATCTGATGAAACGCAGTCACCAGGTACTCGAGCCCTTTGTACTGCTTGATAGCGCCAAAATACAGCAAAACCTTCTCGTCGCTCTTGAGTCCAAGCGCTCGGCGTGCCTCTTCACTGGATAGCTCCGTAAAAGGGACCGCGTTATTGATTCCGTAAGGGATGACCGTAGACCTTTTGTGCTTCTCTACATCGAAGTCGCACATGAGCTCATCTTTCATCTTTGTCGTATGGACGAAAATATGATCAGAGAGCTTGTACTGGCATTTCAATGTAATTTGGTTCAGCCACGAATCATTTTGATCTCGCTTCCCGGCATTGACATTGTGGGCAGTGATTACGGACTTTCTCTTTGTGCCAGCTTATACACCAACATGAGCAGCGTTCTATCGAAGACCGGGAGCTTGTTATTCCACAGGATATGAAATATCTTGGGTTTCGCCGTCAACGCGTAGCGAACGAGCCGCGCATAGAGTCCAACAATCGCGCCAATCTTCCTTGCGATGCTCTCGCTCTTTTGTGAGCCATGCAGATTGTAAAAGTGCGCGTGCGAATTTCCTTGAAACGCGGGCAAATCGGTTCGCAATACGCGACGTCGGTGACGAACGTGCGCAGCCTCACGATGTCGGCGAGCTCGCCGCCGGCTTCGTTCAAAGCGTGGGCGAGCGTCGTGTAGATGTTGCGGGTCTTCGGCGACATCCTCGGGCATCGCCATCTTCGCATAATCATAGCCCGTCGTGCCGGAGACATGGACCTCATCGCCTGAGCGAAGCGCACGCGAATAGCCATAAGCCGTCTCGAAGGGCGAGCCTGATGAAACGAGACGGCGATCGGCGCGCGTTTCCATCATGCGAACTCCATGATCACCGCGTCAACCGCCGGCGAATCTTCCTCCTTGCACAGGATCGCCTTGACCGTCGCGTCCCGCTCGGCGCTCAGCACATTCTCCATCTTCATCGCTTCCACGATGCAGAGCTGCTCGCCCGCCTTCACCTCCTGCCCGACCTTGACCGCAATCGCCTTAATGAGGCCCGGCATCGGGCACGGGAGCGAGCGCGAGCGGGTCGGCGGCCTGCGCGCGACAGATCAGCGCGGCCAGCTCCGCCTCGCGACGCGTGTAAACCCTCGCCTCGACCGCGACCCCGGCATGGGAGAGCGCG
>CAVTZO010000019.1:0-34893 GCA_963739145.1 uncultured beta proteobacterium
CGGGCAGCAAATTAAACAGCGCCAGAAACAGATTAACGAACGCCAGCCGGTCGATCATGCTGACATCGGCGCTCTCCAGCGCGGCGAGGTGGTCGGCCGAAAGGTTGGCGCCGGCGACCAGCACCAGCACCGCCGCGATGACCACATTGACTGCCGGTCCGGCGATCGCGATGAGAAATTCCTCGCTCGGTTTCCGGAATGCGTTCGAGCCGCGCTACCCCGCCGATCGGGAGCAGAATGACGTCGGGAGTGCGAACGCCAAATCCCCGTGCGGTGAAGATGTGGCCGAATTCGTGCAGCAGTACGCATAGGAACAAAAAGCGCGATGAACAACACCAGGCTGCTCCCGGCGTCTGCGGCCCGCCGGAGATGTAGTTGACGCCGAAAATCCAGGCGAGGAACAAAAGAAACGTCACGTGGACGCGGATCGCCGTGCCGGCGACCGATCCGATGTTCAAAGACCAGGACATGACGACCTCTCGGCGACTTCTGGCGACCCCTTGGCAGTCTCCGGGGTTCGCGCATAGTCGCACCGCTTGAAAGGTCGAGTTCACCACCAGCCGCGACGCGCAAGCCTACTGGTACGGCGCGGTCGCCGTCACCTATGGGGCGACCCAGTTCCTGTGCGCACCGCTGCTCGGGGCGCTGTCGGACCGCTTCGGCCGCCGCCCGGTGCTGCTGCTGGGAATCGCCGGACTGGGCGCCACCTTCCTGTTGACCGCACTGGCCCCCTCGTTGTGGGTGATCGTGGCTGCGCGCGTGCTGGGGGGTGGCCTTTCAGCCAACTTCGCGGTGGCCCAGGCGTACGTGGCCGACATCACGCCACCGGACAAGCGCACGCAAAGCCTCGGCAAACTGGGCGCCATGTTCGGCATCGGTTTCGTACTCGGGCCGATGCTGGGGGGTCTGCTCGGCGGCATCGATCTGCGCCTTCCGCTGTACGGAGCGGCCGGCCTGTGCGCGGTCAACTGGCTGTACGGCCTTCTGGTGCTGCCGGAGTCGCTGCCGCCTGAGCGGCGGCGGCCGCTTGCGCATGCACGCCTGAATCCGCTGGTTGCGCTGGCCGGCCTGGGCCGGCTGCGCGGGATCGGCGCGCTGGTGCTCGCGTTCGCATTCAATGTGCTCCCGCAATGGACGCTGCAGACGATCTGGGTGCTTTACACGAACTTCAAGTTCGGGTGGGGTCCGCGCGACAGCGGCCTTTCACTGTTCGTGGTCGGCCTGACCTCGATGGTCATGCAGGGCGGCCTGCTGGGGCCGCTGATCCGCTCGCTGGGCGAGCGTCGGCTGATCCTGGCCGGGCTCGCGTCCGGCACGCTGGCCTACGCCGGCTACGGACTGGCAACCCACGGCTGGATGCTGTTCGTCATGATCGCGTGCAATATCCTCGCGTACGCGTCGGTCGTGACGATCCAGGGCATCGTGTCCAAGGCGGCCGGCCCCGAGGAACAAGGCCGCGTGATGGGCACGCTGTCGTCGCTGCAAAGCCTGATGGGGGTGATCGCACCCGTGATGGGCACTTCGGTCCTGGCCCAGGTCACGTTCCTGCCGGCTTCCGACTGGCGGGTCGGCGCGCCCTTGTACCTGTGCTCGGCGCTGCAGGCGATCGCCTTCGTGATCGCCTGGCGCCATTTCGCCGCGCAAGGGCACAGCCCGTCGCCGACGTCCTCCGCGCGGCAGGTGGGCTCGTGAGTGTCCTCGAAACCCGGGTCGATCGCGGCAGCGAGGCGTTTTCGCGCGCCCAGCAGTCGATGCGCACCCTGGTGGAAGATCTGCGCACGCAGGTCGGCCGCGTCGCGCTCGGCGGCGACGAGGCCTCGCGCGCGCGTCACGTAGGACGCGGCAAGCTGCTCCCGCGCGAGCGCGTCCAATTGCTGCTGGACCCGGGCGCACCGTTCCTGGAGCTGTCCCAGCTGGCAGCGCTGAACATGTACGACAATGAGGCACCCGGCGCGGGCTTGATCACGGGCATCGGGCGCATCAGCGGGCGCGAATGCGTGATCGTCTGCAACGACGCCACCGTCAAGGGCGGCACCTACTTCCCGGTCACCGTCAAGAAGCACCTGCGCGCGCAGGAGATCGCGCGCGAAAACCGGTTGCCGTGCGTGTACCTGGTCGACTCGGGCGGGGCCAATCTGCCGAACCAGGACGACGTATTCCCCGATCGCGAACACTTCGGCCGCATCTTCTACAACCAGGCGACGCTGTCGGCACAGGGCATTGCCCAGATCGCGGTCGTGATGGGCTCCTGCACCGCGGGAGGAGCGTACGTGCCGGCCATGAGCGACGAGGCGATCATCGTGCGCAACCAGGGAACGATCTTCCTGGGCGGCCCGCCGCTGGTGAAGGCGGCGACCGGCGAGACGGTCAGCGCCGAGGAGCTCGGCGGCGGCGACGTGCATACGCGGCTGTCCGGAGTGGCCGACCACCTGGCGCACGACGACCGCCACGCGCTGGCGCTGGCGCGCCGCATCGTGGCGCGGCTCGGCCCGCCGCAGCGGGCCGCGGTTGCCCTGCGCGAGCCCGCACCACCGCTGCTCGAGCCGCAGGACCTGTACGGCATCGTCCCGAGCGACGTGCGCCAGCCATACGACGCGCGCGAACTGATCGCGCGCATCGTCGATCGCAGCGAATTCGACGAGTTCAAGGCCCGCTTCGGCACGACCCTGGTCACCGGATTCGCCTGGATCCACGGCATGCCGGTCGGCATCCTTACCAACAACGGGATCCTGTTCTCCGACAGTGCGCAGAAGGGAGCCCATTTCATCGAGCTGTGCTGTCAGCGCGACACGCCGCTGGTGTTCCTGCAGAACATCACCGGTTTCATGGTCGGGCGCAAGTACGAGAGCGAGGGTATCGCGCGGCACGGCGCCAAGCTGGTGGCGACCGTGGCCTGCGCGCAGGTTCCCAAGTTCACGGTGATCGTCGGGGGCTCGTTCGGAGCCGGCAACTACGGGATGTGCGGGCGCGCCTTTTCGCCGCGACTGCTGTGGATGTGGCCGAACGCGCGCATCTCGGTGATGGGTGGCGAGCAGGCGGCCAGCGTGCTGGCCACCGTGCGGCGCGAGGGCATCGAGGCGCGCGGCGCCTCCTGGTCGGGTGAGGACGAGCAGGCGTTCCGAGGCCCGATCCTGGAGCAGTACGAGCGCCAGGGCCACCCGTACTACGCGTCGGCCAGGCTGTGGGACGACGGCGTGATCGACCCGCTGGATACGAGGATGTGCCTGGCGCTCGGCCTGTCGGCCTCGCTGAACGCGCCGATCGCGCCGACGCGCTTTCCGGTGCTGCGGATCTGATCGCGCCTGCGCGCAACGGCCATCAAGGGCGCGTCCCGTCCCCGGACCGGTCCGACATCACGCCGGCCGCGTGACGGTAAAGCAGACCGACCAGCGCGAAGAAAATGACGGCACCCCCCAGCAGCGCAAACCTCTCGAAGCCGTCGCCCACCAGCGCGAAAGGCTCGCCCTTGCCGGTGCCCACGACGATGCCGGCGTAGAGCACGCCGAAAAGGCTCTCTCCGACGATCAATCCGGTCGCCATCAGCACGCCCATGCGCCTGGAAAATTCCGGACGGTCCGTGCTCGTGGCCCAGCGATCGTAGAAATAGCCGGTCACCGCCCCGATCACAATGGGCAGCGTCGCCCCCATCGGCAGGTAAATGCCCAGGCCGACCGCGAGCGGCGGCAGCCGCATCCGCCCGGCGCGCCCCAGCCCCAGATCGACGGCGATCGCGATCACGCCGACCAGCGCGCCCATTTCGAGCATCCTCAAGTTCAGATGGCCGCCGAGCAGCCCCTGCGCCAATGCCGAAATCAACGCAGCCTGCGGCGCCGGCAGCGCCTTGGGCCCGGCGCCGGCAGCCCCCGCGAACCCGTAGGCGCTGTTCAGCAGGTCCAGCACCGGCGGGATCACCAGCGATCCGAACACGACCCCGGCGACCAGCGCCACCTGCTGGCGCCAGGGTGTCGCACCGACCAGCTGCCCGGTCTTCAGGTCCTGCAGGTTGTCGTTCGAAACGGTCGCGATGCCGAACACGATTGCGGTCGCGAACAGCGCGTAGGCGATCATCGCTGCGGACTGAGCGGGTTCCGCGCTGCGACCGAAGATCGCCAGCAGCATCAGGCCGGCCGTTATCACCGCAAGGATGCCGACGCCCGAGACGGGACTGCTCGAGGCTCCGATCAGCCCGGCCATGTAGCCGCAGATCGAAGCGATCACGATGCCGGCAAGAAACACGAAGACCAGTGTTGCGGCGATCAGCACCACGGCATGGCTCGCCAGCGGCCCTCCGGCGATGAATCGCCACAGCAGCAGCGCGATCACGGCCAGCGTCGCAAGGCTTACGCCCGCAACCACGCCGATCGGCAGATCGCGCTCGACCAGCGGCGCGGCCGGCCCGCCGGCGCCCCTCGCGGCGGATGCATCGATCGCGGAGCGCAGGCCGGCCACGATCGGCCCCAGGATCCTGGCAAAGGTCCACAGCGCGGCCACCCCGATGACGCCCGCCCCGAAAAAGCGCACGTCGGTGCGAAACACCGCCAACGCCACGTCCTCGGCGGAGCCGGGCAGAACCGACCCTGCCGTCAGGATCGGCAGCACGATCCACCATCCGACGACGATGCCGGCCATCATCGCGAGCCCGCCCGAGATGCCCACCAGATGGCCGACTCCGACCAGCGCCAGCGACAGGCCGCTCGAAATGCCGGTCGCACCCGTGCCGACCCGGAAATAGACCGCCGCCTCTTCGGCCAGCAGCCGGGTCTTGGTCAGCGCGAAAAAAAGCGCCGAAGCGGCGGCGTTGATCGCGAGGATGTTCAGCCCATGGCGGCTTTCCGCATCGCCGCTGCGCGAGTCCGTGCCGACCCGCAGCACCTCTGCTGCGGCCACCCCCTCCGGATAGGGCAGGTCGGTATTGACGACAAGCGCCCGTCGCAGCGGCACCGAGAACATCACGCCCAGGATGCCCCCCAGGCCGGTGACCAAGGCGCTGGTCCAGTACGGAAATCCCTGCCACCAGCCCACGATGACCAGGCCCGGCAGCACGAAGATGATGGCCGCCAGCGTGCCCGCGGCGCTGGCCACCGTCTGCACGATGTTGTTCTCGTAAATGCTGGTGGACTTGAACAGTCGCAGCACCGCCATCGAAATCACGGCCGCCGGGATCGACGTGGCGAAGGTCAGCGCGACCTTCAGTCCGAGATAGACGTTGGCTGCCGTGAACGCGAGCGTGATCAGCCCGCCAAGCACGATCGCGCGCAGCGTCAACTCGGGCAGACCGTGATCGTCGGATCGCGATTTGTCCAGGGCTTGAAATCGTTCGAGGCTCGGGATCATTTCTTTTCTTGGGGGGGTGGGTGGCCGGCGCACGGATAGTGTACGGCGGCGCATTTCGGTAGGATCGAGCGCCCGCCAAGGAAAGCGCACACAGGTCCACTCGATGGCACGGCAATTCCACACGCTCCAGGTGCAGCTGCGCGACCACGTTGCAACGGTCACGCTGGCGCGCGAGCGCGTGCGCAACGCCTTCAACGAATCGATGGTCGAAGAGCTGGCCGGGGCCTTCGGCGAGCTCGGCACCGATCCGGGCGTGCGCGCCATCGTGCTGGCTGCCCTTGGTCCGGTGTTCTGCGCCGGCGCCGACCTGGACTGGATGGCGCGCATGGCCGACTTTAGCCTGGAGCAGAACCGGCAGGATGCGCAGCAACTGGCGCAGATGCTGCGCGCGATCCACGAATGTCCCAAGCCGACCCTGGCACGCGTGCACGGCGACGCTTATGGCGGCGGCCTGGGACTGGTGGCAGCCTGCGACATGGCATTTGCGTCGGACCAGGCGCGCTTCTGCCTGAGCGAGACCCGGCTCGGACTGATCCCGGCCACGATCGCTCCCTACGTCGTGCGCGCGATCGGGCGGCGCAGCGCGCTGCGTTACTTTCAAACCGCCGAGCAGTTCGACAGCTCGGAGGCGCTGCGCATCGGGTTGCTGCATGGGGTGGTCGCGAGCGACCACCTGGACGCCTGCCTCGACGCAGTGCTGCAAGCGCTGTCGCAGACCAGCCTGCAGGCCACGCGCGAGGCCAAGCGGCTGGTGCACGACGTCGCCGGGCAGCCGCTCACCGATGAGCTGGTGGCCGACACCGCGCAGCGGATCGCCGTTGCGCGCGGCTCCGAAGACGGGCGGGAAGGCGTGCGCGCCTTCCTGCAAAAGCGCAAACCGCGCTGGCGGGCCGGGGGGTGATGGTCCGCACCTTGCTGATCGCCAACCGCGGCGAGATCTGCTGTCGCGTGGCGGCAACCGCGCGTCGCCTGGGCATCGCGACCGTGGCGGTCTATTCCGACGCCGATGCCGGCTCCGCCCATGTCGCCGCGTGCGACCGGGGGATCCGCATCGGGGAAGCGGCCGCCGCCGACAGCTACCTGCGGATCGACCGGATCCTCGCGGCGGCTCGCGCCACTGGCGCCGACGCGATCCACCCCGGTTACGGCTTCCTGTCCGAGAACGCGGCGTTCGCCACGGCCTGTACCGAGGCGGGCCTGATCTTCGTCGGTCCTCCGGCAAGCGCAATCGAAGCGATGGGCGACAAGCGGCGGGCCAAGCAGCTGATGCGAGCCGCGTCAGTCCCGCTGATTCCCGGGTTCGACGGCGACGACGATGATGCCGCGGCGCTGCGGGTGCAGGCCCAGAACATCGGTTTCCCGGTCATGATCAAGGCCGCTGCAGGCGGCGGCGGCCGCGGCATTCGCGTCGTGACCTGCGTGCAGGAGTTCGACGCCGCGCTGGCATCGTGCCGGCGCGAAGCGCTGGCGGCCTTCGGCGACGACCGGGTTCTGCTGGAGCGGTGCCTGACCGACCCACGTCACATCGAGGTCCAGGTGTTCGCCGATCGACACGGCGGCTGCGTCTGGCTGGGCGAGCGCGACTGCTCGGCACAGCGGCGCCACCAGAAGGTGATCGAGGAGTCGCCCGCGCCCGGGATTTCGGCCGAACAGCGATTGCGGATCGGTGAAGCGGCGGCAACCGCGGCGCGCGCGGTCGGATACGTGGGCGCAGGCACGGTCGAGTTCCTGGTCGTACCCGGCGGCGAGTTCTATTTCATGGAGATGAACACTCGGCTGCAGGTCGAGCATCCGGTCACCGAGATGGTCACCGGCCTGGACCTGGTCGAATGGCAGCTCAGGATCGCAGCCGGTGAGCCGCTGCCGTTGCGGCAGGAGCAGGTGCGCACCGAGGGACACTCGATCGAAGCGCGCGTCTACGCGGAGGATCCGGAGCGCGACTTCATCCCCACCAGCGGACCCGTCCGGCACCTGGCCCTGCCCGACCACGTCGCCTTCGTCGTGCGGGCCGGCGCCTGCAATGGCGCAGAGCCGGCACCGGTGCGAATCGATTCGGCCGTGCGCGAGGGCGACCGGATCACCCCGTTCTACGACGCGATGATCGCCAAGCTGATCGTATGGGGCCACGACCGCGGCGAAGCCCTGGCGCGCCTGCGCCGTGCCCTGCAGCAGACCCGCCTTGTCGGGTTGGCCAACAACGTCGAGTTCCTGCTGCGGCTGGCGGGCAGCGAAAGCTTTGCGAGCGGGCGCATCGACACCGGGCTGATCGGCCGTGAAATGACCCACCTGACGCAGGCGGGCGATCCGTTCGAGCCGGCATCGGTGGCGGCCGCGGTGGCCCGGGTGCTGGTGGACGAGTCGCGCGCACAGACCGCGGATCCCTGGTCGAATCGACTGGGCTGGCGCCTGAATGGCATCGCCGCGCGCCAGCTCGCGCTGCGCTGCGGCCAGGTGCAGCGGGAGGTCTCGGTCGAGTACCGTCCGCAGGAGCTGCGCCTGGCGCTCGGCCCCTGGAACTCGCCGCTGTGGATCGATGCCTGTGAAGGAACCCTGCTGCGCCTTCGCCTGGGCGAGCATGCCCTGGCAGCCGACGTCGTGCGCGACGGTGCCACACTGCACGTATTCGCAGGCGGCGGTCACCGCGGCTACACGCTGGTCGACCCGGTCGGGGCAGCCGGCGAGCCGGACCAGGATGAGGACCGGCTGTGCGCGCCGATGCCGGGCAAAATCATCGCGATCCATGCGGCGGGCGGCGACCGGGTGCGCCGAGGCCAGGTGCTGGTGGTCATGGAGGCCATGAAAATGGAGCACGCGATCGTGGCGCCGCACGACGGCACGGTGGACCAGGTGCGTTACGGTATCGGAGAGCAGGTCGAAGAGGGCGCCATGCTGGTGTCGTTGCGCGAGGCGGCGACGCAGTGACGACGGTCCGTGCAGGTTCCGGCTTGCCGACCCGGGTCGCCCTGGTCGAGGTCGGGCCGCGCGACGGGCTGCAGAACGAGCCGCAACCGGTTGCGACACAGGTCAAGATCGAGCTGATCGAGCGCTTGGTCGCCGCCGGGATCCGCAAGATCGAGGCAGCCGCGTTCGTTTCGCCCAGGTGGGTGCCCCAGATGGCCGATGGGGCCGAGGTGCTGGCCCGTGTGCCGCGCGTCCCCGGCATCGCTTACGCCGCGCTGGTGCCCAACCTCAAGGGGTTCGAAGCGGCGCTGGCGGCGCGCGCCGACGAAGTCGTGGTGTTCTCGGCGGCCAGCGAGACGTTCTGCCGCAAGAACATCAACTGTTCGATCGCCGAGTCGATCGAGCGCTTCGCGCCGGTGTGCGAGGCGGCCCGGCGCGCCGGCATCGCCGTGCGCGGCTCGATCTCGTGCGCGCTCGGCTGTCCGTACGAAGGAGCGGTTGCCCCGGATGCGGTGGCACGCGTTGCGCGGCTGATGCGGGACATCGGCGTGCAGACCGTCGGCGTTGCCGACACGATCGGGGTCGGAACTCCCTGGGCAACCCGGGCCGCGTTCGAGGCCGTCCTCGACGTTTATGCGCTGGCGGATGTCAGCGGTCATTTTCACGACACGTACGGCCAGGCGCTGGCCAACGTGTACGCGTGCCTGCAAATCGGCGTGTCGACCTTCGATGCCAGCGTGGCCGGACTGGGCGGCTGCCCGTTCGCGCGCGGAGCCACGGGCAATGTCGCCACCGAGGATGTGCTGTACCTGCTGCAAGGGCTGGGGATCGAAACCGGCATCGACCTGGCGCAACTGGTGCAGACCGGCCAATGGATCAGCGCTCAGCTGGGTCGCAAGGCGGCCTCGCGCGCCGGAAACGCGATCAGCGCGCGCGGCGACCGTTAAGCGCCGGCGTGTCGGCTACGATGAGCGCTGCGCAACCAGCCGACCTGCCGCCATGAGTCCCGAGCTGCGCCCCGGCATCCGCTTCCAGCTGCAATACAAGGTCCCGGACGCGAAGACCGTTCCCAACATCTACCCGGAATTCGCCGAGTTCCAGCAGATGCCGGAGGTATTCGCCACCGGCTTCATGGTGGCCCTGATCGAACAGGCCTGCCTGCTGGCGGTCAAACCTTACCTGGACTGGCCGACCGAGCAGACGGTCGGAACCCATGTGAACCTGTCGCACCTGGCCGCCACCCCTCCCGGCCACGTGGTCACCGTGGAGTGCGAGGTCACCGAGGTCGACGGCCGCCGCATCCGCTTTCGGACCAGCGCGCGCGACGAAAACGACCTGATTTCCGAAGGAACCCACGAACGCACCGTGATCGATTTCGACCGTTTCAACCGGCGCCTGGAGCCGAAGAAAAGGGCGTCCGTCCCATGACCGCAGATCGGGAAGGCGACGGCCCCGATCCATGCGAGCCGCCCGCCGCGGTCCCCTCGCCCTGCAACTCGGTGTGCCGGATGGATCCCGATGGCCGCTATTGCATCGGATGCTTCAGGACCCTGGACGAGATCGCCGGATGGGCCGGTTTCGACGATGCCCAGCGGCGCCTGATCTGGGAGGATCTGCGTCGACGCAAGGCACAGGCCGCCTGATCGGCATGCAGGCGCCGTCGGCAACCGCCGTCGCGGTGGCGAAGACCGCCAGCGCCCTGCAGGCTGCGCTGCCGCCCGGCGTCCATGTGCTGGAACGCGGCTGGCTGTCCTCGAACAGCGTGCTGTTCGAGGAGGGTGAACGCCTGTCGGCGGTCGACACGGGCTATGTCTCGCATGGGCGTCAGACCGCTGCGCTGATCGATCACGTCGCTGGCGGTCGCAGGCTGGCCCGCATCATCAACTCGCACCTGCACTCGGACCACGTCGGCGGCAACGCGCGGCTGGCCCGGGGCGGCGCCGTGTCGATCTGGATTCCGGCCGGCGCGGCCGATGCCGTGCGAGCCTGGGACGTCGAGCGCCTCGGCTACCGCGCAACCGCGCAGCGCTGTGCGCGCTTCGGCTTCGAGGGCGTGTTGCAAGCCGGCGATGTGCTGGATCTGGGCGGCCGTCCGTGGCAGGTGCACGCCGGCGCCGGGCACGATCCCCATATGCTGATGCTGTTCGAGCCGCAGCAACGGATCCTGATCACGGCCGATGCGTTGTGGGAAGACGGCTTCGGTGCCATCTTCCCGGAGATCGAGGGCGAGTCGGGATTCGTGGAACAACGCCGGTCGCTGGACCGGATCGCCCGGCTGGAACCGTCTTTGATCATTCCCGGCCACGGCGCGCCGTTTGCCGAGGTCGGCGCCGCGTTGCAACGAGCGTATCAGCGCCTGGCGGCCCTCGAGTCCAGTCCGCAACGCAATGCGCGTCACGTCCTGAAGGTCCTGGTGAAGTTCTGGCTGCTGCAGGTCGGCCGGGCGCCAATCGGGCGCCTGATCGAGCATTTCTCGCGGGCGCGATATGCTCGGGTCATTCATCGACGCTATTTCCCCGGCCTGACCTACGACCAGATGTTCGAGCAAACGGCACAACAGCTGTGCGATTCAGGCGCGGCGGCACTTGACGGGTCGCTGCTGATCGACGTTTCGCGAAATGCTTGAGACACATTTCACAGGTGCTCGCCGGGGCCCGATGGCGGTGGCGGGCTCTGGATTTCGCCGGTGCGCGCTGATCGCCGCCATCGCGGTGCTGCTGGCAGCCTGCGCCAGCGCGCCGCCGAGTCAGGGACCGGCGCCCACGCCGGCGACCGGGGTCGCGGCCCCGGGCGCCGCCCCCGGCGGCGCTGCGCCGGCGCCGCCGTCGGAGCCGCCGTCGCGCCCCTGGTTGGGCCTGTTCAGCCACATCAAGGCCCCCGGCGAAGTCGACCCCGCCTTCGAGCTGACGGCAGCCGGGGTCCAGATCTTCCGCTGCGAGCGGGACAAGGACGGCCTTCACTGGGTGTTCCGGCTGCCGGAGGCCGAGCTGCGCGACGGCCGCGGGCAGGTCGTGGCTCACCACGGCGCCAACTATTCGTTCGAGTACGTCGACGGCAGCCGCCTGATCGGGACCATCGTCAGCTACGATTCGCCACCGAGCGACGATTCGCTGCGCTGGCTGTTGCTGCGCACCCAGTCGTTCGGCCAGGGGGAGCTGGAGAAAGTGACCTACGTGCAGCGGGTCGACACCTCGGGTGGAATGCCACCGGCGCAGTGCGCGGCGGAGCAGGTCAACCAGATACTTCGAGTGCCGTTTTCAGCCAAGTTCATCTTCTATCGCCCGCACTGAGCGCCGTGTGAAGCCCGGGCGGACCGCTTCGACCCTGCAGCTGGCTGTGCCGGCCATCGTCGCCTGGCTGTGCGCGACCGCCGCCGCCGCCGCGGCGGACACGCCGGTCACCAGCTACGTCGGTCGCCCGATCTACAGCGACCCGACCAACGGGCTGCAACTGCCGCCGGCATGCGTCATCGAGCCGACCTGGCGCTCGCGCATCAGCGGAACCGAAATGGAGGTCTGGGTGCTGAACTGCGACTCGATGCCGCGCGTGTGGCTGCTGATGCGGCAGACCGTCGAGATGCTCAGCGCGCATGAAGCGCGGCTGCGGTTCCAGGTCATCGACGAGCGGGTGCTGCGCGACGAAACGGTCGGCGACTCGCTGAGCGTGCAGTGCAGCGGGGCCGGCGACGAATCGGGGATCGCCGTCTACGGGGCGCACTGGCGCGACTCCGGGCGCGACCTGCGCCTGGCGGGCGCGCGCGGCGCCCTGCGCGGCGACGTGACGCGACACCGGCTGGTCGACCTCGACCTTGCCGGCGTCGACTGCGTCCGCTTTCCCGATCGCGAAGCGATGATGCGCAAGCTGCAGCAGACCCCTTCGACCCGATGACACTGAAGCGTTCGCAAGCCTCGCCCGGCACGGTGGTCACGCTGGAACACGTCTCGCGCGTCCTGGCCGGCAATCCGCTGGGAGATCCGCACGCGCGCAAACTGTCCGTATGGCTGCCGCCCCAGTACGATCAGGGCGCAGGGCAGGGGCGCGGCCGGCGTTTCCCGGTGCTGTTCGACCTGGTGGGATTCACCGGCTCGGGCCCGGCGCACCTGAACTGGAAGCCGTTCGAGGAAAATGTCGCGGAGCAGGCGGCACGCCTGGTGCACGAGCGCAAGATGGGCCCGGCCGTGATCGTCTTCCCGGACTGCTTCACGCGGCTCGGCGGCAACCAGTACATCAACTCCAGCGCGATCGGTCGCTATGCCGACTACCTGACGCGCGAGCTGGTGCCGTTCGTCGATCGCGAGTTCCGCACGCTGGCCTCGCGCGAGCACCGGGGTTGCTTCGGCAAGTCTTCGGGCGGCTACGGCGCCATCGTGCACGGCATGCGATATGCCGACTGCTGGGGCGCGGTCGCCGATCATTCCGGCGACTGCTATTTCGACTTCTGCTACGGCGCCGACTGGCCCAACACGCTGGACGAGTTGGCCAAGTACCGCCTGCGGCCGCGCCGCGAAGGCCCGGTCGACGTGCGGCGGATGGAGCGCGGCGCCGGTTCCGGACGCGATGACGGACGCGTGCGCCGTTTCCTGGAAGCGTTCGACCGGCGCCGGCGCCCGTCCCAATCCGAAGTCCATTGCATCATGAACCTTTGCATGGCCGCCTCGTACGACCCTGATCCCGGCGCACCGAACGGCTTCCGACTGCCGTTCAATCTGGAAACCGGCGAGCGCATCGAGGCGCGCTGGCAACGCTGGCTGCGGCACGACCCGATCAACCTGGTGCAGGAGCATCGCGCCAGCTTGAAAAGCCTGAAAGGCATCTACATCGATTGCGGCTGGCGGGACCAGTACCGGCTGCATTACGGCGCCCGCATACTGTCCAAGCGCCTGGCCGAGGCCGGAATCGGCCACCGCTACGAGGAGTTCGACGACACCCACTCGAGCGTCGACTACCGGATGGATGTCAGCCTGCCGTTCCTGTACCGGGCCTTGAAGCCCTGAAGGCAGGCGCTCAGGCCGATGCGACCGGTGTCAGCCAGGAAAGCAGCGTGCGGTACAGGGTGTCCGGCACGAAGGGCTTGGACACGAAGTCGTTCATCGAGGCCGCCAGGCAGGCATCCCGATCTTCGCTGAAGGCGTTGGCCGTCATTGCGATGATCGGCACGCTGCGGCCGTTGGCCAGCTTGCGTATGCGCCGGGTCGCCTCCAGCCCGTCCATCACGGGCATCTGCATGTCCATCAGGATCAGTGCGTATCGCTCGCTCTGAACACGACGCACCGCCTCGGCGCCATTTTCCGCGACGTCGACCTCGCACTCGGCCTTGGTCAGGTATTCAACGGCCAGCAGGCGATTGATCGGATCGTCCTCGACCACCAGTACCGGGACACCGCGATGGTCCCGCTTCAGGATCTCGACCGCCGGGATGGCCGGAGCCGACTCGGCGCGTTCGCGTTCCTGGTCGATCCTGCCAAGCCTCGCGGTGAACCAGAACAGGCTCCCCGCGCCCGGCGTGCTGGTCGCACCCGCATCTCCGCCCATCAGCTGCGCGAGCCGCTTGGTGATGGCCAGTCCCAGGCCGGAGCCGCCGTAGCGCCGGGTGGTCGAGCTGTCCGCCTGCTCGAACGCGCTGAAAAGGCGCGGCAGCGCCTCCGGCGCGATCCCGATGCCGGAATCCTGAACCTCGAATCGGAGCAGCACGCTGTGCTCGGCCTCTTCGATGGCACGCACTCGCACCGCGATCGATCCGTGCTCGGTGAACTTGACCGCATTGGACACGTAATTGAGCAGCGCCTGCTGCAGCCGCACCGCGTCCCCTTTCAAGCGGTACGGCAGTGTCGGAAACTCGGCCTGAAGAGCAAGGCCCTTGGCCGTCGCCGGTTCCAACAGCATCGCGCAGACGTCCTCGCCGATGCGGTCCACCTCGACTTCCTCGTTCTCCAGCACGACCTTGCCCGCCTCGATCTTGGACAGGTCCAGGATGCCGTTGATGATCCCGAGCAGGAACTTGGCGGCGCGGTCGATCTGGTCGATCCGCCCCTGCTGCTCCGGCGTCGCCCCGTCGTGCTTCAGCAGCGAGGCCATGCCCAGAATCGCGTTCATCGGCGTGCGGATCTCGTGACCCATGTTGGCCAGGAACGCGCTCTTGGCGCGCGTCGCCGTTTCGGCCTGCGCCGCGCGCCGGGTCAGCTCGTCATTCAGAACGGTGATCTCGCGGGTCTTCTGGTCGACCAGCTCCTGCAGCCGATGGCGGTGCCGGTCCAGTTCCTCGCTGATGCGCTTTTTCTCCTCGAAGTTCTCCCGCATCACGACCAGGTTGTCCTCGAGGGTCAGCCGCGCCGCATTCAACTGCGCGACCTTTTCGTGCAAATCCGCTCCCATCCGGTTGAATGCGGTGGTCAGGCGCCCAACCTCATCCGGCCGGTCAGGCGCTTCCACCGGCTTCCACGCGGTCCAGAACTTGTCCGCCACCGTCGCTTCCATCGCCTGCTGCAGCCGCCTGAGCGGCCCGGTGATGCTGCGGGTGCTCCATCCGATGACCAGGAACAGCACGAGTTGAAGGCCCGCCTGGGTACCCCACAGAATTCGATGGACCCGGGCCAGGAAGTCGAAGTCGTCGGTCAGATCGACCGTGATGCTGGCCGCGCCGTTGACCGAGCCGACCTGTACGTGGTGGCAGTTCAGGCAGTTGGTGCCACGGAAGTTGGTGCTGACCAGGAACGGCACCACCGCGCGCATCAGGTGAACCCCTCCGGTATCCATCATCTGGAACTGGGACGTGGCCGTATCGATCGCCACCTTGTCCATCTCGTCGCGCGCCTGCTCCTCGGGCAGTCCCGGTCCGAACTGGTCCTGCACCTGCTTGGCACGAATGATCCGAAGCTCGCGCACATTGGCCGATGCGCCCATCTTGCGGATGTACAGCGAGCGGTTTTCCGGGACGGAGATCGTGCCGGTCTCCATCAGCATGTTCATGCCGTTGATCACGCCGTCGGCCGAAACGGCGGTTCGTGCCTGCGCCTGCAGCAGCACGTCCTTTTCGAGCAGGACGTTCAGGACCACCTGCAGCAGCACCAGGATGACGATCAAGGCGCCCTGGATCAGCACATGCAAGCGTGTGCCGATACTGAGCGAGTTCCACCAGCGTGCCATGGGCGTACTAGTCAGCGACGAAATGCAAACGAACGGGCGCTGGGCCCGCCCGATATGGAATTGCCGGGTGCCGCAAGCAAAGTCTCGCCGAGCAAGGCTCAGCCCCCGGATTGAAACTTAGAGCTGCTGAACAATAGGCGCACCCTGCCCGCTTCATCGCCCGAAAACCGGTCGGAACGAAACACAGTTCGCGAGAGGCGCCGGGGCTGCTGCAACGCAACGCGGACCGCCGGCACAGGGCGCTCACTGGACTCGCATCGAAGCTGCCTCGGAATGCGACAACCACCGCAACACAGACGAATACAGCGTGTCGGGATGCACCGGCTTGGCGATGAAATCGTTCATTCCCGCCTGCAGGCAGCGTGTCCGATCCTCATCATAGGCGTTGGCCGTCATCGCGATGATCGGGACGTCCTTTCGGCCCGGCAGCGCGCGGATGCGGCGGGTCGCCTCCAGGCCGTCGAGGTTGGGCATCTGCATGTCCATCAGGATCAAATCGTAGTCGGTGCGGGCGGCCAGCTCGCAGGCCGCGTTGCCGTCTTCGGCCACGTCGGTCGACAGGCCGGCCTGCTGCAGCAGATGCACCGCGACCTCCCGATTGATCGGATCGTCCTCCGCCAGCAGCAGTCGTCGATTGGGGAATTCGCGGGTCAGGACGGCAGCGGCCGAGCCATCCGGGCCCGGCCTGGCGACCTGGGCGGGCTGCCCGGTCTTGTTCAAGCGGCAGGTAAACCAGAACGTGCTGCCGATCCCCGCGCGGCTTTCGACCCCCGTCTCGCCTCCCATCAACTGGGCCAGGCGCCGGGTTATCGCAAGGCCCAGACCGCTGCCGCCGTAGCGGCGCGTGGTCGAGCTGTCGGCCTGCTCGAACGGCGCGAACAGCCTGGGCAGGATCCCCTTATCGATGCCTATTCCGGTGTCCTGAACCTCGAATCGCACCGACAAGGTGTCATCGGCTTCGCCGGCTCTGAGCGCGCGCAGACAGATCGTGCCCTGTTCGGTGAACTTGACCGCGTTGTTGGCGTAGTTGAGAAGGGCTTGCTTCAGCCGCTTGGTATCACCAACCAGGGTCTCGGGAAACGCATCGGTCTGAACCAGCAGCTTCAGCCCCCTGGATCGGATCCGGTCTGCCAGCATCGAGGCCACGCTGCCTACCAGGGCGGCCACCTCGATGCGGTCCTCGGCGAGCGTGAACTTGCCGGCCTCGATCTTGGAAAGATCCAGGACGTCGTCGATGATCCCCAGCAAGTGCGTGGACGCCTGGTCGAGCTTGCGCAGCCACTCGGCCTGGCTCGGTTTCACGCCCTCGAGCTCGACCAGGTGGGCCAGGCCGCAGATCGCGTTCAGCGGCGTACGGATCTCGTGGCTCATGTTCGCCAGGAACACGCTCTTGGCCCGATTGGCGGCCTCGGCCTGCAACAAGGCTTCGTTCAATTGCTCGGTGCGTTCGCGCACCAGCTCCTGCAGGTGGTGGCGGTGCCGATCCAGTTCCGCGCCCAGGCGCTTGCGTTCGGTGATGTCCTCCTGCACCGACAGATAGTGGCTGACGCGCCCGTCGGGCTGCCGGATCGGCGTGACCATCGCGAAATCGACGTACTCGGTGCCGTCCTTGCGCCGGTTGAACAGCTCCCCGCGCCAGGTTCTGCCCTCGCGCATCGCTTGCCTGAGCGCGGCGAAATTCTCCGGCGGCGTCCGACCGGATCCGAGCAAGCCGGGATTGCGCCCAAGCAGCTCGGACAGGGCGTACCCACTGGTGCGGGCGACCGCGTGGTTCGCGTACTCGATGCGGCCGTCCGTATCCGTGATCAGGATGCTTTCCGGGCTTTGCTCGACCGCAAGCGACAGCTTGCGCAGCAGGCTCTCGGCCCGCAGCTGATCCGTCACGTCCTTTCCGATCGCGATCAGGGCCCGGCGCCTGCCGTCGGAGTGAAACAGCGCCATCTTGCGGACCTCGAACATGCGCTCGGTCCCGTCCCGATCGCACATGCCCTCGTTCGCGATCGTCACGTCCGAGCTGCGCCAGGCGATCTCGTCCGTCGCTGCGCACGCCTGGTGCACGGCGCGCAGTTCCGGCCGCCGCTCGCCCAGTTCCAGGTCGGTCCGGCCTTGCCATGGGAAGCGTTCGACCTGGAAAAGTCGCCTGGCCGGTTCGTTGGTCGTGCGCCATCGACCCTCGCCGTCCTTCAGGATGACGGCCTCGGGAAGCGCTTCGATGAAGGTCGAGAGCCGGTCATGGCTGTCGCGCAGAGCCCGCTCGGCCGTGCGCCGGCCGCGGTCCGAACGCAGGAGCTCCATGAAGGCGAACCCCATGGCCAGCTCCGCCAGGAGCGTGATCGTTATGAGGATGCCGCTGTCGCGCCGCCAGGCCTGCAGGTAGTCGGCCCCGGCAAAACCCACGAACACGAACAGCGGATAGGGGTCGATCGCCCGGTACCCGTACAGCCGCGACACCTGGTCGACCGGCGAGGCGTACTCGAGCGTGCCTTCCCGCTGCCCGCGAAGAATGGCAAGCCGCATCGGGCTTTCCATCAGCGGGCGGCCATCGCCCACGAGCGGCCCCGGATAGCGCACAACCGAGGAGCCGTCGTCCAGACGACGCACCCCGGCCGCCCCTTGGGGGCCGGCATCGACATGCGACAGCAGCCGATAAAGGCCGGAGGCGTCGTACAGGACCATGGCGGTGCCCAGGAATCCGCCGCCGGGATCGCGAACCGCCCGGCCGATGAAAATCGCCGGGTTCGGATCGCCGGGCACCTCCATGACTTCCGAAAAGACGATCGAAGCGCCCGGATCGCCCTTCAGGGCCTGGAAGTCCTTGCGGTTCGAGATATTCGATGGATAAAAGACGGGCGCCGACTCGTACAGCAGCTTGCCGCCGGCATCGAAATAGCCCAGCGCGCGCAGCTGGGAAAAATCCCGGCGATGCAGCTCGAACCAGCGCGCCAGTACGGAGGCGTAGCGCGGCGCCTGCGCCGGCAGCATTGCGTTCGGATCGACGCTGCCGGCCATCAATCCGAGCAGTGCGTCCGCGTGCTGAATCGAGTCGCCGAATTGCGCTGCCAGCAACTGGGCCAGGTTGCGCGCGTCGGTCGCGGTCTCCTGTCGCGCGTGCCGGTACGAGGCCGTCACGTTGTAGCAGACCGGAACCGCGAGCGTCAACGACAGCAGGATGAACAGCGCGACGATGCGCCACGCCTGCGGCGAGAGTCGGGGCTTGATCGAGACGGCGGCCATTGTGCGGTCGAACCCGAGGAGATCCCCGGCGTTCCGAGGTGACTTTACGGCATCCGCGCCGCTTTGCGACCCGTTTTATCGCCCCGAAAAGCGGCCTATTCAAATCGAGGGCGGGCCGGCCCGGCGCGCCCGTCGCACCGACACGCGTCTGGCGGTCCGAAACGTGCAGCCTGTCGCGACGCGCTGGCACGCTCGCAGAGTGTTCCTAGAATGGCCCTTGGATCGAATCGGCAGGAGCGAACATGGAAAATCGACGTGCAACGACGGTTCGGGCCGTCGGCGCGAGCCTGATCGTGCTGTCGGCCTGGGCGGCGGCCGACGAACCGGTGCCGAGACGCGCACGATCTCGCAGCCGTTCAACGAGGTGCGCCTGCGCGGCTCGATCGATCTGGAGCTGACCCAGAGCGACAACGTCTCGCTGGCGATCGAGGCGCCGCGCGACGACCTGCCTCACATAAAAAGCGAAGTGCACGACGGCGTCCTGACCTTGAACCAGGACGGGTCGGGGTCGCTGAACGCCTTTACATGGTCTTCCAGGCATCCCACACCGCGCGCGTTTCTTTCGGTCAAGGCGATCGATCGAATCGCCGTGGATGGCTCCGGGAACATCCACGCCGGAGCGTGGAGGGCGCCCGCCACGCTCGAAGTGCGGGTCGCCGGGGCCAGCAATGTGGCGTTCGACCGCCTGGAAGCTGAGCGCTTCAACTGCAGCATCTCCGGAAGCGGCAATATCCGGCTGACCGGCTCGGTGACCACGCAGGACATCCGTATTTCGGGCTCGGGCAATTACCAGGCGCCTGACTTCAGGAGCCAGACGACGTCGGTCTCGATCAGCGGTTCGGGCGACATCGCAATCTGGGCGGAGCGCGCGCTGGATGCCCGGATTACGGGCAGCGGCCAAGTGCGGTACTACGGGTCGCCCGCGCTGACCCGGTCGGTGACCGGATCCGGCGGCCTGACGAGCCTGGGCGCGAAGCCCTCACCTTGAACCGGCGCCGCCTATGGCGGGGCGCTGGACAACCATGCGGCTTGTCATCCCGGCGTGCGCCTTCGGGTCGTACCATGGCCGGCGCAATCCGGCAGCCGGCGCCGTCCCGGATCCACGATGGATGGGAAAGACATGGACTCGAATGCAGCCAGCCAGCCAACGCAACCCTTCGCGCACAGCGTACCGGCGTTCTGGCCGCTGGCGGCCGCCGCCGCGATGGGACAGGTCGAGCTCGCGCTGTTCCGAAAGGGCATGGAGTTCGTGGCCGAGGCGCAGAAGATCGACCACGGGCTCAAGCCCGTTTTCGCCACCGCGAACGCGGAACTGCTCGACCTGCATACCCTGCGGCTGCGCGCGTTTGGAAGCGGGAGCGCGGCCGAACAGCCGACCCTGATCGTTGCGCCCTACGCCGGGCATTCGGCGACCATCGCCGACTTTCGCCAGGGGCAGAGTCTGGTGCAGACGCTGCTCGCGGCGGGTCTGCCGCGCGTGCTCGTCACTGACTGGAAGAGCGCGACTGTCCAGATGAAGGATTACGACATCGACAACTACCTGGCCGAGCTCAACGTCTGCGTCGACGACCTGGGCGGACGGATGAACCTGATCGGGTTGTGCCAGGGCGGATGGATGTCGGCCATGTACGCGGCGCGCTACCCGGACCGGATCGCGGCGCTCGTGCTGGCCGGCGCGCCGATCGACACGCGCGCCGGCGCCGGACCGCTGAAAGACATCGTCGACCGCTCGCCGCCGGGTTTTTACGAGGACCTGGTGAGCCTCGGTGGCGGGCTGATGCGCGGACGAATGATGCTGCGCGGCTGGAAGAACATGCATCCCGAAGAGCAGTACGTCGAGAAGTACCTGCGCCTGTACGAGAACGTCGAGGATCCGGATTACATCCGCAAGACCGAGGCCTTCTGCGCCTGGTACGAGAACCCGATCGACCTGCCGGGCCGCTGGTATCTGCAGGCGATCGAGGAGCTCTTCAAGCAGAATCGATTCGCCAAGGGCGAGTTCGTCGGCCTGGGCCGGCGTCTGTCGTTGCGTGACATCCGGTGCCCGCTTTACCTGCTGGCGGGCGAATCCGACGACATCACGCCCCGCGAGCAGGTGTTCGCTGCGGAAGATCTGGTCGGCACGGCCAGGCAGGAAATCGCCAAGGCCACGGCGCCCGGTGGGCACATCGGGCTTTTCATGGGCACCAGTACATTGCAATCGTACTGGCCGCAGATCGCTCGATGGATGCTGGAGGTTCAGCGGCGCGCTTGAAGCAAGGCCCGGGATCCGGCGCGCCCGCAGCGCGCGGTCCGTATAGAATTTCGATCGGATCGGAATTCAAGCAGTCGAATCACGGAGGGACAATGCCTCGAATCCTGCGGTTTTCCCTGGCGATGCTGCTGGCCGCGCTCGCCGGTTGCAGCACGACCGAATTCCAGGTGGGGCAGAACTTCGACCCCGCGGCGTTCACCGGCCGCGTCGAGCGGGGCGTCACGACCAAGGACGACGTGCGGGCGTGGCTGGGCGAGCCCGCGTCGACCGGGGTCGACGTCGAGACGAGCGGCCAGCGCTTCGACGAATGGACCTACTATTTCGGCGAAGGATCGCTCGCGAGGCTGTCCAGCACCAAGCTCAAGACGCTGCAGGTCAAGTTCGATATGAAAGGCATCGTGCAGGGTTACGAGCTGTCGCAGCCGGCGCCGTGAGGCTTCGCCGCGCCGCCCGCTGCGCTACTTGGCGCCCTCGGCTTGCTTCTTCTGCGTCAGCACGATCTCGGTGACATCGCGCACGTCGTTGTATTCCGGCGGGCCCGCTTCGTGCGACACCGAGCCTATGAACGGGTGCTGGACGCTGACCCAGCTACGGGAACTGCGCAGATCGGCGGCGCCGTCGAGAATGAAAAACGTCTTGCGGATTTGCCTGCCGTCCGGAAGCCTGGCGGTCGGGTGCTTCGCGGGATTCGCGTATTCCCGGGCCAAACCTGCGTAGAAAACAACCACCTTCTCGAATGAATCGCCGGTCAGGTAAGCGGTGATCGTCGTGCCCGGGCGCACCGCGCTCATGAACGCCCTGGTCTCCTCGCTGTCGGGCGGAGTGTATTGGGTCGCGCCCGGGTAAGGCTTGAAATCCTCCGCGACCGCTGCTGCCGGCAGCGTCAGGAAGAGAAGTACGGTCGCCGCGAATTTCTTTCCATCCATTTTTCGTCCCGCGAAGAGCGGACGGGCCGATCAGTGGCCCATCGACACATGACGCGCCTGGGACTTTACCCGATCCAGCCACGCGCGGATCGCCGCGTGACGGCACCGAAACCGGATGGTGCCGTCTCAACCCGCCTGCGGCACGCCGTCAAAAAACTCGACGATGCCGGATTCGAGCGAGTATTCGGCGCCGACCACTCGCAGGCCGCTTTCCTCGACCAGTTCCTCGATCAGCTGCGAGCCGTGCCGAAGATGGCCCACCGATGCGCGGATGTTGGCGCGCACGGCCTGCCGCATCAGCGCCTCGGGGTCATTGCGCAGGTCGGTGCCGAGCAGGCCCTGCACGGAGGGGCGGATCCGGTCGACGATCGACTGCAGATTGCGCGCCTGCCGTTCGCGCGGGCGCTGCAACTGCTCGAGCGTCGCCTGGATCGCGCCGCATCGGGAGTGCCCCAGCACCACGACCAGGCGGGTGCCGAAGCGCTCCGCGGCGAACTCGACGCTGCCGATCTGGGACGGGGCCACCACGTTGCCGGCGACCCGGATCACGAACAGGTCGCCCAGCCCCTGGTCGAATACGATCTCGACCGGCACGCGCGAATCGGAGCAGCCGAGGATCGCGGCGAACGGCTGCTGGCTGGAGGCCAGCTCGCCGCGGCGCGTCTGGGCCGACCGCGCGTCCTGCCTCTGCTCTCCCGAGACAAAGCGGCGGTTTCCCTCGCGCAGTCTTTCCAGTGCTTCGAGCGCAGACGTCATCGAACCCGATTATGACGTCACCGCGGCCCGTTCCATGGCGAGCTCGGCCTTCAGACTTTCCACATCGCGGAAGATCGAGGCCACTGCCAGCACCCGTCCGCCGCGCTTGTACCGCAGCACGCAATCGCGCGCCTGCGGATCGCCGTCGATCTGGATCTCGTCCCAGCTCTCGGCGTGTCCGACGTAGTTGATCGAAACGTCGTAGTGCTGGCTCCAGAAAAACGGCACCGCGTCGAACTTCTCCCGATATCCAAGCATGTTGCGCGCGGCGGTCTGGCCCTGGCGCTGCGCGACCACCCAGTGTTCGACGCGGATCGCTTCGCCCGCATGCGGGTCGGGCCAGCGCGCGATGTCGCCGGCGGCAAACACGCCGGGGGCGCTGGTCTCCAGAAGGGCATCCACCCGCACGCCCCGGTCCATCGCGAGCCCCACCGATTCGGCCAGCTCGAGGCGCGGGCGCACGCCCACCCCCATCACCACCAGGTCGGCCTCCAGCGCAGCGCCGCCTTTCAGGGTCACCCGGCTGCCCTCGATCGCGCTGACCGATTCCCCGAGGTGGAACCGGACCCCATGCTGCTCGTGCAGCGCGCGCACGAAATCGCCCATGCGGGCGCCCAGAATGCGCTCCATCGGGCGCGATTCGGGCGCAACGACATCGACCTGGATCGAGCGCGCGCGCAGCGCCGCCGCCACCTCGAGTCCGATGAAGCTCGCTCCCACCACGATCGCCCGGCGCGCCCCAGCGGCGCGCTCGATGATCGCGCGGCAGTCGCGCAGCGATCGCAGTACATACACGTTCGGCGACTGCGAGCCTGGAAACGACAGCCGGTTCGGTGCCGCGCCGGTGGCGAGCAGCAACCGGTCGAACGCCAGGCTGCGCGCGCCGGCCAGGCCGACCGTGCGCGACTTCGGGTCGATCGCGACCACCGGCGTATTGAGCTTCAGCTCGATACCTTCGTCCGCATAGAAACCCGCGGGGCGCAGAGGGACCCAGTCCTGCGGAGCGCTCCCGGCCAGGAAGTCCTTCGACAGGTTCGGCCGGTCCACCGGGGGCGAGTCCTCGTCGCTGAGCAACACGATGCTTCCCTGGAAACGCTGCCGGCGCAGCATCTCGGCCGCGGCAAATCCGGCCGCGCCGCCGCCGACGATCACGATTCGCCCCGGCGGCCCGCCTGCCTTGCCCCGGTCGGCGGGGTCAGGGGCCACCTCAGCCACCTCCGGTCTGCGGCTGCGCACGTACAGCCTGCCGTCGAGCTGCTCGACCACCCAGCACGCAACCGCGCTCAAGGCCGGCGCACGCAGCGCCTCGCCGGTGCGCAGGCTGAAGCAGGCGTGATGCCACGGGCAGCGGACCGTGTCATCGACCATCAGGCCCTCGGCGAGCGGGCCGTTGTAGTGGGTGCAGGTGGCGCCGATCGCAAAGATCTCGCCGCCACGGCGCGCCAGCAGCACCGCCTCTTCCCCGACGTGGCCGGCCAGCATCCGTCCGTCCCCGAGGTCGTCGGCAGGGATGCCCCGGGTCAGATCCGGACCGGGTGCGCCAGTTTCCAGACTCGACATGCTGAACTCCCGAGCGTGACCTTCACTGCGCCGGACGCGGGCGATCGACCCAGAGCTGCACCGAGCGTCTTTCCCACTGCTTCCTGGCGTACGCGGCCAGCCGGCCAGGCACCGGGTCCCCGTTCAACACCAGGCGGTTGAGCATCAGCGCGAGATCGACGTCGACGATCGACCAGTCCCCGAACAGGTGCTCGCCGCCGTGCTTCAGCAACTCGCCGGCCGCGGCAAAAAGCCTGGCCGCCGACGCCTGCGCGGATTCGGACAGCCGCTGATCGCTCCGGTGCAGGAACACGACCTCGGTCGAGCGCTCCTGCCGTATCGGCATCAGGTCGCTTCGAAGCCAGGCCTGAACCTGGCGGGCGCGTGCCCTGGCCTTCGGATCCGGCGGGTACAAGGGCGCCCCTGGCAGCACGTCGTTCAGGTACTCCGCGATGGCCGAGGACTCCGACAGCGCGAAATCTCCGTGGACCAGGGTCGGGACGCGCTGCGTGATCGAGATCGCCGCGTAGCCCGGATCGCGGGTGGCACCCGCCACCAGGTCGAGCGCGACGATGTCGAATGGAACCGCCTTCTCGTGCAAGGCAACGAACGCGGACATGGCGTAAGGGGAGATGTAATTGGAATCGACGTACAGAAGCATCGGCAGGAACCTCGAAATGCTGCTGCAGGAACCTCGAAATGCTGCTGCAGGATCGGAGTCTAGTCCGCCTCTGGACGGAGTTGTCACACAGCCCGCGACCTTCTCGAGCAGCATGCCTCGGGCGTCCATGAGCGAGGTCCCGCTCCTGCGCAGCCACACGGAAATTCCCAGCTCAAGGGACAGGTCACCGCTGAAGGGGTCCACCGGGCCCAGCTCGGCCAGCCCGCCCAGGAGGGCGGCCCCGAAGCCCCGGCGATCCTTGTGACCATGGAGTCAGTGTGCCGAATGGCTGTATCAAGGTGGTGGACCGGCTCTGGGCTGGTAATTTGTTGCACGTGCCACGCACGATTTGGAAGGGGGCCCTCAGTTTCGGCCTGGTGAACATCCCCGTCGGCCTGTACCCGGCGACGTCGGACAAGAGCATCCACTTCAACCAGTTCGAGGAGGGGACCTCGGACCGGATCCGCTACAAGAAGGTCAACGAGCGGACCGGCAACGAGGTCCCGCAGGACCGCATCGTCCGCGGGTTCGACCTCGGCGGCGGCGAGTACGTCATCCTCAGCGACGAGGAGCTCGAGTCAGGCCGAGCCGAAGAAGTCGCGCCAGATCGAGATCTCCGACTTCGTCGGGCTGGCCGATATCGACCCGGTCTACTTCCGGTCCAGCTACTACCTCGCGCCCGAGGGCGCGGGCGCCGACAAGGCCTACGCCCTGCTCCGCCAGGCCATGGCCGAAGCCGGCCGCATCGGCATCGCCACCATGGTGATGCGGAACAAGGAGTACCTGGTCGCCATCCGGCCCGAGGACGACGCGCTCGCCCTGCACACGATGTACTTCTCCGACGAGGTGCGCTCGCCCGGCCGCGAGTTCCCCGAGCTGCCCGACGACGGACGACGTGACCGACCGCGAGCTGTCGATGGCGCAGCTGCTCATCGAGTCGATGGAGAGCGACTGGGATCCCGAGCGCTACCACGACACGCACCGCGAGAAGGTCGAGGCGCTCATCGAGGAGAAGCGCAGCGGCCACGAGATCGTGCATCCAGGAGGAGCCCGAGGCGCCGGCCAAGGTGGTCGACCTCATGGAGGCCCTCAACGCCAGCATCGCGGCCGCGGCCAAGTCGGGGAGCAAGAGCGCGTCGACCAAGCCGGCGGCCAAGCGCGCCCCGGCCCGGCGTGCGGCCCCGGCGGCCAAGAAGGCGGCCAAGAAGCGGCCAAGCAGCCCGCCCGGGCCAAGACGGCCCCCCGCCGCAAGGCCTCCTGAGCCTTCGGGCGTCGACCGGGCCGTCCGGCCTGGTCAGTGCGAGGATGCCGTGCCGCTCCATTGCGCACAATGCGGGATATGCGCATGAAATCCGTGTCGAGCAGTGTGATCTGATTCGTTTTCCCGCGCCTGAACGCCGGATCGTGGTGTGATGCTCCTCATCGAGCCCCGCTCGGGAAGGGAGTCCAGATGGCCATCGCGCAGGTCCGGGTTCCAGAGGAGAGGATCCCCGAGTGGATGGGGTTCGACGGCCTCGTCCAGCTGATCTCCGTGGACGGCCAGCGGACGGTGGGCTGCCCGTACTGGGAGCTCGTCGCCGACGTGGGCGCCGAGCAGCTGCGCGACCTCTACACCGACATGGCGGTCGTCCGCCGCATCGACGCCGAGGCCATGGCCCTGCAGCGCCAGGGCGAGCTCGGCCTGTGGGCCCCGCTGCTCGGCCAGGAGGCGGCCCAGGTCGGTTCGGCCCGTGCGCTGCGGCCGGACGACTTCGTGTTCCCGAGCTACCGCGAGCACGGCGTCGCCTACTGCCGCGGCGTCGACCCCGTCGCGATGCTGCGACTCTGGCGCGGCACGGCGCTGTCGGGTTGGGACCCCGCCAGCCTACGGGATCGCCACGCCGGCCATCATCGTCGGTTCGCAGGCGCTCCACGCCACCGGCTACGCGCTCGGGCATCCTCCTCGACGGCGCTCCCGTCGGCCGCCGTCGCCTACTTCGGGGACGGCGCCACGAGCGAGGGTGACGTCGCCGAGGCGTTCGGCTTCGCCGCCAGCTACACGGTCGCCGGTCGTCTTCTTCTGCCAGAACAACCAGTGGGCCATCTCCGAGCCGGTCCGGCTCCAGTCGCACGCCTCCATCGCCCAGCGGGGTCAGGGCTACGGCATCCCCGGCATCCAGGTCGACGGCAACGACGTGCTGGCCGTCCTCGCCGCCACCCGGCTCGCCCTGGCCCGTGCCTACGCCGGCCAGGGACCGACGCTCATCGAGGCGGTGACCTACCGCATGGGCCCCCACACGACGTCGGACGACCCCACCCGCTACCGGTCGCACGCCGAGGAGGACGAGTGGCGGGCCAAGGACCCGCTGGTGCGGCTTGCGCGCCCTGCTCCGCGCCGAGGGCCTCGCCGACGACGGCTTCGAGGCCGCGGTCAGCGCCGCCGCGGACGAGGCGGCGGCCACGGCACTGCGGCGCGGCTGCCTCGCCCTGGCCGACCCGGCACCCGATGCGCTGTTCGAGCACGTCTACGCCGGCCCGCACCCGCTCCTCGAGGAGGAGCGGGCCGCCTATGCCGGCCTACCTGGCCACCTTCGACCCGGAGGCGTGATGGCCACCATGTCGCTGGGCAAGGCGCTCAACGCCGGGCTGCGCCGGGCGATGGAGCGTGACCCCAAGGTCGTGCTGATGGGGGAGGACATCGGCAAGCTCGGCGGCGTGTTCCGGGTCACCGAGGGCCTGCAGCGGGACTTCGGCGAGCGCCGCGTCATCGACACCCCGCTGGCCGAGTCCGGCGTGATCGGCACGGCGGTCGGGCTGGCCATGCGCGGCTACCGGCCCGTGTGCGAGATCCAGTTCGACGGCTTCGTCTACCCGGCCTTCGACCAGATCGTGTCGCAGGTGGCCAAGCTGCGCTACCGCAACGAGGGCCGGGTGGCCATGCCCGATGACCATCCGGGTCCCCTACGGCGGCGGCATCGGCGCCGTCGAGCACCACTCCGAGTCGCCGGAGGCCTACTTCGCCCACACGGCCGGCCTGCGCGTCGTGACGCCGAGCAACGCCGGCGACGCGCACCGCATGATCCAGCAGGCCATCGCGTCCGACGACCCGGTCGTGTTCTTCGAGCCGAAGCGGCGGTACTGGGAGAAGGGCGAGGTCGACGACGCGGCGCCGCTGTCGGCCGTGCCGCTGCACCAGGCCCGGGTCGTCATCGAGGGGACCGACGCCACCGTCGCCGCCTACGGGCCGATGGTCGCCACCGCGCTCGATGCGGCCCGGATCGGCGCGGCGGAGGGGACCTCCATCGAGGTGGTCGACCTGCGCTCGCTCTCGCCGGTCGACTTCGACACGATCGAGGCGTCGGTCCGCAAGACGGGCCGGCTGGTCGTCGCCCACGAGGCGCCCGTGTTCTGCGGCCTCGGCGCGGAGATCGCCGCCCGGGTGTCCGAGCGCTGCTTCTACCACCTCGAGTCGCCGGTGCGCCGGGTCGGCGGCTTCGCCACGCCGTACCCGCCCTCGCAGGCTGGAGCGGCACTTCCTGCCCGACGCCGATCGCATCCTCCACGAGGTGGACCGGTGCCTGCAGGCCGTGAGCGACGTCCGGCAGCTTCCTGCTGCCCGACCTGGGCGAGGGCCTGACCGAGGCCGAGATCGTGGCCTGGCACGTGGCCGCCGGCGACGAGGTGGCCCTCAACCAGGTCCTCGTCGACGTCGAGACCGAGAAGGCGGTCGTCGAGCTGCCCAGCCCGTTCGCCGGCACCGTGGTCGAGGTGCTGGCCGCGCGCGGGCGAGACGGTCGAGCGTCGGTGCCCCGATCATCGCCATCGACACCTCCGGCGAGGGCGAGGACGCGCCGGAGAAGGTGCCCGGTGCTCGTCGGGTACGGCCCGTCGGAGGCCGCCGCCGAGCCGCCGCCGCCGCAGCGGGCACCGGCACCTCGACCGGGGGCAGGCGCGCGCCCGCCGCCCACCGGATCGCGGCCGCTCGCCGCGCCGCCCGTGCGCTTCATGGCGCGCCAGAACGGCGTCGACCTGGCCGACGTCACCGGCCACGGCCCGGGCGGCGTCATCACCCGCGAGGACCTCGCCGCCCACCTGGCCGGCACCGGCGGCGGCGGGCCGCCGCCCGCGGGGAGCGCCCGGTCGCGAGTCGCGGTCGCCGGTGCGCGGCGTGCAGAAGCACATGGCCGAGGCCATGGTCCGCAGCGTGGCGACGGCGCCGCAGGCCTGCGTCTTCCTGACGCTCGATGTCACCCCGACCATGGAGCTCGTCGAGCGCCTCCGCGCCAACCGGCACTTCGAGGGCGTGCGCGTGACGCCGCTCGCCGTCGTGGCCCGGGCCGTGGTGCTCGCCCTGCGCGATGCTCCGGCGCTGAACTCGTCGTGGGACGAGGCGACCGGCCGAGGTCGTGACCAAGCACTACGTCAACCTCGGCGTCGCCGTGGCGGGCCCGCTGGGCCTCGTCGTGCCGAACGTCAAGGACGCGCAGGACCTGACGTTCCGCGAGCTGACGCGAGGCGCTGGCCGACCTGACGGCCCGGGCCCGCGACGCACGCTGCACGCCGGCCGAGCTGAGCGGCGGCACCATCACCCTCACCAACGTCGGCGTCTTCGGGGTCGACGCGGGCGTGCCGATCCTCAACCCCGGCGAGGCCGCCATCCTCGCCCTGGGCGCGGTGCAGCGGCGTCCCTGGGAGTACGACGGCGAGGTGGCCCTGCGCGACGTGGTGACCCTCAGCCTCGCCTTCGATCACCGCCTCGTCGACGGCCAGGCGGCATCCCGCTTCCTGACCGCCGTCGGCGAGATCCTGGCCGACCCGACGAACCTCATCGCCCTCGGCTGAGCCGGCGGTCCGTCACCCGGGCTCGGCGAGCAGCCGCTGCAGCCCCTCGCGCAGCGTGCGCAGCTGGTCGCTCGAGGTCCTGGAGCTCGCGGACCAGCCGCATGGCCTCCTCGCGGTCCAGGGCCGGGGCGCCGGGCCGCAGCATGGCGAGCGAGCGCCGCAGCGACTCCAGCTCGTACTGGCGCTCCATCACGCTACGAACATATGTTCGCTCCGCTCCGGGGCAAGCGGCCGGTCGCGGGATGTGACGCGACCGCGTCACCGGGTCGAACGGCCCCTTTCGCGGGCGGCCGGTTTGAGAGGCCCGTCGCCGGGGTAGGGCGGCCGTCGCGGGCGAGAGCGCGCCCGCAGGTGGGAGGCCGCCATGAGGACCGTCCGGGACGTCATGCGGAGCGACATCGAGGTGCTGAGGACCACCGAGTCGGCGGCCGATGCCGCGTGCTTCCTGGCCGCGCCGCAGCGAGGAGTCCGTGCCCCTCTGCCTCGTCCGACGGGAGCCTGGCCGGGACCGTGAGCAGCCGTGACATCGTGGCCAAGGTGATCGCCAAGGGCCGTGACCCGCGCCAGGTGCAGCTGTCCGAGCTGGCCGAGCCGGGCGACGTGCTGGGGCTCGATGTCGACGCGCCCGTGGACGAGGCCGTGTCCGTCATGTGCCGCCACCACCGGGCCCGCCTGCCCGTCCTCGAGGGCGACCGCGTCGTCGGCCTGGTGACCCAGCGCGACATCGCGCGCTCCCTGGCCTTCGCGTCCGTCCTGGGACGAATCCTGAACGCTGCTGGAATCGGGCCGCCGGCCCGGATGAGAATACGGCGCGTGAGCGCATCCGGACAGCGTCCCCCCAGACCGGGGATCTGGCCCGCCGGGTGGCGCGCCGGCGCACCGAGCTGGGCAAGAGCGTCGAGGAGGTGGCGTCGGCCGTCGGCATCGATCCCGGCTACCTGCGCTACTTCGAGGAGAGCCCGGGGGTGCGCCTCAGCACCGGCACCATGCTCCTGCTGGCCCTGGCGCTCGAGTGCACGCCCGAGGAGCTCTACGGGGCGCGGGTGGACCGGCCGCCGGGACGCGGGCCGGGCCGGCCGGCACCCCGAGCTGAGCGAGCTCACGGCGCAGCAGTGCGAGGCGCACCTGCGGGCCGGGGGTGTCGGGCGTGTGGTCCTCGTCACGGCCCGGGGCCCGGTCGCCCACCCGCTGAACTTCGTGGTGAGTGAGGGCGACGTGATCGTGAGCACGACCGTCGAGCACGCGGCCCGGCTCGAGGGTCAGCCCGGGTGAGCTTCGAGATCGACCGCGGTCGACGAGTCGATGGGCGAGGGCTGGAGCGTGCTGGTGACCGGGTCGGCGCAGCGCGTGGATGATCCCGGACGAGGTCGTCGCGCTGGCCGACCTCGGGCTCGTGCCCGTGGGCCGGCGGCCCGCGCCACGCGCTGGTCCGCATCCACCCCGACGAGATGACGGGGCGCGTGATCGCCCAGGCGGTCGCCCCGTCCTAGGAGTCGGCGGTCATGTGCGCCAGCAGGCGCGCGTAGTCGATGAGGTGGCGGTCGCTCAGGAAGTGCGCGCGGACGTGGCGCCGGGCGCGGCGGCCCATCGCCGCCATGTCCGCCGGGTCGGGCCAGCAGGGCAGCCAGGGTCTCCCCGAAGGTGTCGAGGTCGCGGGGGATCCTCGAGGAGGATGCCGGCTCCCGGGGGGATCTGGCCGACGATGCCGCCGACCGCGGAGGCCACGACGGGCCGGGACTTCCACATGGCCTCGGTCACGGTGAGGCCGAACCCCTCCTGCAGGCTCTTCTGCACCACGACGCGTGGCGTGCCGCTGGGCCGCGTTGACCATGACCGCGTTGGCGACCGGGTCGTCCATCGGGAGGGCGACCAGACGGATGGCGTCGCGGGCACGGCGGGGGAGCGACTCCCAGGCGTCGACGCATTCGGCGAGGACCCGTGCACCCTCCGGGGTCGTCGGCCACGCCGTCGACGGCCGGCCCGATGAGGGCGAGCCGCGCGTCGTCCGGCCGGCCAGGCGATCGGCGAAGCCGCGCAGCACGCCCTCCATGTCCTTCAGGTGGTCCCAGCGCGAGACCTGCACGACGAGGGGTGCGCCGGGCGAGAACGGTCCCGCGCCGCCGAGGACCGCCGGCGACCGCTCCGTCCGGTGCGCCCTCGAGCAGGCCGATCCGCGCCAGGAGCGCCAGGACCTGCGCCGGGCGCAGGGGACGGTTCTTGGCGGCCAGCGGGTCGATGGAGGGCTCGATGATCCACACGTCGGCCCCGGCCAGCCAGGGCGGCACGAAGGCCGCGTGGGAGAAGACGAAGGTCCGGCATTCGGCCAGGTGGGGCTGCAGGAATTCCCACGCCTCCTCGGTGAACGAGTTGGCGTGGTCCGATCCGATGTGGCAGCGCCAGGCCGTGCGCACGCCGTACTCAATGAGGTGGTGCGCCATGCCTGCCGTCTGCGGGTCGTGCAGGAAGACGATGTCGTCGCGGCGGATGCTGCCGTCCAGGGCCTCCACGTTGGCCCGGAGGACGGCCGAGTAGTGCTCGGCCTCGCGCGGTCCGAGGTGCCCGGCGTCGCCGGCGCGCGCCGTGCAGCCGGTTGTGCAGGCGCTTGGTGATGGCGAAGAACTCGGGGTCGCCGTCGATCACCACCCAGCGGGCGTCGACGCCGACGTCCTCGGCGTAGCCGCAGAGCAGGCGCAGCATCTCGGCCACGCCGCCACCGTGCGCGGTGGAGCTGATGTTCCACACCCGTGGCCCCGTCGAGCGACTGCAGCGCCCCGACCGCCGCCTCCTGCAAGGCTGCGAACCGCTCCGGGCCGATGAGGCGTCCCAGCCGTTCGACGGAGTGCGCGCGGCACCTCCACGTCCCGGGGCTCGGGCACGCCGCCATCTTGACCCATAGGCCGGGTGGCCGGCGCCGTCGGTTCAGCTCGACGCCGGCGGCGTCCCGGATGGACGACGCCACTGGCAGCGGCGTCGTCAGCGCTGACGACGAGGCGCCCGTACTCGGCCCCGGTCAGGTCGACCACGACGGCGGGGCCCTTGCCGTGCACGGCGGCGAAGTCCTTCCCGAAGCTGCCCCGGCGGGTCCCGACGGCGATCACGTCCGGGAGCCCGGTGCCCGGGGCCGGATGCCGCGCAGCTCGGGCCAGGGGTCGTCAACCGACGCGGACGGCGGTGACGGCCGAGAGCGGGACCCGGATGTCGCCGTGGAAACCCTCGGCCTTCTCCATCGAGCGCAGGTGGAGCACCAGCTCGTCACCCTCGATCGCAGGTCGGCCACGGCCGGGCGAGTCTAGGGAGGGCGGTTAGCCTCGGCGCCGATGTGGCCGCCGCCGCCCGGGGGGACCTGGGTCATCGACCTCGATGGCGTGGTCTGGCTCATGGGACGTCCCATCCCCGGCGCCGACGAGGCCGTGGCCCGGTTGCGCGGCGCGGGCGTCCGGGTCCTCTTCGCCACCAACAACTCGGCACCGACCCGGGCCGAGCTGCACAAGCGCCTGGCCCACTGCGGCATCACGGCCGAGGACGCCGACCTCCTCAGCTCGGCCGACGTGGCGGCCGGCCTGCTCGCTCCCGGGCTCGTCGGCGCGTCGTGCTGGGTGACGACGGCGTATCGAGGCTCTGGCCGGCCGCGGCGTCGACCGTGGTGCCCGAGGGCGCCGGCGGACGCCGTCGTGGTCGGCTGGACGCGGTCGTTCACCTTCGACGGCGGTGGCCCGGGCCGCCGCGGCGGTGCGGGCGCGGCGCCCGCCTGGTCGGCACGAACGACGACGCCGACCTACCCCACGCCCGAGGGCCTGCTGCCCGGCGCCGGCGTCCATGCTGGCGGCGGTGTCCACCGCGGCCGAGGCGCACGCCCGAGGTGGCGGGCAAGCCCCACCGGCCCACGGTCGAGGCCATCGCGGCCCGGGTGCCCGCCGGAGAGCTCCGGGCCGTGGTGGGGGACCGGCCCGTCCACCGACGGCGCCCTGGCCGCCCAGCTCGGCATCCCCTTCGCCCTGGTCCTCTCGGGGGTCACCCGGGAGGGAGAGGTGCCGCCCGACGCCGGCGCGGCGGCCGTCGCACCGGACCTGGCCACGCCTGGTCCGCCGCACCCTGGGCGGATCGATGAAAGTGCTTGCTAACAGCTAGCACTTTGGATACTCTTGTTGCATGGCTAGCAATGAACGCATCCGCAAGTACCTCGATGCGGGGACCGTCCTCGGGCAGGTCAGCCGTGGCCGAGCCGAGGAGATCGTGCGAGAGTTGGTGAACGCCGGAGACATCCAGCGCAGCCAGGCACAGGAGTGGGTCGACAACTTGGTCGAGCGGAGCCGCAAGACCAGCGAGCAGGTGCTCGAACTGGTGCGCCACGAGGTGGCCACCCAGCTCGAGCAGGATCGATCGCGAAGTCCCTCGAGACCATCGCCAACCAGGTGGCCGAGGTCCTGAAGAAGTCGGCCGAGGCCGGCCGCAGCGCCACCAAGGACGTCACCACAGCAGGCCGGCAAGGTCACCAAGGCGGCAAGAGGCGGGCAAGGTCACCAAGCAGGCCGGCAAGACGGCCGAAGGGCGTGCGCACCGAGGTCGGCAAGACCGCCACGCGGGCGGCGGCAGCCGGCCAGCGAAGGTGGCCGCCGACCCGGCCGCCACGAGCGCCAAGACCGCCGACCACAAGGCGCCCGTCCAAGAGCTCCGGCGCGCACAAGGACGACCAAGAAGGCTTCCGAGCCAAGAAGTCGACGCTCGACCGCCAAGTCGGCCAAGAAGGCCGCCAGCTGACCACCGGGGCCCGCCGCCGGCTCGACACCGAGCTCGTGCGACGGGGCCTCTTCCTCAGCCGGCACGAGGCCCAGGCGGCGATCGCCGCCGGCAGCGTCCTCGTTTCGGGCGCCCCCGCGGACAAGCCGGCGCGCCTCGTCGCGCCCGACGAGCCCGTGCTCGTGCTCGGGCCGCCGTCTCCCTTCGTCAGCCGGGGCGGCCTGAAGCTCGACGCAGCACTGTCCCGTTTCGCCGTCCCGGTCACCGGCCGCCGCGCCCTCGATGCGGGAGCGTCCACCGGCGGCTTCACCGACTGCCTGCTCCAGCGCGGGGCCACTCACGTCTACGCCGTCGACGTCGGCCACGGCCAGCTCCACCCCGCCCTGCGGGCCGACCCGCGCGTGACGGTCCTCGAGCACACGAACGCACGGACGCTGACCTCGGCCGACCTGTCCGCGGCCGATCCCGCCTACGCGCCGTGCCCGCTCGTCGTGACCGACCTGTCGTTCATCTCGCTCCGCAGCGTGGTGCCCGCGCTCGCCGGGCCCGTCTCGGCGCCGGACGCCGACCTGGTCCTCCTGGTGAAG
>CAVTZO010000020.1:0-48367 GCA_963739145.1 uncultured beta proteobacterium
GGGCGGTCAGCTGGCGTCCACTTTGAAAGATACGTTTCCATTTGCAGGTGCGCGCTGTGCCCGCATCACCGAGGCCGTGTTGAGCCGATTAAACGAGGATAGTGGGCTCTGATCTATCGGCCGGCGGGATTACGTCACTGCAGCGCGAAATAATACCTAACAAGCGATGCAGGCGCCAATGATACCAGGAAAGTGGAACTATAGCCGATGTTGAGCAATCGAGCCCAACCAAAGACAGCTTTCGTTTTTGCAGGTGGCGGCAGTTTTGGCGCCATTCAGGTCGGGATGCTTCATGCGCTTGCGGTTCACGGCATCGTGGCGGATGCGGTGTTCGGTTCCAGCGTCGGCGCGCTGAACGGCGCTTATTACGCAGGGATACCCACGATCGAGGGTATCCAGCAGCTCGAAACAATTTGGCGCGGTTTGCACCGGCGAGACGTGTTTCAGGTGACGTGGCGAACCGTACTCGGGTTTGTGCGGCGAAGGGACTTTCTCGCCACGTCCGAAGGCTTGCGTCAACTCATCGACAAGCATCTGCCCTATCGGAATCTCGAAGATGCAAAAGTCCCGATCCACATCGTCGCGACTGATATTCTATCCGGCGAAACTGTGGTGCTGTCAAAAGGTCCAGCCGCACAAGCCATCCTCGCAAGCGCAGCAATTCCGCCCGCGTTCGCACCGGTCAAGTTCGAACGTCTGTACCTCGCCGATGGCGCCATCTCCAGCAATACGCCTGTCAAGGTTGCCGTCGCGCATGGCGCGCAACGCCTCATCATTTTGCCGACCGGATATGCGTGCGCGCTCGAGCTGCCGCCAACGGGTGCGATCGCAAACGCGCTGCATGCGTTGACGTTGCTCATCGCGCGGCAATTACTCAGTGAGCTGGAAGGCCTCGATCGGCGAATTGATTATTTTATCGTGCCCCCGCTATGTCCGCTGATGGGGTCGCCCTATGACTTCTCGCAAGCTAGTCTGCTCATCGCGCGCGCTGTGGAGAGCACCAACGCTTGGCTCGCTGGCGGAGGCCTTGAGCGACCGAGAGTTCACCAACAGTTGAGCCTGCACAAGCAATTCAGCGTGCCGTCCACTGAAACATCGGTAATCTGTGGCGAAGGTTGGTTGACAGATTGGAAGAATGCGGCGATGTCGGACTGCACCCAGCCGCCGCCCAGTTCAACAATGGCGATGACCCCGCCGCCCGCAAGGCCTTTTGGCCAGTTGTAGGCAGCACACAACCCCGGCACGCTCCAAGGAACAGCCGGGATCGTGGCGTGAACAGCCGGAGTTTTTTTCTTACGCAATTTGAAGTATGGCTTGTTGTGACCTGCAAGGGGGTTTTTCATTGGGGGACTCCTATTCGCTGCGGGGAGAATGCCATAGGCGCGGTCCAAAACGCAACGCGTAAGCCCCATGAGCCTTTGGGTTGCCAGAAGCCTTAGTATGTGGGAGGACGGTTAACCGTCGAACGGAGAGCACTCTTTTGGCCTACGACGATCTGCGCGAATGGATCAGCGCTCTTGAAAAGCACGGCGAACTCAAGCGGGTCCGCGAAGAAGTATCGCCAGAACTTGAGATCACGGAAATTACCGACCGCGTGAGCAAGATTGGCGCGAAACCGAGTGCCGCTGCGAATGGGAACTACGCGCCCGGTGGTCCGGCGTTGCTTTTCGAGAACATCAAAGGTCATCCCGGACACAAGGTGTTCATTAATCAATTCGGCAGCGAGCGGCGTATGGCGCTGGCCCTCGGCGTGCAACGGCTTGACGAGATTGCCACACGCATTCAAAGTCTCATGAACGTCAAAGCCCCTGAAGGCCTTCTTGACAAACTCAAGATGTTGCCTCAACTGAGCGCACTCACCAGTGCCTTCCCCAAAACCGTCAACGCGAAAGATGCCCCCTGCAAGGAAGTCATTCTCAAAAGCAACTTCGACCTCAATCAATTTCCCGTCCTCAAGTGCTGGCCCCACGACGGAGGACGATTCATTACCCTGCCTTGCGTGCACACACGCGACCCCCGCACCGGCAAGCGCAACATTGGCATGTATCGGATGCAGGTCTACGACGGCCAGACCACGGGCATGCATTGGCAGCGCCAGAAAGTTGCCGCGGAGCATTACCGCGAAGCAATTCGCAATGCAGCAGCCTCCGCTTCCAAGGAGGAGGGAACCTTCGGCGAGAAGACCGCGCGCGTGGCGGCAATGGCTGAGTCGGCCGGCGGTGCAGTAGCGATTCCGGACGGCCCCATCGGAGGTCTTCCCCAGGTGGCATTGGGCAACCTGAAAGGCTCGCGCCTTGAAGTTGCCGTAGCCATCGGCACGGATCCCGCCACCACTTTTGCAGCCATAGTGCCCGCGCCACCGGAAGTGGAAGAGTTCATGATTGCGGGGTTCCTCCGCGGCAAGCCCGTTGAAATCGTCAAATGCGAGACGGTCAATCTTGAAGTTCCGGCGCATGCGGAGATTATTCTCGAAGGCTACGTGGAACTCGGCGAACTGCGCTCCGAAGGCCCATTCGGCGATCACACCGGCTTCTACACCATGACCGATGAGTACCCGGTTTTTCATCTCACCTGCATCACCCATCGCAAGGAGCCCATCTACGCCGCCACCATCGTTGGAAAGCCGCCCATGGAAGATGCATGGATGGGCAAAGCGGTCGAGCGCATCTTCCTCCCCGCGATGAAGATGACCATCCCCGAATTGGTTGATATTCACCTGCCAGTCGAAGCCGTCTTTCACAATCTGATGATCGTGTCGATTCGCAAGAGCTACCCGGGCCAGGCGCGTAAAGTGATGAATGCGATCTGGTCGCTGGGCCAGGCCATGTTTACCAAGTGCATCATCGTCGTGGATGAAGACTGCGATGTGCAGGATATCCCCGACGTAGTGTTACGGGTCGCCAACGATATCGATCCTGAGCGGGATATCCAATTCACACTGGGCCCCATCGATTCGCTCGACCACTCCTCCAGGCTGCCCAACTACGGATCAAAAATGGGGGACTCGATGTAGGCAGAGCGCATCACACGCAGGCTTTCGAGCTCCTCGCGGCAGGCCGGGCAGGTTCGCAGGTGCTGCTCGACCTCGACCGCCTCCTCCCCTTCCAACGTGCCGTTCACCAGCCACGGCAGCAGCTCCTGGGTCTTCTGATGGGACGATTTCGCGAAGCTCAGTACACGCCCGGTCATCAGAGATCCTCCTTCCGGTCCGATAGAAACCGCCGCAGGCGGCGGCGCGCATGGAACATCCGGGTCTTCACCGTGTCGACCGGACACCCCATGATCTGCGCGATCTCCCGATATGCGCACCCGTGGTAATAGGTCAACTCGATGACGGCGCGGTGCTCGGGGGACATGCGGCCGATGTGCTCGCCGAGCAGGGCGCAAAGCTGCCGTTGCATCAGGCGCGCCTCGGGACCGGGTTGCGTTTCCTCGTACAAGGAATCGTCGGACTCGAGCGGCTCGTCGAACCGCTTCATTGCCTTCATCGCGATGCGGTAGGCGATCGCGAAAATCCAGGTGGAAACCTTCGACTCGCCGTTGAAGCTGTCCGCCTTGCGCCAGACCACGACCATCGCGTCATTCAGGACCTCTTCGACCGCATGCGAGCGCCGCATCACGCGCTCGAGGAATCGCGTCAGCCTCGGAAAGTAAGCGCGGTAAAGCGTTTCGAACGCAGCACGGTCGCCCGCGGCGATGCGCCGCAACAAAGCGGCCTCGTCGGCCGATCTGTCGTCGACGACGCCCGCACCCGGCGCCGCATGGTCGATTTGCCCGAAAAGCATTGCGGCGCTCCCGCTGGCCAATACGGGTTAATTCCCGCCCGCCGGCAAAAGGTTCAATCCGTGCCGGGAAAGATTGCTCCGACTGGCCGTCGCGCGACGTGGGCCGGGTTTTGCCTCGGTTTCCGGGTGGGTAACCACCCGGTCAGCGGCTCACGCCCGCTTCTTGTCGCGCTTTTCCTGCTTTTTTTCCTTGGCGCTTTTCTGCGCCGGCTTCTTCTTGTCTTTCTTGGTGTCATGCGATTTCGACATTTCTGTGACTCCAGCGGCCGACGACGCGGCCGCGCCACGGAATCTTATAGTTGGCGAGCCGGTAGGGGCAATAGGCTCGGCGCGAACGCCCGGGCGCGCGAGGTCGTAGACTGGCGCGCGGGGGATCCGGCGCCGTTCGCGCGCCCACAAACGAGGGGAGAGCTCATGCGCTTGGCTTTTTCATGGGGTGTCTGCGCGCTGTTCGCGCTTTGGCTCGGCACGGCCGATGCGGCCGGTTCGATCCCGGCCAACCTGGCGCCACCGGAGGGGTTGACGCGCCTGGTGGAGCTCAAAGCCGACGGCGTTCAAATCTATCGCTGCGGACCGCCCAAGAATGCGGCGGGCGCGGCGGCACTGGTCTGGAATCTCGAGGCGCCGCGCGCCAACCTGACCGACCAGGACGGAAAACCGGTCGGCCGCCATTACGCCGGCCCGACCTGGGAGGCGAGCGACGGCAGCAAGATCACCGGCAAGATCGCCGCGCGCGCCGACGCGCCGGACGGTGGCGGCGTCGCATGGCTGTTGCTGAAGACCGAATCGGCGGGGGTGCCGGGCCGGTTCGACAAGGTCCGCGCAGTGCAACGGCTGTTTACTGCGGGGGGAGCGGCGCCGAAAAGCGCCTGCGTCAATGCGGGGGACGCGCTGGAAGTTCCGTATCGGGCCGTGTACGTGTTTTGGGCCCAGTGAGTGATCGGTGCGCCCGCGGTGCGGGCGCTTCGATCAAGGCGTCTTATTCGACGCGCGCCGACGTCAGCGCCGTGTGCCGCTTGTGGCGTGCGACGAACCGCCCGAGGCCATCGACGTTCGGTGCGAAGAAAAGCCGACTGACATCGGAGCGCTTCCCCTGAACGGGGGGCCGCTGTGCGGCGGATGGGGGAACCCGCCGCCGCGGTTGTGAAAGCCCGCGCGCGGGCGGTAATAGGGCCAATAGGGGACGCCAATCGAGTAGTAAGCCGGTCCGTCCCACATGCCGCAGTCGAAAAATCCGGGATCGCAATCCGGCCCGTACGAAGGCGCCGACGCGACCGGGTACGGAGCGGAAGGCGGGGGCTCAGGCGCCATGGCGCTCTGCCGCAACTCCCACTCGAGTTGCTGCACGCGCGCGTTCAGGGATTGCATCTGGGCGTCATGCGCCGCCGCGGCAGACGCCTGGCTCTGAGGAGTGGAGGGCGCTTCCTCGATGGTGTCGATCACCTTGGCGCCCTTCGGCGGGGGCAGGTTGCTGTAGGTCACCGAACCCGAAGAATCGACCCAGCCGTATATCTCTGCTGTGGCCGGCAAGGGCGTCGATGCGCACACCGCGCCCGCCATTGTGACCGCCAGAGTTGCTGTCCACCCAAGGCGATTCATCGCGCTCATCCCACGGGAACTGCGAAGTGCAGTATATCGCTAACGCCTCCGCGCGGCCGCAGGTTGACGTCGAGTTGCACTGCATCGGTGCACTCGGCTCAGGCGTCCGACACGGCGCGTTCCATATCCACGACCGGCTTGCGGACGGGGCACGAAGCCGCGGCGCGAAAGCGTAATGTTGCGGCGGCATCCGCGGCCACAGAGCGGACTGGACATGAACGTGGAAGCGTTTAAGGAGAGGAAGCCATGGCGGCGTCTGGTACCGCGTTTTTCTCGAGGTGGACCCCGTGGGCACAGGGTCTGTTGCGTTTGGTAACGGCTTTCTTGTTCATGCAACATGGGGTAATGAAGCTGTTCGGGGCTTCGCATGTCGATTACTTCTCGCTGATCGGCGTGGCCGGCCTGATCGAGGTGATCGGCGGCGCGCTGGTGCTGATCGGTCTTTGGGTGCGACCCGCGGCATTCGTGATGTCCGGCGAAATGGCGTTCGCCTATTTCATGGCGCACGCCTCGCAGGGCCATGTGCTGCAGCCCATGCAGAATCACGGCGAGCCGGCCGTGCTGTACTGCTTCATTTTCTTGTTCTTCGCCGCCGCGGGTGCGGGTGCCTTGAGCGTCGACGCGATGCGCGGCGCCAAGGCGTAGGCGGGAAGACCGCAGGGCGCCCGGCTTCGACCTCAGGAATTACCCTGGAGGAGGCACCACGCGGTAAAAGGTGCCGTTCGCCCCGTAGGACGGCTGGAACCACGTGTTGCCGCAAAGATAGTAGGTCTGGCCGCCGACATTCGGGGTGATGCACCCGGCCGGTGGCGCCGCGTAGACCGCGCCCATTGCGAATGTCCCGCCGGCCGGAGCGGCGACAGCAGCCCCGCTGCCGGCAACGACCCCGGCGTTGTACGCATTCGTCGTTGCGGCGCCGGTCGCGACGCCGGCGTTGTAGGCATTCGCGGTTGCGGCGGCGGTGTTCGCGCTGCCGGTGGCGACGCCGGCAGCGTAAGCGTTCGATGCATTGGCCGCGTTGTTGGAGTTCGCGACGGCGGCGCCAACGGCCACGCCCACCACCACACCTGCCGCAGCGGCCCCCGCCGTGCTCCAACCGCCGCAGTTATAGCAACTCGAACCGTACACGTTCACCGTGGTCGGCGGATGGTATGCCGCGTACGTCGTCGTCCCGGAGTAGCTGTTGTGGTACACGGTTGTGCCGCTGGAGCTCGTGTAGGTGTTGTGCGAGGTACCGTACGCGGTGGTCGTGGAGCTGCCATACGCGGTCGTGGTGTGGCCGTAGGAATTCGTCGCCGTGCCGCCGTAGGTGGTGGTCTTGTTTCCATCGTACGTATTGGTCGTGGAGCCGCCCGACACGCTCCCGGTTTTGCCGTAGGAATTGGTCGCCGATCCGCTGTACGTGGTGGTCTTGTTTACGTCGCCCGGACTGCCGCTGTAGGTGGTGGTCTTGCTCCCCGATGCCGATCCCTGGGTGCCGCCGTAGCTGCCGCTCTTGGTCGTCGATGCCGACCCATAGCCGCCGCCGGCGCTGTAGCTGCCGCTGCGGCTCGATGACCCGGACCCCGAGCCGTAGCTGCCGCTGTAGCTGCTGCTGCGGCTCGACGATGCGGACCCGGAGGAGCCGCCCGCGTGCGCCCAGGCAGCGACTTGGGGCGGCGCCAGCAGCAAAGTCAACGCACAAGTCAGGCCGATGACGATCTTGTTCATGATGCCACTCCTCAAGGAGTCTTGGCGGGCTGCGCCGGGGAGGAGGACGCGGTCTTCGACGGCGGCTTCTTCATTCCCGGCGGCGGTGCATCCGGACGCGCGAATGCCATGCGCGGCGCGGCCGCGGCCTTGGCCGAAACAAACGCGTCGGCAGGAATCGGCGGATCCAGTTCCCATTTCGTGAGCTCCATCACATGGCGCAACCGGGCCGGATCGTTCATGTAGACGGCATACAGGCGCCGCGGAAGCTTGTCCTCGGCGCCGATCCACGCCTGCACGAATACGTTGCCGGTGACATACGCCACCATGTCGGTCGTCGTGCCCTCGACCACGGTCGACTGGCCGATGTAAAAGGCGGTCGTCAGCCCGTCGGCGAGGTCCTTGTAGGGATCGGTGACGATCACATCGGAAAATGGGAAATAGATCGCCGCGCTGTCGTAGGCCGCCTTCAGCGTGGCGTCGATGGTCGGCGGCGCGTCGGCGACGGCGGCCAGGCCCTCTACGGGCGAGTACGCGGTCATCGTCTTGCCGTCGTAATAGAACTCCGACGGAGGCCCGTCGCCCGGGGTGAGCACCTTGAGCTTGTCCGGTCGCTGCATCGTCACCTCCGACTTGTTGGAGTAGATCAGCGGAGGACCGAGCAGGCTCGGACTCTCGTACGAGATGACCGCGGTGAAAGTCATCGACTTGGCGGCGGCAAGGCGGGCGCTGGCCGCCTTGAGAATTTCGATCGCGCGCGGCTCCAGTCCCGGCTGGTACGGCGCAACCGCGGGCTTTGCCGCCGGCTTGCTCGACTTTGCCCCCGTCGCCGGAGCTGGTGTCGTTGGCTCGGCGCTGGCCGCTGCGGCCAGGAAGGCGCCAAGCGCCATCGTTGCAACCCATCCGGGCAATCTCTTGCGGGTCATCTGCACCTCCGGTGGGTGGTCAAGACGCGCGCCACGATCCTCAAGGGATCATCCCGCACTCGAACATCTTGCCGACGACCGGGGCGGCCACCTTGCCGATGAATACGGCGCGCATCTGGGCGTCCTCGTGCAGCACCTTGATCATCTCCTTCTCCCGGTCCGACTTCGGTGCGCCCTTGCGCATTGCCCGCTCCTGCCACAGTTGTTCGCAGCTTGCATTCTGGTAATGCGCCACCACGTCGCTGGCGGCCATGTCCAGCAGCGGATACTGAGCGATCGCGACACCCGCGAAAAAAAGCGCCGCCGCCACGCCTGACCACAAAATGCGCTTGTTCATCTGTTCGCCTTCCTCTCGTCACCGGTAAGTCATCGAGCCTGCGTCCGTCACGAAGAAGGGACGTCGCGAGGATCCCTCGCAAGACAAGGGTTTCAGGCGAATCTAGTCCGAGCGTCCCGCATTGGCTATCCGGAAACGGCCAATGCGGTTTGCGTGCGGCGTTACCGCATGTTTCCGGTGTGTCCCAGTGAGTAGCGTCCGGGCTGCGGCCACACGGTCAGTCCGTGCGGCTCCTGGCCGACCGGGATCTGCGTGACCTGGCCCGACGCCGTGTCGAACACGTACACCACGTCGTCGTAGCGGCCCGACAGCCACAGCTGGCGGCCGTCGGCGCTGACGTTGCCCATGTCGGGGCTGCCGCCGCCCGGGATCGTCCAGCGCTCGACGACCTTGAGCGAGCTGAAATCGATCACCGATACGCTGCCGGGTCCGTGACGCTTGCCGTGAATGTGGTTCGAGCCGCGGTTGGCCACGTACATCCGGCTGCCGTCGCGGCTAGGGTACAGCCCGTGCGCGCCGGTGCCGGTCGCGATGAAGCCGACCTCCTTGAAGGCGTCCCCGTCCACCACGAACGTTCCGTCGGCCATCATGTCGGCCACCAGGAACCGCTTGCCGTCGGGCGTGACCCGGATGTCCTGCGGCATGCCGCCTTTGGACAGCTTGATCAGTCCGAGCACCTGCCGCTGCACAAGATCGATCTTGGCGAGCGACGCGGAAAACTCGCAGGTGAAGATAACGTAGCGGCCGTCGATCGCGAAATCGGCGTGATTGATGCCCTTGCAGCCTTTCACCTTCAGGGACGATTTGAACGCCATCGTGTGCGGGTCACGAAAATCAAGGCGCTCGTGCGCCTCGGCCACCACGATCGCTTCGCGGCCGTCCGGCGTGAAATACATGTTGTACGGATCGTCGACCTTGATCGGCTTGCCGGGCTTGCCGGTCTTCGGGTCGATCGGCGTGAGGCTGCCATCGCTGCGCCCTTCGGCGTTGTTGGTCACCCACAGCGTCTGCAGGTCCCATGCCGGGACGATGTGCTGGGGATTGGTGCCGACCTTGAAACGGTCGACCACCTTCAGCGTGGACGGGTCGATCACGTAGACGTCGTTCGACCGCAGGTTCGGCACGTACACGCGCGGCAATGCGCCGGTCACCGACGGGCTCATGGCTCCGGCCCGCGCCTCTGAATAAAGGTTGCCGGGGTCGAGCACGGGCGGCATGCCGGCAACGGCGTCCACGGCGGGGCGGGCGGGCTGGGCGTGCAACGCCGCCGCGGGTAAGCAGCACAGCGCGAGGCCGGCTCCAATGTTACGAGCTGCTGAAGCGATCATCTTCTACGGTTCCTTGCGAGCCACGCGAGTGCGGATCGCGGCAACGGTCTGCGAAACGATGTGGTCCACGCCCAGTTGGCCGAGCTCGGCGCTGGCGCGGCGCGGGTCGCCCCCGTACACGCCCTGGGCCGGCCCGAGCGGGGTTGTCCCTTTCAGCAGGTCGGTCCGCACCGCGCCCGGGTCGATCGCCAGCATCAGCGAGGTGTCGGCCAGCGCGGCGTGCGTGCCGATTTCGTCGTCGCGAAAGCCGCGCTCGCGCAGCAGCCTGGCAAAGCCCTGCTCGCTGGCGCGGTAGTACTCTGCAAGCGCATACACGCGCGCGGGCGAAGAGGCCCACTCGCGGTTCAAGCGGTCGGCCACCGGCTGCAGGTCGCGCTGGTAGCCGCCGTGGTCTCCCAGCAGCACGATGTCCCGAAAGCCGTGCACCCGCAGGCTGCGCGCCGCGTACTCCAGGTTCCGCTCGAACAGGTCGTCCGGCACCGTGATGGTCCCGGCAAAGCGCATGTGGGAGGAGGGTGGATCCACGCGCCCCTCGGGAACATAGGCGATCACGGGTGCCACGATGGCGTTGCCCAGCGTCTGGGCGATCCTGCCGGCCAGGAACCGGACCCGCTCGTTGTGCTTGCCCAGCACGATCGCCGGGCCGCTTTGCTCGGTGCCGCCGATCGGAACGATCGCCGTGGTTTTGCCGGCGGCGATGGCCGAACGCAGCTCGGTCCAGGTCAGCTCTTCCAGGTAGACCGAGGTTTGGGCCTGCACCGACACCGGGAACGTCAGCAGGGCCGGCAGGCATGTTCCAAGAAATCGTAAGCGGCGGCTCACCAATCGCATCGGGCCGACTTGCGGATTGCGGAAAGCTTCGTACGATACGCGAATGTCCGACGACTCATCCGAGCGGTTCAGCGCAACCTACCGCGTGCGCGCCCAGGCGCGCGGGATTCAAGCGCGCGCGCACGCGCTGGCGCTCGAGCAGAGTATCGAGATGCCGCTGGAGGCGGTCACGCAGCAGTTCGTGCGCGATCGGATCGTGGCGCGTGTCGAGTCGATCGCTCCGGCCGAATGCGCCGCCGACGGCGCGGCGGACAGCGGGCCTGGCGGCGCCTTCGACGTGACACTTTCGTTCGCGACCTGCACCACCGGTCTGGAGGCGGGACAGCTGTTGAACATGCTGTTCGGCAACTGTTCGCTGCAGCCGGACGTCGAGTTGCTCGGCTTCGAGGCGGGGCGCGAGCTGCTGCAGGCGCTGCCGGGTCCGCGCTTCGGAGTGGACGGATGGCGCCGCGCGCTCAGGCTGGACCGTGCGCCGGCCCGTCCGCTCACCTGCACTGCGCTCAAGCCACAGGGTCAGTCGCCGCAGCAGCTGGCGGAGCTCGCGCGCACCTTCGCCCTGGCCGGAATCGACGTGATCAAGGATGACCACGGCATCGCAGACCAGGACTATGCGCGCTTCGGGCCGCGCGTGGCAGCGGTGCAGCGGGCGATCGAGCGGGCCGCTTCCGAGCGCAGGCCCGCGGGACGGACGCTTTACGCCCCCACCCTGTCGGGCGGCCCGCGGCGCATCGCCGAGCAGTTGCGCATCGTGCGCGGCGAAGGGGTGGGCGCCGTGCTGGTGTGCCCGATGCTGAGCGGCGTTCCGACGCTGGTGGAACTGGTTCGCAGCGAGGCGGGCGTGCCGATCCTGGCGCACCCGGCGTTCGCCGGAAACGTGAGGATTGCGCCGGATCTGCTGCTGGGAAGGCTGTTCCGGATGTTCGGTGCCGACGCGACCATCTTTCCGAATTTCGGCGGCCGATTTTCCTATGGCCGCGACACCTGCCGCGCGATCGCGCACCGCGCGCGCGAACCGCTCGGCGCGATGGCGGCAATCCTGCCGGTGCCGGCCGGGGGCATGGGAACGGAGCGCGTCGACGAAATGATCGAGGAATTCGGTACGGATGTGATACTCCTGATCGGCGGGCACCTGCTGGCCGGCGCGACCGCCTCCGGCGACTCGGTGCTCGCGCGGGCCGCCGCGTTCGTCGAGCGCGTTGCCCGCGCATCAGCCGCGGCGCCCGCCGGCGCGGCGGGGGCGGCGCGATGAGCGAACCGGTGTTGCGCAAGGCGACCTCCGACGGCCGATGGGATGGCGTGGGAATCCTGCGCTACAAGCAGGAAGGAGAAGCTCCGTTCCTGGGCGTTACCCGTCAGGTGCTGTTCGAGGATGCCGGGGGTGCCCAGTGGCGCTATTTCGAGGTCGCGCCCGGGGGGCACACGACGCTGGAGCGCCATGAGCACACGCACGCGGTGATGGTCCTGCACGGGCGGGGGCGCTGCCTGGTGGGCGACCGCATCCTCGCGCTGGGCGCGCAAGACCTGGTCCGCGTACCGCCGCTGAGGTGGCACCAGTTCCGCGCGGACGACGACGTCCCGCTCGGGTTCTTGTGCCTGGTGAGCCGCGAGCGCGATCGCCCGCAGCTGCCGACCGACGAGCAGGTCGCGCAACTGCGCGCCGATCCGGCGCTCGCCGCATTCATCATGACGTGAATCCGTCCCGGTGCTTTAGTGCCGCTAACGATCGTGCGCCCTGTGGAAATGCCGTACGCGGCCAACTGTCTTTAGTAGCCCTTCCAGACGACTTGAGGGATCAAGTCAGTGCCCATACAGTCAAAGCTCATCCAGGCGCCTGCTGCAAGCCGGCGCATCACCGGCCCGTCGCACGAAGCCAACAGGAGAAACCATGAGCCCGACCCGGCGCACGCTGCTCGAAATTCCGAAGGGACCCTTTTATATGCCCGGTTCACACAACGACGACGCGTTCCTGAGCCCCGACGAGCCCGCGTCGCACGTGATGACCGACTTTCGCACCGGACCGATGATCACCACGCCCGCCTCGACCTCGATCGAGTTGGCGCTTCGGCAGATGGAGCTTTCGCGCGCGCACTTCGCTTTCGTGACGGATGATGACGCTGCGCTGGTTGGCTCGGTAACCTGCTATGACATTCGGGGCGAAAAGCCGATCCGCTACATGCAGTCGATGGGCTGCTCGCACACGACCTGCGCCTGGCGCGACGTGACGGTCGAAAACATCATGGAGCCGGTGGCTCGATGGCAGGCGGTCGACCATGCCGACGTGGCGCGCCTGAGCGTGGGTGACGTCGCCGCGCTGATGGCCGATGCGGGCCGGCGTTACCTGGTGGTGGTCGAGCACACGAAGGACGGCGAGGCCCGCCAGGTGCGCGGGCTGTTCTCGGCGGCCCGCATCCAGTGGCTGCTTGGAACCGGAGCGCCCGGCGTCGCGCCGGCGCAGACCTTCGCAGAGCTCGAGCGCGAGATCGCCTGAGGCGTGGTCAACCGGTAAAATCGTGACATCGAAACTGGAGATCACATGATCAAGTCACTGCGTACGATGCGACACGCCGGTCTGCGTGCGACGGCTGCTCTGGGCGGCGCACTCGTTCTCGCATCGGTCACGTTGCCGTCCCGCGCCGCAGACGTCGGCGTATCGATCAGCATCGGCCAGCCGGGCTATTACGGTCAGATCAACATCGGCGAGGTTCCGCAGCCTCCCGTGCTGATCTACAACGCGCCGGTCGTCATCGAACGCGATCCGCACTACGCCGGCCCTGCGTTGTATCTGCGCGTGCCGCCGGGATACGAGAAGCATTGGTCCAAGCACTGCCGTGAATACGGCGCCTGCGGCCGGCCGGTCTACTTCGTGCGCGACGACTGGTACCGGGGTACGTACGTCCCGCACTATCAACAACATCATGGAGAGATGCGAAGAATCGACGAAGGCCATGGCCATCCGGACGAAAGGCATGGCAACGGACACGACGACCACAACGACCACGAACACGACCATCACGAATGATTCGAGCTGTCCCCGGTTCGGCGCCTGCACCGTGAAGGGCTTCGCGCCCACCGCTTCCACGCTGATCTTCCTGCCGGGGTAAGCACCGCCCTCCGAGCGGCGACGAATCGACGTCGGGCCGACGCGTCCGATGTCGGGATTCGTCCCCAAACCGAGTCTTTATCTTATGAGGCGGCAAGTTCGATCGGGTCGCAGCCCGATCGAACCCAGCCGGTGCAGCCGCCGGAGCCGTGGTGCCGCCCTCGAGCCGCCCCCGGCACCTTTGTCCCTGACCCATGGAGCAAAGATGGATCCGAACCGCGCATCGCAACGCAAGGCGCCCGCATGGCGTCCCAATCGCTGGAACGAGCACAAGCCGCTGGTTGTCATAATTGTCGCCCAGCTGGTTGCGTTGGCCGCGACCCTGGTCTATCTGAATTCCGATTTCGCGGCCGCGTCGGTCGCGCGAGTCGACAGCGACGCGCGCATTGCCGCGGGCCGGTAGGGCCACCCGGCCGGGGAACGCGCCGCCGGGCTAGCCTGGCCGGCGGCCGCAGTGCTCCAGCCACTGCGTGGTGAGCTTTTCCTGCAGCGCGTTCTGCTTCAGTCGCTCGTTGAGCGAGCCGAAATCCACGGCGTCGAGCGACTGATCCTGGTTGAAACAGGAGAACACCACCGTGCTCTTGCCGGTGCGCACGTCGCGGTGCACTTGCAGGCACTGGGCGCAGATCTCCTTCATCATGCACTGCATCGGCGAGTTGATCGATCCGATCGCGCAGTGGTTCGGCTTCAGGTGGCGCTTGAGCACGTCGTGCCGCGCCTTGGCCACGCCCGCCATCATGCGGTCGGAGCCGATCGCGATGATGCGGTCGGCGTCCTCGGTGCGGATCGTCACTTCGCCCAGCCGCCCGGTGGCATAGGCTTCCATCGCCTGCACGATGTTGCCCACGAAGGCGCGGTCCTGCGGGCGGCGCGGCGCGAAGCCGGGCGCTTCGTCGCAGCACCACACCACGATGTCGGCCGCCGCCTCGATCTCGTCGATCTTGTAGCGGTCGATCGCCTTCTTGTACCCGGCGAAGTACAGCACGCGCGAGCCGTGCGCGCGGAAGGCCTGGCCGATCGAAAACAGCACCGCGTTGCCCAGACCGCCGCCGGCCAGGATCGCCGTTTCTCCGCTTTCGATGTGGGTCGGCGTGCCGGTCGGCCCCATCAGGATCACCGGCTCTCCCGGCGCCAGCTGCGCGACGAGGTTCGACGAGCCGCCCATCTCGAGCACGATGCAGGACACCAGCCCGCGGTCCGGATCGACCCAGGCGCCGGTCAGCGCCAGCCCCTCGGTGTGCAGGCGGGTGCGCGCGGCCACCTTGGCCAGCGACTCGAAGTTCTGCAGGCGGTAGAACTGCCCCGGGCGGAACTTGCGGGCGGCGGCAGGAGCCTTCACGACGATCTCGACAATGGTCGGCGTCAGGCGCTGCACCAGGTCGACCGTGGCGAGCAGGTCGCGCGACAGCGCGGCGAAGAAATCCTCGGTGCCTTGCGTGGAGGCCGGCGCGCGCCCGTCCAGCACGCGCGAAATGCGCGGATAGCCCTGCTTGGCTGAGGCCATCGCCTTGACGACGTTGCCGAAATAGGACGGATGCAGGTCCCCGAAGAAGCTGATGAAGCGGCCGTCGTCCAGCCGCGACAGCAGCACATCGGCGCTGGGCGGCTTGGGTTGCGCATGGGCCGGCTTGACCGGGCGTCCCTGTTCGTCGCAGGCCGCGAAGTACTTGCCGTCGAGCTTGAAGTGGACCGCGTCCTCGCGCGCCAGCACCGTATTGGGCGAAGTGCCGGCCGCGACGAACACGGTGTGCGCCGACATCCAGTGCTCGCCGTCCACGCTCCACTTGCCGTCTTCGGCGCGTTTCTGGCGGTGGAAGCGGATGCCTTTGACGGCGCCGAAGTTGTCCACCTCGACGCCGGCCGGCGCAAGCGCTTCGAAGAACGAAATGCCTTCCTCCAGCGCCTTTTCCACCTCCTCGTGGTTCAGCGTGTACGACGGGCTGTCGATCAGGCGGCGTCGGTACACGATGTTGGCGCCGCCCCACTCGCGCAGCAGCTCGGCGGTGCGCGCCGCGCGCACTTCGCGACGGGCCAGCTCGCGTTCCTCGCGCAGTGCCCGCGCATGCGCCAGGAACTCCTCGGCGATCTCGCGGTCCAGGTCATCCCAGCGGTCTCGGATCGCGTCCTCGCCGACATCGGCGGCGAGCGCTTCATAGCGTTGCAGGAATTTTTCGACCTGTGCCACGTAGTAAGCGAGCGATTCGGTGGCCGCGTCGATCGCGGTCAGGCCGCCGCCGATCACGACGACCGGCAGCCGCAGTTGCATGTTGGCGATCGAGTCGCGCTTGGCGGCGCCGGTGAGCTGCAAGGCCATCAGGAAGTCGGATGCGGTGCGCACGCCGCGTGCCAGGCCGTTGGGCACGTCCAGCACGGTGGGCTTGCCCGCTCCCATGCACAGCGCGACGTGATCGAATCCGAGCGCCATCGCGTCGTCCAGGTCGAGCGTGCCGCCGAAGCGCACCCCGCCGTACATCGCGAACTCGCGGCGCCGCGCCAGCAGCAGCCGGATCAGCTTCAGGTTGTTCTTGTCCCAGCGTACCGTGATGCCGTATTCGGCCACGCCCCCGAATCCGGCCAGCACGCGCTCATCCAGCGGCTCGGTGATCGATTGCAGGTCACGCAGCGGCTCGAACGCGGTGCGGCTGCCGTCGGCGCGCACGCCCGCCAGCGTTTCGGGCAGGGGCTCGATCTTCAAGCCGTCGACGCCGACCACCGTGTGGCCGTCGTTGAGCAGGTGGTGTGCCAGCGTGTATCCGGCCGGCCCCAGCCCGACCACCAGCACCTTGCGGCCGGTCGCGGCTCGCGGCAGCGGGCGCTCGAAATTCAGCGGATTCCAGCGCGTCAGCAGGCTGTAGATCTCGAAGCCGAACGGCAACTCGAGCACGTCCTTGAGCGTGCGCGTCTCGGCCTGCGGGATGTTGACGGCGTCCTGTTTCTGGAAAATGCAGGCCTTCATGCAATCGTTGCAGATGCGATGCCCGGTGCCGGCCACCATCGGGTTGTCGACCGCGATCACGGCGAGCGCGCCGATCGGAACCCCGCGCGTCTTGAGCATGTGGAACTCGGAGATCCGCTCCTCGAGCGGGCAGCCGGACAGCGCCACGCCGAACGCGCTTTTCTTGTAGACGATGGCTTGCTCAGCGTCCTTGGAAGGGCGCTCCTTCAGCCCGTCCGAACAGGAATCCTTCTTCTGCGGGTGGCACTGGATGCAATAGTGGGCCTGGTCCAGGGCGCCGGCCAGGTCGAAACCCGCATCGGTCAGGCCGAAGCCTTCGCGGCGCCGGATATGGTCGGGCCGGATGCGCAGCTCCGATATGCCGTCTTCCGAATGCCATTGCGCCGGGCGAATCAGATTCATCGGATCCACGCCGGACGGGATCTTGAACAACAGGCCGTCGTGATGGCGCTGCTGTCCGGCCGGCGTGTGCACCGCCCAGGCCGCGTACTGCCGCGCGATCCCGAGCGCCTCTGCGTTGGCGGCCTCGTCCTGCAGCCACTCGCTGAGCTTGCGAGCCAGGCCGAGCTCGTCGAACGGCGCGCCCAGCAGGTCCTGCAGCCGGGCGAACAGCGCGTCGCCGTCCAGCTCGGCGGCCTCCTGCGGCTTGATCTTCTTGGCGGCCTGGCGTTGCACGAAATCCCGCTTGATGCGGAACAGCGGCTCCAGGTCCGTGTGGCGCGACTTGAGCGCCTCCAGTTCGGTGCCGATCCCGAACAGCTCGGCCACGAAGCGCTCCAGCACCGGCGCGATCCGGATCGACAGGTCCGAGGCGCTGCCGCGGGACAGCCCGGCCGGATCACTGCGCGCCTGCACCAGCTCCTGATGCAATGCGGGATCGGATTCGCCCAGCGTCGCCAGGAAGATCCGATCGAGCCGGACCAGGCCTTCGCGCCGGTACAGGTCGGCCACCGAAAATCCGTGCGCGAAGGTCGGCATTTCTGTGCGATTCATGTCCATCCCGCCAAAACCTTGGATGATACTGTCGACACGACAGCAACCGGCCGGCGGCTCCGTATAAGCGGGGGGAATTTGACTATGACCAGGGATTCGAACGGATTCGAGTGGAGCGATCCGCTGCTGCTCGAGGAGCAGCTGACGCAGGACGAGCGCATGGTGCGCGATGCGACCCGCGCGTATTGCCGGGACAAGCTGCTTCCGCGCGTGATCCAGGCCAATCGCGACGAGCGCTTCGACCGCAACATCATGAACGAGATGGGCGAGCTCGGGCTGCTCGGCTCGACGATCCGTGGGTACGGCTGCGCAGGCGTCAATCACGTGTGCTACGGATTGGCCGCGCGCGAGGTCGAGCGCATCGATTCGGCTTATCGCTCGGCGATGAGCGTGCAGTCCTCGCTGGTGATGTACCCGATCTTCGCGTACGGCACCGCTGCGCAGCGGGACCGGTACCTGCCGCGGCTGGCGTCCGGCGAATGGGTCGGCTGTTTCGGGCTGACCGAGCCGGATCACGGGTCGGACCCGGGCAGCATGGCCACGCGCGCGCGAAAGGCCGACGGCGGCTACCGGCTCAGCGGGAGCAAGACGTGGATCACCAACGCGCCGATCGCCGACGTGTTCGTGGTCTGGGCCAAGACCGAAGATGGCGTGATCCGCGGCTTCGTGCTGGACAAGGGCGCCAGGGGCCTGTCGGCGCCGAAGATCGAGGGCAAGATGTCGCTGCGTGCCTCGGTCACGGGTCAGATCGTGATGGACGACGTGCTGGTGTCCGAGGACCAGTTGCTGCCGGGTGTCTCGGGGCTGAAGGGGCCGTTCGGCTGCCTGACCAAGGCCCGCTACGGCATCGCCTGGGGCGCATTGGGGGCCGCCGAGGACTGCTGGCATCGGGCCCGGCAGTACACGCTGGATCGACTGCAGTTCGGCCGCCCGCTGGCGGCCAACCAGCTGATCCAGCGCAAGCTGGCTGACATGATGACCGAGATCACGCTCGGCCTGCAGGCTTGCCTGCAGGTGGGGCGGCTGATGGACCAGGAGCGGGCAGCGCCCGAGATGGTGTCGCTGATCAAGCGAAACTCCTGCGGCAAGGCGCTCGAGATCGCGCGCGCCGCGCGCGACATGCACGGCGGCAACGGCATTGCCGACGAGTTCCACGTGATGCGCCACATGATCAACCTGGAGACCGTCAACACGTACGAGGGCACGCACGACATCCACGCCCTGATCCTGGGCCGCGCGCAGACGGGCATCCAGGCGTTCTCGGCATAGTATCGCCCGGCGCGCCAAGGGCAATTTCGGCAAGGCGTTGGCCGATCACGACGAGGCAATACGCCTTTAGGCTTCCGAACTCAAGGATGTTGGGTTGCTGGAACGCGTGGGGTTGGTGGTGTCGGAGCGCCAAACCAATCCTGGTCACGGCATCCAGAGGGTGGTGCGTTCGGTCGCCCGCAAGATCGAGATGGTGGCAACCCTCGGGTAAGGAAGGGATACACGCACTTCCGTCATACCGTCTCATGAAGCCCGCTCGGGCGCGAGCGGATTTATCGATTGATCCTGAATGTCCGTTCACAGGAACGGTCAGCGGCAGCAACGGGTCGTTCACGGTAAGTCAACCGCGCTGCTTAGCGTGTGGCGGGTTCGCCGTGGAACCGGCCGATCAGCGCTTGCCGAAGATCGCCTCCGCGAGTCCTCGAGGCGAGTAGATCGTGACGCCGCCGAATGTTTTCCCGTAGCCGGTACCAAAATGGGTCCGGTCGCCGGTAACGAGGACCTCGCATTGAGCTCGAATCGCCGCGGCAAGGACAGGACGATCCTTCTCCGGCAGCCAGTCGAGTTCCGGCCGTGGCGAAGCAGGAGCCTGTACCGGACAAACCCGAAAGTGCGTGACCAGACCTTCGAATACCTCGAGTGCGGCCGGACCCTTGACGTCCAGGTTGCGACGCGCCTCGATTACGACGTAATCGTCCACCCAGCACTCGTGACCGTCGTCTACCAATTGGCGCAACAGTTCTCTGATCGCCCCATCCGATTTCGAGGCGGAAAACAGGATGTTGGCATCCAGAAACACCCGCATCGTTCGCCGCCGCACGCTCGATCAGCGGCTTGCCTTGCGCCCGGGGCGGTCAATCTGCTTGCGGACTTTGGTCCCTTTGCGGAGAACCTCTGCGAGTTCCGTCTCCGCGGTATCGAACTCGCGCTCACGGTCCGGCGAATAGATCTCAATCGGCAGGGTCACGGCAGGCCGCAGCAGCAGGCCCTCAGGTGTTGTCTCCGCGATGAGGTGATCGTCACCTTTCAGCCCGAGCGCCTCGCGCAATTTGGACGGCAGGGTGATAACGCCGCGACGAGTGATTGTGACAGTCGCCTTCATGGCGTGCATGATAGCAGAAATGCAGAATTTCTGCTTATAGGCACTCCTTTGCAGCGCCAAGAAAGCCGCATTCCGGTTACGCACGCTCGCCCGACGGTCCGCGTTGTCGAGACTCGAATGCCCGGTATTCGCGACCGGCAGCAACGGGTCGTGAAGGTCGCCAGCCGACGGCTCTGAGCGCAGTAACCTGATGTCGGTGGACTGGCAACCGAAGCTGCCGTTACGATGACCGATTTCGCGTTTCAGGCGCTGAACGCAGAGGTGCTGTATGCAGTTTGCCGTTGCGAGAACACGGCTTCGGGCTTCGGCTTCAGTGATGAAGCGGTTGGGCATGCGTTAGGGTCGCGACCTCGGCGGTAGTGTCGCTAATGGCGCTGCGGCGGCGAGTTCTTCTTCGCAAAGCTAATTCGTCACCCGCAGGCGACTACCGGACCAGAAACCGGGGAATGTTTCGGAGCAACGTCGAGGCAAGCGACGGTTGCTGCGCGGGCTCAAGGGGACGGGCGGGTACGCGCGGCGCAACGGGGCGTTGGGCTGAGAGAACTGGATTTACCGCGCGTGGCGAAACCTTCGCGAGAACGGTCTCGAGCCAGGCGATCACCCTGGTCCAGTGCGCCATTTGGCCGCGGGCGCCCGCGGAGGGGAAATCGAAGACCGTGAGTCCCTGCTCGAGGCAGCGGCTGTAGACGCGCGCGGCAGGGATGGCCCCCAGGTAGGACACGCCAAGATCGCGCAGCATGGTCTCGAGGAGGGCGGAATCGTTTGATCTCGGATCGATGCGCGTACCGACGCAGCCGATCACGCAGTTTCCCTTGACGACCCGAGGTGCCGCCTGGAGCATGCGAACGGTGCTCACCAGCGCGCGACGGTCGAAGAAGGAAAAAGCCGAAGGAATGAGGACGGCGTCCGCATACATCATGACGCGCAGGTAAGGCAACCCCTGGAACCCGCTGGGCGTGTCGATGAAGGCATGCCGCGCGTCCGAAGGGGGGTGCGTAAAGGTATTTGCAAAGCTATGGCCGCGGATCTTCGCGGAGTTCTCGGGGCGCTGCTTGAGCCAGAATTCCGTCGACTTTTGCGGGTCCAGGTCGCACAAGGCGATGTCAGGACCTCGGATGGCGCAGTACGCCGCGAGGTGGGACGTGACGGTGGACTTTCCGGCGCCCCCTTTGCTGTTGATTACGGCGATTACGGCCATGCCACCCGCTGTTGAATCCGATGCGCAGCGCTTTCTTGCAGTGCCGCCATCTTATGTGAACTCGATTCGATACGAATGAAGAGTACGGCCCTTCCCCACCCATGCCTCTCACTTGGATCGGATCGCCCATTTGGCGCAACCGGGAGAGGCGGGAATCGTAACGTCAAGAACGGCCGGACCAGCGGCCTGATTCGCCGGGGAATTCCAGTCGAATATTTCGTTATGGATTGAACAACTCGAACGCGCCCAGACCAGATTGACTGTGCCGCCGGTGTGACGGAAACAGCCTCGGAACGTATGGGCAAGCGCTGTAAGTGAATGATTTTGAAGCGCATATCCGCAACCAAGGGCGGCTCAGTAACCCCGAACGAAGCCTTATGCGGTCGGAGCAACGGCCGTTCAGGCGACGGTTCGATCAGCCGCGCTTTATCAAATTCTGAATTAGAAGAGCGCCGGGGCGGCCGCCGCCCAGAACGTGAAGGGGTACGCCGACTTGACCGAGCCTTCCGGAATTGATTGATGGCACCCTCTAGCACTGCGTACAAAACAAAATTGCGCTGGATCTTTCATGGATCCCAGGGGCTTCGGGCTGGTTGGAGCATTCTAATTTTTGCAGCGCTTTTGGCACCCACGGTGCCGATCACAAATATCGTGATGCACCAGTTCCCGTCGCTTCTCAGTGGCGAGATATCACTCGGCGACTCGCTCGTCTTTGGGGCGCTTCAGGTCGTGGTGATCCTCGGGGCTATGGCGATCATGGCAAGAATCGAGGGCCGGGACGCGGCTCGCTGTGGTTGGGGATAGGATTTCATGCAGCCTGGAACTGGGCGCAATCCTATCTCTACGGGACGGCGCAAAGCGGCCATATCATGCAAGGTCATTTGTTCGTGGCCCAGGCGAGGGGTGATGCGCTCATGAGTGGAGGCAGCGCAGGGCCCGAGGGAAGCCTGCTCGGGTTTCCGGCGCAAGCAATTGGACTGCTTGTGTTTCTCTGGGCGGTGAAGCGTGCCGGGCTGTTCTTCGGAGGCGGGGAAGATCGTGAACGCCCACAAGGGTGAAGGGATCTGTACGCGACGGTCGTGCGACTCGTGCAGTGACATCGCACTCGGGGTCGACCTGGCACGTCGAACGCAGGAGAAACGGGCATGAAGAAGAGCGGGTCGCAGAAGAGCGAGTCTCCTTCCCAGCTGATAGACGCGCGAATCAAGGAGCTGAGCGACTGGCGGGGCAGGACGCTCAGCCGGCTGCGAACCTTGGTCAAGGAAGCCGATCCCGAGGTCGTCGAGGAGTGGAAGTGGAGCGTTCCGGTGTGGTCGCACGACGGATTGATCTGCACAGGCGAGACTTACAAGAACGTCGTGAAGATGACCTTCGCCAAAGGGGCGGCTCTAAAGGATCCTTCGGGCCTCTTCAACTCCAGTCTTGACGGGAACACAAGACGTGCCATCGATTTTCACGAGGGCGGGAAGATAGACGAGAAGGCGTTGAAGGCTCTCGTGCGCGCCGCCGTGGCCCTGAACAAGGTGCGCTAGCCTTCGGGAATGTCCGAGCCTCCCAACTTGGCGACGCCGCGGCTGCTGCTGCGGCCTTTCGTGCTTTCGGACGCGGCTGACGTACAGCGCCTGGCCAGCGACCGCAGCGTCGCCGACAACACGCTCAGCATTCCCCACCCCTATCCGGATGGAGAGGCCGAGAAGTGGATCGCCACCAGCGCCGCCGGTTTTGGCGAGGGAAAATTCGCGCATTTCGCGATCACCTTGCGCTCCTCGTCCCAACTCGTCGGTACCGCCGGCCTGGTCATCGAACGCAAATGGGACCGCGCGGAGCTGGGCTACTGGATCGGCGCGGACAGCCGCAACCATGGCTACTGCACCGAGGCCGCACAGGCGGTGATCGACTACGGGTTCCAGGGCCTGGGCCTGAACAAGATCGTGGCCCAGCATTTCCAGCGCAACCCGGCCTCCGGGCGAGTCCTGCAGAAACTGGCAATGCAGCGCGAAGGACTGCACGCGCAGCATGTCAGGAAGTGGGATGGCTACGAGGACGTCGTCAGCTACGGGCTGGTTCGGACCGACTGGCAGGCCCGGCGCGCAGACGCCGAGGCGCCGCTATAGCGGCAAGGTGTCGAAAGTGGCGTAGGTCGTTTTCAGCCAGGCCTTGGCCCTCTGGCGCTCCAGCACGCCCAGCACGTTGGGGCCCGATCGGTTGTTCACGGCTGCCCAGAAGCTGGCGCTGTGCCGATCGATCTTGAGCATGCTGGCCTCGTGCAGCGGCTCCAGCGTGATCACGCGCGCACCCAGGGCGCGCGCCTTCTGCAGGGCCGCGGACTCGTCCAGCTGTGAGAAGTCCGAGCCGCGCCCCAGGTTCTTGACGACGAAATAATTCGGCCCGGCCCCGAAGGTGTCGAGCAGCCGGTCCAGCAGATCCACCGAATCCTTTCCCGCATCGGCCAGGTGCCAGAAATTGACGGCGACGCCCATCTCGCCCATCAGCTCCAGCAGATCCGAGTCCTTGATCCAGCGCACCAGCGGGGCCGCGGTCTGCGCCGCCAGATCGACGATCACGCTCTTCGGGTTGCCGTCGCCCTGGCCTTCCTCGAACGAGCTGACGATGCGGTCCAGCCCTTCGTAGTTGTCCACGATCACGGGCGAGGCGTAGTCGGCATAGAAGCGCGCAAACGAGGCGTGCGAGCGATCCGTGTCGTATCCGGTGAACGGCCGGACCTTGTCGATGAAGTACTGGGCCAGCAACCTGGCCGCGACCGACTTGCCCACGCCGCCCTTTTCACCACCTATGAAATTCAGTGAGCTCACTTGTTTGTCCCATCGATTTCGACGCGAAGCCGCCGAAAGTATACGGACCGCGCTTACACTCGGCACCGGATCGACCTGCAAGGAGCGATCGACATGAGCGATCTGGATCAGCTGACCCGGCGTTTCGCAATTCCCGGCACGGTGCGCTTCGAAAAGCTGCCTGGCGAGCTTTTGGCGATCCGGGTCGACAGTGAACTGGCGGGCGCCCGCGTGATGCTGCAGGGCGCGCAGGTGATCGGCTACCAGCCGCGCGGCGAACGGCCGGTGGTCTGGCTCAGCGAGCGCGGCCGCTATATCGCGGGCAAGTCGGTGCGTGGAGGAATTCCCGTGTGCTGGCCTTGGTTCGGTCCGCATGCGACCGATCCAACCCTTCCCGCCCACGGCTTTGTCCGCGCGGTCCATTGGGACTTGCAGCAGACCGAGGTGCTGCCGGACGGGCGCGTGCGACTGGCACTGGAGCTTGCGCCAAGCGATGCGACGCGGGCCCAGCGGCCACACGCTTCCTTGCTGCGCTACACGATCACCATCGGCCGGGAGCTGGAGCTGTCCCTGGCGACGCGTAACGGCGGAAGCGAGAGCTTTGCGATCACGCAGGCGCTGCACACGTACTTTCAGGTCGGCGATGTGCGGCGCATATCGATCCACGGCATGGACGGATGCGCCTACCTCGACAAGGTCGGTGGCAGCACGAAGCGGCACCAGCAGGGGCCGATCACGTTCACGCAGGAAACCGATCGCATCTACCTGGATACCGGCGGAGCGTGCGAGATTCGCGATCCGTCGATGGACCGCACGGTGCTGGTCACGGCGACCGGCAGCCGCTCGACCGTGGTCTGGAATCCCTGGATCGAGAAGGCGGATCGGATGGGTGACTTCGCGCCGGATGGCTACCTGGGCATGGTCTGCGTGGAAAACGCGAACGCGGCGGACGATGCCGTGCAGGTCGGACCGGGGCAGGAGCACGTGCTTTCGGCCCAGATCCGGCTGTTAAGGGCGTAGCAAGCCGGGCCGCGCCCGAAGCCGCTCGAAATCTGCTCTCGCGCTTCGCGGTTCGTGCCGCTTGGGAACAGCCGCGGCTAGGGCGTCGCCGCCGCTTGATCCCGATACAGCCACGCGGCGATGGTTCCGAGGATCACCATCACGATGCTGTCGAACACGATCTGCTTGATCACGAGGCTCCCGGGCAAGGGCTGCACGACGAAATAGATGAGATAACCCGGGACCACTGAAAGCAGCGCGACGGCGATGCCGAAGCGCACGCCCTGCGCCATCCACGGCTTGGCCTCGACACCGCGCGCATAGATCCATGCGAAGGCGCCGGACATGATCACGTGCGCCAACACCATCAGGGGGAAGTACTTCTGTTCGTCCGCCTCCGGCCGGTACAGATTGATCAGCTGCATGTAATCGGAACGCAGCAGCACGCCATGCACTATGAAGCTGCCAAGGAACCAGACGACGAACAGCACGACCCAGGCGATGATCAGTTTCTTGTTCATGGTCTCCCCTTCGGTTGAACGGGCCCGCGCAGCGCCGGATTGACGCCGCGGTGGAAGGCTAACGCGAGACCGCCTGGAAGCCCGGGTGATGCTGCAACCGGATGACCACGCGGGCCCGGTCCGCTGATCCGGAACCGAAAAAATGCGTCGAATCAACCGCATACGCGTCGCGTCCAGGTCAACTTGACCGCACCCCGGCCGGGGTCCATCCTCCCGAACGGGTGGAAGGGTTCCGAGTGTCCAAGAACGCGTCGGCCTCCGGTTCGTCTCAGCGCTCCACTTTGCTGCAACGCGCCAAGGCACTCCAAAACGAGCTGATTTCATCGCTGCTGTCCTGGCGAGAGAGCCGCTACGCCGCGCAAACCAGCCGTGATTTATTGAAGCTGTACTGGATCGTGACGGCCAGCCATTCGGGACTGTCGCGCCGCGACATCTACAGGAAGGTCGTGATGGCGCGCACCGGAGCCGACGCCGAGGCGGCCGAAGCGGTGCTCAGGGGCGCCGAACACAGCTTCGCGAGCTGGCCCACCGATCGCGCGCTCACCTTCAGCGACGTCGTGCATTACCTGGCGGTTTCCGAGTACCTCACGTTCGGCACCCGGGTCGGAACCCGCATCGACATGGGTCAGCTGGTGGCCGCGCGCATTCCGCCGGACCTGTGACGGGCGGCCGGCGCGGCGTGCCGCGGGCCGAACTCATGGACCGAATTCGTACTCGTTGCGGTAGTACTCGTACCACTGGCGCGTCCGCCGGTCGTTCGGCAGGTGCTCCGACAGGAACTTGAGCTCGGCCAGCGAACGGTCGGCGCGCGAGTCATTCAGGTACAGATCCATCAGGCGCCAGTGGTAGGCGAGCTCGCCCGGTGCGAGCGCTTCGGCCTTTTCGTACCAATCGATCGCTTTCGTGATCCAGTTCATCTCGAACAGGTACAGGTCGCCAAGCGCGGCGCGGCCGGCCGGATCGTTCGGCGCGGCGTCGACCTGCTGTTCGAGCGCCTTGACCTGCTGCGCCAGTCCGAACGGATACGCAGGACGCGCCGGCGTGCCCACATGGCTCGCGTAGATCGCGCGATCGGCGTTCGGAAGGCCCAGCGCGCGCAGCTCGGGCAGGAACACGTTGTCGCCGTACTTGACGTGGAAGTTCGCGTCGTCCTCGAAGCGATGGAAGTACGTCCAGGCCTTGGGCTCATCCACGTACCAAAGCGAATCCGTGCCGCGGCGTAACACGATCGGCAGGTTCGATTTGCCGGGCTGCGGCACCACGAGCGCGAGGTCCCCGGCATACAGCAGGCGGTGCGGCGTGGCCGCCTGGAGGAACTCGAAGATCCTTTTCTGCTGGGCTTCGTCGCGCGGCACCACGGCGCGGAAGATCCGGCTTCCTTGCGTCAGCAGCGGCAGCCGCGGGTCGCCGATTCCGAGCGCAAGCGACGTGAGGTAGCGCTGCACGCTGGTCGGGGCGTCTTTCGATGCGGTGAATGCGCCCAGCGCGGCGTCCGGCAGGCGCCGGATCGCGTTCTCGTACTGCTCGAGCGTCTTGCTGTACCCGTGAACCAGCGCTCCGGCGCCACCGGACAGGAATTCATCGTTGATCCAGCCGGGCCGGGCTTGCGGCCCGGCCGCGTCCGCCGAGCCGATGCCGCGCAGGTTGGTCGTGATGATCAGCTCGGAGATGAAGTCCTGCGGCACCTCCGACAGCATGTAGGTCTTGGCGGCTTCTTCGAGGCGGCGGCAGACAACGTCCGGAATGTCGCCCTCCAGGGCATAGGACACCTCGATCTTCATCAGGTTTTCCCTGGCGCTGTACAGATAGAGGATCCCGCGCCCGTTGCGCCGCTCGCCGATCCGTAGTCTCGAGAATTGCTCGGCGGCGGTGTCCTCGATGCTTTTGCCGGGCGGCAGCTGCGCCAGCAGCACCAGGGCGTTCTCGATGCCCGATTTTTTCTCGGCCAGCTTCAGGCTCATGCGGAACGCGAGGTCGAAGTCGTGGCGGCCGGTTTCGTTGATCAGCACGTACCGGGCGCGTTGCGGCGCGTGGGTGTGACGCCAGGCGGCGGCGCCCGCCGCGAGGGCCGCCACCGCCAGTGCCAGCGCAATCGCGCGCCGGGGCGTCATTGCGCCGCGAAAGTTCGACGAGTCAGAAATCGCCAAACGCGGCCGTCTTCTTGCCGGCGCCCGAATAGTTGACCAGGAAAGGCTCGATCGAGCTGGGGTTCAGGCCGTACACGGAGCGGTCGCGGCCGTCGTTCTTCAGCACGACCACCGGTGTCTCGCGTCCCCCGAAGAGGCGAAAGATCCCGGCCGCATGCTGATGTGTGTCGTTCAGAACCACGAACGGATACTCGCTTTCCGCCGGCGAATACAGCCCGAGCACCAGGCGGTTCCTGCCGACCGAATCGTAGAAAAAAATTGCCGGACCGCCCTCCGGCGACATGGCGAGTTCCGCGCGCGTGCGACCGTTGCCGTCGAGCAGCTGGATCCGGCGCGCCGCGACCGACTCCTGCGCCGTGGCTGCCGCCGCAGTGGCCAGCAGGCCGGGCGTTCTGCCGGCCCCGGCCTGCCCCAGCAGCCATGCGCCGAAGATGCCGCCGGCAATGCCGTAAAGACCCGCCAGCAGATTCTGCCTGCTCATGAAGGGGTACTCCTTTCGATTGGACGCCTCCAGGCGCAGGCGCGTAATCACAGGGTAACCCCGCCCCGCTAGATTCACCAACCCAACGGAGGAACCCATCATGACGCGACTCAACTTCGGTTCGGGCGCCGGCCGCTGGCGATCGGTGATGGCGGCCGTCGCAACCGCCGCTGCGCTGATGCCCGCATTCGCCGAGGACTCGGACGATCCCAAGACGCCGATCAAGCATGTGATCGTGATCTTCCAGGAGAACGTCTCTTTCGACCATTACTTCGGAACGTATCCGAGTGCGCAGCCGAACCTGGACGGTTCCGCGAATTTCGGTACGCCGCGGCAAGGCACACCGAGCGCCAACACGCTGCAAAGAGCGGGGTTGCTGACCAATAATCCGAATGGGGCGGACCCGTTCCGGATCGACCGCTCGGTGCCGGTGACGTGCGATCAGGATCACGGCTACAGCGACGAGCAGTACGCGTTCGACGGCGGACTGATGGACCGCTTCCTGAAGCACAGCTGCAACGACGCTCACCTGGGACCGAACAGCACGCTGGGCTACTACGACGGCAATACGGTGACCGCGCTGTGGAACTATGCGCAGCACTACGCGATGAGCGACAACTCGTTCGGGACCAGCTTCGGACCGTCCACGCCGGGGCTGCTGAACCTGCTGGCCGGAACGACCTTCGATGGCACGGTGACCAACGGCCTGTCGCCGGCCGGCTTCATCGCGAACGGCGCGACCTCGGGCGCCGTCATCGGAGACGGCGATCCGGACGGCGACATGTGTTCGAACCCGAAGCGCACGCAGATCACTATGTCCGGCGTGAACATCGGCGACCTGCTGAATGCGGCCGGCATCACCTGGGGCTCGTTCATGGGGGGCTTCGACAACTGCACGCTGGCGCACAACAACGTTTCGGGCGCCAGCGCGGGCGCGGATTACATCCCGCATCATGCGTTCTTCCAGTACTGGCACAGCACGGCCAATCCCAAGCACCTGCCGCCCAGCTCCGACGCCATGATCGGCCACGCGGACCAGGCCAACCACCAGTACGACCTGAGCCGCCTGTTCACGGCGATCGCCCAGCACCACCTGCCCGCGGTGAGCATCGTGAAGGCGCCGGCTTACCAGGACGGGCACGCGGGCTACTCGGATCCGCTCGACGAGCAGACCTTCCTGGTGCACATGATCAACACGTTGCAGATGTCGCCTTACTGGCAGGACACCGCGATCATCATTTCGTACGACGACTCCGACGGCTGGTACGACCACGTGATGGGTCCGGTCGTGTTCCAGTCCGCCGTCGCGGACGACCAGCTGCTGGGCGCCGGCAATTGCGGTGCGCCCAAGGCGAACGACCCGGCTGGCGGCGCCCAGAACGGCCGTTGCGGCTATGGTCCGCGCCTGCCCCTGATGGTGATCTCACCGTGGACGCGGTCCAATTACATCGACCATGGCGTGACCGACCAGTCCTCGATTATCCGTTTCATCGAGGACAACTGGGGCCTGCCGCGCATTGGCAACGGCTCGGCCGACGCGGTCGCCGGCTCGCTGAACAGCCTGTTCGATTTCTCGGACGGGCCGCGCGCGCCGCGGCTGATTCTCGACGAGAGCACTGGCGCCGTCGTCAAGCACTGACGCGTCTTTCCGGCGGCAGAGCATTCGCTTCCCGACCCGGCTCGGGACTGCCCTGCCGACCCTGTTTGATTCAAGGGCGCACGGCCTCGCAACCCCCTGCGCTGGCAAAAGCGGGACCCGTTCGAGGAAATTTGTGAGCCCGTGTCGAAATCGGGTCCATTTCGCGCGACATTGTCATGGCGTGGCACATTGCTTCGCCGCAACCGACAGGAGACGCGACATGGAATACCTGCTGATGGTTTACGCCGACCAGTCCCAGTTCGAAAAGCTGAGCCAGTCCCAGGCGAGCGAGGCACTGGCGGCCTACGGCGCGTACTCCGGAGCTTTGCAGAAGGCAGGCCTGCTGCGCGGCAGCAACCGGCTGCGGCCGGTGCACACGGCCACGACCGTGCGCGTGGCATCCGGCAAGACCGAGGTGCTCAACGGTCCTTATGCGGAAACGCGCGAGCAGTTGGGGGGATACTTCCTGGTCGACGTGCCGGACCTGGATACGGCGCTGACCTGGGCGGCCCGCTGCCCTGGCGCCAGCCACGGTGTCGTCGAGGTGCGGCCGGTCTGGCCGAGGGAGGAGTACTGAGGTCGACGTGGTGTCGGACGGCTCTGAGGCAAGGCGCGCAGCCGAGGCGGCGGCGCGCAGAAGCTACGGCAAGCTGATCGCGTTCCTCGCCGCGCGCACGCGCGACGTGGCGGGGGCCGAGGATGCGCTGTCGGAGGCTTTCGCTGCTGCGCTCGCCGAGTGGCCGCAGCGGGGCGTGCCTCGCGTGCCCGACGCCTGGCTGCTGACCGTGGCGCGCCGCAGGATGGTGGACGCGTCGCGCCGGCGCCGGCTGGACGAGGCTGCCTCGGAGCAGCTGCGGTGGCTGGCCGAGCTGGCCGACGACGGCGGCGAAGAGGCGGTGGTGCCGGACCGGCGCCTGGGCTTGCTGTTCGCCTGTGCGCACCCCGGCATCGAGCCCGGCGTGCGCGCACCGCTGATGTTGCAGGCCGTGATGGGTTTCGACGCCGCGACGATCGCGTCGGCTTTTCTGATCGCGCCGACCACGATGGGGCAGCGCCTCACGCGCGCCAAGGCCAAGATCCGGCAGGCCGGCATCGGCTTCGAGGTTCCCGAGCGGGCTGCTCTGCGCGAGCGGCTGGACGCGGTGCTGGACGCCATCTACGCCGCGTATGCGGAAGGGTGGTCCGATCCGCAGGGCGTCGACGCGCGCCGCCGCAACCTGGCCGACGAGGCGATCTGGCTGGGCCGGCTGCTTGCGTCGCTTCTTCCCGAAGAGGGCGAGGCGCTCGGCCTGCTGTCGCTGATGCTGCATGCGCACGCGCGCCGGGAGGCGCGTCGCGACGCCGCGGGCGACTACGTGCCACTGGGCGAGCAGGACCCCGCGCGCTGGGACGGCGCGATGATCGACGAAGCGGAGGCGCTGCTGTCACGCGCCAACGGCTGCGGCGGGGGCGGCCGCTATCAGCTGGAGGCCGCGGTGCAATCGGCGCACGCCGTGCGCCGCCGCACCGGGGCAGCCGACTGGTCGGCCATCGAGCAGTTGTACGACGCGCTGTGCGCGCTCACCGGCTCGCCGGTTGCCGCGCTGAACCGGGCGGTCGCGCTGGCGCAGACGCGTGGCCCGGCCGCCGGCCTGGCGGAACTGGACGCGCTGGCGGGCGACGAAAGGCTCGCCAGCTACCAGCCGTACTGGGCGGCGCGCGGCGACCTGCTCGCCCGCAGCGGGGCCCTGGAAGCGGCTCAGGACGCCTACCGCAACGCGATCGGCCTGGAGCGCGACCCGGCCGTGCGGCATTTCCTGCAGCAACGGGCGGCAAGGCCTATAACGGGCTTCCGGGAGAATGCGCCGTGAGCCGACTCATCATGTGGAACTTTCTGACCCTCGACGGCTTCTTCGAGGGCGCGAAGAGCTGGGAGCTCGATTGGCTGCCCCAGGTGTGGTGCGAGGAGCTCGAGCAGTTCTCGATCGAGCAATTGCGTTCGGCGGACAGGCTCCTGTTCGGGCGTGTCACCTACGAGGGCATGGCGTCTTACTGGCAGTCTGCGCACGGCGAAATCGCCGGGTTCATGAACGGCCTGCCCAAGGTCGTATTTTCACGAACGCTGAAGCGCACCGAGTGGGCCAATACCAGGTTGGTCAGGACAAACGCCGTGGAAGAGGTGGCGCAGCTCAAGCGCCAGGGCGAGGCGAACATGTTCGTCTTCGGCAGCGCCGACCTGTCCGCAACGCTGATGGCCCACGATCTGTTCGATGAGTATCGTCTTGCGCTGGCCCCGGTCGTGCTGGGTGCCGGGACCCCTCTGTTCGGCCGCAACCTGGATCGGTTGAAGCTCAAGCTTCTCGAGGCGCGGCCCCTGTCGTCGGGCTGCATCATCCTGCGCTACGAGCCGGACCGCACGGATCCGCAAGGTAAATCCGACTGACGCCGGCTTCGTACAGGAAAGACTGTGCGTAAGACAGGACAACCTGAAGGTGCAGATCCCGGCGGCAGCTGCCGATGCTTTGGCAGCTGCCTTTCCTCGGCGCACCGGTCAGACCCTCGCTTTGGCCGGAAAGCGCCGGAGTTTCCGATCGTCAGTTGGCTCTTTCGGTGCCCTCTGTCGGACCGCCCGCATCTGCGCTGCGGAGCGGTTCAAGACCGGTCTTTTGACTGGCCACGTCCCAACGCCGGTCATCCGCGTCGCTGACGTAGGCGTAGACGTTCAGTCCTGCGCCAATCCTGTTGATACTGTGGACGAAGTGGATCAACGCGTCCGGTGTGTTCTGGCGGGCGAGGTCGCACGCGCGCTTTTCCCAGAGAGTCAGCAGCCCGGGATTGCCGCACCGGTATTCGGCGACTGCCGATGCGTCGGCGCGCGCCGATGTGGACAGGGTCATGGCGACGATCATCGCCAGGGTGGACGCGGTGGCAAGACGCGTGGCGCTGGAACGTGGCGATTGTTCGTGGGGCTTGTTCATGGCGTTTTCCTCCGGTGACGTGGGTAAAGGGACTCGCCGGCGGCCCGATCCGGCCGCCTCACCGTTAAAAGACACGCTGCCGCACCGGTTTCCGACATCGCGTGGGGCGGTGCGAGTCGATTTCGGACGGATGGCGCAGTTGCCAGTCTAGTCCGACAGCAGTCAATGGGGGTGATGCTGGGCCTTCGCGGCTGCTTTGCCGGATCAAGGGCTTACGGCCTTGCAGCGGGCCGTCGACAGCGTCGCGCGATGGCCGGTACGGTCGTGGATCAGGACGCATCTTCCGTCGACCAGGACCAGGTGAAAGAGCTCCGGCCGCCCCAGCTCGCGGCCGTTCACGCGAAGGCCCCCGGGGTCGCGCAAGGCGCTGCGCTCCAGAGTCAGCTCGGACGAGTGCGTCAGCGCGTCGTCGGCGAGCGGTATCTGCACGCCGCCGAATTCGGCCGCCACCGCCAGCGCCAGCTCTTTTCTCGTTTGTGCCGACGGTTGCACGAGAAGGGCAGGGGCCTGCTTCGGTTGTTGCGACGCCGCGCAGCCGGCCAGCAGCGATAGAGCCAGGGCCGTGCCGGCCGCATTCGGAACGACAAGCACCGACTCAGCGTCGCACGATTCGATTGGTCAGGAACGGCGGCTTGAACACGTGACCGTCGACCGCCGAAAGCCGGCGCACGGTTCCGGGCGGCGCCAGGCCGGAGGGCGCCGGGCACGCTGAGCCGCCGATGTAGGACAGTGCGGCGGACAGGCGCGCCTCCGCGGGATCGCCGAGCGCGTGCGTGAAATCGTCGAGGACCGAGCAGCCGGGCAGAGTAGCCGGGGTGGAGGCTCCCGCCAGTGACAGGGCGTTTGCCGGCGTAAAGCCGTCGGGATAGTTTCCGAACCCCACCGCATTGACGCCCTGCAGCTGGATCGAAAAATAGGTCGTGCCGCAGTTGTCCTGCGGGTAGAAGCCGTACGGCTTGCCGCAGGTGGTCGAGCCGATCTGGATTACCTGCACGTTGATGCCTCGCAGGCCGTTGATCACCGCCTCGCTCGCCGAGCAGGTGTCGGGACCGGTCAGCACGAAGACCCTCGGCAGGCCCAGGTACGGCAGCGCGGTGCCGGCCGGAGGCGATGTCGTGAACCCTTGCGAGGTCGACAGAAATGGCGTGGGAACGATCGGCTGGCCGGTTACCGGGTCAGTGGTCGGGTGCTTGCTGTTGAATTGCGTCAGGTCGAACGTCTGGCTGCCGGCCGCAGTTGGCCCGGCGATCATGTAAGCAAGCTCGCTCGCTATGTCGAGATAACCGCCGCCGTTGTAGCGAATGTCGAGCACCAGGTCGGTGATGCTCGCCGCTTTCAGGGTCGTGATGGCGCTGATCAGCGCCGGCTCGGCGGTGGCGAGGTGATCGTTGAAAAGCATGTAGCCCACGGTCGTGGTGCCGACGGTTCCGACGTCCTGCACGGGGGTCGTGACCACGTTGGCGGAAACCAGCGCAACGGTCCGTGACGTGCCGCCGGGATCCTGGATGGTGAAGAGGTGGGATTGACCCGCCGAGGCCGGGTACAGCCCGGCGTTGATGGTGTTGACCCCGGCCTGCGTGGTGTCGTTGATGTCGACGCCGTCGACATCGAGCACCAGCGCACCGCGCAACAGGGGCGGGCTGAGATTGGTGGCCGGCGAGGCCGGCTCGGTGTAGGCGACGATCACCTCGCGCGGGGGCGTTGCGCTCACGACGTCCCAGCTCGCACCGAATCCGGCCTGCACACCCGACTGCGAGAGCGCTTCCCAGGTCGCCGTCGGATACGTGAAGTGAAATCGATCCTTGGGCTTGCCGCTGGCCGTGGTCGCGTTGGTCTTCAGGATGTTGAAGTAGTCGATCGCGGTGGCGTAGTTGGCAGGAATCCCGTAGGAGACTTCGCTGTACCACAGATAAAGATCACTGGTCCACGACGCCAGCCAGTTCTGCTCGTCCAGCAAAGTGCCCTGCTTGTCGGGATATGGGATGTTCGTGATCGGGTCGACTCCGGTGCGCGGCGTGGCACAGCGGGCGGCCAGGGTGGATTCCGGAGCGAAGCTCGGACCGCTCGGCGCGGGCGCCCCTCCGCCGCCTCCGCTGCTGCCACCGCAAGAGGCCAACAGCAACAAGAGCGCCGTGACAGGCGCAAGCGGTACCTTTCCGATCATCAGCTCCTCCCCCCAACCGGATGTTGCCGCAGATACGACACGCAGGGCAAGTCTGCAGTTTGCTGCACTACTTTTCGGCGCCCGTCTCGCTTCGGCTTTGCCAGAACCGTCCGTCAGGGAACCTGTTCTGCTCCCGCATCAAGGCACGGGATGGAACGCTTTGCGATGGAAGCTACGTTACCGGTCTGGAGGCCCAGTAGCCTGTCCAAATACGCGGAGGGACACCTCCGCAGTTTTGCGCGCGTCCCGTCAATGGGTGCACGTGCGAGCCAGTATCTGGACAGAGTCAAGTGGATGACTCATACGAGAGCAATATCTTTGGGCTTCGTCTCCGGAAAGATGGTCGCAACATCGACAGGGCTCAACCCATACAGCTTCGCGAACAACCCTCCCAGCACCGAGCGGTACTCGTTCAGCACGGGCAGGTCGCGCTTCTCGTGCAGCATGGATTCCTCGATCGGCTTCTGATCGCCGGCCAGCCGCCCACCCTGGACCTGTCCGCCCAGCACGAGGTAGGTGGTGCCGTGGCCGTGGTCGGTGCCGCGGTTGCCGTTTTCGCGGAAGGTGCGTCCGAATTCGCTGATCACGACCACCACCGTGTCGTGCCAGCGCGGACCCATTTCGTCGGCCAGCGCGGCCAGGCCCTTGCCGAGCTCTTCGAGACGGCCCGCGAGGTAGCCGGTGCCGGCGCCTTGCCCGACGTGCGTGTCCCAGCCGCCCACGTCGAGGAACGCGAGGTCGAACTGCTCGCGCATCAGCTGGCCGATGCGGCGCGCCTGCAGCTCGAAGCCCTTGGCCGGCAGCGCGCCGCGCGAGGAATCGGTCATCTCCTTGGCCAGCTTCTGCATCACTTCCTCGCGCACGCCGAAGCCGTCGTTGACCGCCGCGGCGAGCTTGGTGCCGCTGTACATGCCCGCGATCAATGCGCTCTGGCGCGGGTCGACCGCGGGCTTGCCCACCGAGTTCAGCGCGAAGTTGGCGATCTGGCGCGGGCCGCGCATCGACAGCGGCACCTGGTCGGTGAACGCGATCGCCTCGCCGCCGGACAGCCGCTGCGCCAGCCGGTTCATGAAGCCGGACTGGAAGTCGTGCGAGGCGTTCAGGGGCTGCCCGAGCTCGATGCTGTCCTGCGTTTCGAAGTGGCTGCGCGACTCGTCGTCGGTGCCGGCGAACGGCACGAGCGCGAGCTGCTTGCGCTGGTACAGCGGGTACAGGTTTTCCTGCAGCACCGGGTGCAGGCCCCAGTAGGAGTCCAGCGCGATGGCGCTGTGCTCGCCCTGTCCGGGCCGGGCAATCGCGATGTTGGGTCGGGCGCGGTAGTAGAAATCCGAGCCGGTCGGAACCAGCAGGTGCTGCGTGTCCAGGCCTCCACGCAGGAACACCAGCAGGAAGCGCGTGCCGGCCTGCGGTGCGGCCCACAGCAGGGGGCTGCGGCACACGAGCGGCAGGCAGGCGCCCAGGCGGAGCAGGTCGCGGCGATTCATAGCGCCTCCTATCGCACCATGAATTCAGGCGCACTGAGCAGCAGCATGTTCCACTCCTGTGGCGAGGTCGCCTGGTCCAACGCTTGACGCGTGGCAGCGGCCAGCTTGGGCTGGATTGCTTCGAAGTACAGCGCGTTGGAAAGCTGCGGGAAGGCCGGCCGCTCGGTCGGTGTCGGCTCGTCCGTCTTGAAAAGTCCGGCCGCGCCCGAGCCGATCGCCTTTGCGATCTCGAAACGCGTGGTGAGCTGGCCCGGCCCGGCCCAGGATGCCTCGTTCATCGGGTAGCCGTCCGGGGTCTGGCGGTTGTAGGGCGCCTCGCCCAGCCGGTTCAGCCAGTTGATCATCGGGCGCGCGTTCAGGATCGGCTTGTCGTCGTAAGCCACACGCACGGCCGACACCACGTAGTGAACCGGGTCCTTGTAGCGCGTGCGCAGCGACCCGGCGAATTCGGGCGACTCGAACAGGGTGCGCAGCACCGCGGCGATGTCGCCGTCGGTGCGCGCGAAGCGCGTCGCCATCCGGTCGACCAGCGCCTGGGGCGGATCATCGGACACGAAGAACATCGCCAGCTTGCGGCCGATGTGGCGCGCCGTGGCCGGGTTGCGGCTGAGCAGATCGGTCACCTGGTCGAGCTCGGCCGGGCCCGAGCCGCGGATCGTCACGCCCAGCACCTGCTTGTCGCCGTAGTCGTGCCGGTTCGGGTTGAATTCGTACAGCCCGTTGCGGATGTACTGTCCGGCCAGCTGCGGCTTGAACTTGGGCGGAGGGGTGGTGGCAGGATCCTTGCGGTCGACCCCGAAGCCGGTCAGCACGCGTGCCAGTTCCTGCACGTCGCGCTGGGTGTAGCCGGCATCGACCCCGAGCGTGTGCAGCTCCATCAGCTCGCGCGCGTAGTTCTCGTTGACGTGGTTGACGGCGTTCTGCGCGTTGTCCAGGTAGACCAGCATCGCGGGGTGCCGCGCCACCGCGCCCAGCAGATCGCGGAAGCGGCCCAGCGCGTGCACGCGCAGCGTCTGCTCGTAGTCGGCCAGCATCAGGCGTTCGTCGTGCTTGTGCTGGAACACGTTGAAGTGGTTGAACCAGAACCAGGTCATCTGCTCCTGGAGCTGGTTGGGCGAGTACAGGGCCCACAGCAGCATGCGGGAGGCCGCCTCGCGGCCAACACCGTTGAGCTCCTCTCCCAGGCCCTTGCGCGCGGTCTTGCGCTGCTCCTCGTCGGCGATCTGGTCGATGTCGTGGTTGCGTTGCGCCACAGTGATCACCCGCTGCGGCATCGGGGTCGTCTGGATCGACAGGGCTGCGATCTGCTGCGCCACCGACGGCGGCAGTGGCGGATCCGGCAGCGGATGCAACTGCTCCTCGACCCAGCGCTGCGTGCCGACGGACCGGATTTCCTGCAGAGAAGAGCTGGTGGCGCCCCAGGTGATCCGGTCGACCAGCGCGTACTGGTCAACCGCTGCTAGGTGCGAGGCGGGCGCAGGACTGCCGGGTGCGGGAGCGGCGGGCGCAGGCGCCGCGGCGCTGGGCGCGGGCTGCGCGGTCGGGGGGGCCGACGAGCAGCCCGGCACGATCCCGATCACGGCCACCGCGGCCAGGAGCCTCGTTACGGTTCGGGTCAATCGATCAGGCATCAGATCGCTCCTGCTTCGTAAACCTCGTGTGAGCTCGGTCGAAGAACACATCGCCGCAACATTTGCTGAGGCTCCGACACGCCTCATTCGGAAACGCCCGATCGCACCGCCGGGTGCACATCGGATGTGCAACAGTTTGAAACCCGGGCTTGCGCCGCGGCGAGCGCGCGATACCCGTTCGGGCATGATGCGATCGGATTCCGACAGGAATCGGTGACACCGTATCGGCGAAACTCGCGGGGGCCTCATGTCATTTCGTCACACCGTGGCCGGCCACAGCTGGATCTTCCGGGACCTGAAGGATCTGATGGCCAAGGCGAGCCCGCCGCGCTCGGGTGATGCCCTGGCAGGCGTGGCCGCAGGCTCCCACGGCGAGCGGATGGCGGCCCGCATGTGCCTGGCCGAGTTGCCCCTGCGCATCTTCCTGAACGAGTGCGTGATCCCGTACGAGGGTGACGAGGTTACGCGCCTGATCGTGGACACGCACGACGCCGGCGCGTTTGCGCCCATCTCGCACATGACGGTGGGCGAGTTTCGCAACTGGCTGCTGTCGGATGCGGCCGCCCCGGACACGCTGGCCCGGGTGCGGCGGGGCATCACACCTGAGATGGCCGCGGCCGTGAGCAAGCTGATGCGCAACCAGGACCTGATCAGTGCGGCCGCCAGGTGCCGCGTGGTCACGCGCTTTCGCAACACGATCGGACTGCCCGGCACGATGGCGGTGCGGCTGCAACCGAATCATCCGACCGACAGCGTGGCGGGGATTGCGGCCTCGATCCTGGACGGGCTGCTGTACGGCGCGGGCGACGCGGTGATCGGCATCAACCCCGTGTCCGACAACCTGCCGGCGCTGGTGCAACTGCTGAAGCTCACCGAGGAGGTGATCGTGCGCTTTGCGGTGCCCACACAGTCCTGCGTGCTGACGCACGTGACGCACACGATCGAGGCGATCGAGCAGGGTGCGCCGGTGGACCTGGTGTTCCAGTCGATCGCCGGAACCGAGAAGGCCAACGCCAGCTTCGGCGTGAGCCTGGCGCTGCTGGGCGAGGCGCGCGCAGCGGCGCAGTCTCTGGCGCGCGGCCCGCTGGGCGACAACGTGATGTACTTCGAGACGGGGCAGGGCTCGGCCCTGTCGGCCGAGGCCGCCTTCGGCGTGGACCAGCAGACCTGCGAGGCGCGCGCCTACGCGGTGGCGCGCGCCTTCGAGCCGCTGTTGGTGAACACCGTGGTCGGCTTCATCGGCCCCGAGTACTTGTACGACGGCAAGCAGATCATCCGCGCGGGGCTGGAGGACCATTTCTGCGGCAAGCTGCTCGGGCTGCCGCTGGGCTGCGACGTGTGCTACACCAACCACGCCGAGGCCGACCAGGACGACATGGACAACCTGTTGACGCTGCTGGGCTGCGCCGGCGTGACGTACATCATGGGAGTGCCGGGCGCCGACGACGTGATGCTCAACTACCAGAGCACCTCGTTTCACGACGCCCTTTACTTGCGCAACCTGCTGGGCCTGAAGCGGGCGCCGGAATTCGAGCAGTGGCTGCAGAAGATGGGAATCACGGACTCGCGCGGGCGCTTGCAGGCGGTCGGGGGCGGCCACCCGCTGCTGGCGCAGGCGATCGAGAAGCTGCTGGCCTGAATCGGCCCTGTCGCGGTTTCGTATCGACCGCTTCCGGGCAGCACGCGCGATCCGGTCGGCGTGCCCCCGTGTCAATCGTCAAGATTCATTTCGATCCCGTCCCAGTGCGCGGGATGATGGAATCGGCCGATGTTGTGGCCTATCAAGGCGCCAAGACAGAAAGGCATGAAGGGAATCACGATCAGCAGCAGGACCCGGGGACAATCGAAGACGAGCAGGTAGCCGACCGATACCGCGAGCCAGACCTGGGTCGCGACCCTGCCCGCATCCCGGGACCGCCAGCGGGGCTGAAACCACGATGCCGCCCCGAATGCCAATGCCGCGAGCACAAAAAGTGCCATGAATGAGCCCAGATACGAACCGTGGAGTTGCTTCGCGTGATCGGCGGTTACGGTGGTCGTCCACATCGCCCGGAAGATCGCGTAGATGCCAAAGCACGCCACCAGCAGCAGGATATGGATTGCCAGGCGGCGCGTCCGGGAAATTTCCGGTGGAAGCTCGGGAAACGATTCACGCATATTCAAGCGGAGGGATCCAATGGCGGCACGGTTGATTACGGGCTTTCCGCGCGCAGTTTCGATTCGAGGACAGGCCTTTGGGTCACGTGCTCGGTTTGGCCCGCACTGTATAAGCGGCAACTGTCGCGGCCGGCGCGCTTGCAGTGGTACATGGCCGCGTCCGCGTTGCGCAACAATTCGGATGCGTCACGGCCGTGGTCGGGGAATACGGCAGCACCGATGCTGCCGGAGATCGACAACTCCAGTCCATCGATAAGGAAGGGCCGGCGCATGAGGTCGACAATGCGGCGGGCAATCACCAGCACGTCATCGACTTCGCGCAGGTCCGGGACAAGTACCGTGAACTCGTCACCGCCGAGGCGCGCGGCGCCGCCATCATTCGCGGCGCCGGGCACGATCGCAGCGGCATCGGATGGGCGCAGCGCCTCGCCGATGCGCTCGGCTGCCTGCACGAGCAGCCGATCTCCGGCATCGTGCCCCTGGGTGTCGTTCACCTGCTTGAAACCGTCCAGATCCAGGAACAGCAACCCCAGCCGATGACCGCTGCGCATCGCCCTTTGCACCTCGCGCTGGAGCCGGTCGATGAACGCCGAGCGGTTCGGCAGCCCGGTGAGCTTGTCGGAAAAGGCAAGGTGCGCCAGCTGGCGGTCGCGGTCCTGGACCTTTTCGATCATCTCGTTGAAGCCCCGGCCCAGTGCATCGATCTCGACGATATGGCTGGCTCGTGCGCGCACGGTGAAATCCGATTGCCCGTGGACTCTGGCCATCAGCTTGTTAAGCGCCTGCAGCGGCCTGAGCACGGACGGGTTGGAGCGCCGCAGCAGAAGGCCGCTCACCCAGAACGCGGTCAAAGCGGCGATCAGCGTAACGACGCCTATCCATGCCGTCTGACGGTAAAGATCGACCAGGCTGATGGTGAGTGTGATCCTTCCAAACCATCCGTCCCCGTTGTCGATGTCCTGGCGTATGTTCAGCGTGCCCAGAGGAATGCCGGAATCAACCTCGCCGCCCGCCGCCATGTTGCGGACATACCTGGCGAGCAGGCGCCGGTCCGGTCCAATGAGCTGCGCCGCCCGTACTTCAGGCCAATGGCGCAGCGACCCGAGCAGCTCATACGCGGCCCGCTTGTCCGCGAAGAGAATCGCAGGGGTCGAGTTATCCGCCAGAACGCGGGCCTGCACGTGGGCAGTTTCCACAAGACCCATCAGTCCAATGACGAAACTGCCGATGAGGGTCGCCATGAAGACGATTCCGATCGCCACGGTAACCGCCGTGCGGTTGATCCGCCGCAATACATCACCCAGGCTGACCGCATACGTCATGGATCCACCGCGGCCGCCAGGTTGAGCATCTTGGAACTGAAATCCAGTCCGGCCGCGCGAGCAGCCCTGCGGCTGGCCGTGAATTTCACGCCGCGGTCGATGATGGCCATGTTGATCATGATTCCCTCGTGCGTGGCGCCCGGGCTGTCGGCCACGGTCAGAACCGGCCGTCCGTGCAGTGCCTTGACCACATCTGCCATTGCTCCGGCTTCCGACCTCGCCACGTACAGAACCTGGCAATCGTCAAGCTCCACCACCGAGGCACGATGGCTCACGCTGACATGATGCGAACCCAGATCGCAGCTGCGCAGGCCATCGAGGTTCTCTCCCGATTGCGCTTCGCCAAGTACACATACCCGCAGAGACCCCGCGTTTCTTTTTGGCCAGACCGTGTAGTACGCGAAGTCGTACAAGGCCACTGCTTTCATGCGGCACTGCGGAAGTTCGTCGGCGCGCAGCGGCATGGCGAGTGTGACCGCAAGGGCTGGAACGATCACCCAGAGGCACAGGCGCGCGTCAGCGTGCACGGAGCAACTGCGCGCAACCATCGGATGGGATGGGTATGCAGCACCTCTCGGTGCGGGTGGAGCAGACCATTGAAGATCAGTTGTCAGTGACCAGTGCAACCGCCGAGCGGAAAGTCATCCCCGCGACGTCTTGCAGTGGGGCGACCGTTCCTAACCCCATGAATGTTCGACGCAAACAGGACTACCCCAATCGGGGAATTGGTCGATTTCGAGTGTTCAATTTCGCTCTTAGGCCCGCCAATGACGGCGGCCGTTTATGGTCGCGAACAGTGGGCTTGCAGGCGCGGCGAAATCAGGCGCTACCCCGATGCGATGCCCTCTTGCGCGAGGCGGGTGCAGCCGTTGCCTGCACGCCGGCGCGCGGTGGCAGACCGGTGTGCTGGGTAAGGATGCGCCCGCGCGTGACCGGGGAGACGCGGCTGCCGGCCGCCGTGGAGTTCTTGCGCCGCGAGCTCTGATAGCCGTCCGCGATGGCCGGCTGGTAACGGGGCACCAGGTGCTGCTTGCCGTTGCCGATTAGATCGGCGCGTCCCATGGCTTGCAGGGCTTCGCGCAACAAAGGCCAGTTCTTCGGGTCGTGGTAACGCAGGAACGCCTTGTGCAGCCGTCGGCGTCGCTCCCCGCGGACGATGTCGACGCTCTCGCTGGCGCGGGTCACCTTCTTCAATGGATTCCTGCCGCTGTGGTACATCGCGGTCGCCGTCGCCATGGGGCCGGGATAGAACGTCTGCACCTGGTCGGCACGAAAGCCGTTGCGCTTGAGCCAGACCGCCAGATGCATCATGTCTTCGTCGGTGGTGCCCGGGTGCGCGGCGATGAAATACGGAATCAGATATTGCTTCTTTCCCGCCTCGGCGCTGAATTTCTGAAACAGCTGCTGGAAACGGTCATAGGAGCCGATCCCCGGCTTCATCATCATGCTCAAGGGGCCATCCTGGGTATGCTCGGGGGCAATCTTCAGGTAGCCGCCGACGTGGTGCCGCACCAGCTCGCGGATGTACTGCGGCGACTCCAGTGCCAGGTCGTAGCGCAGGCCCGATCCGATCAGGACCTTCTTGACGCCCGGAATCGCCCGCGCGCGGCGGTACAGGTCAATGAGCGGTCCATGGTCGGTCACCAGGTTCTGGCAGATTTTCGGATAGACGCAGGACGGCTTGCGGCACGCGGCCTCGATCTGCGGCGACTTGCAGCCGATCCGGTACATGTTGGCGGTCGGTCCGCCCAGGTCGGAGATCACCCCGGTGAAACCCTTGACCTGGTCACGGATCGTCTCGATCTCGCGCAGGATCGATTCCTCGCTGCGGCTCTGGATGATGCGGCCTTCGTGTTCCGTGATGGAACAGAAGGTGCAGCCTCCGAAGCATCCGCGCATGATATTGATGCTGAAGCGGATCATCTCCCAGGCGGGAATCCTGTTCGGACCGTCGGCGTCGCCATAGCTCGGATGCGGCGCGCGCGCGTAGGGGAGGTCAAATACCGCGTCCATTTCCGCGGTCGATAGCGGTATCGGCGGCGGATTGAGCCACACATCCCTTGCGGTCGGCCCCTCACCGTGAGCCTGGACCAGCGCCCGGGCATTGCCGGGGTTCGTCTCCAGATGCAGAACCCGGCTCGCGTGCGCATACAGGACCGGGTCGGCCCGCACCTGTTCGAAGCTCGGCAAACGGATTACGGTGTGATCGCGCGGTGGCGGGCGTCGCCTGTCGCTGAAGGAAGAAGGCGTCAAGGCCACGGGCATCCACCCCACGGTCGACTGCGTGTCACGATCGCAGCGCGAGGAATTGCTGGCGGCACGCTCCGACGTGGTCTGGTAGGGATCGGGGTACGCGTGGGCGGCGGCCGGCTGGGTCGCGTGTGGATCGTCGACTGAAGTCGAATCGATCTCGAACCAGCCCGGCTGGGACTGGCGCCGCACGAAGGCGGTGCCGCGCACGTCGCAGATCTGCTGAACCGGCTCGGCCGCGGCGAGGCGGTGGGCAATTTCAACGATGGCGCGCTCGGCGCTGCCGTAAATCAGCAGGTCGCATTTGGAGTCGACCACGATGGAGCGGCGCACTTTGTCCTGCCAGTAGTCATAATGGGCGATGCGTCGCAGGGAACCCTCGATCCCGCCCATGACCACCGTGACGTCGCCAAAGGCCTCGCGGCAGCGCTGCGCATAGACCAGCGCGCAGCGGTCCGGACGCCGGCCGCCCAGGCCGCCCGGCGTGTAGGCATCATCGCTGCGCATCTTGCGGTCCGCGGTATAGCGGTTGATCATCGAATCCATGTTCCCGGCGGTGACGCCAAAGAAAAGGTTTGGCCGCCCGAGCGCCTGGAACGCTTCGGCGCTTCGCCAGTCGGGCTGGGCGATGATTCCAACCCGAAAGCCCTGCGCCTCGAGCACGCGTCCGATCAGCGCCATGCCGAAACTCGGATGATCGACATACGCGTCGCCGGTCACGATGATCACGTCGCAACTGTCCCAACCGAGCTCGTCCATCTCAGGGCGGCTCATCGGCAGGAATTTCGCGGGACCGAGACGCTTGGCCCAGTAAGGTCGATAGCCGGTCAGCGCACGCGTGGGGCGATATGAGAATGCGGCGGCGTCGCCAGGCAAATCGGGCGCTTGGATGGGTGCCGAGCGGGTCTCTAAGGCAGGTATCGGGGGCACGTTTGTCTGATTGCGCTGGGCGCCGCGCGGCAGGTGCTGCGCAGCCCCTCATCGTAACAACTTCGCCGAGCGCCGTTCTCCGCGCTACGACACCAAAGCCGTTTCGTACAGACTCGACAGCTTGCTCCAGGCACGCTCCGCATCGGCCTTGCTGTAGATCGGCTGGCTGTTCTGCTGGGGCATGTCGGCGACGCACCATCCGTGCCGAGCGCCCGCATAGACTTCGATGTCGGCCGCCACTTTGGCTGCAGCGAAAGCCTGGCGAAGTTTGTCCTTTGCGTCGGGCTGTCGCTCGTCGTCGTTGGACGCGATCGCGATGTACAGGCGGGCCTTGATCTTGGGCGCCAGCAGATGCGGGCTGTCGGGCTTGTCGGTCACCAGGCCGCCGCCATGGAAGCTGGCCCCGGCGCCGATCCGATCGGCTACGGTGGCCGCGGTCCTCAGTACCAACGGGCCGCCCATGCAGTAGCCCTGGGTGCCCAGCTTCACGGCCGGGTTCACCTGCGCTTGTGCATCCAGAAACGCCGCGAAAACCTTGGCGTCGCCTTCGGCCGCGCCCGGTGCCGTGGGCGAACCCATGAATTGCTTGAGCTTCGCCATCTGGGCGGAATTCTGAAAATCGAACGAGGACACCTCGGTCTCCGTGTAGACGGGCGCCTTTGACACCCGATAGAACGGATTCGGTACCAGGACCGCGTAGCCCTGCGCGGCCAGGCGCTCGCCCAGATCGCGAAAGGTCGGTCGCAGACCGAAAGCGTCGGTCCAGATCAGCACACCCGGGTGCCTGCCAGTGGCCGGATGAAAGAATGCGGCGTCGCAGTTGCCATCGGAAGTCGTGATGACGACATCCTTCGCGACAACCTCAGTCCCAGCCGCAGCCGCCACGCCACCGTAGGCGGCCAGGCTCGCGAACGCGGAAACGGCGATGAACTCGCGTCGGGAGGGGTCCTTCAGGAACGGATCGGCGGGTTCGCGATCCTTCGGGTGATCCGACATGTCGCCTCCTTTTTTGCGCAACAGGCGCAGTTTGGATTCGATCGCTTAGCCTAGACCGAACCGCGCCTGGTTGTCGCGGTTTTCGGACTTTCGCGAATGGCCAGCGGTCGAACGACCGAGGCGCCGGCGCTCACCAGCTGCGCGAACGCCTCGTCCACGTCCCCGACGTGGAGATGAATCGAAGACGTCGAGGAGACCCTCGCGTGGGAGTGCACACCGGACGCCTCCACAGCACCATTCGACCGCCTCCCCGGTTTCCACATTTTTCTTCGTTTCAGCATCGACCAGGAAGACACGTTCTGCTCACTCGGGAAACGGGGCGCTCTCGATGGCCTGCTCGACGGTATCGCCCCAGGCTCCGGGAGCGTGCTCGCGGCACAGCCCTTCGAGCCAGGTGGCGCGTTGCGAGGTGGGCTTCCGTCGACAGTGGTCGCTCAGCAGATCCGTGAAGCGCCGCTTGAACTGCAAGCGCGGAAACGCGCTGAGCGTCTCGGCAACTTTCCTGCGGTCGATCTCGGCGGAGTCGAAGCCGACCACGTCGGCCCCTGCGCCGAGTGCGACGAGCATCGCCTCAGGGCCCTGACGCTGGGTCAAAGCCCATTTTCCATCGTGCATCTCCACGGCGTGCCAGACGATGTCGGAATCGTCCGCTGCCGCGCCTCGCGAACGCATGAACTCCTCCGCAGCGCTGGCCCCATCGATCTCGAAGGAGTTCCTGGTACTCGCAAACTTCGGCAGCAGTCCGAGGTCGTGCAATAGCGCGGCGACGAACGCGTCATCGGTCCGGCAGGCGCCCGGTTCGCTTTTGAGCAGCAGCGTTCCGAACACGTACGTGCGCAGACAATGGTTGAACAAGAATTCGGGGCAGGCATCGCGCGCAAAAGCGACCGCACGGCGCGCCAGGTCCGAACGCGGAATCGCAACACCGGCGACTTCGACCGGAAGATCCACCGATGCGCTTGCGGCGTGGAGGAACGCAGGATGCACCAGCAGCCCCGCGGCCAAGCCGGCCAGCGTCACCCGCCGGCGATCGCTCGAGAAAGTCGAGGTCGATTGCATGGGCGATTCACTTCAGATGCCGCTCGGGCCAACGCGCTTCGGCGGGCAGCGCAGGCTGACGGAAAGCGTGTCATTGCAACCCCACAGCGGAAGATTACACGCTGCGAAAGCGTAGCTTGATCGCTGACGCCCGCTCACAAGTCACGACCGCGGAAATGCTGTCACTTACGGCGCGGCCGGCGCTGGTCTAACGAGCGCTGGCATCGACGTCGACGACCCCTCGAGACGGCCGAGCAGACCGAAGTCTGCTAAGACGCGGCGGGAAATGTATGGCTGGCATTCGTAGCCAATGGCGGCGACGGGCGCTAACCTATGCAAAGCGGTCAACTCCGCGGTGAAAGACCCTTCATTGGCGAACTTCACTGTCGGCCAAAAAGGAGCTGCACGCGGAAGTCAGCATTGCGGGCGATCGTCAGGTTGCACCCGATGTGCGTACGCCCGCGTTGCTTTAACGGGAACTCGCGAATCCGGCCGCAACTTAGGCGAACTCGCCTCCGTGGAAATCCGCGCTAGTCCAGTGCTAAGGAGCGGAAGTTACCCTGACTTCCCTGAGCAATTTCATCGCCGTCTCCCGGAGCGCTTCAATTGGTTCTTTTCCACCCGCCGATATGTGAAGATCGATCCACGTTCCGTCCTGTACCCACTCCGGTCGTATTTGGGCGTCGCTGCCGACCGGCAGCGCCAAGTCATAAGCGACCAGTTCCCATCCACCGACGTGAGATTTGATTTCATTCTGCGGTTCGGGCAGCCCGTGTTCGTGCCAAGCATCCCTCTGGCGCTTCCAATAATTCTCGAAACCCGAATAGGACTCGCTCGACTCAATCCAGCCAGAAATAATTACGCCATGCGTTGAGTCTGAAAAGTGAAAGTAGCGCGGGCTAGCTAGCACTTCCGGCTTACAGAATCCGCTGCCGCTTTCCAGAATCCGGTATGCCCGCTGTGGTCCAGGTCGTGGCAAAACGCTCCCGGCGGTTTATGTCCGCTTCCGAGGGGCGGGCCTTGTCGCTTTGCGCGAATCGAGACAGCCGGTCTGGGTCGTGGGATAGGGGTAGGGAACGGCTACCGCCGTCCCCTCCCTCCGAACCCGCTGTGCAGTTCTCCCGCGACGGGCTCTCCAGTCAGTTGTTTCCACATCGGGATTGGCGCGCCAGGCGATGGGCATCGGACATCGTGAACAGCCCAAGGTCGGCGAAGAAGGAATTCGGCCATCGGACGTGATCGTGGAGGCATCGTCCCTGGCCCGGTCGGTGCTTCTGCTTGCGCAGCATGGCCCGCAATCGGCGACGAACGAAGCCGTCGACTGAGGAGAACGTGTACCGATGGGCGTGTTGGAAGTAGCCATACCAGCCTTGCAAGACGGGATTGAGCGTCGCAACCACGCACGCGATGGATTGGCCGCGATTGCGAGGCGTGTGGGCCCGGACCTTATCCCGTAACGCCATCAGACTCTTCTTGCGTACCCGGCGCTGGCCCGCTGCAAATCGATACCCCAGAAACTCGAATCCCTGGCCCATGACCCGGCAGTCCCCAACGTGGGTCTTGCTGGGATTGAGCGCCAGACCGTTCGCGCTCACCCAAGCACTCATTCGGGCGAGCGCGGATTCGGCCTCCTCCTGACTGCGACACAGCACCACGGCATCATCGGCGTAGCGCACCATCGCCAACCCGGCTTGGCGCATTTCGACGTCAAGCTCGTGCAGGTAGATGTTGGCAAGGATCGGGCTA